>PYIY01000206.1 GCA_003635195.1 Candidatus Poribacteria bacterium | reverse complement strand
GTTATATCAAGTTAGTTCCAATTTTCCCCAGGCCTGGTAGGGTTTTTGCTGGGGTGTTTCTTCGCGGTTCGCAACCGCACCGGATTTCATCATAGATAGGACTTACGCATACCGTCTTAAAGTCCCCCTGATAAGGGGGATTTAGGGGGTTTAAAGAACGAAATTGCTGCTGTTTGCGTCTCAACGTCCAATATTAGTTCAATAGGACTTACGCATACCGTCTTAAAGTCCCCCTGATAAGGGGGATTTAGGGGGTTTAAAGAACGAAAATTGCTGCTGTTTGCGTCTCAACGTCCAATATTAGTTCAATTTGCGTAAGTCCTAATAGATTAGATTGGAGATAGCTAATCTTCCAATCCACCTGCCCATTTGAGGCAGCCTGTAATGTGTTCATGAAACCATTTTTCACGCCAGAGTGCATCAGGGTGACCCAGAGCGGTATACATCACGCGTCCTTTTCCATAAGTATGGCACCAGCCGAGAGCGTAGTCGTTATCCTCGCGATTGCCGCGGGAAACATCAATAGAAGCGTTATCCAAACGCATTAGCACCCGTGTTTTGTTGCGATCCCAATTTCTGAAGGTATAAATTTCGTCAACAACCTTAAAACTGCTGCCCAACATACGGGTCGCTGGGTGGTCGTTATCCTCAACGATGACGTTCACTTCTTGGTGCCATGGATGTCCAGCGAAGTAGCCGCCGATCATTTCGCCGTATTCGGGCCAATCGTAGCAGGTATCTGTCGCGTTATGGATACCGAAGAACGCTTTTCCATTGCGTACGAAACTCAATAACGCCTCTTTTTGCGTATCATCAAACGGCAGATCGCCTGTCGTTGCGAACGCGACGATGTCCTGTTTTTCGAGATTATCAGCGGTAATTCGGTCGCATCGGTGTGTTGTAGTGACGTTCCAACCGTTGGCAGCACCAATCTGCTTCAGTGCAACTTCTGCATCGGGGAGGTAGCTATGTTCAAATCCTGCGGAATGCCGTAACATCAAAATATTCATAGAAACTCCTTCTGACCTATTTGTACTTTAAAGTCCATAATTGCCGGACGTTTTGTTGGAATTGTGTTGACTTATGTTTTTCTTCAACGTATTATACAAAATTATCTAAAAAAGTGTTAAACTATTTTCTGGCACGTCGTAACATTTGGTGACTGAAAACCGATAACCGAAAACTGACAACCCATTCTATATAGGACTTACGCATTCCTTCTTAAAGTCCCCCTGATAAAGGGGATTTAGGGGGTTTAAAATGAGGAAATCACCGCTTTTTGCGTCTAAATGTCCGATATTTGCTCAATTTGCGTAAATCCTACTATAAATAAACTGTAGGAGATCAAATATGCGATTTCTTAAAAAAGGCGACGACAAAAAGTCTAAGTCCGAGTCAGATACAGCGACAAAGGGACATCCCGACTTGAAAGTAATCAGCGGTTCACAAATCTCTGGACGGCAACCCCAACAACAGGCACCGCCACAACAGCAACAACCCCAGCAACAAAATATCACACTACCCAATATCAAGTATAAAATCGCGGTCGCCAGTGGAAAAGGCGGAGTTGGCAAATCTACTGTCGCTACCAATCTCGCAATCTCCTTAGCGAATGCAGGCGGCGCAGTCGGATTGATGGACGCTGACGCTTACGGTCCCAGTATCCCAACGATGATGGGCATTCAAGAACAACCGAAGGTGAGTCCTGAACGCAAACTTGTCCCGCTTGTGCGCCATAATATTAAACTCATGTCAATCGGGTTTATGGTGCCAGAAGAACAGGCGATGATCTGGCGCGGACCGATGCTACACAGTTCTATACGCCAAATGCTGAGCGATGTAGAGTGGGGTGAACTCGATTATCTCATCATTGATCTACCACCGGGGACTGGCGACGTTGCCCTCTCTTTAACACAAGCACTGCCATTGACCGGCGCACTCATTGTCACGACGCCACAAGATGTCGCACTTGCCGATGTCCGGCGTGGCGTTGCTATGTTCGAACGTCTCGGTGTCCCTATTCTCGGCATTATTGAAAACATGAGTTATTTCCTCTGCCCGCATTGCAACGAAAAGACAGAAATCTTTAGGGCAGACGGTGGTAAAAATATGAGTGAGCGATTCGGTGTCGAGTTCTTAGGACAGATTCCGCTTGATGCTGAGGTCTGCACAGCCGGTGACATCGGTGTGCCAATTGTCGCCGGACATCCGGAGTCTCCGCAATCCGAAGCATTCGGCGCGGTCGCGCAAGAATTGGAAACAGTGTTAGAGGAAAGCGGTGATGAGGATGAATTAACGATCCTTTAATTTGGAGAAGTAAAAGACGGCGTGTAAAATTTTGACATTAACCATTTCCACTCTTTTGTACGACGGTTTTAACCGTGATATATAAGCGATGATTTGACAGTAGGGTGTCTTAAAATCCGCGTAATCTGTGTAATCCGCGTAAATCCGCGATTCAGACAAAAAAGGAGGTAATCTCATGGCGAATACAGGTTGGGGAAATGTCTATAAAAAACTCGGCGCGCGACCCGTCATTAATGCGACCGGCAACCAGACTGTTCGAGGCGGATCCACGCCTTCTCCAGTAGTCCGAGACGCTATGCGCCAAGCAGATGAAAGTTACGTCGAAATGGAAGAATTGCTCGAAAAATCAGGGCAATTCATAGCCGATCGGTTAGGTGTTGAAGATGCCTATATCACAGCTGGATGTTATACCGCACTCGTCTTAGCATCAGCAACCGTTATGACCGGAAGCGATCCTGACAAGTGTGCGCAACTGCCAGATACCACCGGACTGAAAGACGAAATCGTTTTTCAGAAGATGCAACACTACTCCTACGACCGCGCCTTTACGATTCCGGGCAGTAAACTCATTAATGTAGGCGACGAAAGCAGTTGCACCGCCGACGAACTGAACGATGCCATCGGCGAAAACACCGCCGCAGTCGCATATCTCATTCAGCCGAACCAAGGGAACGCCGTTCCATTGGAAGAAGCGGTTGAGATCGCGCACTCGCATGGTCTCCCGTTAATTGCCGATGCCGCTTCTCAAATCTATCCGCTTGATTACTTCCGACGCAATGCCCAATCTGCCGATCTCGTCTGTTTCGGTGGTAAGTATTTCAACGCACCGCATTCGACTGGGTTCGTCTGTGGCAGAAAGGAATTGATTGAGACCGTGCGGAGGCACGGTTTTATCGGTCCCCGTCCCGTCGGACGCGGGATGAAAGTTGATCGGCAGGAAATTATCGGGTTGGTCACCGCCATTGACATTTGGCTATCGACAGATCACAATAAGCGATCAAAGGAACAGGATGCGAGATATGCTGCCCTCTCACAAGGACTTGAAAGCCTCGACGGTGTATCCTGCGAAGTTCGTTACCAAGAAAATAGCCATACGCTGTCGAATTTGCACGTAACTTGCAGTGGCAAGGATGCAGCAGAGATCGCGCGTGGACTCGATGCTGGCACCCCTCGTATCAAAGTGAATACACACGGGAAAGACACGCTTGTAATTAACGCCTATACCCTCAATGCTGGCGAGGAGGATATCATCGCAAACGCGTTACAACATCTGTTGCGTTGATAGTGTGTTTATTTACGAGACTTACAAAAACTCTCTTGCAGGCGAGGTTCGCGAACCTCGCCTATTCACGATATCTACCGGGTTACAAAGTCTGACCACGGCTTTATGTTGAGCATTCCTAACAGGAAGAAGACAGCCGATCCGCCAGCGGCTCCTTTGATGGCAGCAACTAATTGAAGTCTACGTATTCGCGCTTTGTAGGCATCTGTGTAGAAGCTGACGTATGTTGCTGATTTACCGAGAAGTCGCTCGGCGGGCGGGACGGGCTGGTAGACATAAGCCCCACCGATAGCAGCAGAGCCGAGCAAGCAGCTACCCGCGGTCCCTAAAATACCACCAGCGACGAGCCACAACGTCGTGTTTACATCGTCTTCGGCATCATATTCCGCATCCGTTTTGGCATCAAGTGCCACCGAGTTCTGCTGCGCTAAACACTGTAACGGCATGTTTAATCCCAATCCTAACATCAAAATGACTGAGGCATAGAATAGCGCACTGCTTTTTCTATGACTTCCTTCAGAAAATATCATATCATACATCCTATAATGATGCCTAAAGTGAGAGATACGAGGCAACCGATCATGGCTATGGTCGGTTGAACGCGTTGAATCTTGGTTTTATAGGCGTATCTGTAAAGAGCCGTATATTCTTCCGACCAGTCGTGGAGCCTCGCGATAGGTGGAGAGGGCTGATAGATATAAGCGATCAGAATGCCTATCACATTTAATGCAAAACCGGCAACGAACCAACCAACTATGCTCACATCGGCATCCGCATTTTGTTCGGCGGTAACCCGTACTTCATGGTGTTCAGCAAGCAGTTGGCGTCTCTCTTGTTTTCCATCCATTTTTGAGTCTCCTTTACCAATAGGCGACGGTCATGGCAATGAAATCTCAATAGCGCGGCGTTCCGTTGTTGCCTTGCGTGCCGCTTCAATAATCGAGAGGTTATGATACGCCATCTCTGGGCTCACAGGTACCGCTGCGCCAGCAGCAAGCGCATTAAAGGTCTCCATAAAGTAGCGGGCATGGCCGCTCGCATCCGTCCGTTCTGCCTCGTCAAATTCGGGCAGTTCCAACTGTTTCCAACCTTCTGCTCTCGTGAATCGACGGAGCGCGTCCGACACGTTGTGGCGATGATTGACGCGTAGAGAACCATTTTCAGCGTGCATCTCGCACCAACCGGAATCCGTGCCGGGCACGCACCATGCCCCTGAAACGGTTGTGATAGCCCCGTTTTCATGTTCACACAGCAGCATCGCGAGGTCATCAACATCAATGTCAAGCTGCATCGTTTGCACCCGTGCCTCAACATAGCGGACTGGGGATTGCATCAGTGTACAGACAGAATAGATTTCGTGGTAACTCGTGTCGATGATACAGCCGCCACCTTTCGCTTTGCTGGCGCGCCACGCGAACGCCGGTGTAGGATGATCCGCTGAGAAGTCCGCAGGCTTCAACCCCATTCCAGTGCTGCGTCCGAAATGCGGTTGACCTAACGCCTCAAGTTCTGTCATCGCCACGCGCATCCCGGCAGTGAAAATATAGTTATGCACGACTGTGTAAGGCACATCGTTTTGGCGTACGGCTGCCAGAATTTCGTCTGCTTCCGCTAAATTTGTCGCCATCGGCTTTTCCGAGATAATCGCCACGCCTGCGTTTGCGGCTTCGATGACCTGTTCAGCGTGAAGTGAGTGCGGTGTGGCAATCGTCACGACATCAAGTGCTGCGTGTTCCAGCATTTCGCGATAATCTGTGTATCGATTTTCTGTGGGGACGTTGAACAGGTCCCCAATCTTTTGTAGGTTTTCAGGAACGACATCTGCGAGAGCGGTTACCTGAACGGTATCTGTAAGCGCGCGATAGGCACGGGCATGCGTAATTTGCACGATACCCCCACATCCAATCAGTCCTAAGCGAATCGGTTTTTGCATTGTGTGTCTCCTTTATAATGTAGAGTTTAGCATATTTTGGGATTATGTCAAATTCTTTGCGTCGCATGAAACGATTAGCAGACCCTTGACAAATTTTAGCGCGTGGTATACACTCAAATGTATGGAAACAGAAACAACACACCGCACGCGCGGCACTATCGTTGGGATTACAGGCGGAATTGCCTGCGGCAAGACCACCGTTTCAGAGCTGCTCGCAGAAAAGGGCGCGATTCCGATCAATGCTGACGAAATCGGGCACCGACTCCTTAAGGCAGATAGTCCGGTTATTGATGAACTGACGGATGCATTTGGACACGACATCCTTGATGCCTCTGGAGATGTGAGTCGGAAGAAACTGGGGGCAATCGTTTTTAAGGATAAAACCGCACGCGAGTGCCTGAACAGTATCCTGCACCCGCTGATTATCCAACGTTCACGGGAACAGGCACGTCGACTTGTCACGGAAGATCCAATGTGCGTCGTGCTACTCGATGCACCGCTCCTTATTGAAGCCGGTGCTTATGACACGGTCGATCTAATTGTCGTTGTCACTGCGCCACCAGAAACGCAGCTGCGACGGACATTAGAACGAAGCATCGCGCAGAGGAGACCACTCACCGAAACGGAGGTGCAGGCACGGATTGATTCACAGATGCCGGTTTCGGAGAAAGTCAAATATGCGGATGTTGTGATACAGAATGAGGGGACGCTTGAAGATCTCCATAAGCAGGTAGATGAACTTTGGGAGAGACTCCAGACACACAATGAAATGCCATAGACCAGTTGCTCTTTCCTCGTTAGCAAGGTTGTAACCTCACATATTAGAAACCGATGATTCCAGATGTTAATCGCTCATCACGAAAACCCCCATTCTGATAACTGACAACTATTCCTCAATCCCAGAGGCGATTGATGGCACTTGCTTTGATGACGCAGTAAACCTCCAAATCTTCTCTCAACTGCAGCTGCTCACGCGCTTCGTGTGTGATCTTTACAGCGAGGTGATGCCATTCAACAAGAATAGATAACCATGTTCGGTCGCCCTTGACATCAAGGCACTGAATTTTTCCCAATAATATGTTACGCGCACTAATCGCGAGATTAGGGTCAAGCGAGATCATAATATCCTCAGCCCTTATAGCAACCGGGACAACTTCATCGACTTCTACATCAATGTAAGGAATTATAAGAGACTGGTCTCCGATTTCCAACGCAGTCAAACCACGTGCTTTGTCTGAAGCCGTCACAGGAAGGAATAGAATGTTTTCGACACCGGTCATTTGTGCGATAGGCATCGCGGAGGGCGCAGTTAGCAATTGGTGCGGCTCACCACTCGCCATAATTGCGCCATCAGCAATCAAGAAGGCTTCATCAGCGAGTGCCATCGCCTCGGAAAAGGCGTGGGTAACATAAAGGATTGGGGTCTCAAAGACTTCTTTAACGTGGTGCAGATAGGGGATAATTCGGTCTTTTAGCGCGCTATCAAGTGAAGCAAGGGGTTCATCCATGAGGAGCATCCGCGGCTCCATAGCCAGTGCCCGTGCGATCGCAACCCGTTGACGTTGACCCCCAGAGAGCTCTTTCGGATACTGCTGAAGAAACTCACCAATTTCAAGAACAGTTATCGCATCTGTAGATTTTCGTGGATTCGGCTGACCATATCGGATGTTCTGCGCAACTGTGAGATGTGGAAACAGGTATCCTTCCTGAAAAACATAGCCGAACCGCCGCTTTTCAGGTGGTAGATTAATTCCGGAGGCAGACGCGTAAAGGACCTCGTCCCCAAAAGCGATCTCGCCTTCATCGGGTGTCAGCGTACCGCTGATACAATTGAGCAGCGTGCTTTTCCCACTCCCAGACACGCCTAAAAATGCTGAAACCTTCGTTCTCAACGTGCAATTGACTTCTAAACTGAAACTGCCAAGGCTTTTGCGAAAATTGAGTCTGATGTTGGTACTATCTCCCATAGCGAACCTTCTTACGCAAATCCACTGTCATCAAATCCACCGCTGTCATGCCTAACGGAGGGTGAAACGTTCCGTCAACCAAAGGGCTATGAAGGCAACAACGGTTGCGATAAACACCAGCCGATAGACAGAGGCATCTTCTCCAAGATGTACAGCACTGAAAATCGCTAACGCCATCGTTTGGGTTTTGCCCGGAATGTTGCCCGCTACCATGATTGTGGCACCGAACTCACCAAGGCTTTTGGAGAAACCGAGGATCGTTCCACCGATAATTCCACGATACGCAAGCGGGAACGTTATCGTCCAAAATACCTTCACTGGGGATGCACCAAGCGTCCGCGCAGCATTTTCAAGCTCCACCGGTACAGACTCCATCCCCGTTACAATACCCCGCACTAACAGTGGAAATGAGATAACTGAGACCGCAATGACAACAGCCAACGGTGTAAAAACTATCTCTATACCGAAAACCCGATAGATCAATCCACCGATGAACCCGTGCCTGCCCAATAGAATCAGGAGTAAATACCCACTGACGATGGGCGGCAACACCAACGGCCACATCACAAACGTATTCAGGAGAGCCTTACCCGGAAATGTACGTTTCGCCAAGAGCCAACCCGCCAGTAACCCCGGTGGTAACATGATCACAAGACTTAGAAACGCAACTTTTATAGATAAAGAGAGGGCGGCAACTTCGGTGGGAGTTATCCTCATTTTAGTCCAAAAAGGTAAAGCCGTGCTTTTCAAAAATTTCACCGCTCTGCATAGATTGCAGATACGTAATAAATCTACGTGCCAACTGCTTTCGTTGGCTACTTTTCATAACAACCGCCGGATAGATGATCGGTGTATACGCTTCAGACGGTAACGCATAAAGCACTTTTATAGCCTCGGTCAATGTTGTATCCGTTTTATAGACAATCGCCACATCCACATTTCCAGCGGTGACATAAGCGAGTGTTGCCCGTACATCCATGCCGAAAATCAACTTGGGTTGTAGTGTTTCCCATAATCTAAAATGCGTCAAGGCTTCTTTTGCGTAAGTACCAGCAGGCACGATATTCGGATGCCCGATAGCAATTCTCGAAATCTCAGGTATAGCAAGATTATCAGGCGTTTTCACAGAAATCTCGGCTGTTTCATCAGCGACAAGCACCAACTGATTGGTTAACAAATCTTGGCGGCTTTCGGCTTCAGTCAGTCCGTTTGTTTCCAAAGCGACAACCTGGCGCGGACTCGCCGAGATGAAGACATCCGCTGACGCACCCTTTTCGAGTTGGCGTTGTAACGTCGTAGAGGCTTCAAAATTGTAATAGACTTTGATCCCACTTTCCGCTGTAAATGCTGCCCCGATTTCACCCAGTGCATCCGTCAAACTGATTGCAGCGAAGACGCTTAATTCAATCGGCTTCTGTTTATCTGTCGTACACCCTAAAAATAGTCCGAAAACGAACAGCAAGCACATCGCAGTGAGAGATTTAAAAGTTCGGTGCATTATTTTCGCTTTCAACATATCTCCGTGAGCTCCATAAAAACTATTGACAAGTATAGCAATTTTGTTAAACTATGTCAAGTATATCGAAAACAACAGAGGGACTCACTTATCAGTCGTTAGACTGCCGACTGATAACCAAGCAAACTTTTCTTGCAATCCGCTTAAACCTATGGTATTCTATTTATATATAATAACAGACAATAGGTGAAAAACTATGAAATTAGGTTTATGCACCATCGCTTTTCAGGAAAAACCGTTAGAAGAAGTTATTGACATCGCAGCAGATCACGGTTTTGATGGCATTGAACTCTGGGGGAAGCCACCGCATCTACCAGAGGACTACGACGAAAACTACGCCAAAAACGTCAGGGACATCGCCCAACGGAAGGGATTAACCATCTCGGCGTTCGGTTCGTATGTTGACCCTTTAATGTCCCTCCACCAGAAGCATTTTGAAGAAGCCTTTAAAATAGCGCACGACTTAGGCACCAACCTCGTCCGAATCTGGTCGGGTGGCGGAGCCTCAAGATCGATCACCGCTGCCGATAAACGTCTGATTCTTTTTCGATTGGTGAGTATTGCGCAGTGGGCAAATTTTCGCAATATACAGCTCGGATTGGAAATGCACAACAACCATCTCACCGATAGCGTCGCAACCATTTTAGAGACTATTGAATCGGTTAACCTGCCTGCGCTGAAAACCTACTATCAACCCCTCGCACGGTCAGATGCTGATGAACCGCACGCCGCCGCTGAAAAACTCGCACCACATATCGCAAACGTTCATGCGCAAAACTTTGATGAAACCGGCAAAGCATGTCCAATCGCTGATGGGGTCGTGAATTACACCCGAATCGTTGAAATCCTCAAGGATGCTGATTATGACGGCTACCTTGAAGTCGAATTCGTTCACGGCGATAACAAATTAGAGGCACTCCAACGCGACCGAGATTACCTTGCGAGTTTAATTAATACAACAAACGGAGATACATTAAAAGATCTGGATATTGACCCCGTATAAAATGGACACGCGTTTTTTTTCAACAATGTGCCGTTCGGCTGTAGATAGGAAGCGTCCGGGTATCTCATGCGGTTAGAAGTGGGTATCATTGCATTGGTAGAGGAGGTCTTCGGAACAACGGCGGAACGTCGTGCGCAGTTTGAATGGCTCCGTAACAAACCCAGTCGTGAACATTTCGGAGAGCATTATGATGCGGTGATGTCACTCTATGCTGAACTACAAGGCGACTGGGAAGGCACAACAGCAAAAGCAGATGGACACCTGACTCCTGATGCCTATTTTCCAGAGCCTTATCATTTTATTTTTGAATTTGATGAACTGCAACATTTCACACAATTTCGAGAGCGGACCTTCCAGTTTTATCCTGCGAACATCCCGCTCGCTTATGTACCGCTAAAATACAAACAGTTTTGTCAACAACATCATGGTGCAGCACTCGCAAAAGGACCAGAACGCTTCCGGCGACACACCGCGGATTTCCCGTATACAAACGGTCGTGCCGCGCAACGTGCTTTTTTCGACACATTTCGGGATTGGCTGCCGCCCCTGCACGGGCTTAACCCAACCCTTCGGTTAGCCGAATTTGAAGTCATGCCTATCTTAAAAAAACAACTGAGTGGCAATGCCGCAAAGGCTTATATGGAAAACTTACTTCACGAACGGCTTAAAAGATCTGCACCAAGTGCTTTGGAATAATATAAAAGGTAGGATAAAATAACACTACATGAGCATGCGAAAGCCTGAAAAGGTGAACATTTCAGAACATCCACTGCTCCAAATAATAGGACAAACACCGCTCGCGAAGATAGACCTCTTCGCTGACGAGTTGCCGAACGTTGACATCTACGCGAAGATAGAAACCTATAACCCCGGCGGTTCGATTAAAGACCGACCGGTCTTAAGAATGCTCACTGAGGCGATTGCATCCGGAGAACTCACACACGAAAAAGTTATCCTCGACTCCAGTTCTGGCAACGCGGCGATCGCCTATGCTATGATAGGCGCAGCCCTCGGCTACAAAGTTGAACTTGTAGTTCCAGACAATGCCAGCGAAGAACGGATAAAACGTATCCGATCACACGGAGCATCCATCATCCATACCGACGCTCTCCTCGGTTACGATGAAGCACTACGGGAAGTTGATCGACGCTATGAAGCACAACCTGACCGCTATTTTTTCAACTCGCAATACGACAATGAAAACAATTGGTTGGCGCACTATGAAACTACCGGGGTCGAAATTTGGAACCAAACAGGTGGAAAAATTACACACTTCGTTGCTGGTGTCGGCACTGGCGGCACTATTACCGGTGTCGGTCGGCGGTTGAAAAACTACAATCCTGGTATCCAAGTCTGTTCTATTTCACCAGAGGTATTCCCCGGTATTGAGGGACTTAAACCGCTCGGTGACCCGGAGAGTATTATACCAGCAATTCTGGACGAATCGGTGATTGATTGCCGCATCCCCACGACGATTGAAAACGCTTACGAAATGTGCAGTCGTCTCGCACGACGCGGTTGGTTCGTCGGACAATCTTCTGGCGGCTACTTGTACGGGGCATATAAAGTCGCTCAACAAATTCAGGAAGGCGTTATTGTCACAGTCTTTAACGACCTCGGTGAACGCTACTTTAGCACATGGCTGTGGGATTAACCCAAGGAGATTCATGGAAACAACAGTTATTCCGTTTCACGGGTTACGCTACGACGCAACTAAAGTAAAAGGGCTTGTGAACGTCATAGCACCACCGTACGATGTCATCAAACCCGAAGAACAGGTCGCTTTAGAGGCACGTCACCCTGCCAATATTATCCGCTTAATTCTGAGCCAACCATTTGATGATGACACCGACGAGGCAAATCGATACACACGCGCCGCGACACTCATGAACCAGTGGATCTCGGACGGGACGCTCGTACAGGATACGACACCACGCTATTACATCTACGACCAATCGTTTAACGCACCAGACGGAAAAAACTATACACGTCGTGCCCTAATCGGACTCGTGAAGCTCGAACCTTTTGAAAACCGTGTCGTCTTACCGCACGAAAAAACCCACGCAGGACCGAAGGCTGACCGGCTCAATCTCATGCGTGAATGCCACGCAAACCTCAGTCCTATTTTCCTCCTCTATGCCGATCCTACTGGTGACATTGAACAGATAATGGAAGGCTTTACCAAGGCACACCGACCCGAGATTGACTGTGATGAGACCTTCGGAAGCACACACCAATTCTGGTGCTTAAACGATACAGAACGCAATACTGAAATCCAAAACCTTTTTTCATCGAAACCACTCCTCATCGCCGATGGACACCATCGTTATGAAACCGCGCTCGCTTTTCGAGATGAAATGGCACACACTGGATTATCCGGCTACCGGTATATGATGGTGAACCTTGTCAGAATGGAATCACCGGGCTTGGCTGTTTTAGCAATTCACCGGCTGTTGGATAACCTCAACGCTAATCAAATTGCCCACGCTACCGCCAAACTGCCTGAAGTGTTTGAAGTACATAAGCTTGACACACAAGCAGACCTTATGGCAAAATTGGATACGCTGAAAGGGAAATCGCCTGCGATCGGTATGTATACAGCAGACAATAACTACCGCTTACTAATCCCGCATTCAACAATACTGGACCAATTAGACGTAACACTCGTTCAAGAAACCCTCATCAAAGAGATGTTCCAAGTTGAGGCGTTGGCGGATCATATTAGTTACACCGCTTATGCCGATGATGCCGTGGCACACGTAAAGGGTAAGACAGATAGTGTCGCGCTGCTTATGAACCCAACACCGGTTGAACAGGTCTTGGAAGTGGCTATGGCGGGTTTGACAATGCCACAGAAATCGACTTATTTCTACCCGAAGATGGCAACCGGTTTCGTTTTGAACTTGTTGAACCGATAAATTATAAAGGTAAAACGATGCATCACGAACAGGAAAGAGACACTTTAGCATTTACACACCAGTTATACGCTGAAACACCTCGCCAACTTGCATTTCAGGCGACGACTGTGGCTGAAGCAGAAGCGTGGCAGGTTGCGTTGCGGGCAAAACTTGCGGAATTAGTCGGCGGTTTTCCACAAGAGAAATGTGCCTTACAACCGGAAGTCTTGGAGACACATGAATTCCCAGACTACATCCGCGAGACAGTGCAGTTCAAAAGTCGTCCGCATTCGGTTATTTTCGGTTACTTCCTCTCTCCGAAGCATACTGACAGTTCAACACCAAACCCGACGATTCTCTGTTTAGCAGGACACGGGCGCGGTGTGGATGACATCGTTGGGATTGAGGAAGATGATAGCATACGTGCGGAATGGGGAGGGTATCAGAACGATTTCGCACTCCAATGTTTAGCACACGGTTACAGCGTGCTTGCTATCGAACAATTCGGGTTCGGGCACCGTCGCGATGCCGTCGCCCATCAAAAGGGTGGTGGAAGCTCATCGTGCCAACCGAGTGCGGGTGCCGCACTCCTGTTAGGACATACGATGGTAGGTTGGCGGGTCTATGATGCTATGCGGGCGTTTGACTATCTATCAACCCGTCCTGAAGTCGATATGAACCGTCTCGGTATCATGGGGATCTCTGGCGGCGGCACAACAACCTTCTTCACCGCAGCACTGGATACACGTATCAAGGCTGCTGTCGTCAGCGGCTATTTCAATACCTTTCGGGACAGTATCCTGAGTCTAAGCCATTGTATAGACAACTACATACCGAATGTGCTACAATATGCAGAGATGTACGATATCGCAGGGTTGATTGCCCCACGCGCCCTATTTATCGAATCCGGTACCGAAGATACGATTTTTCCGATTGAAGCGACGCGATTCGCGGTTAACAAAGCAAAATCGATTTTCAACTGCTTCGGTGCCGATGACAAAATCGGATTCGAGGTGTTTGAGGCGGGACATAGCTTCTACGGTGTCGGGGCATTTGAATTTCTCAAACGGGCACTCTAAAAGGAGGAGACTGTGGCAATTGAACTATTTTCGATCGGCACAGAGTTAGTACTCGGACAGATTCAGGATACTAATGCCCACTGGATTGCGCAGCAGATCCTTCAGATCGGTGGGGAACTACGAAGGGTTACGATGCTACGCGACGATGCCGAGGAGATGTCCGAAGCATTGGATTCCGCAGTTAAACGCGAAACGTCTCTTATCCTGACAACCGGCGGCCTTGGACCCACCCCTGACGATATGACTGTCGCGGTTGTAGCATCTCTCATCGGTACGAAACCTGTCGTGAGCGAAGAGACTATCGCCGAATTTCGGAAACGCCGCGAGATGTCAGAAAATGACGCTCTCAGTGAAGCACTCACAAAAATGGCAACTATACCAGAAACCGCTACCGTCTCGCAGAACCCAGCAGGTTGGGCACCCTGTATCAGCGTTGAACACAAAGAATCAACAATCATGATGATGCCCGGGCCGCCCCGTGAGATGAAAGCTATCTTTGAAACTTATATTCAACCGTTAATCGCTGAACGCTACCGCGCAGAAATCACCACGGCGCGGGTTTATGTCAGTATGTTTGAAGCCGAAGTTTCACCACTGATGCAAAAAGTGATGGAACGCCACCCAGATGTCTATCTAAAGGCGTATGTCTCGCTCCGCAAAGCGGACGGAAGCACTATGCCCGTCGATTTAGTCGCAACAAGTACGGACAAAGCGGAAGCCGAAACGCAATTGCAACTCGCTACCGATTACTTCCGAGAACTTGTTGTTGAAGCCGGAAAACATTTTAGTCTCGAAGACGAATAATAGGTGTACTTTGTAAGCACACCAGCCCGTAGGTGTTTACCGGATGCCCACAAGAAAGCATTTGACCACACCTACAAAAAGGAGATTTATACTGTGAGTCGTAAACCTTCAGGAAACAAACGAAAATCGCAAACGCGGTATACCAATCCACCGCGTCAGAAGCGAAAGTCACAACCCAAAAAGCGAAAAGATGTCGATGCTGATCTTGAGGTAGAAATCCAAGACGAAGATGAAGTGCAAACTTCCTCAAAAAACGATAAAATAGAGGTTGAAGGCACCGTCGTGGAACCTTTACCAAATGCAATGTTTCGCGTGGAATTGGACAACAAACATCAGATCCTTGCCCACATCTCCGGCAGAATGCGGAAGTTTTTTATCAAAATTTTGCCCGGGGACAAGGTGACTGTAGAATTATCCCCGTATGATCTCACGCGAGGACGTATCACCTACCGGAAAAAGTAGTTTTCTAAATAGAGACTTGTAGGCGCGGTTTCCCGCCGCGCACTCGTCAGGATAGCCGTAGGCGCGCTTTCCAGCGCGCATCTTTTTACAAGGCAATTCGCCTTTGCAACTCGACGGGAAATTCCTATGAAACCTACCGCCTTAGTTCATGTCAATACCATCAATGACAAAGAAACCGATCGGCTACTCGATGCGATTGAAGCAAAACGGGAGCAGGTAGAGGAACTCACCTTAACAATTGAAAAACTCAAGTCAGAAGTTGATGTATTTCAGCATCAATACAATGCGCATATCAGTCACTACTACCTCGAACTTGATAAAGTTGAACTTGAAACAAAGGAATATAGCCTGCGGCTACAACTGCGACGAGAAAATGTCAGCGAGGAGGAGATAGAGGCGCGTGTCGAATCCTGCTTTAGAGCAAGCCGCGCACGTGTTGACGCACACAAGGAAATAGACGATCCGCAACCGTCCTCTCAAGAGGACGAGCACCCCGCACCGAAACCAAAAAACCTGCAAAATCTCTACCGTAAACTCGCTAAACGGTACCACCCCGACAAAACCGTAGATACCAAAGAACAACACAGACGAAAACAGCTGATGCCCCTTATTAACCGGGCATATCACGAACACGATATTCAGACCCTTGAGCGGTTAAGTCTTGGTGAAACAGAACCAGACATCTCTGAAAAAACAGCTGCCGAAAAATGGGCAATGTTACAGACAGAACTCCGAAGCCTTAATCGTGCAGCGAGTGAATTGCGCTTAGAGATAAATCGACTTAAGACAGGACGCACCTATCAACTCAAACAACAAGTAGAAAACGCTAAGAAAGCAGGGACAGACCTGCTCTCTGGACTCGCAAAAGATTTAGAGCGGAAAGTTAAAGCGAGCCGATCGCACTTGACACGCCTGATTAATATGTGGCATCGCACACAATGACAGCGGAACACCGATAGTAATCTACAAGGAATTCATCATGCAACTCACAGACAAAGTCGCTATTATCACCGGTGGCGGACGCGGGATCGGTAGAGCTATTGCTATTGCTTATGCTGCCGAGGGCGCGCGCGTTGTCATCGCTGCACGAAGTCCCTCACAACTCAAGGAAGTCGCTACAGAGATAACAGCAAAAGGTGGTGAAGTCCTCGTCGTGCCAACCGACTTGCGAATCCGCGCAGACGTAGAGAACCTCATTCAGAAGACCGTAGACCATTTCGGACGGATAGATATCCTCGTCAATAACGCAGGGATCAATCCGCGAGGGCCTTTTCTGGATAGCACAGACGAAGAGTGGGAACAGGGATGGCAGATTAATGTGATGGGTGTTGTCCACGGCTGCCGTGCCGCGTTGCCAATCATGCAGCAACAGGGCAGCGGGAATATTATCAACGTCGGTTCCGGTATGGGGCAGGTTGGCCGCTCGAACCTCAGTGTCTATTGTGCCTCTAAAGCAGCACTGCACGGACTAACGCAGTCGATTGCCGAAGAGGTATGGGAAGATGGCATCATCGCGAACGTCCTTATTCCGGGTCCTGTGAAAACGGAACTTTCAAAGCCTGCTTGGGAAAACTCAGGAACCTTCAGAGCACAAAGCGATCCGTGGAAAGAACCGGAACAGGTTGTCGCTTCGGCACTTTTCCTCGCAACACAATCTCCTGCTACCGGCATGACAGGTCAGATTCTCAGTATCATGCGTCGAAATAGTCCGTAAGCTCCAAGAACGAAGTGCCACATTTTTAGAGCGGAAATGTGATGCGTCGTCCCTCTTGTGCTGAACGGTAGGCACCTAATATCATCTCTACTGTAACCCGTCCATCTTCTACTGTAACATCAGGTTCCGTATCGTTCTTGAGACAGTCAATAAACGGACGTGGCACACCCGCTATCCGTTCACCATGACCATCAGGAATAGGGATACCGAGGTCCTTCCACGACGGTTCATCTGTTGTATACAACTTAAGCGCGACAGCATCTGCTCGACGCGGGATATTACACGAGGGCGCGTCCCCATAGTTCTGTATCACTACACCTTGATCACCATAGATTTCGGTCGTATTTTCACCCGCGAGCGTCACAGACGTATTCAGTAGAATCGCCATCTCTCCACCCGCGAATCTATAGACCGCCAACCCCGTGTCATCAGGTGCAACATCCGTCAAGATGTTATCAATTTCGGCAATAACACTCGTCGGTTTGCCGAGCATCCAGTAGATAAAATCAGTAGCGTGGGAGGCATCGTCCATGAACATTCCCATATTCTTTTCTGGGTCAATATGCCAGCGACTGGGTCCCGTCACAAAAGCCTCGCTGAACAATGCATTGATACAGTGTCGGCGACGCAACACGCCAATTTTACCCAACACACCGCTGTCAATGAGTTCTTTCATCGCGATATTCGCTGGGTCGCGTCGCATCTGGTAACCCATCATAAACTTAACGCCGGTCTTCTCGACAACCGCTGCAATCCGATCACAATCCTCCAATGTGAGTGCCATCGGTTTCTGACAGAGAATGTGCTTCCCTTCCGATGCTGCTGCTGCTACCATCTCTGCGTGCCGATTTGTTTCGCAGGTTACAATGACAGCGTGAATCTCAGGGTGGTTGACAACATCTTCAAGATGCGGCGAGTAATTCATACCGTATTGCGCTGCGGCGGCTTCGCCGCGCTCACTGTTATCGTCCCAACATGCGATAAGTTGAACATCATCAAACGCCTTCATCTGGTTGCAATAGGCGTTGGCGTGTCCGTGTGCGAAACTTATGATACCGATACCAATTTTTGTGTTCATTACGTTAATCTATCCAATCTATGAGTATCTGTTGTGAATCTATTTCGGGACTGAAGACTTGCAAGCCTTCTGCACGAGCCGCTCGGAGAAGGCGTTGGTCTGAGGCAACGAGGACCAACCTATCGCCTGTACTGCGCAGTTCTGTTGCGATATCTAAAGCGGAACGTAAAACCATTGCATCCACACTATTGAGAGAATAGGTTTCAATTAAATCTATTGAGCTCCAAACAAGCGAATCTGGAACCGAAATCGTTTTGAAATCTGATTGAGTATTGATTACTTCACCTCTTAAGAGAGTAACAGCCCTTTCAAACTGATGGTTTGTGATACGACCGTCGTTTTGTTTACGGACACAGATCCAAAAGACTTCAATCGCACCAATTGTCAAACATGATAAACGGGCCAAAGGGATATTGGAAAAGAGAAAGAGCATTTTATCGCTACCAGACTCGCGAGTATACCGTTTGACCAGTGCACTTGCATCGAAATAGAAGTAGTACAAAATTATTTCTCCCGCTCTTCAATAATTGCCCTACTAAACTCGTTATCCTCAGCACGAATACCGTGTTGCCTCATACTTTCATGAAGTTCTTCAATAGTACCGGGATCAAAATCAGGTGGAATTCCCAATTTTTCAAACAGTTCGTCTAAAATCTTCTCAGTGATATGTGCTTCTCGCTTGCTGTTTTTTAGGGCTTCAGCTCCCCTCATCTTTGCCCTTGCCTCGGGACCCATTGGAATATCTGTCGCCACTTTCTCAACAACTGAGGAGAGTTTTTGACTCAGCTCCGCGACCGTCTTCTCTAACTGATCTAAACGCTGGGCAATAGTTTCAAGGGTCTCTTTTTCCATCGTAAAACTCCTTTATTTAGCTAGCTGCATGTTACAAGCATACCACAAAAATTGTTGAATATCTAATATATGTGAACAGAACAGATTACTTCTCCAAAACAATCCGAACCTCCGCATCTACGCCGTGCTCACCAAAATCCACCTCAGCAGAAATGGGACCGAGGGACTCTAAAGGGAACAGATTCTCAGTGATGCGCTGCGTCAACCTCGCATCCAACTCTTGCCCCGAAAGTGAACCAAGCACAGTTACCAACGGTAGGAAACGTTTCAGCTCCGGCACAAACAGTTCCGGTTGAATGAACACCTGAACGCCGTTCTTATCTGCGGAGAATGTTATATCGCTTAGCGCAGGTGTTTTACCTATTGTTGCATCAATCACAGACTTTAATCCTGTTAGTGTTGTGCTTAAGACAAAATAGTCATCAACAATCGCATATCCACCTGCAACTGCCAACAGAAAATTGAGACGGAGTTGTACCGGATGAACGGTGACACCGTTGTAATCTTGCAGTTCAAGGAATTTAAGAGGTTTGCCAGCGACAGAAATTTTCCCCTGTTTCACGATGTCCAACACCGCTTTTAATGCATCCGGTGCTTTCGTCCGCGCAAGCAGAACTAACGAAGGCACTACCGTTACCTCATCAGGTCCGGGAGCAATCAACATCATCGTCACATCTGTTCCCAAAACTTGGGAAAGATCAATATTGCCGAAGAGTTCCCGCATCTGCTGATTTGGTACTGGAAACGTAGTGGCAAAGGCGGTTTGTTCTGGCAAAGCGAGAAACGGTTTTGTGTCATCTCCAGCAGACAGTTTGCTCTGGTTTGTGCCTCTGGGCTTGCGGAGGTGATGCCGTGAAATAATTACGCCATCTTCATACCGATTACTAAATGTCCAGAACGCTGTCTCTCCGAACATTCCATAAATCTGTTTAATAAGCGCGTTGGACTTAAGAGTGTTCAATACCGGCGCGATCTGTTTTATATTTATATATCCGGTGCTTTTGTCTTGGCGATAGTTTTCCTGAATCTCTGTCGTCATCGGGTGCTCAGTGAGGAAATTTCGCCTTTCGGGTACCGTTTTCGCGTCAGGGATCCCTGCATTGTAGATGTCAAGCGTCTCTATCAACAGTGTGGGATCGAGGCTTAAGATCCCAATTCTTCCGATGAAGGTATAACTGAAATCGCGTGGATACCCTGTAATCGTATTGATCGTGAATTCGCCATATTCGTTTTGGATACGCTTGTATCGTGGATTGATTGCATCCGTTGCCGTCATTGCTTCAATGCTCAGTTTCTCCTGCGCCCCTACTGCTGTAATGAGCAGAAAGGTAAATTCTCCTTCGCGCTGGTAGATAGCGAAAATCGTTTCTTCACCAAAATAGCCGGTGACCGTCTTAAGGTCGAGTCTGCCCCCCATCTCGTATTCCCAAAGCTGCTTCTGAAAGACAAGCTCTCTCCACCAACGTTGTTCCTTAATCTCAGCGAGGAGCGGCATTTCCGCTGTCTGTTTTCCTAATTCACTACGGTTGAAAGTCTCAACCAACCCTTTCAATTCCTTAAGCGTCAGATAACAGACCGGAGATTTCGGAAGCAGTGTGATGAGGTGCTGTTCCGGTTCCCACAACGCCGTCTGGTGATAGATAACGGATAGCAAAATAATAACCCCAACAAGTAAGATTAGACTCATAATAACAAGTTTTTTACGGTTGCTCAGCTGCATCAGTTTTCAGACCTTTGTGATATTCGCGATAATCAAGAAACTTCCATCAGCACACGAAAACCTCGGTTAGATATTCCAATTGTCCTTTATCTCCGTGCTTACTTGATTATACCATATCATTTTTCAGGAAGCAACTCAATTAACGACTGACCGCTGACGATTGTTCCGCTGGCAACCCCGAAAAATCACTTGTCTGAAAGCGAAAAATGAGGTAGAATATTACCGTTATTTCTCGAAAGAAGGTGAACACCGTTCCGACCCAAGACCTCAAAATTCGCCCATTCACTATATTCCTCGTCTGCGTGTTAGTCCCTGCCAACTGCTGGTGGGTGTCTGTCTCGATTATGCGTGGTGGCGGGAGTCCAACGCAGGTCTCGCTCTTCTACAACGCCGTTATCACCATTTTAATCCTATTAGGCATCGGGCTGCTCTTACGTCGGTTGCATCGCGCCCTCATCCTCAACCGTGCCGAATTGCTTGTTATCTACACGTGTATCTCCGTCGGCGCGGGACTCGCCGGTGTTGATAGATTCTTGGTCCTCATGCCGATTATCGGGCATGCACACTGGTTTGCAACACCCGAAAACGATTGGGTGAATCTGTTCCATTTGCACATCCCGGAATGGTTAGTTGTGAGTGATAAGCGGGTCCTTGACGGATATTATAACGGGTTCGCAAGCATTTATGAATCGCGCTATTTAACTGCTTGGCTGCCAGCAATCGTCTGGTGGACGCTCTTTATTGTGGCGATCCATCTCGTGATGCTCTGTCTTAGCCTGCTCTTTCGGCGGCAGTGGGTTGAATCCGAAAGGTTGAGTTATCCGATCATCCAGTTACCCTTTGAGATGACAACCCGGAGTCGGCAATTTTTCCAATCGCCGTGGATGTGGCTCGGACTTTCGATCGGTGTTGTCATTGACATCATCAACGGATTAAATTTTCTGTTCCCCGCTGTTCCAAGCCTTGGTGGAAAGTTGTATGATCTACGGCGAATTTTTACGGAACGTCCGTGGAGCGGGATCGGCTGGAGTCCGATAGGTGTCTTCCCTTTCGGTGTCGGGCTTTCGTTCTTCATACCGTTAGACCTCTCCTTTTCCTGTTGGGCGTTCTGGTTGATATGGCGAGCGGAACGGCTATTAGGGGTCATCGCAGGGTGGCGCGGGCTGCCGCGTTTCCCCTATGAAGCGGAGCAATCGCACGGGGCATACTTGGGGCTTTGTATCGTCGCTATCTGGATGAGCAGACGCTACCTGAAAGGGGTTGCGCGCCAACTCATATCGCCGAAGCCAGACGAACCGATTTCATATCGACTCATCGTTATCGGACTGCTCGGTGGGGCAGCGTTCATCGTCGGGTTCTGTCTCAAGATGGGTATGAACTTTTGGGTCATCATCGTCTACTTTGCGATCTGGTATGCAATCGCAATCGCGATTACGCGCTTGCGTGCGGAACTCGGTTCTCCAGTACACGATCTACATTTTATCGGACCCGATGAGATGCTCCCGCGGCTATTAGGTATCCGCCGATTGGGCGCGACAAACTTGACGGGATTCGCCTACCTCTACTGTCTGAATCGTGCACACCGCTCACACGCTATGCCACACCAACTTGAAGGCTTCAAATTGGCTGAAGGTGCGAATATCCCGATCCGACGGTTCGCGTTCATCATGATGTTGGCTTCCGCATTAGGCGCGCTCGGTTCGTTCTGGGCGTATCTATCCATGTATTATGCAGAAGGCGGTTTCGCAGGGTTCGGACGAGAATCGTTCAATCGGTTAGAGACATGGTTAACCTACGCCGCACCGCCAGATGTACCAGCAATCAGTTTCGCAACATTCGGGTTCGGGGTAACGCTACTCCTCGCCGCAATGCGAATGCGGTTTCTATGGTGGAATCTGCACCCTGTCGGTTATGCAATCTCCGGGAGCTGGGCAATCAACCCGATGATAGGCTCAATCTTTGTCGGATGGCTGCTGAAGTGGCTCGTCCTGAAATACGGCGGTATCCGCTTGCATCGGAAAGCCGTTCCGTTCTTCCTCGGTATCGTGCTTGGCGAGTTCGTAATCGGATCGTTTTGGAGTCTTTTATCTATTGCCCTCGACCAACCGATGTATCGTTTCCTCTTTTAATCGGTTTTCGGCAGTCAGCAATTAGAATTTCGAATTCGGAAGAATTGAATAACTCACATAAATACGCAGAGCCAGTCAGTTCTCGGTTTTTTAGTCCAATTTTGGACCCCCAGGCCCGGTAGGTTCGGTTTTGCGGCGTACTCGCCCAAATGCGACGTGCATTCCAACCGAACTGGATTCGTGAAAAGAGGCGCGAAACTCAAGAATTTCTTAAAACTGAATGACTTTGCGTGAATATGTAAAAGGCGTTGTTATTTTTTCTAGTTGTGGTATAATATTTAAAACACAGCAATCGGAAGCAGACAATTGGAACTCAAAGAGAAAGCAGCACTCATATCAGAAACATTAGAAGGTTTACTCGGCGTACCGACCCGCGACGGCGCAGGCGATGTACTCGAATGTCTCATCTTAACGATCCTATCGCAAAACACGACAGATGTGAATCGTGACAAGGGATACGTGAAACTCAAAGAACAGTTTCCGACGTGGGAAAATGTTTTGCAAGCGGATGTCAAGGCGATAGAGGCAGCAATAAAAATTGCCGGATTGGGAAACCAGAAAAGCCATACCATCAAAAACTTTCTTACATGGCTAAAAGCCGAACACGGCGAACTCTCCTTGGCGTTCATTCACGACATGGAGACGGAGGAAGCACTTGAACTGCTGTGTCAACATAAGGGTATCGGGATTAAAACGGCTTCCGTTACGCTCTCCTTCGCCTGCGGCAGGGAGGTGTTCCCAGTTGACACACATATTTTGCGGATCTCCAAACGTCTCGGATTGATCCCGTCGAATTGCAGTGCAGAGAAAGCACATCAGGTATTACCACCGATTGTGCCAGCAGGGAAGGCGTATCCCTTCCACATGAATTTAATCTATTTCGGCAGACGCATTTGTGATGCACGAAAACCGTTATGTGAACGGTGCCCCTTGACAGCACACTGTCTCTATTTTAGAGATAACTTTCAGGGTTAAGGTATGGTAATCGGGGTTACAAACCCCTCCTACAATTATTTATGAGATGAGTTGTAAATATATCGGAGAGAGCACATGTTTGACTGGAAACGTTGGTCATGGAAACACCTATTTGTAGTACTGTTGGTGTTGCACCTCCTGCCACTATGGATTTTCGCCTATTTTCCCTCCCAAGACGGTGTCAGCCACGTGTATAACGGTCTGGTACTCAAGGAGTATGCCAAACACGAAAACTATAAAATGCGGGATGCGTGGCAGCTGAACATCACGATCTTCCCGAACTGGTTATCGCACATTATGCTGATGATACTCCTCTATGTATTTCCGCCTGTCATTGCCGAGAAGGTTTTTCTCTCAATTGCAATAGGCATGGTCCCTTTCGCTTTCTTCTATTTCCTCAACGCTGTCCACAAAGATCGAGAAGGAAAGTTTATGTACGCTTGGCTCGGCTTTCCTTTTGCTTACAATTACCTCCTCTACATGGGGTTTTACAACTTCCAACTGAGCATCTCATTTTTCTTCTTCAGTTTTGGTTTCTGGTGGAAGCATAAAGACGATATGCAAGTAAAACACCTTGTATGGCTTTATGTGTTACTACTGCTGACCTATCTATCGCATATCGCCTCTTACGGACTGATTGTTTTAGGGATTTCTATAGCAGGTGGATGTATATGGGGCGGTAGAGCACTATCAGCGACGTGGCGCGAACGACATGCCGAATGGTTCCGAGAGTTTATCATGCGTCTCAAACCGCTTTTCGGCTTCTTTCTCTATATGGTGCCGGTCTATTTTGTGCTGATGGAGTATTACTTACAAAGCCTCAAACAGCATCAGGACGGCAGCCATCGCGGCATGAAATGGATTTGGGAATACTTTTTGGGCGTTAAATCAATCGTCTATTTCACCGATTGGCATATTCCCGTTAATTATCTGCTTCTCTTGGTGTTAGGTATCGGAATTGTTATCTCTATCTGTTATCGCGTTCACCGCAAGGAATGGGTGAAACAGACCGATGTCTTCTTACTAATTGCGATCATATTTACCTATATGTTCGTTAGAGCACCGTGGGGTTATGGACCGGGCGGTTGGATTAACGATAGGATCCATCTCTACATTCTGTTGATGCTGGCACCTTGGTTAGCACTGGACATGGGTAAAATCGCTCGCGGCGTTATCGCAGCGTGTCTCATCGTTTTCAGTCTGCTCCACTTCGGGAGAACCGCTTACGATCACGGACGCATCTCGCCTGAGATCGCTGACCTTGTCTCCGGTGCGCGGTTGATAGAGCCGCATACGTCATTTAGACACCGCAGCCCAGATTGGCATAAATCGGATGCCTTGGGGAGAATTGCATACGTTACACCGTTTGTACACTCCGTCGCCTTTTACGGTGTATACGCCGATGACGTGGCGCATCTCTTCAACTATGAAGCCAATTATAACTATTTTCCGGTAAACCGCAACAACTATGAGAGTGTGGACTTAAATTACATCAACGACGATTATATGGTCGCTTGGTTTTACCCAGAATCTGAGAAGTTTGCAGACCTTACGCCGAATTATGATCTCATCCATGAGACGAAACGGCTTAAACTCTTCAAAAGAAAACGCGCCGCCGAACCGATGCTTGAACACTGGGATAAGACAGAATCAGGAAACCTTGTCATCCGTTTTGATATGCAACCCGATAACGGTCAAACAGCACCAAATCATCACGCTATCGGACCGAAAACAATGTACGAGAGTGGTAAATTCGGGTGGGATACCGAGTGGAATCACAAGGATTCGAGAGCCGATGCCCGGCGCAAATTACCCCGTCAAGCCTATCAAGGACCGGAGGATCCCGGTCCGCTCGGGAGAGACGCTGTCTGGGGCATAGAAGATGCCGCTTTCAAACTCGACCTGCCCAACGGAACATATCGTATAACCAACATCTTCCAGTCAGCAGAAAGTGCAACACACGAAGTCAATCTGCTGGCGAACGGAAAACCTATTGTGAAGAAACTCACTGTTCCGCCCGGCAATGAAAAAGTTGAAGAAATTGATACAGTTGAGGTAACAAACGGTTATCTTATCCAAGTAATTTTTACACCGAAACTGCGAATCAAGACAGATGCTAAACACAACCATTGGATATGGAACGGCTTTATAGTCGAACAGATAACGGCTGAAACAGAATAACCTACCATTCACAAATTTGGTTGTAGATTACTGCAAATCTCAAAGGAGACATTACCAAAAAATGATTAAACCACATGGAGCCGAAACCTTACAACCGCTCTACGTTTCGGATGATGCACAACGCGCCGAACTGACCAAAGAGGCAGAGCAACTTCCGTCTGTACGACTTTCTTCGGGTGCCGCTGCATCAGCCGTCATGCTCGCATCAGGTTACTTTACACCGCTCACGGGCTATATGAACATTGCCGAGGCGACAAGTGTCGCCGCAGATATGAAACTGCCGAACGGACTCTTTTGGCCCGTTCCTGTGATGAACATTGTTCCATCTGAACAACTCACTGATGCTGTAAAGAATGCCGACAGAATCACGCTCCGCGACCCAAACGTTGAGGGCAACCCGCCACTCGCGGTTATGAAGGTTTCGGCGATCGAAACACTCACAACGGAACAGAAACAACTCCTCATTGAAAAGACGTTCGGAACTACCGACCCGGAACATCCCGGTGTCCCCGCTTTCGCAGATGTTGGAGATAACGTCCTCTCAGGTCCGATTGAAGTATTGAACTACTCCTACTTCCGCGAAGATTTCCCAGATACATTCCGCACAGCCGTCGAAATTCGTGAGGACATCGCTGCGCGCGGATGGGACACCGTCGTCGCTTTCCAGACACGGAATCCGATGCACCGCGCCCATGAGGGACTCTGCAAAATCGCACAAGAGGCAGTCAATGCCGATGGTATTCTAATTCATATGCTTCTCGGCAAGCTAAAGCCCGGGGACATCCCCGCTGCTGTTCGTGATGCTTGCATCCGTACGATGGTGGAACACTATTTCCCCGAAAATACCGTTTCTATCACCGGTTACGGGTTCGATATGCTCTATGCTGGACCGAGAGAGGCACTTCTCCATGCCGTCTTCCGTCAGAATTGCGGGGCGTCGCACTTCATCGTCGGACGCGACCACGCAGGCGCAGGCGACTACTACGACGCATTCGATGCCCAGGAGATTTTCGACACAATTCCTGAAGACGCACTCGAAATCGGTATCTTCCGTGGTAATTTCACCGTGTGGAGCAAAAAGCGCAATGAAATCGTCATGATGAGCGACAGCCCGCACGATGCAGACGACTACTTCAGCATCTCTGGGACACAATTGCGTGAGATGCTCGCCGCTGGCGAACCACCGCCACCAGAAATCGCACGCCCCGAAGTCGCTGAGATTTTGATGGAGTATTATCAGTCTGAGGCAAACGCGTAATTGATCTACCTGAAGGCGGGATATCCCTATCCCGTCTATGACCCTCAAACAATGCCTTAATTCATGCAAATTTTTATTAACTGGAGAAATGAACATGAGCACTTTCAGTATTGACAGGCCTTTCCTCCAAGATTTGCTCAGGGACATAGGAAGTGGAAGAATCCAATTACCAGACTTCCAGCGAGACTGGGTATGGGATGATTACCGTATCCGAAGTCTCCTCGCGAGTATATCACAAGCATTTCCTATTGGATCGGTGTTGACCCTTGAAACTGGTAGTACTGACTTTAGTTTCAAAGCAAGGCTTATTGAGGGAACTGACCCTGTACATGCCCAGAATGAACCAACTACTCTCATCTTGGATGGTCAACAACGGTTAACCGCGCTGTTTCAATCTGTAATGTCAGGCAAGGCTGTTTCTATACGGAATAACAGAGGAAATGACAGTCTCCGATGGTACTATATAGACATGGATCAGTCTGTTAATTCTGACATCAATCGCGAGGAAACAGTCATATCTTGTGGAGAAGACCACAAACTACAGACACCCGATGGCGGAACTATAGATCTATCATCAGTTGAAGAACAATATAAAAATAATATGTTCCCTGTGCACAAAATCTTTGACTCAGCTTCTTGGAGGCAGGGATATTATAGACATTGGGAACGTAGCAAGGAAAAAATGGATTTATTCGACAACTTTGAAGGTGAAATAATAACATGTTTTCAACGATACAATGTGCCTGTTATAGAGCTGCGTGGAGCTCCCAGAGAGGCCGTCTGTATGGTATTTGAAAAAGTAAACACCGGAGGCATAACACTCACTGTATTCGAATTACTTACTGCAAGCTTCGCCGCAAAAGAGTTCGATCTTCGCGAAGATTGGAATAAGAGGGTAAAATATTTTCGCAAGTTTCCAGTTCTAAGGAAACTTGACAACATTAGTTTTTTGAGGGCACTTAGCCTGCTCGTTAGCGGTAGCTGCACACGTAGAGATCTATTGGAGTTGGATGTGCAAACTTACAAACAAAAAGTGGACAAAGTTCAGGCTGGGTTTGCGGAAGCAGCTAAATTCTTAAACAGACGGAAAATATTCAATTCCAGAGATGTTCCATACCAAACTCAACTTGTCCCACTTGCGGCGATCTTAGCAGAACTAGGTGATGAAGGAATGACCATTGGTGCTCAGGAAAAGATTACCCGCTGGTACTGGTGTGGTGTACTTGGAGAAATGTACGCCGGTTCCATTGATAGTCGAGTAGCCAATGATTTCTCTGAAGTAATTGGCTGGATTCAAGGTAATTCAGATGAACCAGCAACAATTCAGGAGGCAAACTTCCAAACTAATCGTGTTCTTGAACTACGAACCCGCGGTAGCGCAGCATACAAAGGATCCTACGCTCTACTCATTGCCCAAGGATGTCATGACTTTCTCATGGAAAGAACTACTGAAGACATGGAACGCAGTAGGGACGACATTGACATCCATCACATATTTCCCAGAGCTTGGTGCAAAAAAGAAAAAATAGCAAAAGAGATTTACGATAGTATTATTAACAAAACCCCTCTTTCAGCACGTGCGAATCGAAAGATCGGTGGACGCGCGCCTTCAAAGTATTTAGCCAAAATACAAGAAGATGCAGGAATAGACGGTGCTGCTATGGATGAGATACTTACCTCCCATCTTATCTGTCCGAGCGCACTCCGAGATAATAATTTCGAGAAATTCTTTGAAGACCGTAAAGCAGCATTGCTTGACATAATTGAAGAGGCAATGGGTAAAGAGATAATCCGTGAACCGGTCATATTTGATATAGATGCACTCCTTAACGGACCAGATGCACAAAATTGATAAAGTGCCTACGTCTTGTTAATATTCCAGAGCCACAACTGTCGACACCTGAAAAAGTCAAGCTGCAACGCAATCGTGGTGGAATTTCATTGCAGTGTCATTAGCATAATATTTTACTTGATATGCCGAAAAACTTTCGCTATAATTGAACCTCAGCAATTAGACGAAACACGGGAGACGGAGTAACTCAGATGGCACCTATCGCAGCACCAACTTACCTAACGCCCGAAGCGTACCTTGAATTGGAACGTAAGGCAATCACAAAAAACGAATATGTGAACGGAGAGACCATCGCGATGGCTGGTGCCAGTTTCGTACATAATTTTATCACGTTTGACACGGCAATTCACCTTAACAACCAATTGATGAATACGGAATGTCAAGTCGCTGGGACTGGTGATCTACGCGTGAAAGTTGCCCAGACAGAATCCTACTTTTACCCAGATATTGTTGTTGTGTGTGGTGAACCACGCGCCGAGGATAATACTTTCGACACACTTCTGAACCCGACACTTATTGTAGAGGTGCTTTCAGCTTCCACTGAAACATACGACAAAGACGAAAAATTCACACACTATCGTCAAATAGATTCCTTACAAGAATACATTCTGATTTCACAAGATAAAGTACAGGTGCTGCGGTATCGTCGCCATGAACCCGAATGGATACCGACAGAATTTCGGGCACTTGCGGATGTCGTGCCACTGCTATCTAACCAGTGTGAACTACCTTTACAGCACGTCTACAGACGCGTCAAATTTGACAACGGCAATTAAGTAGCTACCGACAACTGGCAACTGAGAACCGAAAACCGAGAACCATTAAAGTGGAAGCCATTCAATACACCAAAAACATCCCACGTTATCTCGCGATGCGCTACCTCGGCAAACGGTGGCGGGGTCTCTACACGTCACCGTTCTCTTGTGTGCATCTCGTTAACATCACGGAACCACAACTGCCGACACCTGAATGGGTCAAGGTCAGAACCCGACTCAGCGGTATTTGTGGCTCCGATTTAGCGACAATCACTGCAAAGGGAAGCCCCTATTTCTCGCCTTTCACATCAACGCCTTTCGTTTTAGGACATGAGATTGTCGGCGAAATTGCGGAGATCGGTGATGCAGTGGAAGGTTTCCCTACCGGTGCGCGGGTGGTGATTGAACCTGCGCTTTCATGTACGGTAAGAGGAATCTCACCGCCGTGTTATCAATGCCAAAACGCACACTTCGCCAACTGCGAAAATATCACAAAAGGCGATATCTCCGAAGGCGTTCAGACCGGCTATTGTCGGGATACAGGCGGTGGATGGAGCCGATATGTCGTCGCGCATCAATCACAACTCCATCTTGTCCCAGATAGTGTTTCGGACGAAATTGCCGTGCTACTCGAACCCTTTGCCTGTGCGATACACGGCGTTTTGAAGGTCGCATACAACACAGCAGACAACATCTGTGTTATTGGTGGTGGCACGATGGGACTCCTTACCGTTGCAGCACTTCGGATGCTCGGCTATCAAAACCGGATCCTCATCTTCGCCAAGTATCCACACCAACAGCAATTGGCACTTGACCTCGGTGCAAATGAGATAATATCGCCGAATAGCAGTCGGTACACAGCATTCTGCGAACTCACAGGTTCAGAATCGTATCAACCGGAATTGGGACAAGAGGTATTAATTGGGGGTGTAGATGTCACCTTCGATTGCATCGGTTCCAGTGTCACAATAGACGATGCGCTCCGTTTCACACACGCGAACGGCGAAGTCATCTTGCTCGGTATGCCAGGAATCCCTAAAAACATCGACTGGGTCTCGGTTTGGTATAAGCAATTGAAAGTAACAGGTGCTTATACTTATGGTGTTGAAACACACAACGGTGAACAGATTCATACTTTTGCACTCGGTATGCAGCTCCTCGAAAAAACGGGGGCGCAATTACGTCCGCTGGTAATCAGACGTTTTCCACTGCGAGACTACAAACATGCCATCCAGACTGCTCTGAACACAGGCAAGACTGCCACTGTAAAAACCGTATTTGACTTACGGACCGATTCTGCTGGCTACACAATCACGTAATACATTCCTTATGACACCTCCCGTCACTTCGCAGAATTTTCCGCAAACGTCCCATTCTACCTATAGCAGTATCACGGCGCGGAGTGTCCTCATCGGCATGGTGGCAGTGGTATGCCAATGTCTCGCCACTCCCTATAACGATTTCCACGTCGGCGGCACCTATCTCGCGGGGAACCATCTACCAATCGCTGTTGTTTTCGTCATGTTGGTCTTCATACTCGGGGTCAACACACTTCTCAAAAGATTAAAACCCAACACGGAATTGCAAGGCAGTGAACTCCTTATCATCTGGGGCATGATGCTTGTTGCATCAGGGATTCCATCTTCAGGACTGATGCGATACCTCGTCCCACTCGCTGTCAGTCCGTTCTACTTCGCAACCCCCGAAAACGAGTGGATAACACTTTTTCATCAGCATCTCCCAGACTGGATGGTTGTGAAAGATCCGAAAGCCGTCTTTTATTTTTATGAGCAATTGCCGGATGGCGACCGAATACCATGGGAAGCATGGGTGAAGCCGATTGTCGGATGGAGCGCGTTTGTCCTGATCTTCTATTTCGTCACCATCTGCTGGACGGTTATCCTCCGCAAACAGTGGGTAGAACACGAACGCTTCACCTTTCCGCTCGTCCAACTGCCGGTAGAGATGTTTCAACCACCGTCAGGGGGTACCCTCGTGAACAGGTTTTTCAAATCTCGGCTGATGTGGTCAGGTTTTGCCATACCTGTCCTATTGCACGGCTTGAAGGGATTGCACCTCTACTTTCCATCTATACCAAACCCGCCTCTCTATTTCCCGATTGCCCAATTCTTCACTGAAAAACCCTTCTCTGCCTTGGCATGGTGGCCCTCGGTGAATCTCTTTATCTACCCTTCAGTTATTGCTATTGTTTATCTGCTCACGCTCGAAATATCCTTTAGTTTCTGGTTCTTCTTCCTGTTCGGCAAGATGGAGACGGTGCTAATCTACGCAACGGGTTCAAAAGTGAACCAGTGGAACTTCCATCAGAACCAGCAGATGGGCGCGCTGCTGGTCTTTATCGGTTTTATCCTTTTTATTGGGAAACGCCATTTCGGACGGGCGTTCGCAACGATTTTTGGCAAACGTTCTGGCAACGATACGAACGAACCTTTACCTTACGTCTGGGCGGTATGGGGTATGATTGGCGGGATCTTACTGCTTACGCTAATATGCAGCCTCGCTGGCATGCGTGTATGGGTGGCACTTTTTATACTCGGTATCTTCCTTGCTATCACAACAGTCGGCACGTGGATGGTTACTAACGGTGGTTTGATGTTTATCCTTTACTCTTTTCTACCCGGTGAATACCTCATTACGCTGTTTGGTAGTGCGCGCGTCAATGCACCGAGTTGGACCTTGGTCGCTTATGAACGGGTGCTGATGTTCGATATGCGGGAGATTCTGATGCCAAGCGTGATGAACAACTTCAAACTCGCGGAACCGCTGCGTCTCAAACAACGTCCATTTCTGTTGGCGATGGGTATCGCTATCGTCTTGGCAATGGGTGTCTCCTACTATTCGTCCGTAGATCTCGCCTACACGCACGGCGCAGTGAATTTACAGCACTGGACCTATATGATCTCCACAACTTCCCCATTTAATCGTCTCACAAGCATTCTGCAACATCCGACTGGTATTGAACTGGAGCGACTCGGTTCGTTCATCTTCGGTGGTGCCACGATGTTTGGCATGCTCTGGATGCGCCACCACTATCTCTGGTGGAAACTACACCCGATCGGTTCTCTCATGATGACGAGTTATGCGACGTACTGTTTTTGGGGTTCATTTTTCATCGGTTGGTTCCTCAAATACACCACCCTGAAGTTCGGCGGTGTCGCCTATTACCGCAAACTCCGTCCGCTCATTTTAGGGGTCGTGTTAGGAGAGTGCTTCATCGGCGGCATCTGGATCATCGTCGGACTCATGACTGGTATTGGATATCGTCTATTACCTGGTTGATATAGCGTGGATATCTCCGGATTTTTCTTGACTTTTACCTGTTTTTGTTGTATAATGCCTACATAGTTAACCCATTTTGCAATGCAAAAAATAATCTTGCGGCTGACACTTGGTATTAAGTCGCAAGACCTAAGTTTATCCGCTTCCCCTTTCCCTGATATTTAGGTATTAACTTCTCTAAAAAGACTTAAACCATTTCTAAGGAGACCCCTCATGGCGAATAACATACCAGTAACTCGCGAAGACCATTGGAGCCGTCCGGTGGCTATGGCTCCTGACGGGCAATGGATCTCTTTGCGAGAAGTGATAGACGAAGAACCCGCACGGTTTTCGTTTATCCAATTGACTCCTGAACAACAGTCAGAATTGGTTGCGGAACGCATTCGACAACGCCCTGTGTTTGACACAGGTATTTTGGGACTGGGAGTATTCAGCAAAAAGCGCGCCATTAATGAAGTTAGGGCGCGAACACGTATAGGGCGTACGCTCATTGAGGTTGAACAGCGAATGATCGTACTCTTGCTTGAACGGGCCCGCGAAGGAACTCTCTAATCTGTTAAATAAGAACGTTATCTCAGACGTAAGATGACGTATTGAATCGGGACCTAATTTGAAAATTCTCGCTATTGATTCCAGTTACGACGAAATCACACACGCCTCTTGTGTCTATCGAAATAAGCATGTTTATCAGTTGTCCATCATACCCGTTAAAACCACTCTCCAAAGATTGAAATCCCTGCCGCCAAAATTCACGCTTTACCCATAATAAACAACCCAAAAACCTTGTCGAACAACGAAAGACCCGAAACTGCACCATTCTGGGCAAGTTGCCACAAGCCTTGCCCTATTCGGTGCAATTTTTACAAAAAAGCCCAGCAGCACGCCTGTCCAGAGTGGCATGAAATTTGCTACATATCTATAACGTGCGGTATTAAGGTGACTCAAGTTGCCATCTATTTTGCGAAAGTTCTTGTAGGGGAAGTTTCTAACCCCGACCTATGACAGAAAAAATCTGAAGCCCAGAAAATCATTGTTCTTTCAGTAAAAAACAGTGTTTGCCTGCTATAAATCTTGTCCGTAGCAACTTGGGTTATAAGGTAGTAGTTTTAAAAAAGAAAGGAGCCCTCCAAAATGAGAAATTTAGTTGCAGCGCGAAAATGCTTAGTGTTCTTCTTAGGGACACTCTTGTTAGCGGTCAATATACACAGCACAAGTTACGGACAGGGAAGATACAAGATATACTGGACAGAAGCCGGGTGGACAAAAAAAACAGGTAAGATCCGGCGGGCGCATCTTGACGGATCCCATGTCAAAGACATCGTTACAGAACTGAAAGCCCCCAGAGCCATTGCTTTAGACATGCTGAGACGTAAGGTGTACTGGACGGACGAAAGTACGCGTAAAATTCAGAGGGCCGACCTTACCGGACGTAATGTCAAAGACATCATTACAGGATTTACGTTCCCACCAGGAGGCCGCTCAGTAACTATAACATGTCGTGATGGCAAATGCACAGGCGTTGTGTATTGGAAAGAGGGTAAGATTAAGCTGACACATGATTTGCTAATTAATCCACGCCATATTGCCTTAGACGTACAGAGAAAAAAGATGTATTGGGTAAACGAAATGTTAAAGCATATTCAGCGTGCTAACCTTGATGGTAGCGATGTCGAGGACCTTGTGACCTACGAAGCTTTTTCAAACGCTCTCACCTTGGACAGGAATAGAGGAAAAATGTATTGGACAGACTATTCAAGGAATGCCATCCGACGTGCCAATTTTGATGGTAGTAACGTTGAAAACGTCGTCGCAACAATGGATGAACCAGTTTCACTCGCCTTGGACGTGGCTCGCGGAAAGATATATTGGACGGTATGGATACGCGGATTTGACGGTCCCCGCACAATTCAACGTGCTGACCTTGATGGTAGTAATCTCGAAGAAATTTTTACAAGTCCGGATCAACTAAAGAGTCTCGCCTTAGACCCAGTCGGGGGAAAAATATACTGGATAACCTCTGAGTCAAAGACCCACACGGGCACAATTCAGCGTGCGAATCTCGACGGCAGTAAAGTCGAAAACATCATCACAGGATTGAATAATCCATGGAGCATCGCGTTGGACTTCCCAGGGGTTCGTGTCACTCCCAGCATAGATAAATTAACGACAACTTGGGGAAAAATGAAGGTTGAGTAATGTATTTCATCTACTTGTCCCTTTTTACAGAAAAACGTAGAAGCCTTGGAATCTGAACAGCACCCGTAATTCGCTAAAAAATTTGCACATTCGCATAAATTATGCTAAAATAAATGGGTAATTGCAAAACTGTTTGAACATCAATTGAAACCGTCTCACGAAGCGAGTTACCCAGTTTAAATGAAATATTTCACCTACTTTGGAAACCATCTCATCAACGCGAAACTGCCGGATAATTCAGAGGTTTATTACGCCAAGCCTCCCCTGCCGGGAATTAAGCGCGCAGCACTCAGCGAACACACACAACGTGCTTTTGAAAACCCACTTGAGATGCCACCGCTTAGCGAACTCGTCAACGGCAACGCAAAGGTCCTTATCCTGTTTGACGATAACTGTCAGCCTTTCCCTGCCACGAAAAAGCCAGATATGCGGCAGATTATGGTTGAGACCCTCTTAAGGATGCTCTACAGCTACGGCGTGGAGAAAAAGAATATCCAACTGATTTGTGCTGTTGCGCTGCACCGTAAAATGAAGGAACACGAACTCGCTTATATGCTCGGCAAAGATATCATGGACGAGTTCTATCCGCATCAACTCCGAAACTTTGATGCGGAAGATGCCGACCAGATTGTTGAGGTAGGACGCACGGAACAAGATGAAATCGTTGAAACAGATAAAGCGGTACTTGAAGCCGATCTGGTGATTTATGTGGATATGATACAGATCCCGCTTAACGGTGGGCATAAATCCGTCGCAGTGGGTCTCGGTACGTATAACTCCATTGCTCCACACCATTCACCGCACATGACAGCGGAGAGTCCGCATGTGATGCAACCCGAAGGTTCGCACATGCACGCCTGTATCGAGCGGATGAGTCGTCTCATTCAGAAAGAGACCCCTATATTGGTCCTTGAAGCAGCGATGAACGGTGCGATCTATCCGTTCCATCTCCGCTACGTTGGGAAACCCAACCGCGATTGTAACATCGCAGAGAAGGTTATTAAAACCTTTACACCCGCAACTTTATCGCTTTTACCCGAATCGCTACGTTATGCAATCCTCAAAAGCGTCCGAACCGATTATGAACCGATACAGATCAACGCAGGCGACATTGATGCCGTTCACGAGAGAACCTTAGCATCAATGAAGGATCAGTTGGCAATAGACATCCCGCGCCAGTTTAGTACATTGGTGTTCGGACTCCCCGATATGAGCCCTTACGCCGTCGATGCACGTATCAATCCTGTGTTGGTGGTCAGCGACATTTTGGGTTACGTCTTTAACTGGTTCTACAACAAACCCATCATCAAAAAAGATGGCGTTGTCATCATCATGAACCCGACATACGAGATTTTCCATGAAGAGTATCACGTCGCCTATAAGATGTTTTACGATGAGGTGCTGGCGGATACCACTGAACCGTTTGAGATGCAGCAGAAGTTTCAGGAGAAATACGCGAAAGACGAGTATCTCATCGACTGCTATCGGAACAAATTCGCACATCACGGCTTCCATCCGTTCACCGTCTGGTACTGGGCGACGTATCCGCTGAAGTACTTATCTAAGGTCATCCTCGTGGGTCCAAAGGAACCGAGGGTAGCACAGCGATTAGGTGTTGACTGGGCAAAAAATTTAGACGACGCGCTCGCAATGGCACGCGAAATCTCTGGTGATGACGATGTGGTCGCCTTAACAATGCCACCGTTTTTTTATGCAAACGTCGGAGGCTCCAATGATTAAAGATTCCCCTATTGTTGAAGATATCCGACGCATTCGCAACAAAATCTCCAAGAAATTCGATCATGATATCGATCGGTATATCGCCTACTTGCAAAGCAAGGCATCCTCACGTCAAGCGAAGAAAGCCGCTCAAGGGTCGAATAGTAGTGAAAATCGCGTCGCTGACATAGAAAATCAAGAGCAGCCACATAAAGAAATCAGAGTTAATTGAACTCACAAATTTCCGAGATAAAGAATAGAGGAGTCTGATGAAAGAGACAGACATATTGATACCCACAAGCACTATCGGAAGCTACGCACCCCCAAGTTGGTTGTGCGTAACCCTTGAGGCAATTGGACGCGGTGAACTCGGCGAAACCGACATCAACGAAACTCTTGACGATGCAGTCCGAACCGCCATCGCTGACCAAGAGCGCGCCGGGGTTGACATCATCACTGAAGGTGAGATGCGCCGCCAAGATTTTGTGCTCGGTTTTTATGAACGGTTCACCGGATTAGAGCAACTCCCGGCACCAAGAACCCAAGGACCCGATGGACACGATCAGCGCGGCAAATGGCTGCCTTCCGTTCCGCTTACAGTCCCCGATGGACTCGGTATCCTTCCTGAATTTGAATTCGCAAAAAACGAAACGACAAAACCGCTCAAGGTAACATGTCCGGGTCCATTCACGCTCTCAGGACGTATTCAAACCGGAGGTATCTACAAAGAACGCCTCGAAGTCGCTTACGCTTGTGCGGAGATTATTAATACAGAACTCCGGCAACTTGTTGAAGCAGGTGCGGAATTCATTCAGTTAGATGAACCCTCTTATGCTGTCTATCCCGATCGTCCGCAGGAGTTTGTGAAGTTGTTCAATCATACAATTGAAGGTGTATCGGCAAAAATTGGTCTGCATATCTGTTTCGGTAACTACCGCGGTAGGGCAGTCGGTAAACGTTCCTATCGTCCGCTTTTTCCACATATCCTTGATGCAGCATTTGACCAACTTGCACTGGAATTTGCGAACCGAGAGATGGCAGAGATCGGATTATGGAGCGAGTTTCCAAACGATAAAGAACTCGCCGCAGGACTCATTGATGTCAAAAATTATTATGTGGAAACACCAGAGGATATCGCAGCACTGCTTCGCGAAGCACTCAAACATGTCCGTCCCGAAAAGCTGTCCATCACACCAGACTGCGGTTTCAGTCAAACAGCGCGATGGGCAGCCGCCGCTAAACTAAAAACAATGGTAACGGGAACTGAAATTGTTCGCCGTGAACTCACAGGAATAGTATAACGAAACTATGCATACAAACAAAAAAATACCCACACCCGAAGAGATTGAAAAGGAATTCCAAGAATTTTGGCAAAAGAAGTACGGTGGAACTGTCCGCTTGATAAACGCAACTGCTACCGAACCCACACCTGAAGGCGAAGCAGAGGCACCTGAACCCAAGCAGACCTTCGATTTGAAGTTTGATCTCAAACCGAAGGAGATTAAGCAGTATCTCGACCGGTACGTGATTAAGCAGGACGAAGCAAAGAAAGCCCTCGCTATCGCTGTCTGTGACCACTACAACCACGTCCGAGAATGCCATGAAAATCCCGAGGCTGCCGATACCGACTACTCAAAGCAGAATATCGTCATGCTCGGTCCAACGGGTGTCGGCAAGACTTATTTGATCCGACACATCGCTAAACTCATCGGTGTGCCGTTTGTCAAGGCGGATGCCACCCGGTTTAGTGAGACAGGTTACGTCGGTGCCAATGTAGACGACTTAATTCGCGAATTGGTAACACAAGCCGAGGACAACCTTGAATTGGCACAATACGGTATTATTTACCTCGACGAAGCGGACAAAATCGCGACACCCCCGAATATCATCGGACGCGATGTGAGCGGACGGGGCGTGCAAATCGGACTCCTCAAATTGATGGAAGAGACCGAAGTTGATCTGCGTTCAGGAAACGATGTCGCTTCACAGATGCGTGCCGCAATGGAATTCCAGAAAAGCGGCAAAGTCGAGAAAGAGGTCATCAACACGCGTCATATCCTGTTCATCATCAGCGGCGCATTTACCAGTATGGAGAAGATTATCAAGAAACGGATGCATCAAAGTCGAATCGGGTTCAACGCTGAAGTTACCAGTCAGGCGGACGATGCTGCACAATATCTTGGGGACGTTACACCGAAGGATTTCATCGACTTCGGTTTTGAACCTGAGTTCATTGGACGCCTCCCAGTGCATGTCGTTTGCAGTGAACTTGCAGTAGACGACCTTTTCCATATTTTGAAATATTCCGAAGGCTCTATTATTCGTCAGTATGAGAACGCGTTTCAGGCGTATGGGATCACGGTCCTGTTTTCGGATAAAGGTTTACATCGAATCGCTGAAAAAGCCATCGAGCAAAAAACAGGGGCGCGTGCCTTAATGACAGTCTGCGAAAAGGTGTTACGGAACTATAAATTTGAACTGCCGTCTACCGGTGTTAATGAATTCGTCGTCACAGCAGAGGTGGTGGATGATCCAGATACCGAATTAAAGCGTATCACCGAAGATGCCGATTATAACCGCAAAACGGTAATGCACGAGCAAGTTCGCCGATATGAGGCACAGTTTTATGCTGAACACCAGTTACAAATTCAGTTCGATGCCGAAGCCACTGCGCTTATCTGTGAACGCGCAGTGGCAGACGAAACAGCGATACCACGGATATGTGACCAACTCCTTGAAAGTTACCAGCACGGTTTGAACCTCATCAAGCAGAACACCGGACGGTCTACATTCACTTTCCCAAAGGAAGTCGTGGAAAATCCGGATCAGGTGCTTGAAGAGTGGATCCGCGCATCATATACCACGAAACGTTGAGAATAGCCGTCAGCCATCAGCCGTCGGCAGAAATAGCCGTCAACCATAAATCGGAAAGCCGTTATAAAAAATTATGAACACAGAACAAAAGCGACCATCCCGACCTGAACCGGTAGACCTGCGAGAAATTGGTGCCCCGATTGATGGCGAACCACAAGTCAGCGACCGACGACTGTTCTTCCAACTCCACGTTTTTGAGGACTGTTCAGACGTAAGTCCCATCATTGACCGCCTTGAAAAAAGTCGTCTAAACGCCGTGCTATACGACGATTTCAACAATCCGACAGGCATCGGTGTACTTTTTATCACAGAAGATCCGGTAGTGCTAACAACAGATGTGCGAGACCTATTGGTAGAATTCCAGCGTGCAGCCAATTCTTTATATCGTGCGGAGATGACGATGATCGGTCGAACCTATGCAAGTGGCAGAGAACCGAATTTGGAAGAGTGGCTCCTCAACAAACCGCGCCAAAACGCCCTCAACCCCAAATTCCCTTGGGCAATTTGGTACCCGTTGCGTCGGAACCCTGAATTTTATCGGCTTGAACATCGCGAACGCGGACGAATTTTAGGTGAACACGCAATGCTCGGTCGCAGTTACGCCGCAGGTGGACACGCAAGCGACATCCGACTCGCATGCTTCGGGTTAGATACAAATGATAACGAATTTGTTATCGGTTTAGTCGGTCCCGAACTACATCCGTTATCGCGATTGATACAGGATATGCGCCAAACGGAGCAGACGACTAAATACATTGAATCCCTCGGTCCCTTCTTTATCGGAAAGGTTCGGCAACGATTTTCAATGAGTTACCAAGCGTGATGGAAAGAAATTGGTGTCTAAAATCGCCTGCTGTCACTGTTGACAGTTTACCAGCAATTTTTAATTAGAATTAAATCCATCAAGGTACGTAAGCCCAACCAACGGGCGGGCTGGATATACGGAGTAGAACGTTTTGAACAAACTTTCCTAACCGAACCGCAAGGAAAGTTAAAAAAATGAGAAATATTCTTGCAGTTTGCACCAAAGAACTATATACCTATTTCGTCTCACCGATTGCCTATTTTGTCTGCTTTGTTTTCACAGCAATTTTAGGGTTTCTTTTTTCTATTCTGCTAATTTCAGCAAGTGGACAGGCGGGTACCGGCACACAGGTGATGGGAACAATCTTCGGCAATATGGCAATCATCCTGCTCTTTTTTACACCGGTATTGACAATGAAACTCTTTGCAGAAGAACGGAAATCAGGGACAATTGAACTCCTCCTTACCTCACCTATTACAGATGGACAGGTCGTCCTCGGCAAATTCCTCGCGAGTTGGACACTGCTACTCATTATGCTCGGCTTGACGCTCTTTTTTCCGCTTTTGGCGCAACGTTTCGGTCCCTTGGATGGCGGCGTACTGTTGAGCGGTTATTTCGGTGTTATCCTTATCGGTTCTTCTTTCCTCGCCTTAGGGGTACTCATGTCGTCGATGTGTAAAAACCAACTCGTTGCAGCATTGACAAGTTTTGGGATTCTCATAACATTATGGGTCATCGGTTCACTCTCATCTCAATACGGAGCTGTCGGGGAATTTCTAAGCTATCTGTCGCTGCTTGAACACTATGACGATTTTACGCGGGGGGTCATTCTGCTTAAAGATGTTATCTACTATATAAGTTTTATAGGGGTCTGCCTGTTTGCAACGTTCAAGTCTATTGAGTCATCAAAATGGAGATAAGAGATGCCGAGTAAAAACGTTACAGGCCCACTGTTTGGATTCCTCGCCTTAATCTTCGGTTTCGCTGCACTGGTGAGCCTACTTTTTGCCGCGAAACCTGTCTTTTGGATTTTTCTGCTCCTCTGTGCTACCGCATTGGTTATTTTTGCACGATTGCGATTCGCTGACTTTGTTAACTTTTTCGTCAGTCGTCAAGCCCGCTACGGTGCAAACGTTGCGCTGAGTATCATGGGCTTTATCGGTATAGCGATCTTCATCAACGCTATTGTAGCACAGCGGTTCGATAAAAGGACTGACCTGACGCGCGACCGACTGTATAGCCTCTCAGAACCGACCCGAAAAATTCTCAAATCCCTTAATATTGAGATTCAGGTAACCACATTTATAGGCGAAAAAGTTCCGTTAGCAGACCGGCAACGCACAATACAGATGTTAGAACTGTATCAGCGTGAAGCCGATCTCTTAACTATCTCTCATGCGAACCCTTACATTGACATTCAACTTGTAGAGAAGTATAATATTCGCAGGGATGGAACAGTCATTTTTGAGGCACTGGGACGGAAACCAGAAAAGGTCACCATACTTGAAGAGCAAAAATTCACAAGTGCCATCCTCAAACTTATCCGAAAAAAGACAAAGAAAATCTATTTTACTGTTGGACACGAAGAACGTTCCGTGGATGATTTCAACAGCACAGGGTATAGCGAAGTGAAAGCGGAACTCGAAAATCAGAATTATGTTGCAGCCCCTCTCTCACTTCTGACGCAACCCACTGTTCCTGCAGATTGTGAGGTGCTCGTCATTGCCGGTCCCAAAAATACTTTGACTTCCCACGAAATCGGATTGGTGTCAAAATACCTCGCACAGAACGGAAAACTGTTCCTATTACTTGATCCATCGGTAACTTCCGCAAAAGATGTGAATAAGGGACTCGTTCAACTGATGAAAAGATGGGGGATAGTCATAGGCAACGACCTGGTAGTTGACAGAGCCAGTTTTGTTTTCGAGTTGGGACCCACTGCGCCCTTCTCAAGTTTTGAACCGCACGACATCACCCGATCTGCCATGCAGGTGTCAATTCCGTTCCCGGTTACCCGTTCTGTTACACCGCTGGAAGATCGCAAAGCAACAGATAGCGCAGGAAAACCTGCACTGGATGTGAAAAGCCTCGTAAAAACCATCAATCCCACGGGTGTGAGCTGGGCAGAAACGCAGCGTAACACCGATGAAACCTTCAATACTGAGGCATACACTCCCGGGTTAGATATGTCGGGACCTGTATCTATTGCAGTCGCAGCTGAAAAGAAAAATGAAACTCGTCAACCAGATACAAGTTCCCAACAAAGTGGCAATACAGAGACCGAAACGACAGAAAGTCCAACGCGAATCGCTGTTTTCGGGGATTCAGATTTCGCAACAAACCTCTTCTTCCGATCCGCAAGTCGCGACCTGTTTTTAGCGACAATCAATTGGCTCACATTAGAGGAAGACCTGATCGCTATCCGCCCCATTGATTTGAGACAACAAGCTTTGCGTCAGATGGCTGTTCAAGATATCCGTCTCGTGCAAATAACCTCCGTCTTTCTTATCCCTTTAATTGTTTTCATCGCGGGGTTGGTCGTCTGGTGGCAGCGTCGCGAAGGAGGGAGCGCGTGAACTTCCGGACAACACTCATCATCGTTGTTCTCCTTGCAGGCATCGGTGGGGCATACTACCTGTTTTTTCAGGAACCCTCAGATCAGACGACTGAAAACGAAAAGCCGCCGATTCATCAGGTCTACGGCGTGACACATGACACGGTTCAACAGGTGGAAATCGCGTTCGCGGATACGGCATATCAAGACCTGAAATTGGTGAAAGACACAGCAGGGAACTGGCGACTCACCTCCCCATTTCAGGCAGATGCAGACAGCGAGAAAGTCAGCCAAATGTTAGATGATATCCTCAACAAACGCGTCAAGCAGACACTTGAAGTAACCGAGTTAGCACAGTATGGACTGGATACACCGAGTATAACGCTCTCGCTTTGGACAGCAGCTGGAACTTCGCCAACTTTCTTTATCGGCAAAAAAGCAATTAACTTTTCAGTCTATGTCAAAGAGAAATCAGAAACACATATCTTTCTAATTGAATCCAGTGCACTTGATGATCTGACGAAATCCCCCACAGACCTTCGCGACCGATCGGTGATTAAATTCAATCCAGAAACGGTTTCAAGCATCCAGTTTACACATAGGAAGGCAGGAGCAAGCACAATTAATTGTGAAAAACGAGGCGATACATGGCACGTTATACATCCGATCAAAGCGAAAGCGGATGCCGAAGAAATTGAGAGCCTTCTTTCGGAATTGCGTGCGCTGAAAGTGTCATCCTTTGAGGCTGACGGTGCTGATGCCAATGTCCTCACACGGTTAGAAAAGTTCGGTTTAGACGATCCACGTATTCAGATGAAACTCACAGATGGCGATAACACCTACACGCTTGACATCGGTGCGCCAGTTGCGTCAGAGACAGGAACGCAGGGACGCGTCTATGTCAAGGCTACCGTTTATCAAGATGCCATCTACACTGTCTCTGAAAACATCTATCATCTTCTGAGTAAATCTGTTTTTGATCTGCGATATAAACGGGTTATCGACTTTCAACGCCTCAATACGGTTCGCATTGAAATCAAACAAGGTGAGGAGACAACTGTTTGCACGAAAAACTTTGATAACACCTGGGAATTGCAAACACCGACAGGAAAACTGAAGACAGACCCAAAGGCAGTAGACGATCTGCTTTTCGGCGTAGATGCGCTTGAGGCAGTCGCATTTGTCAATGATTCGACCGAAAGCCTTGCAGCTTATGGATTAGCATCACCGTCAATTGAGATTGCATTTACACAACGCCGTGAAGAAAAGCCAGCAGTTTTACTCATCGGAGACTATACGCAGGACGGCACCGTCTATGTCAAACCTGAGCAGTCTAACCAAGTCACCCGTGTGAAACGTGACTTAATCGATAATATCGCCTTGGGGACAGCGTGGTTACGGGATAAACAGGTCCTCAACTTCCATATTGACGACGCAATTCGGTTGACCTTGACCTTGGCTGGAGGCACACCCTTCACATGCCAACGGCTGGGGACTAACTGGCGGCTCACCGCGCCGGTGCGAGAGGATGCAAACAACGCCGAAGTGAACGCCATCATCTACGAACTTGATGATTTGATGGCAGACGCATTCGTAGGGAGCAGATCCATACCTACCGATGCTGCTACAGGTTTCGACAAACCGAATGTGGAGCTGACCATCGAGCTGAAAAATCAGAAAGTATATACCTTGCAAGTTGGAAACCAAGTAGATGCGTCCGGACGTTTCTACGCCCGACTTCAACATGAACCGAATTTAATTTTTCTGCTCAGTGCAGAACGCATTCCAAAACTGAAAACAACACTTGAACTCGTCCGTACTTCGGAAGAGTAAGGGTTGAACGTTATGCAGACCTATATTATCGCAATCGCTTATTTTTTCTTTATTCTTCAGCTTCTCATCATTACCCGATCTTTTCGGTACACAAGGCGCGAACGCAACGCAGAACGACCGACTTACACCCCAAAGGTGGCAATTATTGCACCGCATTACGGATGGGATGCTGACACAGAAGAACACGCCAAAGGACTGCTTCACCAAGATTACGCAGGTATGTACGAAGTTTTCTTCGTCACACACCAAAAAGCGGATTCGGGACATGATGTCTCCTATCCACACCTATGCAAAATTGCCGAACCGCATCCGGATATTCATGTGCTGTTAGCACCGAACATCGTTGAAAACAATCTACCCCGTTCACAAAAAGTACAGAATCTCATAACGGTCATAGAAAAACTTCCTGACGATATCGAAGTTATCGCATTCGTGGATGCCGATGTCGCTATCCGTGAGGATTGGCTCACACTTCTTGTTACCCCGCTCCAAGAGCAGGATATAGGGACAACTGTCGGTGGACGGTTCTATTGCCCACAAACATGGAACATCGCCTCTCTTGTGGAATCCATCTGGGTCAACTTTCAGATGAGCGTCCAAGGCGATCATCCATTCACAATGGTGTGGGGCGGTTCTAACGCTTTCCGACGTGAAATGCTCGAAAAAGCACAAATTCTTGAACGCTGGGACCAAGCAACAATTGAAGACCTCAACACCACCCTTGCAATGCGGGATGTGAAGCATAAGATACATTTTGTCCCAGATTGCGTAGCGGTAACGCACACCGCCAATCGCACATGGCATCAAATTGTCGAGTTTACGAACCGTCAGATGATTATGACGCTTCACATGGGACTTTGGAAGCAATGGTTCGCCAGTCTCGTCGTGTGTCTGCCAAAAGGGCTCTTCGTGTTCGGATCACTCCCACTGCTATTCCATAGGAGGGAATTACTACCGGTTATCTTTATCCTTTTTCTTGAAGCACTCAGCTATCGGCTCTATTCCAAGAACCTACCGCGCTGGCTCCAAAACATGCCGAAGGTACGGCAGGCAATTAGTATTTCCTCTTACGTCACCTCCGTCGGGCTATTCCTCGCGGGTCTTAATGCCGTATATGCTGTATTTCAACGCAAGATCACTTGGGGTGGCGTACGATATGAAATCCTGTCCGCGACGAAATGCCGGGTCTTAGGCGCGGTCACGCGAAAACAGAAAGACAATCTTGAAGAATAGTTGTACACTACATTTCAAACATTCTTGATTTTTTTCTCAAAATATGGCATAGTATTCAGGAAGCACTTTTAACAGCAAGTTTACCGTTATACAGACAAGAGGAGTGAAAAATGGACGGAGAAAAAGTTATCAAATCGGAAAAAGAGTGGCAAGAACAACTCACACCGGAAGAATATAAGGTGACTCGAAAGAAAGGGACAGAACGCGCCTTTACAGGGCAATACCACGATTGTAAAGAGCAGGGCACCTATCATTGCATCTGTTGCGGAAGCCCGCTCTTTAGTTCGGAAACCAAGTACGACTCTGGAACCGGATGGCCCAGTTTTTGGGACGCTGTCTCTCCCGAATCTATTGAGACGAAATCGGATCGCAGCATCTTTTTCATGCCGCGCACCGAAGTCGTCTGTAGTCGGTGTGACGCACACCTGGGACACGTTTTCGACGATGGACCGTCGCCGACAGGCAAGCGGTATTGTATGAATTCTGCAGCACTCACTCTGGTAAAATCAGAAGACGAATCCTAAATCAGTTATCAGTGGCCAGTTTTCAGTTAAAAAAGTTCATAAAGTCCAGTAAAGTCTCGTAAAGTGTAGCTAAAGTTGAGAAATTCGTAAAGTTGATAGCTTCATACTTTAGCACATTTTGAAACTTTCTTCACTTGCTAATACTGGCAACCAATAAAGGAGAATTGATGGCATTACGAAGTCGAATCTCATCCAGATTTCTTGTCAATGAGCTTGCCACCGCTATATCGGAGGATTGGGGAACTTCGCGCAAGTTCATGCGTTACCAACTCGCCAAAGAGAGTTTCAACTGGCGACACCCGCTCGGCGCAAAACACGGTAGAGGCGACGCTATTCAATTGGTCAGTCTCCGAATAACCGATATGTGCAACCTCCGTTGCCATTCTTGCGGACAGTGGGGGGATAACGGTTACCTGCTTGGAGAATCCCTCAAAGAACTCAAGCAACGCGAAGTCCCTGTTGAAGTCTATAAAAACCTCGTCGATCAAATTGTTGATGAAGGGTGGGCACCGGTGTGGTATATCTGGGGGGGGGAACCGATGCTTTACCCCGGAATTATTGAATTGATGCACTACATCAAAGAGAAGGGAATGCCTATATCCCTCGTTAGCAACGCAACGAATATCGCAAGGCGTGCCGACGATATTTTAGAAACTTGCAAAATTATCTACCTGAGTGTCGATGGACCGAATGAGGAGATTCACAATACGCAACGTCCCGGTGTCTCTGAAAATTATGATAACTTCAAGGATGTCAAAGCCGCACTCGAAACACTTAGCGCAGCGAAAAAAGAACGCGATATCGCGTTTCCTTACATTATCCCATTGAGTTGCGTCACAATGTACAATATTGACGTTGTCGTAGACCTCTATAAGTTCACCAGCCAATACGCCGACGCGCAAATCTTCTATCTGACATGGTGGATAGACTCCCAATCCGCCCAAGAACATACCGAAGAATTTGAAAAACGTTTCGGATTCAAACCACAGACGCATTACGGTTGGATAGGAACGTGGAAGGATTTTGACCACGGCGTAATCCTGGATCGTTTTAAAGAGATGGAGACGCTCTCCAATGAACAGCGACGCTGCCCGCCGATCATGATGCCGCGGCTCAATACAAAAGGCGAAATCCAACGCTATTACACGGATCATGAGCAAACCTTCGGCTACAACCAGTGTGTTAGTATCTATATGACAATGGAGATTGATAGCAACGGCGATGTGAGCCTCTGCCGAGATTACCACGACTATATCATCGGTAATATCAAGACAGACAAAGTTGTCGATATGTGGAATAACCAGAAGGCAATGAAGTTCCGACAGTCCGTGAGTAACGACGGTCCGATGCCCGTGTGTCGCCGATGCTGTGGTTTAATGGGATTTTAATAGTTTTCGGTTGTCAGTTAAAGGAGTTGGTAGGTTGGGTTGAACCGATTCCATCAAAACCGTAAAAATTGTAGAGAAACGGAATTTTCTACATATAACCTAACATCAATCGGAGACCGAGTGAAACCCAACGTTTTCGTCTGATAACTATATTATAGGAGACCCTATGAAGATAGGATTACGAATTCCCGGCACAGCCCGTCAATTACCCTTCGCGGATTTTTGCAAGTGGTGTGCAGATAATGGGTTTGATGCCGTTGATATTGGAGAAGTTACCCCCGAAATTGTCCAAACCGCGAGAGATGCCGGTCTGGCTATCGGCTCCGCGGATCTCCCAGGGACCAGAGACCTGCTCAGCGCAAAAAAATCTAAACAGAAAGCCGGTGCCTCTGCAGCAAAAGCCGCTATCGAAGCCGCCGCTGATAACGACGTTCATATCATGTTCTGTGTCTTTGTGCCGGAAGATGCGAGTCTCGGTAGGGCAAGAAACTTTGATATTTGGAAGGAAACCGTTCCACCTGTCGCCGAATTCGCCGCGTCCAAAGGTGTAACAATCGCAGTAGAAGGATGGCCCGGGCCCGGGCCCGACTATCCGGCACTCGGCTGCACACCAGAGATGTGGCGCGCAATGTTCGCGGAATGCGACTCGCCAGGTTTAGGGCTCAACTACGATCCATCACATCTCGTCCGAATAGGGATTGACTACCTACGCGCACTGCACGAATTCGCGGCTTATGTCAAACACGTCCACGGCAAAGATACCGCCTTCGATGAAGAAGCACTCTATCTACACGGCAATCTGGGACCGAGTTTCCAAAGTCCCCGCGGCTTCGGTGAAGATTGGTGGCGTTATACCATTCCGGGTGACGGTATTGTGGATTGGCTGCGAGTGGTGCAACGCTTAGAGGACGAGGATTTTGACGGTATTGTAAGTGTAGAACTTGAAGATTACCGTTACTGGCGAACATGGGAAGCAGAATCTGACGGTTTGATCCGGTCACGCGAGTTTCTCGACGAATTCGTCCGTTAACCCTTGTGGGAAGGGTTTTAACCCCGACACTCGCGTCCAGCTATCCGAACAAGGCAACAGCACAATCAAGGAGAAACTGCCATGAACGAACTTCTTAATATGGGGATGGAGGCTACACCGGAGAAGTACCTGCCTCACCTAATCACAGAAGAAGAACGCTCCCATTTTGAAGAAAATGGCTATCTATATGTACCAAACGCACTCTCATCGGAGCTGCGTGAACAGTTGATACATGCTGTAGATACTTTGTACAACAAAGCACTTGCCACAGGCAGAGCAAAACCCAGCTCACACTGGGGCTGGTCGGATTTTTTAGGTGCCGATGACGCGCTTTTAAATCTCGTTGACCTGCCGACGACGCTCCCCAAAGTCTGGGGAATTCTGGGATGGAATATCTATCTATACCACGCCCACATGCACGTCAAACCACCAGCTGCCGCAGATGCCGAAGAAGGCGAAGGGTGGTTGGAATGGCACCAAGACAGCGGACGCGTCAACATTGAAATGGAAACGCATCCACGTCCGCGTCTGTCCCTGAAAGTGGCATACTTCCTCACAGATGTCTCTGAACCCGGACGCGGTAACTTCTACATCCGCCCAGGCAGTCATCTGAAGTCTGATATGTCTGTCCCAGAACATGAGATTAGCCGGGACCCGCGTGAAGCAACTGCTGATGATGTCCCTGATGATGCGATGCCGGTTTGTGTAGAACCCGGAACTGCCGTTCTGTTCGATAGACGGCTCTGGCATTCGCGCAGTCCGAACCACTCTCAAATTACCCGAAAAGCACTCTTCTACGGCTACGGGTATCGTTGGATACGTCCCAAGGACGAGATGACAGTTGAGCCCCTCTATGAACGGTGTGATCCGATCCGTCGGCAGCTGCTCGGGGCTGCCACCCGAAACAACGGACGCTATGTCCCTTCCGAAGATGATGTACCGTTGCGGGGATGGCTCATCGAAAACCTTGGTGAGAACCCCACATACGCGATGGGCCCCCGACATGCTTAATCTATAATCTCTTAGGGCGAGGTCTCCTGCCTCGCCCTACTCTCTCCTCCCACCGTCTCTTATGGCACTATCTTTCCTTGTCCTGCCGCATAAGGTTTCTTGAAAATGAAAAGAGATGTTTTAGAAGAACGAGACGCAGCTTTAAAAGAGAAGAAGAACGCTTTAGAAGACAAGGTTCTCAACTTCCTGATGTCAGATAGATTTACTTTTACCTATATCCTCATCATCTTGACTCTTGGAGTCACGTACTTTATTCGCGTTTTCTCAGACATCGGTTTCGATAGAACAACTCGCTTCATTGAATCGACTGTACTATGGCTATCAACTTTTAAGTATTACGTTACAACAAGATTGCATCCGGATTCTCGTTCAGCCCGCTGGTGGTTTCGTATAATTTTCATCGTGAGCGTCATATCTACAATATATTGGATACTGGGAATGCCTGGTCCCCGACTCCCATGGAAAGATTGGTGAGATTAGGAAACTTTTTCAGCAAAATTTGACATTTCTCAATATTTAAGGTAATATACCCATATCTTTCATTTGATGGAGATGCCCAGAAAAAATCTAACTTTGCAATGTTATCTACAGATAGAAAACCGAGAGTCTACAATGAAACCTGATCCTATCCTTGAAGAATGCTACCGTATCAAGGAAGAATATAGTGCCCAATTCAAGGACGTGCAGTCTTTCTTTGAACATTTGAAGGCTCAAGAGAAAAAGCGGAAAAAGGCGGGTTGGAAGTACGCACCGCCACCACAACACCTTGAATTCAGTGTAACCGGCGAACACCTTGAATTTGTAATAGATCGCGCAGAAAAAGCAGATACGGACCCGCAAATCATTGCGTTGCTTAAACGGCTCAAAACCGGACTGACAACCTGTGATGCGGCGAAGGGTAACGCCAATGACAATTTTGGTGCAATGCTACAAACTGAAATCGCTCGCGTACTTATACAAGATTGGGCAATTGCAGCGATCCGATTTGCTCTCACTGGGGATACCGACTTGCAGTCCGAGACCTCTCCGGTTGCGGAAGAGGTTCGCCAGATTTTGACCGCTTGGCTACCCGATTTCAGATCCCTAAATTTCACATTAGAACTCACAGACGAGATGCAGATTGTAACAAAACCTATTATCGGTTTCGATAAGCGAGAAGGGCGGGAGTATCTCGCGAGCGCGCACCTTGAAATAAGAATGAAACGCGGCGTAGAAGTAGAAGGATTAACGCAAATTTTGAGCCGTTTTAAGAACTAACGACTTTCGCGAGCGTCAAGTACCCGCTGACTAAAGTCAGGGGCTTGTAGCGAAGTCGCCCCGTCATTCTCAGCAGTTTATGTTCCGCGGTCTTGGCTCGTAACTTTACCTGTATGCCACCGCACCCCTCAAGCAGGGGTTTAGAGAGATTGCTTCACGCTCTCTATACAGAACCTCAGACACTTCCGACTTCGGAAGCAGAACGAGCGTTCTAACGTCTTCGAGTTACTTGGACACGGATATAATCAACGCATCCCATAAGGCAGACACTTCCGACTTGCCTTTGGAAGTATAATAACATTTTTGACAAAATATGTCAAGAAAAAACATAGGAGCGGGCTTTCCTCCCAAATCTAAAGATTTGGGAAACCTCACGCCCGAAGTCTCGTGATTGGAAAATGGAAGGACAGGAGTTTCAGATGAGCGACGACTACGAACTGAAGAAGGAGTTTTTAAGAAAATGGCTTATTGTCACCAGTCGATCAGGTAAATTCAGTACGGTTTTCAATCTGATTATCTTATCCCTTGCACTCGGTACCTTTATCACACTTTTTCTTGGTGACACCTATAATTTTCTAAATCAGTGTCTTGTAACGCCTTGTGCCTGGATGGCGGCAGCACGGCTGTTTGTTTTTAAATTGGAGTTTCCGAACTCGCGTGTTATTCGGTGGATTTTTCGTCTCGTTCTGCTAATGAGCGTCATCCACACAATATTGCTGGTAAAATATCTATGAAAACTACATTGTTTATTTGCATTTTGGCAGCACTGACGCTATCCAGCGCGTTTGCTGCACCCGAATGGAAACCGTATGACGATTTTGAGGGAGATTTAGACGCAATTGACGAAACCCCCGGACAGATACCCGATCTCGGCACGAAATGGGTCCGCTTTATCCCTGAAAAACGCTTAGAGATGGGTATCAAAGACGGTACGTTCCAGATGAAAGTTAAAAGCCCTGGGGGTCGTGATCCCGGCTTCAAACTCGTTTTCGGATGGGAGCCGCGCGACATCCTCGGTATCCAGTTTACTGTGAAGGTTGCTGAACTCTCTGAAGCCGGTGGATGGTTCGGCGTGCTATGTACCAACGAGGAACCGAACTGGAAAAATCCGAATTGGGTTTTCGGTATGTCACCGAGCCACCAACACGGTTGGGGCCCCAAGGGTGTATTCGGTTCTGGGTCCGTTGGACAACTCGGCGGTGGCGGTTGGAAGGCATTCGCTTATGAAGACATCCCTGAAAACACGAATATGCTCAGAACACTCCGCTTGGAATGGAACGATGCGAAGCATGAAATGGCTGTCACGGTTGATCCGGGTGAAAAGACGGAATGGAAAAAGGAAGATGTCCCCTCTAACGCCGACCTTGGAGAATTCCCGTGGTGGAGCATCTATCTCACTGCTGATCAAGAGGTTGAGGTCGCCGTTGATGATGTCTTTGTAAAATCGGAGAGTCTACCTTACCCCGTGGAAGCACGTGGCAAACTGGCTTCACGCTGGGGTGAGATCAAATTAATGGATTAGTGTTACCTTAAATCGCTGCTCCTCTACATTGAAAGTCTTGATAAGACGTAGTATGTTCCCTTGAAATCCAATCGTCTCGTTGACGATTCTAATGGGAGTAGACCTTACCAACGCATTGACGCTCTATATTGGACGGATGCTGATAGTGATTTCAAGACAATTGCTGAAGTATTAGAGAAATTGAGGATCGTATACACGGAAAACGATTTCTTTAAGGTTGCCGAAGGTCAAAAAAGACGAAAAAAGGTGATAGTGTTTGCAAGCATGTCTGTATCTTCTCCGGTCATCTTTGGCGAGTTACCTTGGGTGAGCTCTTGATCCTTTGGTGTTCAGCCACGGGGATATCTCAAGTTTAAGGGTTATCTGTTGTCCTGCTTTGTCAAGAATTACCATTCTCGGTTGGATGTCGGTGACGGTGATGTTAGTATCCAGTTGCTCACCGGTGGTCACGGTATATGTTTGCTGTCCTGCGGTCGTTTGAATGATGGCTTTTGGCGGTGTGTGGGCATCACGCGATAGAACCGTGCCAAGCAAGCGATAGGGTTCACGAGGCACAGGCGGTCTCCAGCCGAGCGGTCGGAAGATGTTGTTGTCGATGATGGTCCGGTAGAACGCTTCGGAATCAAAGACGCGGGGCGGGGTTCGCTGGACGCGACGCGGTTCGGACAATGTTTCACTCTTGACGGGTTCAGGGGCATGTCTCACGGGGTCGGGCGACAGAACACGCACCACAACGACAATCAGCAGTAAAACGAACGCGCCAGCAATCAAAAGACCACCGGCGCGTTCGTTGAAAAGGGTTCGTTGTGTTTCAGACATCATGGCGATGGGTTGATCGCCCAACACGGGTCTGTCGATACCTTACACGACGCAGGTTTGCCAACACACCTATACCATGTTTGACCACAACGGGAACGACGACACGTCCTCTTAACCCTGTGACGAGACACGTCTGACGCGTCGTTCGGGTCATAAGAACCCTGACAATTTGAACACGGCACTTCCGACGTGTCGGGCGGCGGCGGTGTTGGTGTTGGTGGCGGGGCTGCCACGGTCCCATTACATGTCCCGGAATCCGAACAATTACACGGTGATGAACAATGAGTCGTACAACCCGAACAATTCGGCGTGTAGTCTATAACCGTCCCGCCACACGTCCCCGAATTCGTACAACGACACGGCGATGAACAATCCGACGTGCAATCCTGACAATTCGGCGTGTTGTCTACGACCGTCCCACCACACGTACCAGAGTTGGTGCAGCTACACGGCGATGAACAATGACTTGTGCAGTCGGGACAATTCGGCGTGTCGTCTGACGGCGGTGTTGTGCTACTGCTGCTACCTGAATTGCAGTTACAGAAATCTCCACCACATCGTCCGTGCCGGCGTTGCAGGCTTCCATTCCACTCCCGTGGCGGACAATTGCCATTGCCGTCACATCCTTCGTCAAGACTCACAGAACCCGAACTGCTTATGACCATGCTACGGCAAGCGTCACCACTCACACTCTCACCGAGCGTTTGCGTTGTCATGGTAACGACGACTGAATCTATCTGCTGTCCTATTTGAGATGCGTAAACCGTTGGATCGCTGAAACCTACTGCAACACCAAGGTATTCAGTCATGTTTATGCCGCCACTACCGCTTCTCGTAAGTGTCGCTTTGCCGTTTAGCACATAAGTGCCTGTTTGACTCGTCTCATAGCCTGGACTCGAATTATGTGCGGTGGCATAACGCTTCTCGGCGACTGATGTTGGAAAAAAGGGACCGGCTCCTATCAGATGATTTCTTGTCCCTGCCACACTATCCAAATCGGTATTACCCTTTCTAATAGATCCTGTTATAGCCATGTCAAGTGTTCCATAGCTCCCTACCCGAATGGTGCATTCCGCGGTAATTTGTGCCCGGAGTGTTGCCTTTGAGGTTGCTCTATGGGTACCGTCGGAATTCAAGACTCTGACGATTGGGTTATTATCCGCACCGAGGAAACCCCCGAGACCAGCTTCATCATAATCAACCGCTGCCCATGATATTGAGGTCCAGAATAATATCATCAAGAGGAACAAAAAGTAAATTCTTTTCATGTTAGAGATTTCCTTTTGCAAGTTTCTTTTGAATTTCGTCAAGTACAAAGCCTGCAAGTTGAATATCAATGTTATAGCCATTTTCTGGTGGGCGAGTGGGTAACTCCCAATATTGTTCAAAGATTTTTTCTATTTCGTTCGCCTTTTGTTCACTCAAGGCACTTACACTTTCATGGGAATAAGAGAGATCAAAGCTACCGCCACCGTCCACAAGAGTTGGGATAGGTCCAAATGTAGCATCTTCAAGTTCCTGCGCCCATCTCTGTGCAACAGCAGCGTAGTCTTCAGGGATGGGTTGTACAGTGAATGAAGTATCACCAGGGGTTAGGATCTTCAAGATTTTATAGATTTCCCAGTCTTCGCTACTGAGTCTATCCGTATTGGTGCCGTATTTATCCCAGACGAGGTCTATGTAGATCTCGTTTTTCTTGCTATAGTACGCTTTACTACTGGCTGCTGCGTGGCTAGGTATTGCAATATAGTAGCCAGGGGGGGCGGGCGGAAAGCCGTATTCATCCAAATGATGCTGATAGGTTTCCTGTATTCCCTGATTGAATTCAGCATCAGATATTTCTAAACCCCCTCTTTCCTCCCAATATTTGCGTGCAGCTTCCGTAAATTTTTCAAGCGTCCAATATTTTTCGAGTTCGGCTTGATTAGGCAATGGGAGTTCACTGATGTAGTTTTCAAAAACATTAAATTTTCCAATTTTTTGAAGGATGCCGTCGTCGGTGGATCCGGGGGTGGGTCTCACGCGGGCATTCTTCGTTTCTGACTTACCAGTATTCATCTGTTTTATGGACTGTTCCACGTGGAACGTCCCATCTTCGTGGAGGTGTTCCTGTCGTATGTCCGCAACGGTTGTTTCCGTAGTCGGTTGTTGATTTTGTTTCGCGTTCCATTGCGCGATGCGGTCTTGCGTCTCGGCAAGTCTTTCAGCTTCTATCCGTTGGACATACCACATATACAGCAGGCTGCCGCCAGCGCAAAAAATAAAGAATGCCAGCGCACCTATCAAAAGACGGTTTCTGAAAAGGTCTTTTAACATGTTAAATACCTCGTTATTTTTCACAGATACACGTCTGCATCGGTGTTCGGTTTGGGTTCTATCGACTCATCGCCCGCAGGATGTCTAAAGTGGACACCCGCGAGACGGTATTGAGTGGATCTATCGGAACATCTTCAAGAGACAACTTTTGCGAACGTTTCATCTGCTCACACGCCCGCGGTCGCGCTGCCACCTCACAATCGGGGATTTTCACATCGGGAACACACACACGCGGCAGCGACGGACAGGTATAGGTCTCCGCACGGGCGCGGTATTCCAAATACCCCGATAAGATTGTCAATCCACAGAAAAGAAAAATCAAAAGGAACGTCCGGAACATCGCCGTTCTCCTTTACCGGTTGAATTCAACTGATGGGAATATTGCCAGAACGCACTAAAGAAAGGAAAGGCAGGTGTCAGGCAATCCGTCCCAAGAGGGTGCTGGTCAAGGAGCATTGCGGTTGCTTTCATAAATTTGGAATTTTTCATGATATACTCCTTTAATTATACATCACTTAAAAAAAGCAGGTCAAGAAAAACAATTCTTTGACATACGATACAACTTCTATCCAAACGATAGTGTTTGGGTGAACTCACACCAATTGCGAAGCCTCTTAATTGATTAGGACTTACGCATGCTGCTCTTTTGTAGCATAGGAGACCGTTGGTTTCCTGTGCCAACAGAACATCTGCGTTTTTTCCAAGCACCCCACTTAACAGGGCGTGCTAAAGTCAAATTTGCGTAAGTCCTGCAAATAAAACTCCCAATGCAAACTGCAACCAGCAAATAAACAGTAATCTTGGACCAGCGTTTCTGTTTCAGGTGTTCCATTATGTACCTCTTCAAAATAGGTAAACACAATCCAACCAGTCGCCGCTCCTTTCACTCAGACTCCACGCCAAATTCCTTTCGGAGAAGTTCCCGCGCTTCAAAAAGTTTGCGCTTGACCGTGCCGAGTGGCAAATCGAGTTCCTCCGCAATAACCTTCAGCGGCATGTCGTGAAGATAAAACAGTATAGCAACTTCACGCACATATTCAGGTTCGCTCGGCAGATGTCGCACCGCCTCAATAGCATCTGCCTTCAATCCTTCTTCACGAAGGCGCATCTCAGCATTCCTATTGACATGCCACTCCAACGCTTCGTCTTCGTAAGGACGTTCGCCTTGCGAATGGTATGCGTTGCTGTAATACCGCTTACACGCGTTGTAGGCTATCTGACGTATCCATCCGCCAAAGCTGCTCACGTCCCGCAAACCATCAATGTTCTCCCAGACCGAAACCCACGTTCTGCTGAGTATATCTTCAGCATCTTGGTAGTTCCGGGATTCTGCAAGAATCAGGGGCCATACACGAGGGTTGTAGCGTTTCATCAACTCACTAAGGGGTTTATCGTCCCTTGCTTGGAGCTGCCGAATTAAACCTGTGATTACTATATCGTCGTCCATTAAGCGATAACCTGATTGGATTCGGGCATAGAGGGTGCGTTATCGCCAAAAGGTTCAGAAAAATAAAAAAAAAGATCGCTATTTTTATAAAATTATGAAAAAACAGGTTAAATTATGGAAAAACAGGTTTCTATATTGCGTTTCGCCTTCTAAAGCAGCCGAAAAAGATGGAAGAATGGAAGTGAGGAAGAATAAGAGTTGAAAAATATCCACCGCGAAAACCAAATGTTTTGAGGTCGTTCCATGAGTGTGTAAAATTTTTGGCATTAATCACGCACTTAACTATTTCTTAAAGAGCTCTTTTTTACGGGAAAACGTGCATAATCTGAAAAAAATGAATACGGTTGTCATAGTCGCGCGTGCAATTCTCTGGTAAATATCTGTCACTGGATTAATTGCATAGACTTGCTAAGGAAGGAATCTTCTTTGAATTTCCACAAAGATAAAAAGTGCCTAATTAACCAAAAAACGCCCGAGGTGTGCTAAACCTCAGGCGTTTTATATTTCGGGCTTTGGTATCAGTTATTCGTCTTGACACTGTGCCACATACGGCACATCTTAAATTTCTGCAGTTGCTAATAGAGTCATGGTATTAACTGTTCTCACTGCGAAGCATGATAACTGAGCACCGAAAACTCAGGGTTATTTAGTTTTAAGATTTGTCACTGGATGATGTTAACTGCGAGTTTAGGTTCTGAAGCGAAAAATCGCATTGTTTCAGCGATCTTTGTCTGTCCATCAAAGCGTAAGACCGACAGGGCAGTGTTTCGTAATGCTGCCATGACGTGTGGGAGATTCCCCGTTCTTGCCTGTGAAGCGTCCTCACCGAGAACGTTGTCTCGCACCCAATGCACCTTGTTCTCTATGGTCCAATGTTCACGTCGGAGTTTGAGTAAGTCTTTTGCGGATGCGACTTCTGGTGCGAGGCTTGTGATGCCATATTGCGTCTGATAGGTGATCTCGGCTGTTTTTGTATTCTCCCGCAGAGATTTATATTGATAAACCTGAGCGAGTCCTGGCCATTTGATGTAATCTGTCAAGAGTGTGCTGACTGTGAGTGTGCGTGTTGTGGTAAACCCGTGTGATGTTTCAACCTC
>PYIY01000205.1 GCA_003635195.1 Candidatus Poribacteria bacterium | reverse complement strand
ATGCGATCTCTCGCCTCGGTGATGTTTTGATACTCATTGATGTCAACTTCTTCCTCTTTGAGCGTGCGGATGAGTCTTTCAGCATATCCGTTCTCCCAAGGCCGTCCGCGACGGGCGACGGAAATCTCAACACCATGTGCTTGGAGTGTTGCGATATAAGTTTTTGAAAGATACTGCACGCCTTGATCGGAATGATGAATCTCCGGGACGCTGTGGCATAATGCCTCTTTCAGCGGTTTGAGCGTCAGAGATTGGGTCAAGTGCTGACTGATCTGCCACGCTTTGATCATCCGAGTGAAAACATCCATGAGCAGGCAGAGGTAGATGAAACGTCCCTTGAGACGCACATAGGTAATATCTGCCACCCAGACCTGATCCTGATGAGAGACCTCAAGGGTTTCAAGCAGGTTGCGCCACGGTTTCTCCCCTTGAAGCGATCTTGTTGTTCGACACGCACGCTTCACGGAGACCAAGAGATCATTGTCTTTCATCAACCGAGCGACGCGTCGGGTGCCAACGCTGTATCCCTGACGCACGAGGAGCTGTGTGATACGTCTATACCCGTATCTCGGATACGCGCCAGCAAGTTTCTCTATTTCAGCGCGCAGAACCGCTTCGGATGGATCCGCTTTCGGTTGATAATAGAAACTGCTCCGGTTGATGCCGAGGATTTCACAAATATCTCGCACGGAATGCTCCTTGCGCAATGCCGAAATGTAGCATCGCTTCTCAGATAGCGTTAGTCCAACTCCGTCAATAGTTTTTTTTGGATGTCTAAAGCCACCGCCATCCTCCCAACGAGCTGCTCAAGGTGGGCGATACGCTTCTCAGCATCACTCGACTGCTTATCCGTAGACTCAAATAACGAGGACGCATTTTCAAGGAGGTGTCGCTTCCACTCTGAGAGTTGATTTTCGTTGAGATTATGTCGCCTACAGACTTCTGCTTGGGAAGTCGCACCACTGAGGACTTCAAAAACAAGTTCCGCTTTAAACTCAGGGGTGAATCTTCTTCGTTTCGCCATTGGATACTCCTTTCAATTGAGATTGTCATTATAGCACAATCTTCCTTTAGGGAGTGGTCTAAAAAACCGTAGGCAGTACACATAATTTCTTGTAGATACATGCGTTTCTGAAAATTTGTTTGCAATTTTAATACACCTTTGGTACACTGTTATGTATAGAATGGAAGACAGAAATATGGCAAGAATCATCATAGTATAAAGTGAAAGGTAGGTTGTAGATGCATAGTTTTATAGCGTTAACTAAGAAATCAAAGTTTGATACAACAAACTCCGAGACCTTGTCGGTAAATGATAAACAAAGATCACGGACGGACAACAATAAACTATTTCCAAAACTCACAGATGAATTTACCCAGAAACTCACTGAGGCACTAACACCATTGGGGTTCAAACGGGTCACCGCAGAAATCACAATGGAAGCGGACGCATCAGACGATGAACAAGAATCGAATTTTATTCCTCTCAACTATCTGGGGGCGTACGTGGTTAATAGTTCAAACGAACAGAATATTGAAGAAGCTCAAAAATTATTTGATGAGTCAGACTACAATATCATCCCTGACGTACAACTTTCCCTGCCAAAACCTACACATTCCGAAAGAGTTTACCGGCGTAGAAAGCAAATAAACTGGACAACGGAAAGTGGCGTTCATGAAGCACACAGAAATGGCATTACTGGAAAAGGTGTGTTAGTTGGTGTACTTGATACTGGCTGCGATGCAGACCATATTCAATTTCGTAGGAAACAAATTAATTTTCGTTATGTCCCACTTCACTACAGATTTAAAAAGATGCGTGACGTACGCGGTTTTGACGTGGACGGACATGGCACCCATGTTTGTGGTATTATCGCAGGTCAAAGCATTGGAGTTGCCCCAGGCGTAGATTTAATGGTTGCCTCAGTTATTGAAAGCGAGACATACCAAACAAGTTTGTCACGTATTAGCATTGCTTTAGATTGGATGATTTTTGAATTTGGAACTGAAGAGAACCGCGATAAACCTATTATTATAAACATGTCCTTAGGGTTTGTACCGGAACTCATACCTAAGAAGGATCGAGATCTCCTGATGGTTGGTATCCGAGAGCTTATTTCAACTTTAGTCGAAGATTTTGATGTTCTCCCTATAGTTGCTATTGGCAATGATGGCCCCGGTAATATGCGCGCCCCTGGATACTTTCCTGAAACCTTATCGGTTGGTGCAATTGATTCTAAGCACAAGCCCGCCCCTTTCAGCGGCGGAGGGCCCTCACCTATTGGCGGAAAACTACAACCTGACATTGCGGGCTACGGTGTTAATATTTTTTCAAGCATAGGACGAAACAGAACCAATGGAAGTTTGTACAAGGAGATGAATGGAACAAGCATGGCCGCGCCTTATGTTACTGGAATTGCTGCGCTTTATGCTTCAGTGAATACGAACTTCCGTGGGGATATACTTCGGCGACACCTTCTCAATACAGCCCTCTCTCTTCAAGCACCCGCGGATAGGGTTGGTGTAGGACTTGCGAGGTTTACATAAGATGGGAACAGAAACCGATAAAATGGCAAGTATCTATTCGGTCCCACCCACAAATATGGCCGAATTCATAGTGAGGATAAATCGTCCCTCATCCACAGAGCTAGCAGGGATTGACCGGGCAGAGAAGTATAAATTGTTAAAGGCAAATTCTGTCAAACGTAGGGATGAAATTAAAGCATGGATTAAAACACAGGGATTGGATGCTGAGGTCTTCAAGATTGAAGAACCGACAGTTTTCAATATGTTATTCATCACCTGTACGCCCAGGGTCGCTACGCAGCTTGAACATGCCGATCCTGTGGTCAGCGTTTCAAGAAGTCCAGAGTTTTCTGTAGGGTTAACCAAGAGATAAGTAGACCCCTTTCTGATAGGACCGAATTACCATCTTCCAGAATTTTCAAAGTGAATGACTATTATTGACGAAAAATACCTTAACGAAATCAGTAAGTTCATAAGTGGATACGCGTTTCGTGGACAAGCAAACAACAACTGGCAGTTACATTCTGGGGCAACTCGTCGCTTGATTAAGCATTACCATGAAAACATTATACAAGCTCCTGACTTTCCACAAATTTACGCGAACTATCACAGCGATGTACTTATAAAACCTGCCCAAACAAATGGATTTGATATTGACGATGGCTATCAAATTTCTGACCTGCAACTTCTTGCAAAGTTACAACACTTTGAAGCAGCAACGGGGTTACTCGACTTTACGTGGAATCCATTGGTGGCGTTATGGTTTGCATGCAAAGATAATGAGGATTGTGACGGAAAAGTTTTCGGTATAAATTTGAGAGATCCACTAAGATTTCAACAAGTCCCTAATGAAGCCAAAAAGCAGAGCACCGAAGCGATTTTTCTCCCTGGTGCCAATGCCGATAAACTTCTATATTGGGAACCGAAACTCTATGGCGAGGCAGCCCCAAGAATTCTCCGACAACGTAGTGTGTTCGTTATTGGTCGCCCATTAATTCCCGAAGACATCCTACAGTACGTAGAAATAAGAGCATCGGACAAAGCCTTAATTAAAAAAGAACTTGAAGATATATTTGATATCAGCGAACGGACCCTATTTATGGATATGCCCGGCTTTTCTGCAGTAAATAAAGCAGAATCACCTGTCCCTCAAATAGAGGATCCAGCCTATTATTTTTTTCTTGCAAATCAATTCTATCAACAAGGTGATTATTCTCAGGCAGTCGATAGTTACAGCAAATGTATTGATCTGGAACCATCAGTTAGCGAGACGTATTTCCTTCGGGGTAACGCCAAAGCGGAAATGAAAAATTATCCTGATGCTAAGCAAGACTATGATTTAGCAATTCATCACAGAGATAGGCCTTTCCGCAACTGGGATCCAAATACCAACATACTCTTCAACCCGATTCTTTGGATGGTTTATTTGAATCGTGGAAACATCAAGGCTGAGCTGAACGATTATGAAGGGGCATTAACAGACTATGATGAAGCACTCGAACCAGGTCCACTGCCTCAACCCCCGGTAGCCTTTTTTAATCGAGCAAATATCAAAGTAATTTTACACAGATTTGAAGATGCCATAAAAGATTATAACGAGACAATACGCCTTGGTGCCACCCCTAACGCCTATTTTAATAAAGGAAACACTTTAGTAATTTTAGGGCGTTTTCATGAAGCCTTTCAGTGTTATGACGAAGCAATAAGAGTAGAAAATGATAGGACAGATGCTGTTAACAATCGTGATAGAGTGGCAGAAATCCTCAATCTGATTGGTGATACGGAATCTGAAATTCATCTGACGCAGATTGGAGACAATAATACAGAAGGACTAATAGTAAATGTACAAGTCCCTAGCAACGATTTACCAGAGAGAATGTTTGCTTTTCAAGGCAACATAGGAAATACTGGAAACTTTGGCTACAATTCGCCAGGGGGTGGCGGGTTTGGTGGTAAAATGGGTTTTACTGTTAGAGTAAGAGGAAGCCAAAGTTAAACCATAAGCGCATTTGTAAAGACGAAGTTGTGGAATGGAGAAGCCTACAACGCCGGCAAGTTTTTAACAATCTCCACCGTCTTCAGACTAACATGGACAACCCGCCCAATCAAATCTACAATATATCGCGGTTCCGCCTCACGATTCGGATCGTTTTTAATCCCGCTCCGTCTGTCCACCTTCACACGATATTGGTCCACTACCCACTCCAACGCTGAACGCGTCCCCAACCGATAGTCATACACCTCGGCGGGGATACCGTCCAAAGTCAGAAAGTCGTTGTATTTCAACTGTGTCTTGTCTTTGGATAACTTCATCTTCTCAACCCGCCAATCTACCTGCATACCCTCCGTTTCTCTCTCTTCCAGTTTATCGAACTTTGGACAAGATTCATAGTTGATATGAAGGTCAGCCAACGCCGCGCCTGCCTTCGCGAAACCCCAGAAATCTTCGGCAAACGGAATATGCGGTAGGTCGCGCTTAAGATTCGCCTGATACTTTTCGCGATAATCGGGATGATGCAAGACACCATAAGTATAGTGGAAGATGTGCCACTTAGTGATGGTATCGTCACCGTAGTAAGCTCGGAACGCTGCCAGTGCCCACTTGGTGATGTTCTCTTGGCGATTTGTGCCGTCTTCGTTATAGGTATAAAAGGGGAAGCATTGGGAATCTCCTGTGATATGGAAATCTGGAATCCTATCAGTTATCAATACATGGAAAGATGAATTTGTCCCTGGAGAACTGACGCAAATCATCTGATTCTCCAATTTGGTCTCGGGTATTGGAAAAATAGAGGGTAACACATAAGTTCTTTGGTTCATCAGTTTGTCAAAGTAAAGATTCTGTTTTGTAAATGGACGATAGAGAGCAGTTCTAATTTTATCGGATGAAAACTCCGCAAATCTTCCGTTTTTTAATTCTGATTTAAGCCGGTCTGTCCATTTGATTTGGGTATCATCATATGCCACAAAGTCATCAATATTTACGCTTTGTTTTTTCGGTTGCCGTTTCCATTTAAATACTTGTGAGTTATAGAATTCAATCATTGAGTTCATGTTTTCAGTAAGCGCGATTTGGTTAAAATCATAGACCCAAGTGTCACGGGCGGTTACTACACCAACGCTGTAGGTTTTAAAAAGTGTTTCGACTTGCTCTATCTTGCTTGTCTTTGCCACTTTACTTCCCATTGGAATAAAGGTATCAAATTCGGAGTGAAGCCCCTCTGTAAGCCACGTATACTTTTTGTCAATAGTGGTCTGTTTCATCGAGACATTCGTATAATCTCCAAAGTCGGTTAAAAGTTTCTGTTTCTCGCGCGCTTTCAGATAGTCATCAACAGAATAGAGCCAAACCTCAGCTTCTTCTGATGTCGTTTCTGCCCTCTTGATGAAGAAACTAACCCCTACACCGACCCGAATCTGGTCATCAAAAACGTTGCCACCCTCTTTTCGGCGGCGTTCACCAGAGGTGCGTGCGTTTCCTTTGAGATCAATATGATAAATTTTGGTGAAATCCTGTACAAGATGGTTCCGCATGCCATCAAAAGCAGTACCATCAAGAAATCCGTTATTTGTTACAAAGGCTACAACCCCCTCCTCTCCAATCCTATCCGAAGCCCATCGAATCGCTTTCACGTACGGATCGTATAATTTATTTTTTAATTGTGCTGTGGAATCTTTCACATAAGTCTCTGCAATCCGCTCATCCATTATCTTATACTTCCGATTTTTGTTGTTATCGTTCTCATTAATCTGCCCCATATTATAAGGCGGGTTGCCGATAACCACAAACATATCCGCTGCCTTTTGCCTCTCTACCCGTTCTGTGTTTTCACGCGTGAAGAGCTCTGCTTGCTGCTGCTCAAGCAACTCAAACGTATCCGCAAGCGCGATCCCCTCAAACGGCAGATATCCCCCTGTCCGTTCAAAAAGTGCCTGCTCAATGTTCAGACTCGCGATGTAGTAGGGTAAAAGCATCACCTCGTTGCAATGCAGCTCGTGGCGGTATTTCTCTGCTAACGCCGTGCCCCGAATGTCCTGCATAAGTCGAACAATGAAGTTACCCGTCCCAACGAACGGATCGATGATATGCACACCATTATCGGACAAAGAACGTCCAAATTCGGTTTCAAGGATATGCGCGACGCTGTTCACCATAAAATCCACGATTGGCTGTGGTGTATAGACATGCCGTGCGTATCTGCGACATCTTCGGAGAACCCTTGAAAAAAATTCTCATAAAACGTGTTGAGGAAATGCTGTTTTTGGGAGAAGTCTCGACAGAGCGTCGCCGCCTGCTCAATCGCGACATAGAACCGATCTAACGGTTTAAGAAACGCGTCGCGACTCATTACATGGCGCATGAGTGCAGCACTCACTTTTTCAATCTCAACGGCAATAATATTTCGACTCGTAAAATCTGACCGCTCAAAGATAGTGCGGAAGATACGTTCAGTGAGGATATGCTGGATGAGCATCTCCTCAACAGCGTCTTGTGAGAGATCAGGATTAATAGAGGTCCGGCAGGTTTCATAAAAACCGCTGAACGCTTCCTTGAAGGCGGGATCGGTCTCATAGCGTTGTTCAATGCGTGCTTTCAAAGCCTGTGCGAGATCTGGGACATGCGCCCTGAAATCAGAAACAGCTGTCTGCCAATTGTCAAGGACGGGTGGAACATAAGCGAACAGATATTGGAGTGCAGCAATCAAGCGCGCAGGCTCGGTAATATCCAGATCCAACGCTATTTGTCCGTTCTGATATAGGATCGCGCGCTGTGGGGTTTGAAAAAGGATATTGTCGAGTGGGTAGCCTTTATCGCGTTTCGCCTGTACTGCTTTCGGCAGGTCATCATCCATATCTTTCGCTTCCCAATAGGCGAAGGGCAAGCCGTATGCGTCGAGTATCACACCATCAACAATGATGCGGTTTCTGGCTCCGGTACGCATCGCATATTGGGGGATAAGTGTAGCATTAGCCTGTTTTGCACAACTATCAAGTAAGAAGGCAAAAGGGTTGCTGACCGCCCCTTCGTGTCTGACAGCATGCTGCGCGTATTGTTGCAGTGTAGCGTAGTAGTCTCGGATCGCTTTGTGGCTCGGTTTCAGGTTTAGTCTTGGCATAGGGGTATAATAATAGGTTTCAAAAAATAAATCAAGTCAAAAGATGCGTCGCGACAGATTAATTGATTTTAAAGTTCAATCATGATAGAATTGAATCGATTAATAGAACTACGAAATACAAACGTCCCGTATCCGTTAACATAAACGACAAAGAGGAGAAATATTGTGGAAACTAAGTTTCAAGAACTCAAAAACCGTCTCCTTGAGGTGAATGATATATCGTCCGCCGCCGGACTGCTCTATTGGGATCAGTCCACCTATATGCCTCCCGGTGGTGCCACCGCCCGGGCACGTCAAACTGCGACACTCGGACGGTTGGCGCACGAGAAATTCACAGACCCAGCTATCGGAAAATTGCTTGATGCGCTTGAACCTTACCAAAAAAGTCTCGCTTATGACGCTGATGAAGCAAGTCTCCTCCGTGTCGTACGGCGACAGTATGAACGCGCGATTAAAATACCAGCAAACTTTACAGCTGAAGTAGCGAATCACACTTCTGAATCTTATCAAGTGTGGACCGAAGCACGTCCGGCAAATGACTTTGAGCGGGTACGTCCGTATCTCGAAAAAACGCTGGAATATAGCAGGCAGGCAGCTAACTTCTTTCCGGGTTATGATCACATCGCGGATCCACTTATTGCGTTAAGCGATTACGGGATGAAAGCCGCGGATGTTAAACGCGTGTTTGCTGAACTGCGCCAAGAACTTGTGCCAATTGTTTCTGATATCACATCACAAGAACCCGTTGACGATTCGTGTTTGCACCAGCACTTTCCTGAAGAGAAACAACTCGCTTTTGGCTTGGAAGTCGCTCAACAGTTCGGCTACGACATGAATCGGGGACGACAGGATAAGACACACCATCCGTTTATGGCGAAGTTCTCACTCGGTGACGTGAGGATTACAACCCGGTCAAAAGAGAATTTCCTCGGCGATGCGTTGTTTAGTACGTTGCACGAAACCGGACATGCGCTTTATGAACAAGGCATCCGTATGGATTATGAAGGAACACCGCTTGCGCGTGGCACATCCTCTGGTGTCCACGAGAGTCAGTCAAGGCTCTGGGAAAATTTGGTCGGACGTAGCCGAGGGTTTTGGTATCACTACTATCCGAAACTTCAAAGTGTTTTTCCTGAGCAGCTCGGTTCTGTGCCCAAAGATACATTCAACCGTGCAATCAACAAGGTGGAACGCTCTCTCATCCGCACAGATGCCGATGAGGTGACCTACAATCTACATGTCATGCTGCGTTTTGATCTTGAGTTGGCTATGCTGGAAGGGAATTTGGAGATTCGAGACTTGCCTAATGCTTGGCGTGAACGGTTTGAAGATGATTTCGGCATCGTGCCACCGGATGATAAAGACGGTGTTTTACAAGATGTCCATTGGTATTTTGGGTTGATTGGCGGTTCATTTCAAGGCTATACACTCGGCAACATTTTAGGTGCGCAATTTTACGCATCTGCTTTCAAAGCACATCCTGAAATTCCTACTGAAATTAAGAGGCAAGGCAAGTTTAGCACGCTCCACAATTGGTTGAAAGAGAATCTTTATCAACACGGGTCGAAGTATACAGCACCAGAAATCGTTGAACGCGCAACTAAAAGTCCACTCTCTATTAAACCCTATATGGCGTATCTACGCTCAAAATATGGAGAATTATACGATTTAGACGGTTGTGGTCCAGAGCAGTGGGTGGAGATGATGGAAACATGGCCCGACGGGAGTGCCGCGTAAACCTGCTATCGCCTAAATGGAGAATTAATCATCATGGGAAACGTCCGATTGATCCTCATTTTATTCTTCTGTGGCCTTTTGCAAGCATGTGGAGGGCTTAAGCTGATTGATGTTTCCAAAAGTTCTACTGCATTACAACTCACAACAGCACAACAGCAGACAATTCCGCTGAAACTGAAACTCATCCGTGATATTGTCGAGGATTATGATTTTGAGAAGAAACAGTTAGAGGCGGATTATCAGGTGTTTCGTGCGGGTATAACACAACGGCAATACGGGCGATATGAAGATGGGTTCATGGACACACGGACGCGGCGAGATCTATATGAATTTCGGGAGGAAGCACGAAAATTTATAAGGCAGCGCGACATCTACCTCGACGAAATTAAAGATATAATTCAGGAAATATCGGCAGAGCTTACCCCCGATCAACGCCTTAAATTGGCGGACATGAAACTGCCTAAATTAGAAGTCCCACTGATGCTCCAGCGCGATCCTTATAGCGAACTCCGGTATATCCCGAACCACCCCCTTGGCGGCGCGAATATTTTTTAGGCAGTTCCAATGGATTACTATGTCAGTTCACTCGGAGACGATTCAAACACCGGTTTGTCCGAAACACAACCGTGGCGAAGTATCAACCGAGTGAATGCTGCACAGTTATTTTCAGGTGATTCCGTCTGGTTTAAAACCGATCAAACATTCGTCGGTACTCTTTGTCTCGCTGACGTTAGGCAAAGTAGCAGACACACACCGCTTGCTGTGACAATAGGCTCCTACGGATCAGGCAGGGCCACGATTGGCGCGAGGTCCGGGACTGGCTTCATAGCGAAAAATAGAGGGGGTGTACACCTCGTTAATCTCAATTTTGTCGGTGCTGGCGTGTTAAAAAATAACGCTTCTGGCATTCTGTTCATCAATACGCTACCCAAAAGTGCGAAACTTGAAGATATTCGGATTCATCAGGTAGATGTCAGCGGTTTCAAGCATTCTGGGATTAGCCTTGTCGCGCAACCGACCGATATGAGTTGGAGCGGGTTTCGTGATGTCAAAATTACGAACACCACGAGCCATGATAACGGCGACGCGGGTATCAGTTGCATCGGTGCTTGGAATCCAGATCAAAAGGGGTACGCGCATGCTGATTTTTATATCGGCAATTGTAGTGCCTATAGGAATGCGGGGATCCCTGGCAAAGGCAGCCATTCAGGGAACGGTATCGTCCTTGCACAGGTGGACGGGGCAATTATTGAGCATTGTCGTGCTTACGAAAATGGCAGCTTGAACGATTACGAAGGCGGTGGTCCCGTCGGGATATGGGCATGGGACGCAAACCGTGTTGTGATTCAATTCAACGAATCTCATCACAACCGAACGGGCAGCAGTAAAGATGGTGGAGGCTTTGATCTCGATGGCGGCGTGACGAATTCGGTCGTTCAGTATAACTATTCTCACGACAACGATGGAGCAGGGTATCTACTGGCACAGTTTGACGGTGCGCGTCCGTTTTACAGGAACGTTCTTCGCTATAACCTGAGTCTAAACGACGGCAGACGGAATCGTTATGGCGGCATTCATCTCTGGTCTACAGGTGCGAATGGAGGCATCACAGACACAACTATTTACGCGAATAGCATCTACACGGCACAATCCGTCGATGGGAACCCTGCTGGCGTTGATTGTACAAGCGATGGGATTCGTAACATCCGCATCTACAATAACCGTTTCCAAACGGACGGAAAGGCAGCGTTCGTCCGCGGTAAGACGAATCGAGGGGCAATGTTTAAAGACAACACTTTTGGGCAAACTGCAGGTTTCCAAGATGCCCTGTCGGCAATATGAGTGAGACCGTCCCGTTTCACTGAAGCCGCTCAAAAAAGTGATCCAAAAATGCCTCCGCGGCTACCTTAATACAGACCTGTGCATTCGGATTAGAAGATTGGCGTTCGCGTCGTAGATCGGCAACTGTCATGCCGCTTGTCAAAGTGCCCTCGGTCTCAACCTGTACGTAGGCATTGACACTCTCAAAATAGTCTGGATGTGTGAGCATGCCAATCGGGAGCGCGTCGTGGATATGAAATCCCCAAAACCCGACATGTTGACGATAAAATTCCATACAAGCTTGCGTGGAATCCTTCAGGAAACGCGAAACCGGACTGTCTCGTTTATCGACTTCGGCGTGCAATCGTTCACCTGTTAAGACAACTTGATGTGTTGCGTCAAGCGGTGCGATGTGGACAGGGACCCCGAAATGGAAAACTTCATGGGCTGCATGTGGATCAACGAAGATGTTAAATTCTGCCGTTGTTGTGACATTACCGTATGCTTCAAACACGCCGCCCATGACAATAATCTTCCGAAGGTGTCGCATTTTAGGCGCATCTTTACGGATCGCTTTTGCGATGTTCGTCAATGGACCAAGCGTCACAATAACCAGTTCATCTGGATAGCGGGCTGCCATCTCAAGAATCAGATCAATACCTGTTATTGATGAAACCTCTGTGTTGGCAGGACGGTATAGTAAACTTCCATCAGCATTGCGCAATTGGCTGATATTTCCTAAGCCATCTTCACCATGGACGTGTGCTGCTGTCACGAGGGGTTTGACGAGCGGTGCTGCCTCACCTTGAGCAATAACGGGAAACTGGTCAAGGTCAAGCACACTGAGAATTGTAAGCAGGTTTTGTGTCGCTTGCGCGACAGGTGCATTTCCGCAAACGGTCGTTATTGCTTCTATGTGTAATTCAGGTGAAAGCATCGCGAAGAGAATTGCGAGCGCATCGTCTACACCTGGATCTGTGTCTATAAGAATTTGTTGCATCTTCTGCCTTCCATAGAGAGGGTCTTGTGTTTCATATCTTCTTTTGCAATTTTACCATCACAAAACAATTTTGTCCAATTTAGGACTTACGCACTGCTTCTTAAAGTCCCCTGATAAGGGGCGGGGAATGCCCATAGGGAACCTTCATACCGTTGATTCTTTAGGGGTTAAAAATCATAAAACCTTGCGATGCATGCTAAATTTGCGTAAGTCCTGTAAAATTTCATAGCAACTTTCATAGCAACTTTCATAGCAACTTTTAACGAGCCTACTATGAAAACCACCCAAAACCCAGTCATGGACTGAACTCACGGCACTTCATAAAATTCATAACTTTCCGATTTTGCTATGAAAACTGTGAAATTTTACACCATTTTTCGGCATCCCAATTTATCCCAAATCTGTTTTGCCTTACTTCTTGCCTACTGCTTTCCGCTCGCGGCACAGGTGAATATCTTCACTGGCGAAACGGTGCGGCAGATGCAATTGGAAGCGGGTTGGTATAACAGCATTAACTTGGATTTAACCTATCGTACCGGCAATACAGATCTGCTTACCTCACGTACCCGATTTCGCTCGGATTATCTCTCAAAGACATATCACGGCTTTATTTTCGGGAGTCTCCAGCAAGGTCGCAAAAGCGGTGCTTTTTTTATTAATCAGGGCATGGCACATGCGCGAATTATCCGAAATCTGACGCAGCACGTGCTTTTCGAGTCTTTCGTTCAAAAACAATTCAACGAATCTATTCTCTTAAGCGATCGGAATTTGGTAGGTGGTGGAATACGGTTCGACTTGCATCCGTCAAATTTTAAATTTAATATCTATCTCGGTATCGGTGCGATGTCGGAACACGAGCGTATTAATGACAAAGATGGCGGTGAGATTACAACCCGTATCATTCGGTCAACCAACTATATCAATTGGACTGGACAGTTAGATGAACGGATTACAACGAGTGCGACGGGGTACTATCAGGTCAATACACAGCGTTTACGAGATTATCGCGTGCTTTTTGAGGGTAGTCTCACATTCCGTCTGACAACGAAGTTAGCGTTCCCGCTCCGTGTGAATTTCCGATACGATAACGAACCACCAACCGGCATCCGTAAACATGATGTGGAAATTTTTAATGGATTGGGGTATACTTTTTAATGGTTATCGGCTATCAGTTATCGGTTATCAGTTAAGAGGCTCTTATAGCAGTTACGAATTCTGCCCATTCCACAAATATTTCGGGGCTAATAACTGGCAGGGATAAAAAAGGAGGATCTTATGCAGAAGGTGAAAACCTGCACTTGGCAGGTGAAAATAATCGTCTACATCGGGATGTGCCTCATCGCGTTGTCAAGCATTGCGTGGGCAGATGGACATCTCCAGGTCAAGGAAAAAGAGAAAAAACTCGTTCTAAAGGGTAAGATTTCTGAAGCACTCGGTGAATACGATTCACATTTAAAGGGAGCCGTTGAATACCTCGTTTGTGGACCCAACGGTAAGGAATATGAAAGCATTATCGTCGTCAATGCGAATGCAAAGGAAATTTACGATGCGCTTGAAAAACTCGGGGTCGCGGTAGGTACACCCCCCGGCTACGATGAAGAAAAAGATGAGCCGATACCAGCAACTGGAACCGAGTTTCTTATCTATGCTGAATGGAAGATCGGTGACGAAGCGAAAAAAGTCCGTGCCGAAGAGTTGATTTTCAATGTAAAAACTAAAAAACCGATGCAGCAGGTCGCTTGGATCTATTCCGGTTCACGCGTAGTATCAGACTTGGATAGCGACGACGAAGATGCGATGATACCGCAGGCGTTTATGAGTAATGACCTTGTAGCCTTAAAGCGATTTGATGCAAGCGCGCTCTTCCAAAATCCGCTGCTTGAAGCAGAAGAAGAGAATATCTATAAAAAGAATGATGCCTTGATGCCAAAACTTGGGACACCTGTCACACTCACAATTGAGGTTAACCGCAAAATGCAGCTGTTTGTGCTAATCAGTGGAAAGGTTCAAGGCGTAGGATTCCGCAATTTTACACAGATAAATGCTAAGCAACTCGGTGTTAACGGTTACGCTAAGAATCTGCCAAACGGTAAGGTTGAAGTCATCGCAGAGGGTGATAAGGCGCAGTTAGACGCGTTAGTCGCTTTATTAAAGAAGGGACCACGCTTTGCGAGAGTTGATTCGCTTGAATTTGACGAGCGTCCTTTCACGGGGGAATATAAAACTTTCGGCATTCGGTATTAAACCATGTGTAGCACGCCGCTTGCAAGGGCATATCAAAAAAGGGTATCGGGGATACTCCTTGCTGCCGGACTCTCCACTCGGATGGGGGAACCGAAGCAGCTACTCCCTTTTGGAGAAAGCACTATCGTTGAAACCGTAGTAGACAATATGCTCGGAGCTAAGTTCGACGAGGTTATCGTCGTTGTCGGGCACCGCGCTGAGGAGATTCAAACGCAGCTGGGGACACGCCCTATCAAAACCGTTTTTAATCCGGATTATCGGGACGGTATGTTAACCTCCGCGCAGGCAGGTATCCGAGCACTTGAAGCAAGCGACGCATTCGCGCTCATGCTTGTCGATCAACCTTTCATTACATCGGCACTGATTGATCAGGTTGTTGATGCCTATCAACAAACAGAAAAGGGAATCGCCTTACCGAGTTATAATTATAAGCGCGGTCATCCGGTCATCTTTGACCAGAAATATGCCAGTAATATTCTGGCACTAACTTCGGAAAGTGGCGGTGTGCGAATCCTCTTTAAAGAGTATGGCGATGATATTCATTATGTTACCGTAGATACAGATAGCGTGCTACGGGATATTGATGACCGCGAAGATTATGAACGCGCCCTACAGGAGAAATAAATATGAAAGAGCCTCGCAAAGACGCACCAGAAATCCCCGAATCAATACCGACCACCGTGACGTTGGAAGAATTTCTTGAGAACGATGTCCCAGGCTATGAATACATTGACGGCAAATTAGTACTAAAGTCACCCCCAGAAAGGCACTTGCCGATTCCCACGACGATGACACCGGAAGAATTTCTTGAGAACGATGTCCCAGGCTATGAATACGCGAAAGGAGAACTAATACCGATGTCACCAGCAACGAGAAGACACGGTAAGATCAGCGCAAAGGTTATATGGCATCTGTCCTCACATGTCTACGAAAATGGGTTGGGGGAATTGTATACAGCAGAAACAATATTTCAGGTTGGGGACCGCATGATGAAGCCGGATGTGGCTTTCGTTTCAACCGACCGCTTGGATGTTGACGAAGATAAAACATTTCCGATACCTCCTGACCTGGCGATTGAAGTGATCTCTCCAACAGATGTCCACTATCGTATTGTCCGCAAGGCGTTCGACTATCTGGAGGCAGGGACCCGTCTCGTCTGGGTCCTTGATCCTGTCGCCAAAGCCGTAACAGTGTATCGTTCTGAAAACGACATTGAGATACTAACGCATAAAGCCACGTTGACTGGCGAAGATGTTGTGCCAGGGTTTACCTGTCCCGTGGGACAACTGTTTGAATAACGTGAGTGTGGTATAACACATCCCAAATTTTGCAACCTGAAACAAGGACTACCGATTATATTTTATACAATGTTCAAATCTATTGAAAATGTTCAAGATGCTTGTGAGAAACACGCGTATATCGCAGATAAAGGTTTAGCGACGACGCTCTATCTCGCACACCATCTCAAAAAGCCTATCTTTCTCGAAGGTGAACCGGGTGTCGGCAAAACAGAAGTTGCTAAAGTACTCGCGGATTCTACGGGCGCGAAACTCATCCGATTGCAGTGCTATGAGGGATTAGACGCGAACAGTGCACTGTATGAATGGAACTACACGCGGCAGATTTTACAACTGCGGATTGATGAAGCCCGCGGTCGCGACAAAGAAGATATCGGCACAGACCTCTTTAGCGAGACATTTCTACTGAAACGTCCGCTCCTTGAGGCTATCCAAAGCGATGGCGATGTGCCACCCGTTCTACTCATTGACGAAGTTGACCGGAGCGATAGTGAATTCGAGGCGTTCCTGCTCGAAATCCTATCCGATTTCCAGATTACTATCCCCGAAATCGGCACGATCCAAGCGAAACACATCCCTTATGTGGTACTTACCTCAAACCGAACGCGAGAGGTCCATGAAGCACTCAAACGGCGTTGTCTCTATCAGTGGATTGACTATCCCACTATAGAAAAAGAATTAGCGATTGTGCAGACGAAACTGCCGCAGATCGATGAACATCTCGCGCAGCAGTTATGCCAAATAATGCAACTCTGGCGGCAGGGAGATTACTACAAAAAGCCGGGAGTAGCCGAGACACTGGATTGGGCACTGGCACTCATCGCTCTCGGTAAGGGACAACTGGACGCAGATGTCGTCGCTGAGACCCTTGGGTGTGTATTCAAATATCAAGATGATATCCAACGGGCGCGCGCCGTAGAGTTATCTGAATTAGGATTATAGCATGAACCAGAACAGGAAAGGTCAACGTGTTGAAAGAAAAATTTTTAGGGGTACAGGTTACCTCCTTTTAGTGGCTGCAGCTTTCTGCACGATGGTCCCGTTGCTATGGCTCTTGACTTCCTCCTTTAAAACCGCAAATGAGATTTTTGCCGTTCCTATACAGTGGTTTCCAAGCCTTCCCCCACGTGTCGCAGCATCGCCTTATGTCCTCAAAGATGCGTATCCAAAGATTGAGAAACCGGTGATGGTAGATGAAACAGCGTGGAATGAACTACAACCTGCGCTTACACAGGCAATCTGGACGAAGGCACAAGCACACATCGCAGCAAACGTCCAGTTTTCCAATTACGTCGCATCCGAGCAATTACAGACGGAAATCATAGAAGGATTATGGCAACAGTTGGTAATGACTTTGCCGGACGAGATATGGCACGAAACAACGGATTCTGTCGTTTCTGCGGTACAGGATGCAGTTATTCCAGAAGTCGTTGACACGATCTGGAGTTCTGTGTACCGTGAAGTTGGGATCGGGACACTCCAGATAGAAGATATTGACTTCAATCGTACACCAATCGAAGCCGTCGAATGGGAGACAACTTCAGGGACAAGCACACAAATTCGTCCATCCGAAGATACACAGACTGTCGCGAATCTATCCTACAATTTCCAAGACAGCGATACCCTCCATATAACGGCTGTTATTCCTACCTCTGTCCCGATTGCGCGGATTCGGCGACTCACATTGCCTGTCCGGGGAGATGCTTCCTATCACCGTCTCTCTTTAACCGTGTCTGTTCTGCAGTCTGGAGAGGCTCCGACCAGTACCACCGCCAGTGAAATTATGTATCAGCCGACACGACCTTTTGTTTTGGAAAGTGCGTTATGGAAAGATGCTGTATGGCGACTTCATGGCATCCCCGGTGAGTTAGAAGCATCACATATCACGATGCAGCAGGTGAGGACGAATAACGCAGCGCAGTCCATGGGGCAGGGGGAAGCGGGGAATCAATTGTTCCTACAATTAACAATCCATCAACCGTCTTACTTGTCAATCGTCTGGGATAAGTTTACCTCAAACTATCGGAATCTATGGAAGACAGTCCCGTATAACCGCTACTTTATCAACAGTGTTTTCATCGCCACCGCGTCAACGCTTCTCACGCTATTTTTCTGTTCCCTTGGCGGTTATGCGTTTGCGAAGTATCAATTCCGCGGTCAGAAAATCCTGTTCGGCATTCTCCTCGCCTCAATGATGGTGCCTTTCCAAGTATTGCTTGTGCCTCTGTTTGGATTGATGTACGACATCGGATGGCTGAATAGTTATAAGGCGATTATCATCCCATTTTCGGTTGGAGCATTCGGCGTGTTTTTGATGCGTCAATTTATCGTCACAATTCCATCGGAACTGCTTGATGCAGCACGTATTGATGGTTGCTCGGAGTTTGGTATCTATTACCGAATCGTGCTGCCTATCATCAAACCGGCACTCGGTGCGCTAACTATCTATTCGTTTTTAGGTTCATGGAACGGCTATCTCTGGCCCCTCATCATTTTGCGAGATGAGGCGAAATATACACTGCCAATCGGTTTAGCGAATCTCGTCGGTATCTATCGTCAAGATTACGGTATGTTGATGGCCGGTACGCTGCTATCGCTCATGCCGATTGTTATTCTTTTCCTCGCGATGCAGCGTGAGTTTGTGCAAGGAATTACTTTAGGAAGTGTCAAGGAGTAAAAAATGTCTGATTACACTACAGTCACAAAAACGAAAGCCATACGAGAAGGTCGCGGAAAGGCTTTTACCGTCAATGGAAGGCGGGTCGCGATCTTCAATGAAAACGGTAAATTCTGTGCTGTGGACAACACTTGTCCACACGCCATGGGCTCACTCGGTAGAGGTAGAATTCGGAACGGCATCGCTGTGTGCCCCGTCCACGGCTACGCCTATAATACAGAAACTGGTGAATGCCAAACCGATCCGCGCCTCCGTATCAGGACATATCCGCTGATTGTTGAGGACGAGGAGATCAAAATTGAGGTGAAGCCCTCTGGATAACGCTAAAAATCCGTGCGAATGCCTACCATGAATGAAGTTTTATGAATCGGTTCAAATTGTGAGATCCCATCGGCGGTTTCAACACGACGGAACCTGTACTCACGGGTAACAATCGTCTCAACCGGCGGATAGACTGCATAGCCAACCTCTAAACGGAATGCAGACTTTTCATCAAGATTAAACAGGTCTGTGAAGAAGTTCGTCTCATCCCCTGCGCCGATGTCACGTTTTGTATAGAGTGCCCGAACCCTAAATCGCGGCACTAACCCCGATTCTGATACCACCATATAAAGTTTGGGTGAACTATTGTTATAATCTTCAAATGTCCCAAAGAAGTGGAAGTGTGGGCCTGGCTTCCAGATGAATTGTGAAAAGAAACCCCGTATCTGTTGTTCCTGACTGGTTTCAAATTCTGGAAAATCGGACATATCCGACTCTGGTACCACCGATTTTGCAGACTCATACGTATAATCAAAGACAGAAGGGATATATTCTTCACCAAGGACGCGATACTCAAGTTTGAAGATAGCTTTGGTAAAAGTAAGCCCAACACCAACGGCGTTACCCCATGCGAATTCTTTTGCTGGTGTAGCATCTTCTCCGCCTATCGGAGCACTTTCTAATCGCCTTGTGGGTTCCTGCTCAGCTGATTCCATTTCTAACGCTTCTTCGGGTTCTTCAAACATATCCTCCGGTTTCGGAGGTAAAGTGTTGAGCACGGCAAAATCATTATAAAGATCAAACCGAAAGGTGCTTCTCTCAATAATTGGAAATCCTGCGTCCACACCTAAAGCGGTCAATGGGTCTTCCCCGACCTCTTGCGGATTTGGATTGATGTCGGTGAGATAGGTGGCTCCGAGTTCAAATCGTGTGAGAAAGTTATTATTTTCTGGACGCAGAAACGGACGATAAAAGAAGCGTCCCCCAAAAATCATAGGATTCCCAAGGTCATTTATCACCGTTTCCACACCGGATCGGTTATCGGATTTTCTAAGGTTTAGGCGTAATCCACGTCGGTCATAATTAGAATAACCGGACATAATTGAACCGTGTCCAATTGTCAGATAGTCCAACTCGCCCAAACGGAAGTGGAATGGGTCATAAGGTCGTGCGTAACTGATGTAACGGATAAGTCTTAACCATGTGCTTGGACTATCCCACAATTCACCATCTTCGGCGAGAAATTGCGTACCGGTGTCAGTTGCGTAAGGGTTATAGAGTATAACCAAGTCTAACCCGATATCGAATTTTCCGAGGGGAATATCCGGTTGCGCTTGCAGTTGAATATATGGGCTTGTACCAATGAAGGTCAGACCGCCGCCATATAATCCGCTTGTCAGGAAATCGGGTTGTTGCAACGCGGCTAAGCCAGGATCCTCTTCAGCATAGGTAGCAGTCGCCAGGACCAGGAGAAAAATTAGAATCCCAATTGCTGAAACAAATGGGATTCTTTTATTAGGTACTAAAATCTTGTCTCTGTTCATGTGTTAAGAATCCTTCCATCTTTCATCTGGATAACACGATCGGCATTCGCTTTTAAACCTTCGTGGTGCGTCACAATCGCGATAGTTGTTTGGTATTCCCGGCGTAGTTCTTGGATCAAATGCATCAAGTTGTCACTTTGACGGCTGTCAAGGTTGGCAGTCGGTTCGTCGGCAAAGATGATTTTCGGACGGTTGGCGAGCGCGCGTGCAAAGGAGACGCGTTGTTTTTCGCCGCCTGACAGTTGGGCGGGACGATGGTGAAGCCTATCAACTAAACCGACTTGTGTGAGGAGTTCGATCGCACGGCTTTCGGCTTCACGGGTGTTTGTTTTGGCAATGTCCATAGCAACCATTACGTTTTCAAGGGCGGTGAGGTAGGGTAATAAATGAAACAGCTGAAAAACAAATCCGATTTTTTCGCGGCGGATAACACTCAGGTCTTCAGATACTGGATCAATTGCTTCGCCATCAATTCGGAGTTCCCCGTCGTCTGGCGTTAAAATACAACCCAGGAGACTGATGAGCGTTGTTTTCCCGCAACCACTGTCCCCCATGATCATCACCAGTTCGCTCTCTTCAATTTGGACATCGACTGCGTCAACAGCGAGAACGGTTGCCTCGCCTGTGCCAAAGCGTTTGGTTAAGCCGGTTCCTTCTATTATGGCTGTCATCTATATTTCTCCCCGGAATGCTATCATGGGATCGACTGTAATTGCTTTGCGCGCCGCCATATAACCGCTACCACAACAGACGATGAAACTGATACACGCAACGATAATCGATTCAACGAGATGAATCGCAACGAAGATAGGTGCCGCCGCCGCAAAGATGTAAGCCAAGATAAGCCCAAGTATCACACCGACACCGGAAATCAAAACGACCTGTTTCAGGAGTAATCCCATCACATAACTGTTTGCGGCACCAATCGCCTTCAAGACCCCGATTTCCTGTGTCTTTTCAAGCATTGTCACGTAAGTAATCATCCCGACGAGAATACCCGCCGCTAACCACAACATCACTCGTAAAAATTGCACCGCCTTCATCGGTTCGTCAACATAATAGGCGATAATATCACCGAGTGTCTGTTTTAAGGTACGCGCTTCGATAGTTTCTAAAGCGTCTAAATCGGCAGCAGCCCGTACAGGCTGTTCATTTTTGCTCGCTTTGGCAATCATCATATTGACATGGGGTGTGTTGCCGAGCAGAAGTTTTTGGGCAATACGGACATCCATGAAGAGCAGCGGCGTATCTAAAACAAACATTAGACTTTTCGCCTTCCCGACGACCCGCACCTTTTCGTTGCCGAGGGTAATCTGTTCTCCGATTTCCAATCCCATCTTCTCATCAACGACGACTTCGTATGGAACTGGGTCCTCAGGTCTATAGTCCTCAAAATTGCTTCGAGTGAACATTCTACCATCAACGGCTTGTTTGGGACCACCGAGTTGCCCCAATTTGTAACCGACAACAATTGCTTTGGTGGATTTTCCGCGGACGGTTGGACGTGCTTGCGCAAAAACCAGAGGAGATGCTGAATCAGCGGTTAAGCCCGGTGCTGAATTCAAAAATGCCATGTATTCCTCAACGACCATAGAAAATCCAATAAATGCGCCGCCAGATCCCTCCGCAGAAATCCAGACATCCGCACCAGTAGATTCAACGTACTGCCGCGCTTGGATACGCATCCCGTTCATAATACCGCCTAATAGCAAAATCAGCGAGATCAGCACAGTGATGCCGAGTGCAGTTAGCACAACCCTCGCTTGGCGATAACGCATGTCTTTAAGGAACAATGTCTTCATCTTTCTAATTTTCCTTGCCGTTCGGTGAGGTGAATTGAGACATTAAAGTGGCATTCCGTAGATGCTTCGCAGTGAGAACTTCCACTTCGTTTCAGGCAACAAACTTTGGAAATTTTAGTTACTGTCGTTGCCCACTACAAGTTTTGAGAGAGCCTTTCAGGCATTGTCTGTCGTTTACGACGATGCAACTCGACGTGTTCCAGATACGCGCCTTCATCCACCTCAACGCCTGTGTCGCGCTCAAGGAAGAGCGGGAAATCGGAGGCGGGCGGTTTGGCGTTGTGATACGCGTTACTATAACTCCGCATGATAATACGCTGTTCACGGTTAAGCGTCTCTAACCATTCAGGAGTGGAATGAAAACGGTCAGCAGGTGTAAGCCATGACGGGCAATAGGCAACAAAGATATTATAGCGTACCACATCGCTCTCATTCGGTTCAACGCGATGCCAGATGCTCGAATGCATCACCGTCATTGTACCTTTACGCGGGCAGACAACCATTTCTCCAGGAATACTCTTGTGTGTATCGTAGCCGTCCATATATTGCTGGCGATGGCTCCCCGGTAACACAACAAGGTTCCCCATCTTCTCACGCGGGAGATCCGTCAGCCAATATCCGATCTTGATTTGCAACGGCAGTTTGGGTGAAAACACACCGTAAGGGAGTACACGCGCCCCATCCGGATGCCATTGATTGTACTGCTTGCCTCCGGGTGGACGTAGGAAAAACTGGCTTATATGGAGTTTGAGGAGCTCCCCAAACAAGTCGTACGCGTAGCCGATATGGCGTTCATGATCGATGAGACCTGCGAACACAGGGTCGCGTTCGACAATGTTCTGCATGCCAAGATACCCACCTGGCTTATATTTTGGCTTGGTTGCAGCGACGCGGTCTATTGCGTCAATGTAGGTCTGGATATCTTCATCGGAGATAGCATCCTCAATGAAGATGATACCGTCTTCGTTAAAGGTTTTCCACTGTTCTGGTGTGAATCCGGGGGGTACAACACGATATTTTTCTTCGGTTTCCATTGGACGACTCCTTTCGTCTGATTTTGTAGCAATTTCCGTGCCAGTCTGGATAATACCACGCTATCCAATTCCTTGTGAAAGATCCAAAGATAATTGCACAAAATAGGGCAAATGCTGTGTTCAATAGCACGAAATAGGGCAGATATGATCAATCGTTGTGGTTCCTGCTAAATGCTTAAGGTGAGCGTATGTTCAAGTTAAGAATATCATATTTTACCAAAAGCGTCAAACGTTAATAACAAAATGCCCCAAACCCAAAGTGTAAGCATCGGATTTGGGACAGTGTCATTTTCGTTGGCTAAACTTTTCTTACGACCCTCTGAATTATGAATTCACACAGGCTTCCTGAACTAACCAGACCGAAACAGATTGAACAATAATTTGGTTTGCCCGTTCAACAATTGGATTTAACGACGGTATATGCTTAAACATCTGCTGTGCTTTATGCTTCAGATCTACCCGCGCTGGCAACTCAGGAATTTTCAGTTCACTGAGAAGTTTTTCGACTTCTGCTTGACCGATGCGCGCCCGTTTACGAAGTTCTTGTAACTTAGGGGTCTGTGCCCATGCTTTCAGTAACGAACTGCCTATTTGCTCAATCGAAAAACTTGTAGCCAGTTGCTGTGCGGCTTTTTCAACGACAGGGACGGATAGTTTGCGTGTCCCCTTAACCACGTGTGCCGGAGGTAAGCGAAGGTCCCAGACAACTCTAAAAATTGACAAAACTTTCAAGATATAATATGTGACATCAATTTGCCACCAATGAAAGCCTTGTGGCGTAGCACTTGGGAAGTGATGGTGATTGTTATGCCAACCTTCACCTAATGTAATGATAGCCAGAAACAGGTTGTTGCGAGAGCTATCACCGGTGACATACGACTGTTTGCCGAACACGTGTGAAAGCGAATTAATCGTAAATGTGCCATGGAAAAGTAAGACTGTACTCAGGAAGAAGCCTACGATAAGCCCAGACCAACCAGCAATCGTCCAAACGAAAAACCCTAATAGGAAGGGTGGTAGCCGTTCCCATTTCTCCAACCAAACGAGCTCTGGATATTTCTGAAAATCTTTAATTAAACTGTAATCTGGTGTCCGTCCCTGTTTGGAGAAAACCCAAAGCACATGAGAATACCAGAATCCATGTTGAACGGGTGAATGTACATCTTGTTCTGTATCAGAGTGCTTATGATGATAACGGTGTGTTGATGCCCACCACAGTACACCGCGTTGTGCTGAACTCTGTCCCAGAAACGCTAAAAAGAATTGAAATACACGACCTGTTTTAAAAGATCGGTGCGAAAAGTAACGGTGAAACCCCGCCGTAATTCCAAACATGCGGATAACGTACAATGTGCCACATATAATCCAGTCGATAGGTTGAACATCTACCCAGAAAATTGCGAGACATGCGAGGTGAACAACGATAAACGGTAAAACACGAGGGTGGATAATGTCCGCCTTATCGGCTGGACTTTTAGGACATGGTTCTGTTGACAATTATATCCTCCTTAGCTAGGCATAGCGGTTAGGTTCGTCTAATCATGTTATTCCAAGAGCGCGTCAAGGCAACATCAAGACGCGCGCCACAGTTGTTGATATGGCATTAGAACAGTATTAAGTATACTACATTTTACCGAGAGAGTCAAGCATCCTATTTTCTGCGCGGGGTTAACAAAATGCCCCAAACCCAAAAGGTACTTTGGGTTTAGGGCAACAGAATTTCACAAATTAGGAAGTCAACTCTGATTACTACTTCAGAATGAGCATTTTGCGTGTGAGTGAAGTGTCATCAGTCTGTAGTCGATAGAAATAGACACCACTCGCAACATTTTCACCTAAACCGTTACAACCATCCCAATACGCGGCACGATTTCTATTGGCATAATACCCTGCAGCCTGATGTCCAAGTGCTAACGTGCGAACTACGATGCCTTCCCTATCGTAAATAGTAATTTGCACATCGCAGGCGTTCGCCAATTG
>PYIY01000204.1 GCA_003635195.1 Candidatus Poribacteria bacterium | reverse complement strand
ACTCAAAATAGAAGCACAACCGATATTTTCTGAAGTCAACGCTGCTTCTGCTGCTGTTTGGAATGCTTGCTGCTACCAAATGGATATGTACCAATGGCAACGTGGCTATCCGCATGCTCACAGAGACTTCTATTTTGGTAAAGACTGCGAAGGTTGGATAGACAGACGACTCTCTCATCCGCTTTTGCATTCACAAAGTCGGCAAGCGGTTCGGGAGCGTTACTTCAAATCTTGGAAATCTTACGCTGCTTTGAAAAAGAGCAGTAGTATTCAGAAACCCAAACCGCCTAACAAGCGAAAAAACTATATGACGACACGGTTCAAAAAGCCTGCTATCCGATTTGTAGAAGGTAGTCTTTTGGGTAAACGTCTTGAACTCTCTTTGGCGAAAGGTCAACCGAAAATAGAGATACCTTTGCCAAACAACTTTGATATGTCTAAAGCAGCGCATATCGCAACGATTGATTTGTGCTATAACTATGGACAATGGACGCTCCATTTTTCATACAAATACGAAACTGAAACGACAGCAACTGGCGAAGAAGTCGTAGGTGTTGACATAGGCGAAATACACCCCATAGTCTCTCATGACGGGCAAGATACGCATATCTACAATGGACGGTATATTCGCTCACTATACCGCTATAGAAATAAAGTGCTTGCTAACTTTAGTCAGACGATAAGTCGGTGTAAACGCCATAGCAAACGTTGGTGGAGCCTCACCCGTCGTAAGTGGAAGCGTATTAGAAAGATTGATAACCAAATCAAAGACGCGCTCCACAAACAGACGACGAAGTTCGTGAAATACTGCGAAGCGAAAGGTATCGGGACTATCGTCCTTGGCGACCTCAGAGGTATCCGAAAACACATTGACTACGGCAAAAAGTCTAATCAGAAACTTCACCAGTGGGCTTTCGGTAAGATTTCTGAGTTAATAACCTACAAGGCAAAAGCCCTTGGTATCAAAGTCAAAGTGATTGACGAATCCTACACCTCACAAACTTGCCCAAAGTGTTGCCACCGAAAGAAACCTACCCACCGAAACTACACTTGCCAATGTGGCTTCAAATATCACCGCGACGGTGTAGGTGCTATCAATATCAGAGCAAAGTATCTTGGACACTTCGGTGTCCCCGTAGTGGCGGAAAAGGTCTCTGACCGCATGACACCGCCCTTGGGCTTCAGGATAATAACCCCTAAAGTCCATGTTGCCTTGAGTCAAATCAAG
>PYIY01000203.1 GCA_003635195.1 Candidatus Poribacteria bacterium | reverse complement strand
CCCATAAGGCAGACACTTCCGACTTGCCTTTGGAAGTATAATAACATTTTTGACAAAATATGTCAAGAAAAAACATAGGAGCGGGCTTCCTCCCAAATCTAAAGATTTGGGCTTCACGCCCGAAGTCTCGTGATATAATTTTGAATATCCGTGTAGGTGTCGTTTTTTATTCTGTTTGTCGCAAGCCGTCTCGTTTTTCTTCAAAAAATATGGAGTTTACGAAGCCAAAAAATTCATCATAGGTTGGACAATTAAGGATGTGTAATTGATCGGCGCGCTTCCAAAGCGCGCCGACGTTTTGATATTGGCAACTATCTAATAACCATCTATTTTTCGGCGAGGTGGTAGATTTCAATCTCCCGGATTTGCGCCACTGAGGGTTGCATGACGCGGTAGTGTGGGAAGTACCTACCCGCAAGCGTTGTCCGCCGGTCAACGATTTTGTCTCCCGGTTCTGCCATTATTTTGTTGATAACCGCATCATCAACCGTCCGGGTGACGGTGACGCGAATCATCTTCGTCTGGAAGTCCAATCTATCAAAGACGAACTCTGCTTGTGCCCTATCGTCACCAACATTGCGGCGCTGGATGACTGTATCAAACGTTTCCCATTTACCGGTTTCATCGTTCAAATAGTCCATCTCAAATCGGAAAAGATTCCCGTTGTGGATGACAATTTTCCGGACGGGATGGACATCAGCGAATCGGATGATAAAATTCCGTTCGTTTTGCGCTGGAAGTGTCGCGAGCGTTTTGAGATTGCCATCGTTCACACCCGGATGGTTCGCTTCGGTGCCGTAAGCAGCACTCGCTATATTTTCGCTGTATTGTGTAGATAACACCTGTGCAACTCTACACGCGTTGAGGTGTAGAGCCAGAAATAAAAGACAACAGATAAAGATAACGATACGTTTCACTTTTCTTCCTCCTGAAATGTTATATCAACGGTGTCAACAATACCCATGATGAGTTCTCGGATAGGCGCGTCTTCAACCCCAAAAACTTCTTGCGCGACACCGGGCCCCGCACCAACAATCACTGTGTCCCCTTCACCCGCACCAACATAGTCAACAGCAATCGTTGGGGTACGAACGAGTTCAGCCTTGACGCTCAACGGTTGGATGAGCAGCAGGGTGCGGTTTTCGTATGCAGCATGTTTAACGACAGAAACGGCTTTTCCGATTACTTTAGCTATGTACATTTTTATGACTCCGTTTCCTCTGAAGTGCTCGTTGCATGGGTCACAGAAAGAGAATCTACAATTCCGACAACGGCGACATCAACCGGCATCCGTTTTCCGGGTATAACGCTGACGGCATCACCGCCTGTGACGATATAGACGATTTCGCCGAACCCGGCATCGTTTAATGTATCGACTGCGACGAGAGGATCAGAAATGGGGTTGTGGTTCTCGTCTAAAGGTTGAACGACGAGGAGGCGCGTGCCTGCTAAACTTGGGTCTTTTCGGGTTGCAACAACAGTGCCAATTACTTTTGCTAAATCCATTCGTTTTGTTTTCCACTATTTCATGGTTATCAGTTATCAGTTAAGAAGGGATATGCTTTAACTAAACTATCTCTTAACTGGTTACTGTTAACTGACAACTGGTAACTCCTAAGAAACAAGTTCGTATTCAACGAGTTTCGTGTGAAGTGTATTTCGGTTAATACCGAGAATATCTGACGCTTTACTCCGGTTTCCGTTGGTGTGCTCAAGCACAATTTGAAAGAGTGGTTTCTCAAAAATCTCTCGAATTTCAGCATAAAGTTCTCCAGGGGGTGTATCGGATTCCATATACTGTTCAATATGTGCTTGGAGCATCGCATGAACCTGGGCATTGAGATTTCCAGGCTCGCTCATGGGTGCCAATTTATTTAAAATTGGATCAAAGTGTTCAGGCAATAGCATTTGCCCCGAACACATGACGAGGGCGCGCTTAATGGCGTTTTCTAACTCCCGGACGTTGCCGGGCCAATCATAAGTCGTAAGTTGTTTGATGACCTCTGTGGATACACCGATTTCAGGCAATTGGTATTCTTCAACAAATTGGCGTGTAAACAAGTCTATAAGTTCCGGTATATCCTCTTTCCGATCGCGTAGCGGCGGAAGCGAAATTGGAATGACATTGAGTCGATAGTAGAGGTCTTCCCTGAAAGATTTCTGAGCGATTGCGGTTTCAAGTCTACGGTTCGTAGCAGCGATGATGCGGACATCAACAGCCTGTGTTTCAGTGCCGCCCATCGGTTCTACTTCGCGTTCTTGTAGGACGCGCAGCAGTTTCATCTGGACTTCAATGGGCAATTCGCCGATTTCGTCAAGGAAGATTGTACCACTGTCCGCCTGTTGAAATTTTCCTTTTCTTGCGCTGTGTGCATCCGTGTACGCGCCTTTGACGTGTCCAAAGAGCGCACTTTCAATGAGACTTGAGGGCATAGCACCACAATCGACAACAACGAAAGGGTTGTGAACACGGCGACTGTTTTGATGAATCAATTGAGCGACGAGTTCTTTACCCGTCCCACTTTCACCTAAGACAAGAACAGTTTCATCGCTGACAGCGGCACGTCCAATCTTAAGGTATACCTCCTGCATCGCAGCGCTCTGCCCGACCATTTTCCCGTGCCTATCGAAATCAGGTGTCGTAGATGTCTTGACATTCTTTGCCTGCTGTGTTGCAGATGCAGCGCGCGAGACGAGTTCGATGAGTTGCTTCTGATCAATCGGTTTGGTGAGATAACCATAGGCGCGTTGTTTCGCTGCGTCAATAGCCGTTTGGGTCGTGCCGTGTGCTGTGATTATAATGATTGAGGCGGTGCTATTGTACTGCTGGATGTCCTCAATTAATTCAAGCCCGTTTGCGTCGCCCAACCAGATATCAAGCAGGATAACATCAACATTCGTCTTCTTGACGCACGCGAGGGTCTCAGCACCATTCCGCGCTTTCAAGGTATCATACCCCGCCCTTTCGAGTGTAGCAGTGAGTATGTGCCGAAGACTATCATCATCGTCAGCAATAAGCACAAGATTTGACATTCTTTTAACTTTCCTTGCGGTTCGGTGAGGCGGTGTGATGTTTTCACGAACCTCTCCGTTGATCTATAAGAAATACCCAATCAAATAAACCCGGCGCGTTGCTTCGGACTACGGTATTGTAACTCGCCTCGCGGTTCGGTATGATTCCTCGCTATTGCCTTACGCGTCTTTGAACTCTCTCCAGTCTAAAGACTGGAGATTCTTTTGTTCCTTGTAGGAACATTCCTTGGGGTTAAGCCAAGGCAACAGGGACCTCCAAACGGAAGCCCAAGGGCGGCGCCATGTCCACCACTACGGGGACACATAAGCATCCCAGATACTTTCGTCTTATGTTGATCGCACCCACACCATCGCGATGATATCTGAAACCGCAGCCACACTTATATTCTCGATTGGTAGGTTTATTTCTATGACCGCATTTCGGGCAAGTTTGGGAGGTATAGGCTTCGTTGATGTGTTTCACTTTGATACCTAATGCTTTTGCTTTATAGGTAATCATGTTTACCAACTTGGCGAAGGGCCACTGATGCAGCTTCTGATTTGACTTTTTGCCGTAATCTATATTATCGCGTATACCCGTCAAATCACCCACAACAATGATACCAATACCTCTCAACTCACATTCATCCAACAACTTTCGCGTGTGCTTGTGCAAGCCGTTCTTGATTTGATTGTCTATCCTTCTAATCCGCTTCCACTTACGACGCGTCAGTTTCCACTACCTCTCAACTCACATTCATCCAACAACTTTCGCGTGTGCTTGTGCAAGCCGTTCTTGATTTGATTGTCTATCCTTCTAATCCGCTTCCACTTACGACGCGTCAGTTTCCACCAGCGTTTGGAATGACGTTCGCATTGACTGATAGCAGCATTGAAACCAGCAAGCACTTTATTTCTAAGTCGATATAGCGAGCGGATATATCGTCCATTAAAAATCAGAGCAGCTTGACCATCAAAACATACCATCGGATGTATCTCACCCAAATCAACGCCTATCACACCTTTACCAGCCTCTATCTTCTCTATAGTTTCGTAATATGTGAAATGTAACTCCCACTGTCCATAATCATAGACCAACTCAATGGTGGCAATCTGATGCGTTGTGGACATATCAAAGTTTTTCGGCAGTTTTATATCTAATCGCGGTCTACCAGCACCCATAGAAAGTAAAACACGCTTACCAAAAAGACTGCTTTCAATGAAAGTAATCGCGGACTTTTTCCAGTGGGTAGTGCGATATTTCTTTCGTTTATTAGGAGGCTTAAGATTCTTAATGCCACCTGTTTTCTTAAGAACCGAATACGATACCCAAGACTTAAAATAAGAGGCACGCACCGCCTGTATACTCTGAGAATGTAAAGGCTGGGACTTCGTTAAATTCTTATCCATCCAACCCTCACAATCCTCACCAATATAGAAGTCCATGTGAGCATGACCATAACCGCGCTGCCACTGATACCAATCCATCAAATCACAGCACTCTTTCCATACTTCAGCAGATGCTGCGTTAATCTCAGAGAAGGGAGTCTGACCTTCTATTTTGAGTCGTTTCGCTCTTACGAATCGCATAGGATTATCACACCTTACACTTTTCTATCCTCATCACTTCCTTAAAATAGACCCAGTCCGCCGCCACGCGCCCTTAGCATTTTCTACATCTCCAAGCTAAAGCATGGAGTTTTGAAAATGAAGATTAGATAAACATATCTATACGTCGTTAAGGCACAGGGAGGGACATGACAAATGCTGTGCCGACTTCAAGGTGAGAATCAACTTCAATGCTCCCTTGGTGTTCGGCAAGAATTTTTTGACTAATATAAAGCCCAAGCCCTGTTCCCTTCTGTTTCGTGGTATAAAACGGATCGAAGAGCATCGGAATATCTTCAGGTAGAATCCCCGGACCGTCATCCTGAATCCGTACATGGATAACCTCCTTTTCTGGTAGGTATTCCGTCTGAATTGTCAATGTCCCTTCTGTATCCATTGCTTCAATGGCATTGTAGAATAGATTAAGAAGCACTTGTGTTATACCGTCTTCGTTTATATTCACGTGTGGACATGTACTGTCGTATTGCGTGGTGACCGTGATAGTCCGTTGCTCTAATTCAGGGCGGCAGGTAGCGAGACTACTCTCAAGTAGTTGATGGATATCGGTATGTTTCGCGAGTTGCATTGCCGGTTTGCTGAAAGCGAGCAACTGTTCAATAAACCGGTTGAGTCTATCCACCTCTTTGATAATGATTGCGGTGTATTCCTGCATCTCATCTTGAGAGAGTTGTACTTTATTGGGATGGGTTTCGGCTTGTGAATCGGCTTCCATCTCAGTGCGTTGGAGGAGTTGGGTGCCGAGTCGGATGCTGCCCAACGGGTTGCGTACTTCGTGTGCGATAGTTCGGACTAACCTTCCGAGGCTTGCCATCCGTTCTGATTCGACAAGCGCGTCAATTGTTTGCTGAATTTTAACGCGTTGCGCAATAGTTGAGGCGATAATTGTCAATAAGCGTCGGTCATCTTCCGCCGAAAATTCATCCGAAGCCTTGTCAATCGTCAATGTACCGATAACGTGCTCTTCCACAATAATCGGGATACACCAGAAAGCTATTGTATCTTTAGATTCGACGCGCTCTGGCTCAAAGAATTTAAGATAACTGAGCGGACTCCGGGTCTGTGGCACACCGATGGCTTTACCAGATGTAAGCACCTGTTTCTGGATGTCTTCCATCTGATTGTCGGTGCCGCGTTTCATTTCAGCAGGGGTGAGTCCTAAGACAGCTTCTACCGAAGTAACGACCTTCCCATTTTCATAGAGATGCAAAGCACCGCGGTATATGCCAAGACGTTTGGACAAAATCTCAATGATGCGCTGAAAAAGTCCCTGTAACTCAAGGTTCGCGTTTGCTGCTTGACTCACCTCAAAAAGTGTAGAGATGTCCCGCACCTGTTTCTCTAAGTTCGCGTTGACGCTATGTATCTCTTCCATTTCTGCGACACCACTACGCCGCTGGGTTTGGAATTGACGAATGATACGGATAACACCAAACACAAGAAATGGATAGAGCAGCGCAACAATGATGCTCTCTACCCGGGTCGGGTAGCGGAAGACGTAGACCCAATTGGCTAATGCCGTGATGCCGAACAGAACGTTTTGTCCGCGCGGTCGAGCGTAGATGACCGCGAGAATCATCACGCCGTAATAGCAATGGCTCACTGCCGGATAGTATTCCTGCATCTGAAACAGATGCGTGCTGACGTTAATGAGTATAACGAAGAGTGCAAGAAAAAACGTTAGCATATTTTTCAGTCACCAGTGGCCAGTTAAGAGGGGCCTTCGTTAATCTAAACTCTGACTCTGGTAACTGGTAACTGGTAACTGGTAACTGGTAACTCCAGAAAATTATTGAGCATTTTTAACCCGACGCGTCCACTCTTTTCAAGGTGAAATTGTGTTGCGATGAGGTTATCGTGTGCAATCGCGCTGCAGAATTCGAGCCCGTACTGTGTCTTTCCAATCACGATATCCTTTGCCTCTGGAACAGGATAGTAAGAATTGACGAAATAGAAGTGCGCAGGATTCGGAACGTCTTTAAAAATTGGATGCGATTGGGTCTGATGTACTTCGTTCCACCCGATTTGTGGTACTTTCAATGTTTCGGTTTTCTTTTCTCTATCTATCGTCGGATATTTCTTTACATATCCGGGTAAAAGCCCCAAACATTCGGCATCCTCTTCCTCACTGTGTTCAAAAAGGATCTGGATACCGATGCAAATACCGAGCATGGGTCTACCGGTACGGTAGAAGTCTTTCAAGACTTGATTCAACCCGCGTTTTTGTAGTGTTTGCATTGTGGCTTTTGCGGCACCGACACCGGGAAAAATAACGCAATCCGCCGCGAGTATTGTTTCAGCAGCAGCCGTAATCTCATTTTTATAACCGAGGTGTGCCAACGCACGCGCAACGCTTGTGAGGTTGCCTGCGTCGTAATCTATAATTGCAATCATTTTTTTATAGTTTTTAGCCATCAGCCATCAGTAAAAGAGGTGTTTTGGCTTGGGTGTTTCCCCTGATTAAATCAAACGCCTCTTTGCTGATTGCTGAAAGCCGACAGCCGACAGCCATTAAGAACTCATGTAATAACTTTTTCGACGGCTTTATAGAGGTTGGCTGTTTCAATTCCGGCGATGGCGGCTTCAGAACCTTTGTTGCCTGCCTTGATACCGGCGCGTTCGAGTGCCTGTTCTATTGTATCCGTCGTGATGACCCCGTAGATCACTGGAATACCCGTACTGGCTGATAAATGCGCAATGCCCTTCGCGCTTTCGGCTGCAACGTAATCGAAGTGTGGGGTCGCGCCTCGGATAACTGCGCCGAGACACAGGACAGCATCATACTTTTCACTCTCCGCGAGACGTTTGGCGATTCCGGGAATCTCAAAGGCACCGGGTGTCCAAAAAATATCAACCTGATCCAAATCAACCCCGTGCCGTTTTAGGGCATCTAACGCGCCCGCGAGGAGTTTTTCGGTAACAAAACTATTAAATCGGCTGACAACAATGCCGAATGTGAGTCCTTCACCGAGAAGATGACCTTCATAAACGTTTGGCATTTTTTTATCGGTCTTCCGTTTTCAGTTGTCAGTCTGCCTCGCAGTGATAGTTAAAGAGGCAGCTTGGGCAATCAAATGTCTCGTGTAACTGATAACTGATAACTGATAACTCTCCTATTCTTTATTCCTCATCAAGGAGGAGATGTCCAAGTTTGGAACGTTTTGTTTCTAAATATCCGCGGTTAAAGGGGTTCGGTTTGGTTTGGAGTGGGACACGTTCAACGATTTCGAGACCGTATCCATCTAATCCCTTTACCTTTTGCGGATTGTTTGTCATCAGTCGCATTTTTTGCACGCCTAAATCGGCTAATATCTGTGCGCCAATGCCGTAATCCCGCAAGTCTGCAGGATACCCAAGATGTTCGTTTGCTTCAACGGTATCCAATCCGTCGTTGTCTTGTAACTGATACGCACGAAGTTTCTCCTTGAGTCCCATCCCTCGACCTTCTTGCCGCATATAAAGGAGGACACCTCTCCCTTCCTTTTCAATGGTTTGGAGTGCGATTTCGAGTTGCTCACCACAATCACATCTCAGGGAACCGAAGACATCCCCGGTCAGACATTGCGAATGCACACGGACCAAGAGGGGGGTCGCATCAGCAATATCGCCTTTTGTGAGTGCGATGTGTGTTTTATCGGCTTCGATGCTCTCGCCTGCCGTATCTGTGCTTTCGTAGGCGTAGAGTTTGAACTCACCATGTGCTGTGGGTATATCGGCGGTTGCGACGCGTTTAATGAGCGTTTCTGTCTGACGGCGGTACGCAATTAGATCGGAGATCGTGATAATTTTCAGTTGATGTTGCGCAGCGAACTTCATCAATTCTGGGACGCGTGCCATGCTGCCATCCTCGTTGAGTATTTCACAGAGCACACCCGCGGGATATAACCCCGCCATTCGTGCTAAATCAACAGTGGCTTCAGTATGTCCAGCACGGCGTAGGACTCCACCCGGTTTTGCCTCTAACGGGAAGATGTGCCCGGGTCGAACGAAGTCTGAAGGCACAGCATCAGTATCAACGAATTTTTGGATCGTGTACGCGCGTTCTTGCGCTGAGATACCGGTAGTCACTTCTTTTGCGTCAATAGTGACTGTAAACGCCGTTTGCATCTGTGCCGTGTTCGCGGCGACCATCGGTTGGAGTTCGAGTTCGGCGAGGCGTTCTGAACAAGTAGGTAAGCATATCAATCCCCTACCGTATTTCGCCATGAAATTGATAGTCTCTGCTGTCACCTTTTCAGCTGCCATGATGAGATCGCCTTCGTTCTCGCGATCGGGTTCATCAACGACAATAATCATTTCGCCGCTTTCGATTGCAGAGAGTGCTTCAGGAATAGTATTAAATGTGTCTGGCATTCTTGCCTACCATTTTATGGTTATCAGTTATCGGTCATCGAAATAATGGTCATCGGTTTTCAGTTAAGGTCTTGTGCCCGAAACATTTCTGTCACTGCCGCAAGACCCCTCTTTAACTGATAACTGACAACTGACAACTGTTAACTAATATATCCGTGTTTCGCTAAAAAACTTAAATTGAGTGTCTCGGAAGGGGGTTGCTCGGTCCACCCCTCCTCTGTTTCAGTATTTTTCAGAAGCGTTTCAATATAACGCGCAACGATGTCAACTTCAAGATTGACCCTTGCGCCGTTCCGTTTCGTTCCGAGAGTCGTGACCTGCTTTGTATGCGGAATCAAGGCGACTTCAAAGGCTTCTGCGTGGATACCTGATACAGTTAAACTGATACCGTCAACGGTGACAGAACCTTTGTAGGCAATGTAGCGTCTGATGTTGCTGCTCATCGTTACCTGTATCAGGGACGCAGCGCCTTCGTCTTTCCATGCACAGATCGTTGCCACTTCATCTACATGTCCGAGTACGAGATGCCCACCTAATCTGTCGCTTAATCGGAGTGAGCGTTCAAGGTTAACCTGTTCACCGACGATCCGTTCGCCTAAGGTCGTCCGACGTAAGGTTTCAGCAGATATATCTGCAGTAAATGCCTCCGGGACAAGAGAACGGATTGTGAGACAAGCACCATCGACGGCGATACTGTCGCCAATTTCCGCATCCGTGAGAACGTTACGCGCCTGAATTTCAAGGACGGCACCTTCAGATTTGCGCTGGATATTTCTGATTGTTCCGAGCTCTTCAACAATCCCGGTGAACATACTATAGATACCCTTCGATGAGAAAGTCAGAATCGGACATAGGCGTGATATGGACTCCCTGTAAGCGAGGGACATCTATCAAGTTGGAAATCCCTTCGCCTCCGATCGGTCCAGGGGCATTCCGCCCACCAATGATTATAGGTGCCACAAAACACATAATCTTATCAACGATGCCCGCTGCGATAGCGGAGGCGTTGATTTCGCCGCCACCTTCTATCAATATGCTTGTTATCTCACGTTTGCCTAATATCTCCATTAGACTTTTAAAACGGACTTTGTTTCCTTGTGTTGCTGGCACAGTTACCACTTCCGCACCTGACTTTTCGAGTACTTTAACGTTTTCAGACGGTGCTTCTGGTGTTACGGCAACAATCACGCCGGCACTGCTTTCGGCGTTGAAGATGCGTGCGTCCGGAGGTATCCTGGCGTGTGAATCCATCACAATACGGATCGCATCCTGTCCCTGTGTATTACCCCGCAGTCGCGTCGTTAGTGCGGGGTTATCGCGCTCGACTGTGCCTCTGCCGACGAGGATCGCGTCTACCTCGTCTCGAATCTCATGCCCGCGTTGGCGTGATACCCCTGACGTAATCCATTGCGATTCACCGGTAGCGGTCGCTATTTTTCCATCAAGACTCATAGCGATTTTGAGGATAACAAACGGCAGACCGGTCTGAATATATTTCGTGTGAACCTCGTTTAATCTTTCTGCTTCCACTTTACATACACCCACATAGACACGGATGCCTGCCTTCTCAAGTTGACGAATACCTTTGCCAGCGACACTCGGATTCGGATCAATGCCTGCGATATAAACGTCGGCGATGCCAGCACGAATCAACGCCTCCGTGCAAGGCGGGGTGCGCCCCCAATGGCAACACGGCTCAAGCGTCGTGTAAAGTGTCGCGCCTTTGGCGTTCTCACCTGCAGCACTAAGGGCATGGACTTCGGCATGCGGCGTTCCCGCTTTTTGATGATACCCTTCACCGATAACTTTACCATCTTTTACGATGACCGCACCGACGAGCGGATTGGGACTGGTGCGTCCCTTTGCTTGTCTTGCCAACTTCACCGCGCGGTGCATGAAAGTCGTATGTGCTGCATCCATGGCGATATGTTATCCAGACTTTCAGAGTTTTTGTTTCCATAGTATATCACATTTTTATTAGAAATCAAAAGCATTTATAAAAGCCGCGTTATCTTCTTCAAAGATTCAAGGATTTCTGTCTGTTTTGCGAGATCGAATTGGTGCGTGCCGATGTACATGTATCTGATAATGCCTGTTTTGTCAATAATAAAAGTTGACGGACGTGCGATATTGTATGCTTCAAGACTTAACCAGTGATAGACACCGTAACTTTTGATAACGCTTCGTGTTTTGTCCACCAGTAACGGGAATGTGATCCCATTTTTATCGGCATAACCGCGGAGTTCACGGGGCCACTGCCCCGCGATGGCAAGTGGCGTGGCTGTGTATGCTGCATAGCCTTCGACATTTTCTTGGACTGCCGACAACTGGCGGCGACTGTTCGGTCACCACGTCCCTCGAAAGAAAGTTAAGACGACGTGTTGTGCGTCGCGGTACGCTTCAAGAGAGATGTCTTCCCTTTGATGCGATGGAAGTATGAATAAAGGCGCTGCATCACCGATGTTGAGAATTTTGTTTTTACGTGGCATGGAGATATTATATAGGAAACTACAGTTGATGTCAAATGTTTAGAAGTGGATGTGGCTTGACACGGGTAGAAAAAAGAATAAAAGGCGAGGCACGGAGACCTCGCCAAACAGGCTTGTAAGCCCAATATTTATTCGGAATCCACCGTCCGATAATCCATGTCAGCAGATTTCAATGCAAATTTTTTTGCACTGTATCTCAGGGGAACGGTTACTCAACTTTAAGAGGATCTACCAACACTTGCTTCCAAATACCTGAGTTGAGGCGATAGAGCCCGTCACTCGTCCCAACAAATACTGTGTTTTGAATCACAGCGATTGTATAAATGCGTTTGCCTGCCAATCCTTCGTTGAGAGGGTGCCATTGTGCACCGGCATCCGTAGATCGGAAAACACCTTTATCTTCAAAGGCGAGATACATTGTAATGCCTGTTCGCGAATTAGTGGCTTGCGGCGCATCGGTTATTATCAGTCCAATAGTATGCCCCTCTGGACGTGGACAAAAGGTATTCCAAGTTTCACCATTATCTGTTGAGGCAAAAATTTTATCCTTAGAAACAATATAGAGCGTGCTGCCATGCTCTACCATTGACATCTGGGATCTGTCGGTTGGCACATTCGTGTTGAGGAGCGTCCGTTCTTCGGGGGTATTCACCGGCAACCTATGGATACCTGTAGGTGTCGCAGCGTAGAGGGTACCTTCAGTTGTCGCAAAGATGTCAAAAACCGGACTCCCTTGAGGCCCCCTTGCTTGGGGGCGTTGGGTCTTAGAAAGTATGAGAGAATCCCCTTGTGTATCGGATATTAAAGATGCCTCAGAAGTTTGCAAGCCGGCATCATCGGCTTTACCGGTAGCCCCAGTACGTCCGGGTTGGTTTCGTGCATCCGGTGTTGAATCGATATCCAGGACGACAGGGGTATCAATGATTTCAATCGTGGGTTCAGATGTTGCCTTGAAACTATATGGCTTCTGGAAACGGACAAGGTACCGGTCACTGACACCTAACAGCAGCAGTGCCAAAGCCGCAGCCACGCCTAAAGCTTTCCACGGAAGGAAGGGTTTCGCAGTCAGAGGTGGCATCGGTTTCATGTCAGCGACGTGTCGCATGATATTCTGACTTAAACTCGTCGGTATCTGCACACCCCCAAGAACTTCTTGAATCATGAATTCCTGGTCTTCTTGTAAACGCTTTCGCGCCCGTTGCAACCGACTTGTAATCGTGTTCACCGACACACCCAGGAATTTACCAATCTCTTTCGTCGTCATTTCACCGAGATAGTAGAGCGTTACCACCGTGCGTTCACTCTCGGGTAATTTTTCCAGAAGTTCTTTGACGAATTCAGCACGGTCCTCCGTAGTTTCTGTCTCGCGCTGTTCTGATACATAGTGGGTATAAGACGATTCTTCTATATCTTCAATAGGCGTGTGCTCCAACGATTGCGTCTTCAGTTTTCTCTTTCGGAGCCAATCAATACAAAGTCGATCCGTAATGACATAGAGCCATCCGGCGAACTGCTGTGGATCCTTGAGGGACGGCAGACTCTTATAAACTTGTAGGAAAACATCTTGCGTAATCTCCTCAGCAAAATGAAAATCCTTAACCTTCCGCCACGCAAGCGCGTGAACACCGTTTTGGTACTTCCGGACTAAGGCACTGAAAGCTTCCTTATCACCTAACAAAATTTTGCGAATCAATTGAACATCGTCTTTCTCCATCGGAATCCTCCATGATGTGCTAACCTATCCAGTTCAGTCCCAATCTTTCTGTTTATCCGCGTCAGCAACATCGTTACTCAAATGTCCTGCAAAACGAAATCCTTGTATGATGTTTCCTGAGATAGTCTGCCTTGTGGCTTGATCGCTATTTCCAGCGAAAACTTACAACCTACCCTTTTGAAAATTCAACGCTTGAGTGCTCCCCATAGCGTGGTGAGTTTATCTCGCGCCTCAACCGGCATCACATCACTTTTCCAGAGGTAATAACCGTTTTCGGATTCATCTTTGAAACGACCTGCCCAAGGGGAGCCATCAAAGTGCCATAATGCAATCGTGTGTTCATCGACCTTGAATTTGCCTTCTGGCACTTTCCAGTCTCGCTCTTCGTACCGAAGGATATTAGAAATTCGCACTTCGTCAATATATCCCCGAAGTTTCACACTTTTTCCAACAAAACGGGGACGTTCCTCACCCTGAGGGACGATTCCACCAACACGTAGCGGCTTATCTGATCCACCGAAAGGGCCCTCCTGATGGCGCGGAATCCCACCGTTGCCGTTAATTGCGAAACTTACTTTGACATCGAAAAACCCAACCACATGCACCCATTCTCGGGTAGGGAAGCGTTTTACATGCGAAATTATCGCAGGTCTATTCGCGCTTTGCTTGCGTACCCATCCACCTAACCCACCACCACCATGAATAAGCAGATTGAATCGTCCTTCCTGACCGATGATTGACCAGAAAGTGCCAGGTTCAGGGAGTTCTTCAAGGTATATCCACGCTTCGGCGGTCAACACCTCAAACTGTCCATTAGGAAACCATGCCTGGCCCGTCCCAACAAAATCGTGGGTTTCATCCAATCGCAACATCCTCCCACCCGCAGGCGATGCAGGGGGCACTGCTGTGGCACTCAGCGAAACCAATGTAAACAAAAAAAAGCATGTGAGGAGTCGGCAGTATATCATTTTTTATCTCCTTAAGGGATGAATCTTGCTTTATTCAGTCTAAGTCTATTTAACTGACGGTGATGAATAAATAAAGTTGAGATGGGTCAGGATAATCGGTATCCATTAATGAAGACCGACTCGCTAAGACGTTCCGATGTATTATCCTGACATAAAAGTATAGCACATCTTCGTTTTTTATATTTAAACTCACCTATCATAATTAAAGACGTATTTTTTTACCAGAAAAGTGCATAATCGAAAAAAAATGTAAAATTTGAACAAGTTAAACTTTTGACGATGCCCATTGCTAACAGCCGAACAACTCTAAAAATAATAGGGCCACTTCGTTTTCACCTAAGACTCAACGCTAAAATACAACATAACTCTGTAGGAGCGAGCTGCGCTCCCGATTTGCCATCAGCATAGAAACGGTTCTTGACAAAATAAAAGATACAGATAAAATAGTATACCAAACTGAAAAAATAGCGGGTATCTCTTTGCAACGCTTAAAACCGAAAGGAATAGTTAATGATTCAGACGGCTTATAAGGAAACATATCGTCCGCAGTTCCATTTTACACCGAAAACCAACTGGACCAATGACCCGAACGGCTTGATCCATTACAAAGGCGAGTATCACCTCTTCTTTCAACACAACCCGTCCGGCATCGATTGGGGTAATATGACCTGGGGGCACGCTGTCAGTCGAGACCTCGTCCATTGGAAACAACTGCCACACGCCATCCATCCAGATGAACTCGGGACGATTTTCTCCGGCTCCGGTGTTGTCGATTGGAAGAATACCGGTGGTTTTCAGACCGGTGATGAGGCGGTACTTGTCAACTTTTATACATCTGCCGGTAGCCATGCCCCGGAACCGGTGCCGTTTACGCAGAGCATCGCGTATAGCAACGATCGCGGGCGGAGCTGGACAAAATATGAAGGCAATCCTGTCATTGAGCATATTGTCGCAAGCAACCGGGACCCAAAGGTGATCTGGCATGAACCGACAGAAAAATGGGTGATGGCACTCTATCTGGACAAAAACGATTACACACTGTTCGGCTCAACAAATCTTAAGGAGTGGACGCGGTTATCTGACCTGGAGATTCCTGACACAGAATGCCCTGATATTTTTGAACTCCCAGTTGATGGGGATCCTGAAAATACGAAGTGGGTTTTCTGGGGCGCGGCGGGGAAGTATTATGTAGGTGACTTCGACGGTACAACGTTTACACCGGAAGGCGAAGCGCACCGCGCAGATTACGGTGCTAATTTCTATGCAGCACAAACATGGAGCGACGTACCCGAATCCGACGGCAGACGCATCCAGATTGCCTGGATGAGTGGCAGTAAACCGCCAGACATGCCTTTCAACCAGCAGATGAGTTTCCCGTGCAGTTTGACCCTTCGGACAACTTCAGACGGTATCCGTCTCCATCGAGAACCGGTAGCAGAAATTGAAAACATTCATTCCTATACGCACGCATGGAGCGATCTGATGCTTACACCCGGAGAAGACCCACTTGCCGGTTTGACGGGTGAACTGTTTGATATCCGCGCTGAAATAGCACTTAAGGATGCAAGTGCTGTCGGTTTCAAGATCCGTGGGCAAGACGTGCGTTATGATGTCGCAGAACAACAGTTGACATTCCTCGAAAGAAGTGGTCCCCTCGCACCACAGGATGGCAAAATCTGTCTGCAAATTCTGGTGGATCGTATCTCTATTGAGGCATTTGGGAACGACGGTGAACTGTCAATGACCTCGTATTTCCTTCCTGATTTGGATAATGCGGATGTTGGGGTCTATGCAGATGGCGGGGATGCGACTTTGGTATCGCTGAAGATACATGAGTTAAGATCATCGTGGATGTGATTTGGCTGTCAGCCATCCGTAGGTGAGGTTTCAAACCTCATAGCGAAGATGCGATAGAAGATAGAAGGCGGGGTTACACACCCCGCCGTTGAAGACCAGAAAAGGGGTTAAACGCTAAAGGATTCGCCGCAACCGCACGTATTTTTAGCATTTGGGTTGGTTATTTTAAAGCCTGAATCCATTAACCCGTCGTTATAATCGAGAACGGAACCTGCGAGATAGAGCGTGCTGCGCGGGTCAATGAAAACCTTTAATCCGTGGAATTCAAACACCCTATCAGTGTCTTTTTTGGCACCAAATTCGAGGTTATATTGGAAACCGGAACATCCACCACCGATAACTTGCATCCGCAAGCCGAGTTCGGATTCAGGCGAGGTTTCACTATTATTAATGAGTGTGATTGCTTTTTGTGCGGCAGATTCTGTGACACTAATCATGGTGAGTGCCCTCCTATTTGGATAGAAAATCAGCAATTGCGTTTTTTAACACATTTTCAGCAGCGTCAGCGTAGCGAAATTTATCTTCTGGTAGCCCTCCTAACGCATCAGAAAGCTGCCCTGCGGTAATTTCTTCGGCTTCTGAGGTATGCGCTCCCGTAACGAGTTCGGTAAGGACAGAAGCACTTGCAATGGCAGTAGGGCATCCGAACGCTCGGAACTTCGCCGCAACAATGACATTATCGACTATCCGGAGCGTTAATTTTACCATCTCACCCCTGGCAGGAGAACCGACAGTAGCAGTACCACTGGCATCTGCGATAGTCCCGACATTGCGGGGGTTTTCGTAATGATCGGTTACCTGCGGCGTATACATGCGACGTTGCAAATCGGGCTTATGTTTTATGCGATAAACTTATAGCCTACAATCCCATCGTTAAAGAAGTCTTTTCTGAATTATACGATATTTCCAGACGCATGTCAAGTTTTAATATTGCAACTTAACCACAATTCCTTTAAAATAGTCCCCAAATCAATGGAGGAGAATTATCTATCATGCTTCAAAAATGTCAGTTGGCTTTCGGTTTAGTGTGCTGCCTTCTACTCATACAACCGCTTACAGGCTTTGCTGTGGAAGAATTCAAAGTCTCTGAGTACGGGAAGGGTGAACAGATTTGGTTTGAGGCGGAAGCTTTTGATGAAAGAGATTCCGAGGATGTCTATAAATTAGGCAAAGGCGAGAAAGCCGTAAAACCCGCAGACGGTGCCTTCGGAGATATTATCACAAACGCCGGTGGAAAAGGGTGGATACTCTATAACTTCGACATCAGTCGGGCTGGTGGAAAAGCTGGGGACTGGCGTTTCATCGGGCGCGTCATTAATCCGAGCAATCACTCAGATTGGTTGTGGGTTTTGGGCGACGACAGCGATAAAATTTCGAGGGACCTGAACAATCCACCTGTCGTATTTGTCCGTCCCGATCATATCATCTTTGAAGAGAACGTCCCGGCATGGGCATGGATGCGGACGGGTGATTTCGGAAAAGATGGTGGCACAGTCAACGAATTACAAGACGGGGAAAACGTCATGATGATATGGACGCGGCAGAGCTCGCTTCAGGTTCAGTACGATGTTTTCTGCTGGTCAAGTGACTTGGAATATCAACCCACAGACGAAGACTACGAAAAAGCGAAAGAGAAAACCTTGCCAGTAGAACCGGACGGACTACTCACAACAACGTGGGGGCGGCTTAAGCAGTAGCTGCCTCAAAACAGCACAAAAATGTGATGAAGGAGAATTGTTATGCTTCAAAAATGTCAGCTAACCTTCGGCTTAGTTCTCTGTTTCTTGTTGATACAGCCCCTTACAGGCTTTGCCGTGGAAGGATTTAAAGTCTCCCAATATGGAGATGGCGAACAGATTTGGTTCGAGGCAGAAGCCTTCGATGAAAGGGATTCCGCGGATGTCTATAAATTGGGCAAGGCTGAAGGCGCGCTGGATCCGACAGAAGGCGCCTTCGGGGATATTATCACGAACGCTGGTGGAAAAGGGTGGATACTCTACAGGTTCGACATCAGTGCCGCTGGTGGAAAAGCCGGTGACTGGCGGTTTATCGCACGCGTCATTAATCCGAGCAACCATTCAGATTGGTTGTGGGTTCTCGGGGACGATGGCGACGAAATTCCGACGGAAGCACCTGCGCTTGTGCGTCCCGATCACATCATCCTCGAAGAAAACGTCCCCGAATGGGCATGGCTGCGGACCGGCGATTTTGGAAAGGATGGTGGCACGGTCAACACATTACAAGACGGGGAAAACGTCATGATGATATGGACACGACAGAGCTCGAACCAGACGCAATACGACGTTTTCTGCTGGTCAAGTGATTTGGACTATGAACCGACAGACGCAGATTACGAGAATGCCGAAGCAGGGGCTACGGACGTGAATCCTGAAGGGCTACTCACCACAACGTGGGCACAGCTTAAGCAGTAGTTCCATCATCTTCATCAGATGTTTTTGGCTCTAACTCCGCTTGGCATTCCGCACAATAACCGATGATCTCATTACGGAAGCGCACGGCTTTAAAGTTGTGCGCTTCACACACCGCCTTTTGTAAGTCATCAATCCCCGGCTCTTTAAACTCAACAATCTGATTGCACCGTAGACAGATAAGGTGTGCATGTTCCCGCAACGAATGGATGCTCTCATAGCGGGTGTTTTTCTGCGCGTCAATAAATTCTGTTAACAACCCACTTTGCACAAGCAGAGGGAGCGTTCGATAGATCGTCGGTCGCGAGACTAAGTAGCCGTTTCGACGCATCTGAACCAAAAGGTCTTCTGTTTGGAAATGGCCCGGATAGTCGAAGACTTGGTTTAAAACATCCAATCGCTTTTGTGTTAAACGGAGTCCACAACTTTTCAGATAGTCCTCAAACTGCTTTTCAAACTCAATATTATCAGTGGATTTATCAACAGTTTCCATCTTCCACACCTTTCAGCAGGATTTAAAAGTAAGAGAACGGCATGGCGGCGCAAGATCGTTTTTTACAGCATACTTATAAAAGAGTTCAATACCATCAATTGCAGATACGTCAAGGTCATATTTGATACGATTTTCCAGATAGTCGAGGCAAAGTGTTTCAGGTAAACCTAACTTCTGCGCCTCAATCCGTGCGATCTCTGGAATTTGTGCGACCCCACGTTCTTTTGATTGCAGCAATACCTGCGTTAAATCCCCGAGGCACGCCTCTTCTCTTGCCACCCAACAGGCATAGACGAACGGCAACCCCGTTAACTTATACCACGCCTCACCGAGATCAACACTATATTCCGTTGAACCGAGGTGTCTGAGTGCGGGGTCTCCAATCAAGAGGACCGCCTCAAAAGGTGGATACTGACGATTTTGAAGTGCTGTGCTTGGAATTACTGTCGGGGCACATGTTGTGAACGCGGGTGAAACACCATATCTTTCAGCGAGCAGGACCTTTAAGAGCGCGACGGAGGTGCGTGAACTGGTATCAAGGGCAACGCGTCGAATGTCTTGAATTGGCACACGACTGAACAGTTGGATGCTTCGGACGCTCCCGTGCGATGCAATTGATATGTCAGGTAGAATACAGTAATTCGGGTCAGAAGGATTCGCGCGAAAATATTCGATAATCGGAATCAGTCCGACATCAAGTTCACCTTCACTTAAAAGCGCAGCAACACGGCTCGGTACATTAACACTGAGCGCAATATCCGTTTGGATTTCCTTGTTTAACAGGGGATAGATGAGCGGTTTGGTGTTCAGAAACGAAACCGCGCCTACCCTTAAGCGGCTTTTCTGTACCACCGATCCCCCTCTCGAATGATTTCATTGTACAGCGTATCGCGCTCAACAGGAACGAAGCCGGCTTCCTCAATGAGGTGCGTTAACGACGAAACGGAAACTGATTCCGGCGTATCCGCACCTGCCATGTGTGTAATTTTTTCCTCGGTCACGGTCCCATCAATGTCGTCAGCACCAAAACGGAGCGCAACTTGGGCAGTTTTCAAACCGGTCATAATCCAATAGACTTTAATATGCGGGACGTTATCAAGCATCAAGCGTGCGACCGCGATGTTCCTGAGATCTGTTAATCCCGTTGTTGAAGGCAGATATGCCATACGCGTATTAGCAGGGTGGAAAGCGAGCGGAATAAACGTCACAAAGCCACCAGATTTATCTTGTTGTTCCCGGAGTCGTATCAGATGGTCTACCCGATCTTCGTTCGTCTCAAGATGTCCATACAGCATCGTGGCGTTTGTAGAGATACCGAGGCGATGGGCTATCTCGTGAATCTCTAACCAACCGTCAGCACTGAGTTTTCCTGGACAAATTTTCTCACGCGTCGCCTCCGCAAAAATCTCAGCACCGCCACCCGGTAAGGAGTCTAAACCTGCTTCACGCAGTGCCATTAAAACTGCCTCCACCGACATTTTAAAGATGCGTGAGAAGTGGTGAATTTCGACAGCTGTGAAGAATTTGAGGTGTACCTGTGGCATCCGCTCTTTGAGACCACGGATAATATCGAGGTAATAATCAAACGGCAGTTTAGGGTGCAATCCGCCGACACTGTGAATTTCGGTGCATCCGTTTTCTATGGAATACATCGCTTTATCCAAAAATTCATCAACGCTCATTTCCCACGCGCCCTCGGTTTGCATGTTTTTTCGTGCAAAAGCACAGAAGTGGCACCGGGCATGAAGGATACAAACATTTGAATAGTCGATGTGTTGATTGATATTATAGTAGGCAACGTTCCCATTTAAACGTTCACGGACATGGTTAGCAATGAACCCAACACCGGTAATATCCGGGCTTTCATAAAGTGCGACCCCTTCCTCAAAAGAGAGCCGCTCTTCTGCCTTGACTTTTTTATAGATAGCAGGCAATTTCGGGTCCGTAAAACGACTATAGTGCTCCATTATTTTTTATCCTGAGTCGATTCTCAATTCTTGGCGAAACTCGCAAGCCAAAACTTGCTATAATAAAGTGAAAAATTACTTGACACTTGTATCTGACTACAGGTATTATAGCATAACGACCTTAAAGATGCAAGTCTTTTTTGAGTTATCAGTTGTCAACAGTTGGCTGTCAGCAATTACAATAGATTTTACAATTAAGGATACACCATCAATCTGAGCGTTGCCAAAGCACGTCTACCAATAGAGGTCTATACAGCTACGCAAAGAGGAGCAGATTAATTTATGTCGAAATTAGGACTTATTCACTACAACTACGCAAGCAAATCGCTTGACGATTTCCTGAAATTTACGAGTGAAACAGGCTTCGGTTATGTTGAACTCCAGATCGGTGATGTATGGAATTCAGAAACGGCTGATCCTGAAAAGAACGCCGAAGCCGTAAGAGCACAAGTTGAAGGTTATAACTTGCAAGTTTCGGCACTCGCAGCTGGGAACGATTTTGTCGTGCTCGAAGAAGAGACGATCCGTTCCCAAGTTGACCGGATGGAACGGATTGCAGGACTCGCTAAACTGCTTGGCACTTCAGTACTCCGTACAGAAGGCGGTGCCGCGAAAGATGCCGTCCCGGAAAGTCGGTGGGTCGAAGCGATGGCGGGCTGCCTAAAGCGATGCCTCGAATTTGCTGAACGTGACGAGGTCTACTTGGCGGTAGATAACCACGGTATCGTCACAAACGATGGCGATTTGCAGGTAGAACTCTTTGAACAGGTCGGTTCTAAATATGTCGGCGCGAATATGGATACCATGAATTACCGCTGGGCAGGTCACGATTTAGAGACAGTAGGCAGATACTATGAAATCGTCGCGCCATATACATTGCACACACATCTGAAAGATGGAACAGGTTCACGTGGTGATTATCGCGGCGAGGCACTCGGCGAAGGTGAAATAGATCTCGCGAAGGCAATCCGCTGCTTGAGAGAGGCGGGCTACGACGGGGTCTGGTGCTGCGAGTATGAGGGTAGAGAAAACGATGGCACAGGTCAGCGGAAAAGCTTTGCTTGGATGCAGGCAAACCTATAATTGCTAATGAACGCCCCATCGCGTATCATCACACTAACAACCGACTTTGGCACAAGTGATGCTTATGTCGGGATCATGAAGGGAGTGATCCTCGGTATCAACCCAGGCGTGCAGGTGGTTGATCTTACGCATGCCATTCCGCCACAGGACATTCACGAAGCGGCTTTCACAATCTATTCTGCCTACCGCTATTTTCCGAAAAACGCGATTCATACGATCGTCGTAGATCCGGGAGTAGGGACCCATCGGCAGGCGATCGTTTGCGAAATAGAGGACACCTTTTTCGTCTGCCCAGATAACGGGGTATTGAGTTATGTGCTGCAGGATATTGGCAACAACACGGCATTCCCGATGAATGCGGTGGCGATCCAGAACGCAAGTTACTTTCTACCGGAGATAAGCGACACATTTCACGGCAGAGATATTTTTGCACCCGTCGCTGCGCATTTATCGCTGGGTGTGCCGCTTACAAATATCGGTCCGTCGGTACAAGATCTCGTTGAATTCCCGATACTGACACCACAAGTGTCTAAGAACAGAATAATCGGGCAGATCATCAAACTTGACAGATTTGGAAATGCGATAACAAATATCTCGGAAAGGACGCTGACCGAGGCAGCATCTGCTTATGACATTAGAGTTGCGGATACGCGGCTTACGCGCCTCAACCGTGCCTACGCCGAATCTACAGTCGGCGAGCCTCTGGCAATTATCGGGAGCCTTGGGGTGTTAGAAATCGCTATAAATGGAGGAAGTGCCGAAGTGGGTTTAGGGTTAAAGTGGGGTGATGTTGTTGAAATTCAGTGGTCCGATTGACATATCCGCCTGAGCGGGGTATAATAAAGTGAGGAACAAAAAGGAGGATGGAAAAATTGGAACAGATTACTTTAACAGGACTCAAACCGACAGGTCCCCCGCATATCGGAAATTACCTCGGTATGATTAGACCGGCGCTGGAACTGGCAGAAAAGTATCAGGCACTCTATTTCATACCGGATTATCACGCCTTGACCACAGTCAGAGATCGAAAAGAGTTGACCAATCTCACCTACCAAGCAACAGCAACATGGATAGCATTGGGGTTAAATCCCGATGAAGCAATCATCTACCGGCAATCGGATATCCCTGAAGTGTTTGAGTTGGCGTGGGTATTGTCCTGTTTCACAGCAAAAGGCTTGCTGAACCGCTCACACGCCTACAAAGCGATAGTTGACGACAACATTGCTGAGGGGCGCGAAGAGGACAAGAACATTAACATTGGGCTTTTTACCTACCCTGTTTTGATGGCGGCAGATATCCTACTCTTTGGTACACATGTTGTGCCAGTGGGGCTTGACCAACAACAACACCTCGAAATTACGCGCGATGTCGCGCTGACCTTCAATAATACCTATGGCAACGTCTTGACGATCCCAGAAGCCGTCATTCGGAAAGAGGTGATGACTATCCCCGGTATTGATGGTAGAAAGATGAGCAAAAGTTATAACAACGTCATCCCGATCTTCGCACCATCGAACCAAGTGCTTAAACCTGTTAAGCGTATTGTAACCGATTCCAAGCGACCCGAAGAACCCAAAGACCCGGATGCGTGTAACATCTTTGCAATCTATCAGCACTTCGCCGATGCCGATGCCGTTGCTGCAAAGCGGGAATTATATCTTGAGGGTGGACTCGCGTATGGCGCAATGAAACAGGAACTATTCGAGTTACTGGAATCCACTTTTTCCGACAAACGCGACCGGTATAATGCGCTGATGGACAATACCGATGAATTGGATAAAATACTTGCAGAAGGCGCAAAAAAAGCACGCGCTATCGCGGGGCCAATTCTGGCGAAGGTCCGCAAGGCCGTCGGTGTGCGTTGAACCCAGTAAAACACAATTTTTTATTTTTGATCGGGTGGAACGCTGGTCATGAATGTCGGATCCCACAGCAGTATGGTTCCATCACTACTGCCGCTTGCCAGCGTTTGACCGTCAGGACTAAACGCTACGCCATCAACACCCCTCATGTGTCCTCTGAATGTTTTTTTAAGTTCGCCCGTTGTGGTATCCCATAAGTGAATAGTTCCGTCCTGACTTCCACTCGCCAAGGTCTGTCCATCAGGACTGAATGTGATGTCCGCAACTGTATATGTGTGTCCTGTGAGCGTTTCGCGGTGTGCTCCGGTTACGGCATCCCATAAGGAGATAATACCTGTTCTATTCCCACTCGCCAAGGTCTGTCCATTAGGACTAAATGCCAAACTGAAGACCCATCCCGTATATCCAGTGATTGTTTTCTGGAGTTCACCGGTTGCGCGGTCCCAGAGGCGGATGGTTTCGTCGTTCCCACCAGTTGCTAACGTTTGACCATCAGAACTGAATGCAACACTCCAGACAGCACCAGTATGTTCAGTAATTGTTTTTTGAAGTTCACCAGTCGTAGCATTCCATAGGCGAACGGTTTTGTCATCCGCGCCACTTGCTAACATTTGACCGTCAGGACTGAATGCAACGCTGCGGATATAAGCACCGTGCCCTTCAAGTTCTGCTCGGAGTTCACCAGTTGCAGGATTCCACAGATGGATGTCGGACGAGCCACCACTCGCCAAGGTCTGTCCATCGGGACTAAAAGCCACACTGATGACATTCAAACTTGGTTCCAGAATGGTTCTCCGAAGTTCATGAGTTTCGGCATCCCACAGATGGCTACCATCCCCACTTCCGCAAGCGATCGTCTGTCCATCAGGACTGAACACTACACTGTATAGGTACCACGTATGTCCAGTAATTGTCGTTTGAGGTTCGCCTGAGGCAGCGTCCCACAACCAGATTGCTTCCGTACTACCGCAAGCGAGTGTTTGTCCATCAGCACTGAAGACTACATTTCCAATAAAGCCTCTGGCATCCCTGAAAGTCTTACGGTGGCGGAATTTGCCGGTTGTAGCATTCCATAGACGGACGCTCCCATCCATACTCGCGCTCACCAGTGTTTGTCCATCAGGGCTGAACACTATGTTGTTGATATCCCTGTGATGTCCTCTGAGAGTTTTCTGGAGTTCACCGGTTATAGGATTCCAGAGGTGGATCATTCCGTCCCCACCTCCACTTACCAACGTCTGACCGTCAGGACTGAACACTACACTGGTGACTTTATCTGTATGTCCTTTTATTGTATTTCGGAGTTCACCTGTTCCTGGATCCCACAGACGGATAGTTCCGTCCTCACCTCCACTTACCAGCGTTTGATCATCAAACCTGAATACCACACTGGGCCCAATTGCAAAATTGGGGTTAGGATCCGTATGTCCTCTGAGAGTTTTTCGGAGTTCACCAGTGTTAATATCCCACAGACGGATAACTTCATCCCAACTTGCACTTGCGAGTGTTTGTCCATCAGAGCTAAACGCTAAACTGGAGATGCCTTCTCTGCTGTCTGCTGTAAGTGTTTTTTCGAGTTCACTGGTTGCAGTATCCCACAGACGGATTGTATTACCACTCGCTGCGGCCAACGTGCGGCCATCTGAACTGATGGTTAAAGCTCCAACTTCAAAATATCCCGTATGCCCTGTTAATAATGCCGCCTCTTGATAAGTATCAGTATTATATAACCAAATACCGATGGAACTGGCGACAGCGAAATGCGTGCCATCTGGATAAAATGCAATATCCCTTACTGGACCTTTACCAAGGCGCGCTATCGCACCTTCCGGTAATTTCCATCGTGTGTAGTCTTGGGCATAGGTATTTGGCAGATATCCAATTAAGAGGACAAACAGTATCAAAAAGATAGAAAACAGTGCCGTTTTCATTGTGGTGTTCTTCCTTTTCAACAAAATAGGGTTTAAGGTTATGTCTTTAAGTTTATCAAGAAAACCGGAAGATGTCAATTATCAGTTGTCAGTCATCAGTTTGCCTTGCAGTGAGAGTTGTCTGAATCAGGATTCACAGGATTAGAGAGACGTTTCCGCTTTATAGAATTACCGAAATATTTTTTAAACCTCACCCAATTGCCCTCACAGAGACGCGGAAAAATTCCACTGGTGAAATATAATAGGTTTCTATTTCATAAATTGAGGGATAAATTTGCGTTGAAATTGATATAGAAATATGTTATAATTATTAAAAATAGCGTCCCCCAAAAAAAAAACTTGCATTTTTATGCAAAATATGTGAAAATATTTATATCTCCTATTTTTAACGTTGCGGGGAACATCAGGCAATCTAACGCGCGCTGATAGTCTTACAAAAGCGGATTAGGCAATGAAACAGATCCGCGCTGTGTCGCGGTCAATCTTTAAAGAAAGTGAGAGGAATTAAAATGAAATTTAATACTTTAACAGTTGTCCTGTTCAGTCTGGGACTGATGGCTTTGAGTCTCGTCGCTGTGAATAGCAGTGATGCCGAAATCAACCAGAAAGATGTTGTTGGTATTTGGCTGTTCGACGATGGCGCAGGAAACGTGGCGATGGACTCGTCCGGAAATAACAATCACGGTACGATTGTCAACGCACCGATCTGGGTAGATGGTCGATTTGGCGGTGCCTTAGGCTTTGACGGGGCAAGCAACTGCGTGAATACCAACAGAAGACTCCTCAACGGGGTGCGTGAATTCACAGTCGTTGCTTGGGTGAAACCCGGGAATATCACCGCCAATCGCGTGGGGTTGATAGGTCAGAACGACTCCCCGGAATTCGGTTTTATTAATCCTACTACCGTTGCACTATGGACTCCCACAGCCGGGAGTAATAATAATCCCTACGAACATCCACCCGGTGAGTGGCACCACATCGCCGCTGTCGCCACCCGAACCTTCACGAAGGTCTACATTGACGGCACCGCGACAACGAAAGAAGGAAACTGGATAAATCACGGCAGATCCAATTTTAATGTAAATATCGGTGGCTGTGGCGTTTGGGACGGTAGCGGCAACTGGTTCACAGGGGTCATGGACGAGGTCGGTCTTTTCCACGCACCTTTGACCGATGCAGATATCGCTGACCTAATGAATAACGGCTTGAACGCTTTAGGTGTTGCAGTAGAACCGGCGGGTAAACTTGCTGTAACTTGGGGTTCTCTCAAGCAGGAAAATTATTAGACACCTCTGAGGAGCGGACGGAATGTCGGGGAAACGGTACGCGGTACCGCTTCCCCGCTTCCCCACCTGTTGTACAGATAAGCCCCGGTTCGAGACCGGGGCAAAACTTATGAGCCGCAGAAGATATTGCATGCTTCGCGGCATTTTTCCTTCCTACTTTAGAGATTCATGCAGCGCAGTAGCACCGAAGCCAATAGGAAACAACCTATATTTCCATATCGTCGTCACTGTTGTTGTCCCTATCGTCGTACCGACGCGGCTCACGGCGTTCTGTACGAGGGCGTGCAGGGTTGACTTTCAGGGGACGTCCCATCATCTCTTGACCATCCAACGCCTCTATTGCTCGCTCGCCATCCTCTTGGTTTTCCATTTCAACGAATCCAAACCCTTTGGAGCGACCGTCGTACCGGTCACGGATAATCGTAGCGGTAGCAACTGGACCATACTCACCAAAGAGCGCTTCGAGGTCTTCTTCCGTGGCGGCGTAAGGTACGTTGCCAACGTAGATATTCATCTCGTTTCTCCTTTTAGAAATTATATGCACCCTAACCGATGCCATAAGGATACACGGGACACTGCAAGGACACACACTGCCCCCACGCGGACCGGTATTTAACAATACACCGGCATAGGGTAATGAAAATACGGGAAAATGAGAAAACTGAGCACTGTCAGCATTTTCAAAGGCAGAAATTTGGCAGCAAGCGTAGGAAAGATTGCAAAATTAGCGATCATCAATCTCTTGTCGGAAGCCTTGTCCTCTCTCATAAAAGAGAGTGATTTTGGTTCCAAACTGTAAAACTGTCAAAACACTACTCGTAACTTTGCCAGCGGACACTATCACATTTTCCTTAAAATTTACAATAAATTATATCACAACCTTTAGCATTTGTCAATAAAATTTTATTGATAGGAAAAATATTGCGTTTTTTCTCATGAGCCCTCGGCAATCAGTGATGGAAAAAATTTACTTTGCGGTCATCCAATTATCTCCGATCCCTGCCTCTGTCCGAAGCGGTACGAGCAACGACATCGCATTTTCCATCTCTTCACAAACAATCTCAGCCTGCTCCGCAGCGAGGGGTTCCGGTGCCTCAAGCACCAATTCGTCATGAATCTGTAGGAGCATTTTTAACGGCAATTTATCTGCATCAATTCGACGTTGCACATGTACCATCGCCGCTTTCATCAGATCCGCAGCAGAACCCTGCACGACAGTATTGATCGCCAAGCGTTCACCGAGACTACGCCGACTTCTGTTGGTGGAATAAATTTCAGGAATAGCACGGCGTCTACCGGTGAGTGTACGCACATATCCGTGATCCGACGCTTGCTGGACACATTGCTGCAGAAAACGATCTATCCCCGGAAAGCGCGTTTTGTAATCGTCAATCAGCGTCGATGCCTCCTTTACACGCATTCCCTTAATTCGACGCGAGAGACCTGTCGGGGAGACTCCATAGATGATACCGAAATTGATGGTTTTCGCCTTATCGCGGAGTTCCCGTGTAACTAATTCTGGCGGCATCTGAAATACCTGTGAGGCAACAGCCGTATGGATGTCCAAATCTTGGGTGAACGTCTCAATCAAACTTTCATCTTCACTAAAGTGTGCCAAGATACGGAGTTCAATTTGCGAGTAATCTGCACAGATTAACTTATGTCCCTCTGGTGCCCTAAACGCACGCCGTAACTGTCTACCAATCTCCGTACGGACCGGAATGTTCTGGAGGTTTGGACCGTCGGACTTCAAACGCCCTGTTGCCGTCGTTAACTGATAGAGATGTGTATGGATACGGTCGGTTCTGGTGTCAATAGCACTCTGGAGTTGGGCGAGATAGGTGCTCTGTAACTTACGATATTGGCGATATTCAATAATTAAGCGGGGTACACTCGTCTTCGGGGCGTTGACATCCTCTCTGAGGGAAAGTGCTTCTAATACAGTGACATCCGTAGAAACTTTGCCGCCGCGTGTACGTTTTACTGGTTTGAAACCGAGTTCATCAAACAGCACTTGCGCCAACTGGTTTGGTGAATCAATATTAAAGGGATACCCCACTATTTCGTGAATCTCTTTTTGCCGATCATTAACGAGTTTTTCAATGACACCACTTTGGCGTTTGAGTTCATCCTTATCGCAAACGATGCCGTTATATTCCATCTCAGCGAGGATAGGCGCGAGCGGTGATTCTATATCGTGCACCAATTCTGTAATACCTGTCTCCTCAAGTTTCGGTATAAGGAAGTGATAGAGACGGAGCGTGATGTCCGCATCTTCTGCAGCGTAAATCGTGGCTCGCTCCAAAGGCACTTCATCAATTGTTTTTTGTTGCGAGTCTTCTGTATCTAACAGTTTACCTTGATTATTGGTTTCGTCAGTAGACGTTGGATCACTTGTATCCGTTGTGAGTTCCTCAAAAGAGATCATCTTGTGTTCCAAATGGAGCAGTGCCAGCGTATCAAGGTTGTGGGACGGTGTCCGCGCATCGACCAATTGGCTCGCAAGCAATGTATCAAAAACGACACCTTGAAGTTTAACACCGTTCCTAATAAGAATACTTGCGTCAAACTTCAGGTTATGTCCACATTTTGGTAGCGCGGGGTTTTCAAGAATCGGCTTGAGTGCAGAAAGGACGGTATCTATATCCAAATGGTTTTCAGGCTGAGGTGAACGCACTGGCACGTAAACACCTTCTTTCGGTTTCCATGCGAAACTTAATCCACAAAGCGTCGCCTCACGCCCCAAACCATCCGTTTCAGTATCAAAACAGATGATTTCCTGTGTTGATAACGTCTCAACGAGATCATTTAATTCGTCAAGGGTCACAATCGCCGAGTAGTCACCTGTTGCAGCGGTTTCATAGTCGCCCTTGGCCAGAATAGCATCGGTTTTCTGCTCCAATTCCGCGACGCGTTCCTTGCGCGTCGTCGGCGCAGTTACGGATTCAGCATCTTCACCCGCCAGTTTCGTTACCACTTCCTCATAACGTTTGAGTTCCAATTCCTGAAGTAATGGGCGAATTTTCTGAAGGTCAAGCGGTTTGACGCGTGCCTGCTCTAAGGAAAAGTTCAAATCAGCGTCCCGTATCAAAGTTACCAACCGCTTTGAAAGTGGAAGTTGCGATTGTGCCTTTTCCAAATTCTCACGACGTTTCCCTTTAATCTCATCAATATTTTCAAAAATACCGTCAATAGAGCCGTACTGCTGGATTAATTGTGCAGCCGTTTTCAGGCCTATTTTTTCGACACCGGGGATATTGTCAGAGGTATCACCCATCAACGCGAGGACATCAATGACCTGTTCGGGTTTTATACCTTTTGTCTCCCACAACGATTGTTCATCAATAGTCTTATTGTTGTGGAGGTCGAGCATTGTCACCCGGTCCCCGATCAACTGTTCAAGGTCTTTGTCTCTCGAAATGATAGAGACATCAATATCCTCGGCATTTGGATCGTCAAGGATTGCCTGTGTAACAGAGGCGATGATGTCGTCTGCCTCCAATTCCGGTTTACCGAGCGTCAAGATACCAAACGCCTCAAGCAGCTGGAGGATGCGATGAATCTGGGTTACGAGGTCATCAGGCGGAGGCGAACGATTCGCCTTGTATTCCGAATAGAGTTCATTGCGAAACGTGTCGCCGGGTGTATCAATTGCAGCGACGATATACTTTGCCTGAAGCTCGGTTAAAATTCTAATCAGCGTCCCAGCGAATCCGAAGACAGCGTGCGTCGCTTCACCGGTGACGCTACTTGTCAATCCACTACGAATCGCGTAATACGCGCGAAATATTTCGGCGTGTGTATCAATAATATAGACGGTATCTTTTTGGTCGTTCTGCATTATTTTTATAGATGCCTCCTAATGCGGAAAGGGATACAGTCAGTCCCCCTGATAAAGGGCGGGGAATGCCCATAAGGCATTCATACCCCGGTTCATGCCACACGGCATGAATACCGTTGATTTGAAGCCCACACGGGCTTCATACCGTTGATTCTGATTCTTTAGGGGGTTTCTTCCAAAGCAAAACCACTGTGTTAGCAATGCCCTCAATGCGGAAAATGCCAGCGGCGCAAGGAGTCTGATGCTGATAAACCCGCCTCTTGTCCGAGCGCGAATGCTGTTGCAATTAGGTTTCGCTCACCGGATATAATATCACCCGCGGCAAAGAGCCCAGGAATCGGGTCCCCATTGTTATCTAACATCTGCATATCTTCGTTTGCGATAATCAAACCTTCTTCGTCTTTCTGGTAATCCCATCCTTCAAGGAATTTCGTATTCGGGATTAACCCTTCATCAACGAGGAAACCGTGGAAAAACAGTTCAGTGCCATCAATCATTTCAAATCCCAAAAGGTCAGTTTTCTCGCCAATGTGCCGTTTAATCTCCGTTTCAATGATATTAATTTTACGTGCTTTTACCTGTTCTAACACAGGTGGCGACATACCGTGAGGTCTGCCGTTTGTTAGGATTGTGATTTTATCGGTAAAGTCTTGCGCACCGATCGCCGCCTCATAGATATAATCGCCAACACCGAGGAGTGCCAAATGTTCATTAACATGGAGGTGTCCATCGCAACGAATACAGACGTGCCACCCTTTTTTGTTACCGGCGTAGCGGAAGACGGTTGCATACTGCTTGTAGAGCCGCTCTTCACCAGGTTCAAACTCGATATCAGGCCATTTGTCATCAAACCCAGCGGCGACGACAACAGTGTGCGCTTTAAAATGTTCGATCTCTAAAGGTGTATTTTGTTTCAGTGTTTTTGTAGATGCTTCGAGTTCAAAGAAATCGCCGTTGTGTGTGAGTTTTTGTACCAATCCATCGCGGACATCAATGCCTGTTTTGCGTTTCTCCGATCCGAGCATGAAGTCAACAACCGGTCGGCTCTCCATCCATTTCATGAGTTCTTTCGCAAAATGGGGGCCGATGATACCGGGAAAGACGGGGGCGTCTTCAATCTCCACCGACTTTGACCAATAAGCGCGTCCGCGACTAAAACTCACTTTTCCAGAGTGTAGTACCAAAACGTGCCGCATCTGATGGCTCGCTGAAACTGCGGCTTGCGCGCCAGCAGGTCCCGCACCAATGACTGCGACATCGTAAATCGTTTCTGCCATCGTTCTTCTCCTAACTTCTCATTGTAGGAGGGGTCTGTAACCCCGATTCCCACCTAAATCCTATTTCTCAAAACCCATATTTTTTCCACTTCTCATCAACTAAAGCAATCACGTCGTCAGACATTCGGATTTCTTCAGGCCACTCGCGTTGATACCCTTCCTCTGCCCACTTCGTTGTAGCATCAATACCCATCTTAGACCCGGCACCCATAAGCGGTGAAGCGTGATCCAGCACATCAACAGGTCCTTCAACAATTGTTACATCCCGTTTCGGATCAACATTGCTGCCAACATAGAAAAGCACCTCTTCAACATTCTGAACATCAACATCTTTATCAACAACAATGATGATTTTGCTGAACATCAGCTGCCCGAGTCCCCAGAAACTGTGCATCATCTTTTTCGCCTGATAAGGGTAGCGTTTGTCGATAGAAATCAGCGCGAAATTGTGGAATACGCCGAACAAGGGCAGATTCATATCCACGAGTTCTGGGAGCTGCGTCTTAATCAACGGCATAAAGATCCGCTCAGTCGCCTTCCCCATGTAGCAATCCTCCATCGGTGGTTTACCGACGATAATCGTCTGATAGATCGGATTTTTACGATGCGTAATCGCTGTGATGTGCAGCAGCGGGTACTCATCTGCTAAAGAATAAAACCCCGTATGATCGCCAAAGGGGCCTTCTATGCAAGTTTCATCTGGCTCAATATACCCCTCAATTACGATGTCGGCATCTGCGGGGACAAGCATATCAATCGTTTTGGCAGGCACCATCTCAACATTCGATTTGCGGAGAAATCCTGCAAACAGAAGCTCATCAATACCAGATGGCAGCGGTGCCGTACCGATATAAGACATCACCGGATCGCCGCCGAGCGCGATTGCCACCGGCATCTGTTGCCCCGCTTGACGATATTCGCGATGATGCGCGGCACCGTCGTGGTGAATCTGCCAATGCATGGCTAATGCGTGTGGCGTTATTTTCTGCAAACGATACGTTCCCACATTGCGTTGACCTGTTTTGAGGCTATGCGTAAAAACTTGGGGCAAGGTGATATATCGGTCAGCATCAAGGGGCCAACATTTAATGAGAGGCAGAACATCCAAGGACGCATCCTCACCGGTCAGGACGACCTCTTGACACGCGCCCTTTTTGACTGTTTTCGGTGGAAAGTTCGTCAGTTGGGACAGCATCCGAAGGATCCTCACTTTATCGAGGAGGGTATCCGGTGCATCCAATTTAATCATGCTCTCAATTTCGGACGCAACCTGTCCGAGATCGTCAACACCGAGTGCCATCGCCATCCGCCGATATGAACCGTAAGTATTAATCAGGAGCGGCATTTCGCTGCCTTCAACCTTTTCAAACAGAAGGGCGGGCCCCTCTGCTTTACTCACGCGATCGGTGATTTCGGCAATTTCGAGGTCCGGGGATACAGTCGTTTTAATGCGTTTGAGTTCGCCTGCCCGATCCAAGGCTTTCACAAACTCTGCGAGGCTATCGTATGCCATGTGAATCCTTTCTATTTTAATTAGCAGTCAGCAACCGGCAGTCAGCAATCAGTAATATCAGCGTAGGTAACCTATTATTTTCGCTCTATCGTCTGTGCTTCAGTCTGTCGTCAATTTGTCAGAAATCTGTTTCAATCCTTGTTGATAGTTCCGATTTCCGGGTTCAAGTTCCAAAGCCTTTTGGATCGCCTGCTCAGCTTGCCGATAATCGCCGCGCTGGAATTCAATGAGGGCAAGCGTATTGTAGTAACTCGCGACATTCGGATCCAAATGAATCGCCTCCTGTGCATAACGCCGCGCTGTCTCTAACCCGCGTTTGGGATCTGCTTTCTCTCTGCTGGCAGCCTTCGCGCTTAACTGCGCCAAAGCATGATACGCCTTCGGTAAACCAGACGACAGATATGCCTTCTCTGCCGCACCGAAATCACCTTGACTCGCGCGAAGTTCACCCATAAGATAATAGGTTTCTACCAAAAATGGTGGTTGAACAGGCGGCTGCTCCGTCAGTTTCATGGCATCAGTAACAGATAACGAGAGATCAACAGCCTTTTCAAGGGCAGTGAGTGCTGCAGTGGTTAAATCCGCATCGGGTTGTTGACGGGTATTACCGTCCCCTATTGCCTGATACGCATAACATAAACCGAGATTGTGATACGCTTCTGCATCGTCCGGTTTCAGCGCGATAATCGTTAGATACGCCTCAGTTGCCTCCGCATGACGCTCCTGACGCAACAAAATTGTCGCAAGTTTTAGATGCGCTTCTAAAAATTGGGGGGCCAGTGTGACTGCCTGTCGGTAATGTTTTAAAGCGAGTTTCGGTTTATTCTGCCTGAAATACGCCAATCCGATGCCCGCGTGTGCCTTCGGGAAATCCGGTTGAAGTTCCAACGCTTTCTGTTGTACAGCGATCGCCGCCTCGTATTTCTCAAGCATTGTATAGGCGACACCGATGCCGTTATAGGCGGATACGAGTTGTGGATCCATCCCGATTGCTTTTTGATACTCTGAGACGGCTTTCTCATAGTGTCCGCCTTTGAGGTAAAATCTGCCGATATTGGCGAGAATTTGTGCGCGTTCAGTTGCACCTTGTGTCCGCTGCAGGGCACCGCGTAGCTCGTGGAGTGGATGAAGAGCTGCCTTCCGTTCCTCAAATAGCGCCATCTGTTCACGCGCTGCTGCAGTATCTCCAGTGCGGAGATACGCTTGTGCCAGGTTATACAGTGACTCAACGAGTGCTGGATCGTTCTGATAGGCAGTGCGATATGCGTTGATAGCGTCCTCCCATCGCTTTTCGTGTGCGTAGAGCAGGCCTAACTGATAGTGTGCAGCCGCGAATTTCGGAGCAATGGCGATCGCCCGCAGTTGGTGCCGGACCGCAGCTGCGTTTTCTCCGCGTTTACTATAGACATTGCCAAGTTGATGATGAATCATCTTATCCCGCGGATCCAACGCAACCGCTACTTTGTAAGCGTCAAGTGCTTCGGCGTAACGGTGTGTATTCGCGTAAGCACTCCCTAAAGCCGCGTGTATATGCGCCCAATCAGGAGCGGATGCGATGGCTCGCTGGTATGCCGCAATGGCATCCTCAAACTTTTCAAGCCCAGTATATGCCAACCCCAAACCGTAGTAAGCCGCTGGAATATCGGGATCGTGTGCAATCGTTGTGGTTCCCAGAACTCTGTCTGGTGCTGTAGCTGCTATGACCTGCTGGTACTCGCTAACCGCTTCGGCGTAAGCCTCAATTTGGAGGTACATTTTAGCGAGTTTCAAGCGAACTTCATTCTGCGTGCCGTCTGCAGCGAGTTGCGCTTTATACGCGCGAAGCTGCGTTGTGACATCTAAGGCATCTATATCTTGGCAGAACGCGTCTGGAAGCTGATAGAGGGTAAAGTGGTACCCGACGAGTACCACCCATGCAACTGCATAATAGGAAAGTTTCAGTGACACGTGCTACCGTTCTCCGTATCCTTAAGCGATGAAACGCCGTCTAAAAACGCTGTTTGAGGCGACCCCATGTGGTAGCCAATTTATCCAACGGTTCCACTGGCGTAAGGTTGACGATAGCATCTCCAGCGACCTTGACATCATCAAAGCTCGCAGCAGTCTCCCACGCCCAGACACCGATCTGCCCAGCGGGGTATCCGGCATCGGTTTCATCCTTAAGTTCGCCTTGGTCTTCACCGTTAATCCAGAGTTTCATTGAATTGCCCGCCACGACGATGCGCATGTCAAACCACTCGCCATTCGCAATTTTGATGTTGGCACCTTGAAGTTCACCTATCTTGTCGCGAGAGTCCCACGCACTTTCCTTATGTCGCCAAAGCTCAGTCTTGTTATTTGGAACGTTGAGATAGTAAACATAATATTCCTTCTCGCTTTGGGCGCGATAAACAACCCCTGCCCAGTTGCCCTCGTCAAGTCGAACTTTCGCTTCAACGGTGTAATCTTCCCATTCGGCATCACCGACGAGGGAGTGTTCGGCTCTACCGCCTTTAGCGAGTTTATAAGTGCCGTCCTCAACACTCCAATTCCCATTAGCAACTTCCCAATCGTCCGCATCTGAATCAAATGACCACGTCTGTTCACCTGCAAAAGCAAAAGATGCCACGAGCACGAGGCAACAACTTACAACAGTTGAAAACAGATATTTCATAATACCGCTCCTTTTTATAGAAAATTGCCTCAAAAGTCTTCGACGCGGTTTTCACGTAGAAGACTTCTGAGGCTAAACCTTAGTCAAAATTAGTAAACCCGTTTGAGGCGACCCCATGTCGTTGCGAGCTTGTTATTCGGCTCAACAGCAAGGGTATCCTTGATATTATCACCCATAACAGTGAAATCATCAAAACTCGCCTCGGTTTCCCATGCCCACACACCGACTTGGCCGGTTTTGTAGGCATCATCTTTATGTTCACCCTGAAGTTTACCGTTGAGATGGATCTGAAATTCACTCCCCTCAACGACGACCTTCATATCAATCCATTCGCCGTTCTTTATCTGGACCTTTTCGACAGCTGGAATTTGCGCGATATTGTCGCGGGCATTCCAGGCACCATCTTTGTGTCGCCAAAGCTCCGTTTTGTTATTTGGGACGTTGAGATAGTAGACGTAGTATTCCATCTCGCTTTCGGCGCGGAAAACAATACCCGCTCAATGGTGATTATCTAAGCGAACTTTCGCCTCAATGGTGTAGTTGTCCCAGTCCTCTTCACCAACGAGAGAGTGTTCCGCTTGTCCACCCTTGTCAACGTGGTAGACCCCTTTTGCGACTTCCCAATTCCCATTGGCAACTTTCCAGTCATCGGTTTTCTTTTCAAAATCCCACAATTGGGTGCCTGCATACGTTGGCAGCGAAAGTACCATACCAAAAAGCACAACGAGACTTAATGCCGCTAATTTCGGCACCGTGATAACTGTTCTCATAGTCTTTCCTCCATTTTTGTCAATAGCATATAGACATTCGTCAATCCATTCCTCACTATTCCAACAACAGCAGGAATTTTATCAATAGAATACCTTTAAAAAGTAAAAAAGTCAACAGAAACTTCAGGGAAGTAATAACACTTGCATTTGAAGCTGCGATGATATATGATAGATAGTATTGAGCCACACCCTTCCGTATTTATCAAAAATTACCAGATGGAAAGGAAATATTGTGCACATAAGGATTTTAATTACAGTTTTTATCGCCTGTTTTGCTCTGATAGAGACAGCACCAGCGGCACTGAAAGTCGGTCTTATCTACGATGTCACCGGACGCGGCGATCTCTCATTTTGTGATGCTGCCTATGCTGGCGCGAAAAAAGCAGAGGACGAATGGGGATTTAAACTCACAGAAGTCACCCCAAGCCAAAGCACTGATTCCGAATTAACGCTTCGTAGGTTAGCAAAACTGAAATATGATCTAATCATCGGGGTCGGATTTCTTTTTCAAGAACCGATGAAACGGGTCGCAAACGAATTTCCAGATGTTAAGTTTGCCTTGATCGACGCGATTATAGAACAACCGAATGTCGCGTCGCTTACCTATCGTGCACACGAAGGTACCTTCCTTGCGGGTGTTATCGCAGCCTTGAAAACAGAGACAAAGCAGATCGGCTTTATCGGCGGGATGAAGGTGCCGCTGGTCGAGGCATTTGAAATCGGTTTCGGCGCAGGCATTAAGGCTACGAATCCAGACATTAAATTCGTAGCGGATTACGTCGGTGTTACGCCGCAAGCATTCAACGACCCCGCGAAAGCTAAGGAACTTGCCCTCACACAATACAATCGCGGGATAGATATTATTCTCGCTGCCGCGGGGGCGAGCGGACTCGGCGTGCTTGAAGCCGCAAAAGCGAAAAAAAAATCAATTATATGGGTAGATTCTAACGGCAACAATCTCGCCCCAGGTTTAGTACTAACGAGCGTCATCAAAGGTGTGGAAATATCTGTCTATGAAACAATAAAGAGTGTCCAAGAAGGCAATTTTTCTGGTGGTTTAAAGGATTACGGACTCAAAGAAGGCGGTGTTGAGTATATCGTTGACGATGTGAACCGCGAACTTCTTCCGGACGAGATTTTGAAACAGGTCGAGGCGTTCAAGGCGAAAATTATCGCGGGCGATATTGTCGTTCCGCATGAACGGCAGTAAAAATGGCAGACGCACCCATCATCGAGATGCGCAGCATCAGCAAACAGTTTGGACACGTACAAGCAAACGACTCGGTGGACTTCACGCTCCAACGCGGCGAAATTCACGCAATTGTTGGCGAAAACGGTGCAGGTAAATCTACGCTGATGAAAATCCTCTATGGACTATACCAACCCGATGCGGGTGAGATTTTCGTTAACGGAAATCGCGTAAATATACCCGCTCCGCGGCGTGCAATGCAGCTCGGTTTGGGAATGGTACAGCAACACTTCACACTCATTCCGGTGTTCACTACCCTTCAGAACATTGTTCTTGCCAAGGAACCCCGCAAATTGGGTGCACTACTGGATTACCAGCAGGCAGAAAAAAGGATTACAGCACTCGCGGCGCAGCTTGGATTTGACGTGCCGCTGAACGTACCTGTTGAATCTCTACCGATTGGGACGCAGCAGCACACGGAAATTTTGAAAGTCCTTTATCACGGCGCGGACATTCTCATCATGGACGAACCCACAGCAGTGCTTGCTCCACAAGAGGTCGAAGGGCTTTTCAACTGTATGCGTAGCCTCAAAAGTGAGGGAAAGAGCCTCATCATCATCACACACAAACTCGATGAAGTGATGGCAATCGCGGACACTGTCACAGTGATGCGACGCGGGCAATTTGTCCACAGCTGCCCCATCGCTGACACCGATCCGGCAATGTTGGCGGAAATGATTCTTGGTGAACCTATCATTCCAACCGCCGTGACACGCGAACAGATCGAGAACACAACGCCGATGGTTCGGATGGAAGGTGTTACGCTCTCTAAAAGTTCAGAGGCCGTAAGGAAACATAAATGGAAGAAAGCCCTGTCAAATAGGGGTTCCGGCAAACGGCACCTCAATGCAGTCAATCTTGAAGTATTCCCCGGTGAAATCGTCGGGATAGCAGGCGTGGAAGGGAACGGACAGACAGAACTGGTCCAAGTATTGACAGGCCTACGACAAATCGATAGTGGCACACTCACATTAAACGGCGAACGGGTTGCACACATACCTGCTGATAGACACCGACACGGAATTAGTTTAAACGATCGTGTTGATGATAATTTTATCATCGGTCACCACAAAAAAAGACGGTTTTGTCGTAACGGGCTGCTGCAACGAAAATCAATTCAGCGGGCTGCTTTGAACGCACTTGATAAATACCAGATTCGTGTAGGGAATATCACGCATCCGATTAGAACGCTCTCTGGTGGCAATCAACAGAAAGTCGTTGTCGCGCGGGAGTTAGAGGCAAATCCTGAAGTGATCATTGCCGCGCATCCGACGCGCGGTTTAGACATTCACGCAGCAGAATTCGTCCATACGCGACTTATTTATGCCCGCAACCGTGGCAAAGCGGTTTTACTGGTGTCCTCTGAATTAGATGAATTGCTCCATCTTAGCGACAGAATCGCAGTCATGTATGATGGCAAGATTGTTGGGACTGTGAAACCTACAGAGACTAATAAACAAGAATTAGGTGCCTTGATGCTGGGGTTGAATTAATAGGACTTACGCATTCCGTCTTAAAGTCCCCCTGAGAAGGGGATTTAGGGGGTTGCATTAATAGGAGAAAAAATGATAATTGATTCACATACACACGCATGGCCCCGGTGGCCCTACCAACCGCCCGTGCCCGATGACGAAAGCCGCGGTAAAATTGAACAACTCCTCCACGAGATGGATCTGCACAATGTCGACAAGGCAGTGCTTATCTGTGCACGCATTGACAGAAATCCTGATAATAACGATTACGTCGCAGCGTGCGTCAAACGTTACCCTGAACGGTTGATCCAATTCGCTGATGTGGATTGCTCATGGACAGATACATATCACACAGATGGTGCCGCCGATCGGTTGAAAACGGCAGCAGAAACATACACCCTCAAAGGCTACACGCACTACCTCAGAGGCGAGGACGATGGGAGTTGGTTTTTCTCCGAAGAGGGCGAACGCTTCTTTCACACAACATCCGAAATGGGATTGATCGCGAGCATCGCTATGGCAAGCCACCAACATGAGGCACTCCGTAAAGTCGCCGCAGAGTTCCCGAGTATCCCATTCCTGTGCCATCACATGGGCGGTGCGCGGGCAGGTGAGGAACATCCGTATCCGCAACTCAAACAGGTACTCGCCTCAGCAAATGTCCCGAATATTCATATTAAGATGTCAGGTTTTGCTTATGTCTCGCAGGTCTCGTGGGACTATCCGCATTCGGATACTCATTGGATTGTGCGTGCCCTTTACGAACATTTTGGGCCCGGTCGTCTCTGTTGGGGATCCGACTATCCGGTTGTTCGCAATTTCATGACCTATCAGCACGCACTTGAGGCGTTTCGGACGCATTGTACGTTTATTCCAGATCAAGATAAAGCGGAGATTTTAGGCGGAACGCTTCAACGGTTGTTGGATGAGGCGGGAAATAGGTAGCCTCTCTTGTAAAGGACGACCACAAAATTAAAGGAGGATAGACAGATGACCCGTTTAAATTTAGCGTTAATCTGTGTTGTATATCTGGTTCTCTCTGTTGGTATTGTCTTGGCACAAAACGACTCCCTACATCGCGGAACTATAGACGACCTCACACAACCCGGTGGAACCATCCGTGGACAGATTGTTGATACAACCGAAATGCAGAACCCAATTGAAGGTGTTGAGGTTAGGATCGTTGCTGCAGGTGGAGAGGAATACATAACAACAACAGATGCCAACGGCGATTATGAACACGCTGGCATCCCCGCAGGCAGATACCTTATCAGTATCTACAAAGAAGGATACGGTGATCGACTCGGTAAAGCTGTAACAGTTGTTAATGGCGGAGATCACTACGTCCCGCTCAAGATGACCAAAAAGGACACTATCCTTGACTTTCTCGAAAGTCCCGTCCCTATGTACTGGGTGCTAATCCTTTGTGTTATCATAGTGATTTTAATTTTCTCACGCGCAAATAGATGACAGACCAAAAGAGACGTAGAGACAATGCAAATGAAAACAATCACATTACCGTTGGGATATTTTGTATTAATTGCCACTTTTTTTCTACTCTATCCATTCGATAATGCCCACGCTTTCAGAGATCAAGAGCGCGGCTTCATCTACGAAGAACGCAAAGACACACTTGTCCGGTTGGTAAGAAAAAACTACCGTGGGAGGCGTAAAGGCTTTATTTTTGGGCTTAGTGCCGGTGTCGGTCAGACCAGTTTCACGAAACCGTTCGCGGAATACTATTGGAGATACACGGACGAAAGCGAATGGTCAACCAAGCGTCAAACAAGATCCGCCTTGGTAACAGAGTTGAAAATCGGGCACGGGTTCAACGACCAGTTTCTACTCTACTACACGAGCCGTATTTCATGGCTCCCGCTCCAGCATTTCACCAAGGATACCACGGTTGCTAATGGGGCAGCCGGAATGGGATTCATGCTTTTTCCATTCCGAAGGATAGGTCTTTACCTCGTCGGCAACATCGGGTTGGCAACACTCGTAACGTGGCAACCCCCGCTTACATTGGAAAATGCCAGGCAGACCGGGGTCTCTGTCTCAGGGGGTATCGGTTATGAATTATTCTCTCACTGGAGTATTGACTTCACAGTGAATTCCGGTAGTGCCAGGATGATAAGAGTTGATGACCCGAGCGAGATAATATTCAACGACGAGATTCTCACTTTTTCTCTAAATCTCAATATGCTCGCTTATTAGCACATTTTCTGGAGGCGAAATCGTGTGTTCTAAAAAAAGTTTTGAGACTGGAATGATTCTGCTATTGATGATAGTTGTATCAGTATGCCTTTTGAGTTGTGGTGATGTTGACCTGGACATTGACGAAAAACAGACCGAGGAACCCCTCAAATTTATTGAATTTGTCCTTTTTCCGACAGCACCTTACATTGATAAGTCCTACGTAGAAAAAGTGCCGGAAGAGGAAGTCGTAGTTAGAGACCTTGATTTTGAAGTCGAGAAAGCAGCGATTCAGGAGGTCTACCGTGCTTTCATTAAAGCCTATGTTGAAGAAGACATGACGGCACTCCAAAATACATTGGATATCACAGCAGGCATTGAATACGGGAGCACCACCGGTATCGTCTATGGATGGCACAATGTCAGAACTTATATTCAAACAAACTGGTCGATATCCGATTGCAAGGGCGATCCAAATTGGGAACTGACAGATTTCTACATCCGTCCTCAGCATGTTAGGGTGCCTTGGACAGAAGCGAGCGCGAGAGGCCAAATGTTCTACTATCTACCGGATCGTGTGCTTGTAGAAGACAGCTGTTACAATGCTATCGGACGTTTTTACTTCACAAAAAAGTCAGGCAAGTGGCGCATTCAACAAATCGATGGATCGCAATATTTTGCTGATGATGAATATAAGGTGCCGTGATCAACTCAGGTTAAAAAATGGGAAATTGAACGCCTCTGGCGTGATAAAGAAAAAAGTTGACATTTTACCTCACGTTGAGGTGTGAAAGCCCGGTCTCCCTTTAGGGTAGGGATGAAACACCTCCAAAAAACTTGATATTCAGTCAAAAATGTTGTATAATATTCCTACGCATTAGCATTCATGTCAGACGGAGTGTGGAAGTCATTACCACACGCGCCTTGTATTGCTACCTCTCATTATTTCGTCGATTTGGACGAGGCGGGTTGGGGTACCCTGGACCTAAGCCAGATAAAACCGTTCGATCGCAACTTCCAACGCAAGCCGCATGTGGGCTTGTGGGACAATGCGGCGGAAACGGAATAAGAACCCGCGGGTGGAGCGATAATAAGACGGTGGACGCTTTGCGAAAACCGCAGTCGCTATGAAGCCGAAGCCCCACGCTTTAGCGTGTGGGTTGTATCACATCTGTCACGGTATAATGACATTAAACGGTGTCGTATCTCGTTCGCGACCGGTAACGCGAACTCAATTTGTAGACTACACTCCACTAAAGCAAAGCGTAAGGAGGAAAACTGCATGAAAGGTACACTTGTTTTGACGACACTCGCTCTGATGCTCGTATCGGGATTTGCCTCCGCAACCGAAACAGCAACCGTCCAAGGCGAATATATTGAAGCCCGATCCGCGAGTGTATATGTCGGTGCGTGCCATTTCGGTGCCGAATATGTTGAAGGCGGAAGAGAAGCGACAGTTGTCTGGAACATCCATGAAGGAAATTGGAACGGCGTTTCACTGAACGATTTAACTGTCGTCGCTGTTATCAGTGCGAAAAACAATTTGGCAATCGATACCAAAACCCGCAAGAGTGTGTTGTATGTTGACACAAGCACTACGCCAGAACAACGTGCTGCGCTCAAAGACCTGTTAACAACAAAACGCGCAGACGTTTTAGGCGAAGTCGTTGCAACCCAAACTGCGCCTATCACGTTTACGAAAAATGGAACCAAATACGATGTAACGGTTGGAAAAACCCTCGCACTCTCAGCCAATCGTTATCCGTGCGCAGGCTGCACACAACCACATCAGATTTGGTATAAACCATTAACAACGCTTCAGAATCCCATCGTCGGTAAATCTGAAGTCTATCACTATAAAGACAATCACCTCCCGGTGATGTGGCAGCAAAGCGGTGCTGAGAACAACGTCTTTGTCGGTGACTTCTCCATGTAGCCTATTGGATGTCTGTAGTTGCCTCCGGTAACTACAGACACTGCTTACACGCCTCAGCACCCTATTTTTGTAAATTGTCCCCTTGATTTCATTTATGCCAATCTGGTGCAATTTTACAAAGCATTGGCGCGCCACGTCCTAATTAGCAATACTACCTAAAATTGATCAGTAGGAGGATTCGTGGACACACGTACAACGCCTGAAGAACGGAAGTTTAAACTGACACCTGAAGAACAATCCTCTTGGAGCGAGAACGGATATTTTGTCCGTTACGATGTTTTTACAAAAGAAGAAAACGACGTGATACGTCAAATCGCTGATGACATCGCCCTCGGCAAACGATCCTTCCCAGATTATCATATCTTTGAAAACGCATTAGTCAGAGACGGTAAAATCGAAGCACAAGGGGTCCACGCGATGCACAATATCCAATACGTGAGCTGTAATTGCCCTGAATTCCTCGCGCGTACGCGCGATCCGCGGCTCACCGATCCGGTTGTTGACATCCTCGGACCAGATCTCCTCGGTCTCAACAACCTCTATATTTGGAAACCGCCAAAAATCGGTTTAGGATTCCCGTGGCATCAAGATAAATGGTACTTTAACCATCAGTATAAAACCGGAACGACAGTCGCAACATGGACTGCTATTGATGACGCAGATAAAGAAAACGGGTGTCTATACGTTATCCCAGGTAGCCATAAACATGGCGTTCGGGACCATAAGGAACTTGAAGGGTCCCAACAAGGAGAGTTTAGACAGGCGGAAGGGGCGCGTGATGAAGATGGTGTCGCGGTCGAAATCCCCGCCGGAGCCGTCATCTGGTTCAATAGTCAAGTTCTCCATAAAAGCACCGATAACCACAGTGAACGTTTCAGACGCTCCAACATCGCACATTATATCAAAGCAACAGCAGAATGGACACGTCCCGAGGCTGTCAATAAGAAAAGACCCCCTATGTGGATTCGCGGTAAAACCTACCCCGGTATGGCAGATGAAGTTCAATGGGACGTTATACCGATTTTAGAATAGGAGCATGAATGGACATAAACACAACCACCGAAGAACGGAAGTTTAAACTGACACCTGAAGAACGAGCCGCTTGGAACGAAAACGGATACTTTGTCCGCCTCAAGGTTTTTACCGAAGAAGAAAACGACGTGATACGTCAAATCGCTGACGACATTGTTGATGGAAAACGAGAATTCCCGGCGGCTAATATTAATCAAAACGCATTGGTTAGAGATAGAAAAGTTGAAGAATCGGGTATCCACGCCATGCACAAGATTCATCATGTAAGTTGTTATATTTCTGAATTCCTCGCCCGCGTACGTGATCCAAGGCTAACGGATCCAATTGTTGACCTACTCGGTCCAAATATCCTCGGTCTCAACAATCTGTACATCTGGAAAGCACCCAAAATTGGCTTAGGATTTCCCTGGCACCAAGACAAATGGTATTTTAACCATCAGTATAAAACTGAAATGACAGTCGGAACGTGGACTGCTATTGATCCAGCAGATCGAGACAACGGGTGTCTATACGTTATTCCCGGCAGCCATAAATATGGCATTCTTGAACATGAGGACCTTGAAGGCTCACAACAAAGTGAGTTTAAGATCGCACGCGGGGCACGAGATGAAGATGGCATCGCCGTTGAAGTACCACCTGGCGGCGTCGTTTGGTTCAACAACCAACTCCTCCATAAAAGCACGGATAACCACAGTCTACGCTTTCGACGGTGTAATGTCGCGCATTATATTACTGCAAATGCAGAACGTATCCCTAAAAAGGATAGAAAAAATGTGCGTCCTGTGATGTGGGTGCGCGGGGATACATACTCAGAAAAAATGGAACCCGTCTATCGCGACGTTTTACCGATCCCAGAATCCGATTGAAAACCGAAGAAGAAAATTGCTGAGGAGGCAAAAAATTAAATGTCCCACACCTACAAACAGACGATGCCATCTCGGAAATCAATAAGTTGCTCTAAGATTATAGCAATATCCATTTTATACCTTGCTATCACTGCTACACTTACCGCTCAGACTCCAAATTTTCCAGAACGGATGCCAATCGTTGAACGTCCCTTCTCGGACGACCCAGATAAGTTCAGTTTCGCAATTATCGGCGATAAAACGGGTGGCGGTTTAGATAAGTGGCCAGTATTTGACCGCGCCATAGACGAGATCAATACATTGAAACCTGACTTCGCCATCATGGTTGGCGACCTCATACAAGGCGACACAAGAGACCTTGAACAACTCGCAGCGGAATGGAAAGAATTTTGGCAACATGAATCCGATTTAATCGTTCCGTTTCTACCTTTACCCGGCAATCACGACATTACCAACCCAGTGATGTATGAATATTGGAAAGAGCACCTCGGACGCACCTATTCGGCGTTTACATATAAAAATTGTCTGTTTATAATGCTGAATACTGAGGAGTGGCATCACCCGACACAGGCAGAGGGATGGGACTGGGAGAAAGGTTGGTTCGGAGAAGAGCAGACGAAATATGTGGAAGATCAATTGGCAAAACACCCGGATGTACGGCATACGTTTGTCTTGATGCACAGACCGATCTGGTTATACGAAAACTCAGGTTGGGAGCAGATTGAGGAAGCACTCGGAAATCGAGCGTATACTGTTTTTGCTGGACACTACCATAACTTGACCTTGCATACTCGCAACGACCATCGATACTTCGTCCTTGGTGCTACCGGCGGCGGATTTACACCCCAGGAGGTGCGAGAATACGGCGCATTTGATCATTATAGTATCGTAACCGTAGATGACGAAGAGGTTAACATCGCGATTATTGAACCCGGGAATATCCATCCTGCGGACATCTCAACGACAGCATTCAAAGATCGACTCGGGAACCTGCTTACTTTTAAACCACAGTTCAACCTCAATAGAGGTCAACCGTTCTCCAACGGCAACCTTGAAATAACCCTCGAAAACACGCTTGAAAAACTACTGGAGTTTGAAATCGTTTTCAACCCAAATGAGAATTGGCAAATCTCCCCAAATCAACTCTCTTTTCAAGTTAAACCCGGGCAAACGACAAAAACAACTGTCGCCTTTTCAGTGCCATCGAATGATTTTCTCCCGCTCCCCATCTACAATTATTCAGCACTCTATGGCGGTGAACAATTGTTAAACAGTAGGAACTTGTTTCACCCGATCAGCAGAGAAGATATGCGGATCCTTAAAGATTGGATGCTCCTCGGCCCCTTTGTCCTCGGTGTAACAGAGGCACCCGCAGACCGGAACGAGGTCCCACAAAGCTTTCTCGAAATACCATTACTGGAACCCAATCCTGATAAGACTTATCAAGGCCAATCAGGGGAAATTACTTGGCAAGAGCATCGTTCTGAATCGGAACGTATCAATTTAAATGATGCTTTTGGGGACGCTGAGTTGGCGTATGGTTTTGGGACCTCCTATATCAAGAGTCCTGATGCGCGGCGTGTTTTTGCACAAATCGGATGGGGAAGTAATCTTGGAAGACTCTATCTTAACGGCGTTGAGATTTCCGGTGCTGCTATCCCGGGTAAACATCTATTTTCTGGCTGGGCACACTTTGAATTGCCGTTGAAAGCGGGTTGGAACACCTTGACGATCCTGTCTGGAGATTATAATGGATGGTGGGATTATCGGATGGAAGTTGCCGACGCTACAGACGTTCTGGAGTTCAGCACGCAACCCACCGATTCCCAAGATTAAGCGGTTGACTGGATACAGCCTTCAAAATTTGACAAAAGGCCTTTTACACGTTATACTGACACCTAAGAAAATTATCCGCAAGGAAAAGAGTTATGTCTTACCTGAATACGGAACTTCACCAAGACTGGAAAACCAACGGTTATCTGAAGATTCCGCGCTTTTTCTCCACCGAAGAGGTGGCGGATTTACAAGCATGGGTCTCTGAAATCTCAGATTGGGAACCGACATCCGACAAGTGGATGCATCACTACGAATCCACACCGGACGGCGCACGGCTTTCTCGTTCAGAAAATTTTGTGCCGTATCACAGTGATATGAAAGCCACCGTGACGAGTGGTAAAGTGTTAGCCGTTGTCTCCGAGTTGATGGAAGAACCCGCCGTCCTTTACAAAGAGAAAATCAACTACAAATATCCCGGTGGCGGCGGCTATGCTGCCCATCAAGACGCGCCTGCCTACGAGTTTATCGACTACCATATCACCTGTCTAATTTCGGTGGATCCAGCGACACCTGAGAGTGGGTGTCTCTATTTCGCGTCGGGTCGGCATCAAGAAGGGTTCATCGCGCTGGACGAAAAGGGGTGTGTCGCACCTGAAACCGCCGCAACGATGGAATGGATTGCAGTGCCAACAGATCCGGGCGACATTCTCCTTTTCGGTTCTTATATCCCACACAAGAGTCCGACAAATCGCTCTGACCAACCGAGACGCATCGTCTATCTTACCTACAACGCCGGATCACAAGGCGATTGGCGTGAGCAGTATTATACCGACAAACGGCAGGCTTTTTCAGAGTATACCGAAGACAATTCCAACCGAGACAAACAAATTAGCAAAATCGCACATTTTCAAGGGAAAACAGTAAACCATGCAAAATTACGTTGATCCGAACCTCGCACAGGAAATGATAGGTGCAACCGCACAGCAAAAGGTTGATGTCCTATTCGACTACATGGAAAAACGGGGACAGTCATTCTACGATGAGGTAGTGACACAGTTAGAACACGCACTCCAATGCGCCGCACTCGCAAAACAGCACGATGCAAGTCCAACACTGATTACAGGAGCATTACTCCACGATATCGGACACATTATTTTAGACGAACACAACGCCGATAAAGCCTTCCTTGACATAGATCTAAATCATGAAGCGATTGGTGCGGAGTATCTGGCACCCTTTTTCCCAGATGCTGTCACAACACCGATCCGGTTGCATGTCCCAGCGAAGCGGTATCTCTGTGCAACCGATACGTCTTACCACGACGGGTTATCCGAAGCATCAAAAAGGAGTCTCATCGTTCAGGGCGGTGCCATGTCTGATGAGGAGCGGGAGGCGTTTGAACAGATCCCGCATTTCCAAGACGCGCTCACTTTACGCCGATGGGACGATCTCGCAAAAGTCAAAGGCTTAGAGACTGCAGGATTAGAAACCTACCGGGCTATCGTACAACAGTGCTTAAAGGAGGGATAAAAACACGTTCAAAAGATTGACATTACGACGCTATCTGCGGTATAATGATATTAGTAATAGGAGAGCAAATTAAGGAGAAAATTAGTGGCCTGGACAAATCGGCCCCTCGTGCTTTATCACGGGACTACTAATACTGCAGCATCAACTATAAGCATACCTTCAGACTCAAGACCTCATAGTATTGATCTGACACTTTGTAACCCAAAGGCAGATTTTGGTCAAGGTTTCTACCTAACGACAGTTCTAACACAGGCAGAAGATTGGGCAGACAGGCAGTTTAGATACTTGTCCAGCAGAACCAAGGAATTGACTCGGGCGGTGGTCCTTAGATTTGAGGTGGACAGAAATCAATTAGCATCTTTGTCGAGTTTATGTTTTGTGACAGACGGTCCAAGTTCAGACTATCGGGATTTTGTTGAGCATTGCCGTAATCAGGTGGGCCCTCACTTGCTATATGGTGATAGAAATTATGATATTGTTTTTGGACCTGTTACCCTTTGGCCGCAAAGGTTAGTCATCAAAGATGCTGATCAGATAAGTTTTCATACGGAAGCAGCATTGGAAATACTCCCGGCACCAATTTTACACAGTCAAGGAACACCAACCTATAATCTATAAAACTGAGTTTGACACGGAGGTATGATAATGGCTGTAAAAGACCCGAATGTTCCTTTGTCTCGTCCCTATGTAGATGCATACTGGGAACTGGTACGCAGATGTCTGACCGATTTTTTCGCTGAACCACCAGATGAAGCAGTGGCACTACAAAAGAAAATTGAAAGCTTACCCTACGCACGTCAAGACGTTTTCTATCATGGAGACCCACTGAGTCTTGCAGAGGGGCTCGCTGGCAAACAAGCAAATGAAAGCCAACACATTCAGTTCCAGCAGATGGTAAGAGGATACCGTCTTCCGGGATTTGGTTGGTTAGATTGATGACACATTTTGCTTTGAGGAGTAAAAAAATGAGTTACGAAACAATCGAATCCAAATTCATCGCAACGCCAGAAAAAGGCGAAGTTTCCTCAATCCTAATGCGTCCAGACGACGCGAAATGGCTGCTCGTGCTCGGACACGGGGCAAGCACAAACATGCGTAGCGCAACACTCCAGACCATCTCAGAACGGTTAGCGGATATCGGTATTGCAACGTTTCGTTACCAGTTCCCTTACATGGAACGCGGTGGTGGTGGTCGAGAATCAGAGGCAGTCGCGCTGCAAACTGTCCGATCTGCTGCAGCTGCTGCACACGAGGCTGCAAGCGATTTATCCATTCTCGTCGGTGGACACTCCTATAGCGGACGTATGTCCTCAATGTCCGCAGCGAAGGAACCGATTGCGCAGGTCAAAGGTCTCGTATTTTTCGCATTTCCGCTGCATCCATCTGGTAGAGAAGGCACAGAGCGCGCCGAACACCTCGCTGATGTCACAATTCCAATGCTATTCCTCTCTGGCACCCGTGATAAGTTAGCCGTACTTGAATTGTTGGAACCCGTCTGCGAAAAACTCGGCAACAAGGCGACCTTACATCTGCTGGACACAGCAGACCATGGGTTCAAGGTACTCAAACGTCGTAAAACCGAAGAAGACGTTTTCGTAGAAATGGCACGGGTCCTCAGCGAATGGGCAGAAACACTCAATTGACAAACCCTCATACCAAATCACACCCGGGTAGGCGCGGTTTTGCGGCGTACCCATAAGTGTCAATTTTAGAAAAAATAACCGCCGCGCCCTCCAGACCGGTAGGTTCGGTTTCCCAACCGAACCGGGTTTTACACAGAAACCTTGAAGACCTCACAACCCTCTTTAGTCCCGTAGGGTTTATTTGCTTGGTATCTTTGATAGGGTGTTTCTGCGGATTTCTTCGGCATTTTTGTAGAAACGCGTGTCCAACAAGAATCAAGCCCCGTAGGGGTATTTGCTTGGGGTATTTGCTTGGGGGCTTTGATAGGTGTCTTTGCTTGGGTATTTCTGCGTATTGCTTGGGTGTTTCTGCGTATTTCTGCCTATTTCTGTGGATTTCTTCGGATTTCTCCCTGCGCGCGATCTTACTGACGGCTGATTACTGAAAACTAAAACGTTCTAAAATGCTTGACTTCGGCCAGAAATTCTGGTATAATAGGCGTATCTGATCGACGAGAGTTGCAACCTGACACCTGATACAGGACAATAACAAAAATTTCAGGAGGTTTATAATCATGTTAAAGCGAAGTTTGGTATTCAGTCTCGGACTCTTGTTTTTGGCGTTCAATGCATTTGGCGACGTGTGGTACAGTGAGAATTTTGACAACTTCAAAGATGGTGACATCGCTGGGCAAGATGATTGGAAAACCGCAATGAACCAAAAAACTTGCCAAATTGGAAGCGAGGTAACGCGCGGGGACACAGGCAAAAGTATTCTGGTCACAGAAAACACAATGGTCACCAGAAGTTTTGACGGTACGCATGATGGAATTCAGTACACTTCATTATTCACACAACGGGAAAAGGGCGCAGGCACAATGCTGTTTTATATCGGTGGAGATGCCCTCAAGTGGGGTGGGGCTGCCGTATTTAACATTAAGCCGGATGCCACAATCCACGCACTCGACGGCACTGCAGGACAACAAGTGGCGCAGGGAAAATTCGGTGAATGGCATCATCTCCGTATCGTGCTTGACTTTAAAGATAGAACTTATGACTTTTACGTCGATGACGAACAGGTCGCCGATGATTTCGGTTTTAGAGGCGAGGGCGGCAAAGGCGGCGTGAATCCGAGTCTAAGCTGGATCTTCTTCGGTTGGGACCACCCCACCGCTCTGACAAATTATATCGATGACATTGAAATGGGAGACGGTGAAGGCGAAACGGCTGGTAAACCTCAAGCAGTTTCTGCCTCAGACAAACTCGCCACCACTTGGGGAAGAATCAAGCAGCGATTGTAGCATCTGTTTATATATTTACAAATGTTACACTTTCCAACAAATTATTTTTTTTCAAACGGAAGACCCACACCGAAAACGCCTCGAAAGCCAGACGACACGTAGGTTTACAGATACATACGCAGAACCTTAAATGTTACACTAGTGTAACATTTTAAGGCATCTATATCGGGCCACCTTAATTAACAGATGTCTCACCAAACAACATTTTGGTTATAATAAGTTTCTATTCTGTTAATAACGGAAAGTTTCGCTCGCCAAACAGAACATCCCATCTTACACTTCACAAAGCAAGATAAAATGAGAAATCAGCAATGTTTGAGAGCATAACCGAACTCATTGAAAAAATACATCTCGGCGAAGATGCAACGATCGAATTCAAAAGAGAGCTCCCGCACAGAAACAGCCTCGCTGACGAAATCGCTGCCTTTGCCAACGCGAGAGGTGGCGTTATATTAATCGGCATTGACGACAACGCGGAAATCGTCGGAGTTGACCGACAAGAACTGGACAAAGCCGAAAAAACTGTCGTCGAAATATGTCAGGACAGTATTGATCCAATCGTTCTCATTTTTACAGAAAAACTGCGGATTGATAATAAAAACCTGTTAAAAATAGAGGTGCCGAGGAGCCTGTTCGTTCACAAAACCGCTGACGGTTACTTCATTCGTCGGGGAAGTAGTAAACGCGAGATGCCAACTGAACAGTTAGCGCGCTTGTTCCAAACCCGCTCACAAGCTCGCATCATCGCTTTCGATGAACAGTTCGTCCCAAACACAGATAAAGACACATTAAGAAAAAATCTCTATCAGCGATTTATCACAGAAAGCGCGACTGAAGATGAAGTGGACGATTTACTGCTTAAAAGACGTTTGCTCGTCAAGGAAGGTCAGGAAATCCGCGCTTCTGTAGCCGGTGTACTGATGTGTTACGAGAAACCCGATGACTACCTTTACAACAGTTTTATTCAAGCGGTTGTATATAGCGGAGAAGAAAAGGATGCCGACCACCAGATTGATTCTCAGGATTTTACGGGACCATTAGATCAACAGATCATTCAAACGATGCGATTCGCCAAAAGATATAACGCCGTTGCTGCACGGAAAGATATTGGCAGAGTCGATCTACCACAATACAGTATGCGCGCCATTTTTGAGGCAATTGTTAACGCCGTTGTGCATAGAGATTATTCAAAAACAGGTTCCAAAATTCGGTTTTTTATGTTTGACAATCGGATCGAACTTTATTCACCAGGGGCATTGGCAAATACGGTGACGGTAGATAACCTACGCTACAGCCAAGCCACCCGTAATGAACTCCTCGCCCGATTACTTTCTGAAATCATACTGAACGATGACATGAGAAAACAGGTGGTTCGTCGCCACTTCTTAGAACGTCGAGGTGAAGGCGTTGGTATCATCCTAAACGAAAGCCAGGAATTGAGCGGAAAAACACCTATCTACGAAATCTTTGACGAAGAATTACGCCTAACAATTTTCGCATCAAGATCCATCTGGGAAGTCCCGAAATAGAAAACAATGTCTACACCTACCTTCAGAATTACCACCGTTGAAAGCCAACTCTATGAATGGGATAAACCGCCCATCTGGAACGGCATGCATGTCTACGATAAAGGCAGGCTGCATCTAATAAAGGTAACCGCGAAAAGTGGAACCGAAGAACTCGTCGGATACGGTTTCAATGGTGGAACTGCTGCGACCCGTCCACTCTCCATATTCCCCAAGTTTGTAGACCTATTCCGTCCGACCTTGATGGGTCACGATGTAACCGATACTGCCTATGTCTCACGGTTAGCTGAAAACTACAAAATCTATGGACCCGGTGGGTATCACACACAGGTACTCGCAGCGATAAACCAAGCGTGCTGGGATGTCCGTGGGAAAATAGAAGGGAAGTCTGTTCACGCTTTACTTGGTGGTACACAGCAACGCATCCGCACCTATATTGCCGGTGGTTATTACGGTCGAGAGAAAGGGTTTGATGAACTCCGCGAAGAGATGGCGCGGAATATAAATGCGTTCAATGCCACCGCGGTTAAAATGAAGATTGGGGACCCTGATGCAGGTCTTGAAACGGACATCAAACGAATTGAGGTAGTTCGTGAAACAGTCGGTTCCGATATTACCGTGATGGTAGATGCAAATTGTGCATTGTCAATCGAAAAGGCGCGTGCGTTTCTGCCCGCGCTGCAGGCGAACAATATCTTCTGGTTTGAAGAGCCGATTCATAGCCACGATTATCGCGGACACAAGGTCTTGCGGGAAACAGCAGAAGACTATAGCATACGAATCGCCACCGGAGAAAATGGGTACGGGTTACACTATTTCCAAACACTCATTGATTATGACGGGGCGGATGTATTCAATCTGGATGTCGCCATCCTTCCCGGTTATGAGCCAGCGATACAAGTCGTCGAAGAAGCGTTGGGAGCCAAAAAGTTGATTGCCCCCCACGGCGCGCAAGAATTGCAAATCCATATCGCTGCAAGCCGGGATAACGGTCTGATGTTGGAATACTATCCACCGGCTGTAGATCCGTTGCGTGGTGAAATGTTCCTCCCACAGATGATTTTAGATGCTGATGGATATGTCACAGTTCCGCCCCGTCCCGGCATCGGTTTTGAACCGAATTGGGACTTGCTAAAGCATCACCGAGTGTGATAACAAAACTGGAGGAGCATTCTCCGAATCTTAACCTTTTCTATATATTCTCGCTACTCGGGGACGGAAAAGAGGAACGTGTCACCGAATCTCAACTTCTTTCGTTAAGTACCAATGGATGTAGAACCTACAAAAAATCTATGTACCAGCACCTAAGATGTGCCTGCCATTGTGGTGGAATGCATCTCTAAAAGGAGACCTTCTTATATGCAAAAAACTGCTGAAGAATATCAGAAAGACCTACTTTGGCAGACAGCACTTGAAACCTTCTACCGCGTCGCTTACGCCGAAAGTCTTATGACCTCAGTGCTTCAGATATGGAGACCGATAGATGGGTTCATTAAGAGCATTGTAACGATTACAACCATCGGTTCAGTTATGATAGGATGGATGTTATGGGGAACACCAACAGGCAAATTAACATGGCTGATTATAGCTGGATGCGCCGCATTCTTAGCACTTTTGCACATTATCCTTAAAATTTCAGATCGTATAGCCGATTTGAGTCACAATGCCCAATACTTCAAGAGCTTACGCCTCAATTTAGAACGGTTCATCTATGACATGGAAGTGAACCCCGATTTTCCGCTGGAACCATTCAAGACTACATTTGAACAGTATCGAGAATGGTTATTGGTCGGTTCGCAAATGCTAAAGGACGATTTCCTTTTGACGCGCCGCCGCCGCCAGCAGGTTCAGGAAAAATTGAATCAACAGATGGGAGATATGATTATATGAAAGAACAACCCATTGAAACCAGAGAAAACGGTATCGAGCACTCGGTAGGTCAGCGGCCCATACACGCAACTTATGAGCCGCCGCGACCGCTTCCCCAGTTCCGTGCCCGCCCGAAATTAAGTCAAGGACAACCCGCTACGAAAAAACAAGCCCCAGCATCAATGACAGTAAAGCCAGAACAGAACATTTCACCAGAGGGGGCAGTTGACTCAGAATCCACAGCACCGAAGAAAAGTAGTTGACCTAATTTACGAATGCTGCTAAAATTCTCCTCAAATTTAAGCATTCGGAGGTTAAGAGGCTATGAAACAAGTTTATTTGGTTTTACTTATCAGTACATTTGTCATCGTTTCCGCGTTTGCTGGCATCCCTAATGATAAAGATATCCTGCTGTGGATTGGTGAAGGCAGCGGCAATAAAGCAGTTGATGGCACAGGGAACGGCAAGGATGGCACATTTGGTGGCGCAGCGAAATGGGTTCCTGGCCAAGGTAAATATGGTGCTGGTATTTCCCTCAGAGGCAAGGAAACCTATCTTGAAGTACCCAAAGTTATTACAGAAGCGGGAAGTCTGCTGTTCTGGTTCAAACCGGATTGGGATGGCAAAGATGACGACGACTACAGGCTTTTTGATGCGAGTCTTGGTGGTATCTACTTCTTCGTAGGAAAAGGGTCTGCACACCCAGACATCACACCGGCAGAGTTCGGGTTCTATTTTGAAGCAGCAGACGACGGCGACTGGCAAGATGTCGAATTCGACCCGACAGGTATCATCAAAAAAGAGGAATGGTTCCATTGTGCTGTCACGTGGGATTTCGGCGGCGAACCCCCATTTATCTATATTGATGGTAAAGAGCAAGCAACAAGCCGCAAGATTGGCGGAGGCTTTCCAGCACTTCACGAAAAACCGAGATTCGGTTGGGAAACCGTTCAGTATATCGCGCTGACCAACGGAGCAGACGGTATCATTGACGAAATCTCATTTTGGGCACGTGCCTTAGAGGAAAACGAGATTAAGGATATGATGGCAGTCAGTTTGGATGTCGAAGCCGTCGGAAAACTGGCTGTTACGTGGGGTAAATTGAAGGCAACCCAATAAACCATATTCCTGAATGCTGAAGTATAAACCGTGCTTTCTAAGTCTGGTGATTCTATCGCCAGACTTATTTTTTTCGGGTCGGGGGCAGTTGGAAACCGCACCATAAGTGTCAATTTTAGAAAAAACAACCGCCTGGATACCCAGGTCCGGTAGAGTTTTTGATAGGGGTGTTTTTGCTTGGGTATTTCTGCGTATTGCTTGGGTGTTTCTGCGTATTTCTTCGCGGTTTCCTAACCGAACCGAATCCTACGCGGAAATCTTGTCAATAGAAGCGGAAGTGGTTTAGAGAAGCGGTGCTGATGTTTTTCCAAAGACTTGCGGGAGCCAGAGACTCAACGCCGGCACATACGTCACCAAGACGAGTGCTACCAACAACAGCGCGATAAATAAGAGAACAGAACGGTAAAGCAGCACGACAGACCGATCAAATTTCATACTCGAGATAAACAGATTCATTCCGACAGGCGGGGTCAAATATCCGATTTCGAGGTTGGTTAAGACGATGATGCCGAGATGCGCCTTGTCAATCCCAAATTGCTCAGCAATAGGCAATAGCAACGGCACCACAATAATTATCGCTGAAAAGATGTCCATCAGACACCCAATAATGAGCAGGAAGACGTTGAGTCCGATGAGTGTAATAATGCGACTCTCTGTTGTTGATTGGATCCAGTCGAGGACGGCTGTCGGCACATCAAGCGTAATGAGGTAGTTTGTTAACCCCAAAGCGATACCGAGAATAATGAGAATCGCACCGACAAGTAAAGTACTCTCCTTGACGATGCGCGGTAACACTTTCAACGAAATCGAACGGTGGATGCCTATTTCTACGACACAGGCATAGATAGCAGTTAAAGCAGCCGCCTCGTCGAGTGTAACGACACCAGACAGAATACCACCTAACACAATAAACGGCAGCAGGAGTTCCCATTTCGCTTCCCAAAGCGTTTTCAGGAAAATCGTCAAATCAAACGGTGTTGTCTCAGTCTTTTTGCGAACACTCCATCCGCAACAGTAGAGACTCAGGATACCGAGAATCAGGATACCCGGAATAATACCCGCGAGGAACATCCTGTCAATAGGAACCTGGGCAATAATCGCATAGAGGATGAGGGGAACGCTCGGTGGAAAGAGAAGTCCGATACTCCCAGAAGCCGTTATCAAGCCGAGCGAAAATTTTTCATTATAGGTTTGCCGTAGAATCGGATAGACCAACCCGCCGAGTGCGATAATCGTTACGCCAGACGCGCCTGTGAAAGTGGTAAAGAAAGCACATGTACCGAGGACGACCACAGCAATACCGCCCGGTAACCAGCCGACACTCGCACGTGCGAATGCCACCAATCGTTGCGGTGCCTTCCCCTCAGCGATAATGTATCCTGCAAAGGTGAAGAGCGGGATAATCAGGATTGTCGAATTCCGGGTGAGCCGATTGAAATCAATCAGGATTGTTGAGATGGGTTCGCCTGCCATGGCGTAGCCAATAATTGAGGCACCACCGAGTAAAACGAAAAGCGCACCACCGAGAAGGGCAAAGCCTATCAAACCGATGCCGATTATGAGTCCCATCAGTCGGATTCTCCTTCAATAGCATCTGGCGTATCCGCACTATTTGTTAGATAGATACCAATCTGAAGCACCACATGAACACCGATGAGAACCAAACCGTATGGAATAATAGTTTTCGCCCACCATAATGGAACACTCCCAATTAATATCGCCTCGCTGGACTTCTCATCTTCAATAAAGAGAAACCCGTAATACGCTAAAATCCCGACAACGACCAAGGCAATACAGTCAATAACGAGGTTCGTCCAGCGCGTGACGCTTCCCGGTAGAATCCGATTCAGGACATCAATACTAATATGTCGTCTCTCACAGGTAGCGAGTGCTGCACCGAAGAAGCAGAGCCAGAGCGTCAAGTGTTGCAGCATTATATCGCTCCATAACAGACTCGCGCTGAACACATACCGCATGACGATTTTGAGGATCGCGAGTCCGAGCATCATCGCGACAATGAGACACAACGCGCCGGTTTCGATTTTACCGAGGAAAGTATTAACGTTTTGCAGGAAAGCATTACCCGTAGGGCTTTCTTGAGGTATCTGCATCTATTTCTCCGGTGCTAACACCTGAATTCCAGCGGAAGGCAGAACAGCAACTTTCGCCTGCGATGGTAGTTTCTCAGCGAACAGAGCGATCAACTGATCGAGGTCTCTAAAGAGGAGGGCACCCGGGTGTTTCTTGTAAAAGTCATCCACTAAAAAGTGTTCTGACCAGACGTGCAGTTGATCTTGCGTTCCGAGTTGTGGGGGTGGGAGCTCAGATTGCGTTCTCTCCGCCCTCTGTTGTGAGAAGCGTGCATAATCAATCTCCTCAAACAGCCCATGATAGCAGATACCGTCTGACGCGGGGTTGAGTGCCATTTTATAGGCCTTCTCAAAATAATGCGTCGCCCACAACGCTTTACCCGTTTGGATCGGATCGCTGTCAAGTGGATAGCAGTTGAGGACAACCAGATCGGTCTCTTTTCGACTCGTTTCCGGTATCTCTGTGCCATAAGTGTCTAAAGCGAAATGCGCGCCTTGACGATGCGCCTGCACAAAATCACCTACGAACAACCCACAGATTTCACGGCGACTGTTGAGTACCGTGTTGACAATTACATCAAGTCCGAGGACACCCGCTACTTCCTCAGCGAAATCGCGATGATCCGGTTCACTACCTTTTCTTTCTATAACAGCGTGTCCGCGTCCGGGTGAGAAAGTATGGAAATAGAACATTGTGGCGAAACCGGCGATGCCCGGCACGACCAATTTCGCGCCGCCACCGAAACCGACGGACCCGTGTGGATAGATACCGCCAAGACAAATTTTGAAATCCGCATCAGCAACGACACGATTGAGATAAATAGGCATCCCGTTACTAAGATTTCCTAAGGCACGCAGATCACCGCTCATAAAGTCGTGGCTCGTTGCCTCATATTCAGCAGCGACACCCGCCCCAATCTTCTTCGCTACCTCTTCAGCAGTGAGGGGTCGGTGAGAACCACCACCCACAACAAATCGGATTTCGGACTTCGGTACCCCTGCGCCGGCTAATTCACGCAGAAGTACGGGGATAACCTTCGCTGCTGGGGTCGGACGGCTCAGGTCATCAACAACGATAGCAGCACTTTTTTTCGCTTTCGCGAGTTCCGATATACGGGGTGTGCCGATCGGTTCGGCAAATGCCTGTTCAATTTGTGTATCCGAAAGCACGGGCGCGTCTTTCGGTCCAAGCACCTCTACTTCCCAGCCGGTTGGAAAATTTAAAGTCAGTTCTTCATCCCCGTACCAAGCACGAGAGTAAACTGTAGCAGTGTCGTTCATCATTGCCCTCCATTTTTGGATCGCGGATTTAAGAATATAGGGAAAGATTACCTTGTTTTATTCAGAAGCAGCCGGTATTAGCACCTGAGTCCCGGCGACAGGTAGAATCGTAACTTTAGCACGTGCTGGCAGCTCCGCTGCGAACAATTGAATCAGTTGTTCTAAGTCGCGGAAGAGTAGCGAGGCTGGATATTCCTTGTAGAAATCATCTGCCAGAAAATACTCAGACCAGACATGCAGTTGCCCGCGACGCCCGATTTTCGGTGTGGGCAGTTCAGGGGGCACCTGTTCCGCTCGCTGCCGAAGATAGCGCGTATAATCAATCCGATCAAACAGTCCGTGGTAGCAGCTACTGTCGCTCGCGGGGTAGAGTGCCATTGTATAAGCGTTTTCAAAATAGGTTAAAGCCCCCAATGCTTTATCAAGTTGGATAGCATCAGCATCAAGCGGATAGCAGTTAATCACCACCAGATCTGATGCTGTTTGATTCGTCTCTGGTATCTCTGTGCTGTAGGTATCCATTGCAAAATGCGCGCCTTTACGATGCGCCTTTATAAAATTACCCACGAACAACCCACAAATTTCACGACGACTATTAAGCACAACATTGGCGATAATATCAAGTCCTAACACGCCAGCCGTTAATTCAGCACAATCGCGACGATCCGGTTCATCACTCTCTCCCTCAATTATTGCGGGACCTCGGCCAGGTGGAAATGTATGGAAATAGAACATGGTAGTAAAGCCTGAGATACCGGGGACAATTAACTTCGCACCGCCACTAAAACCGACGGAACTGTGAGGATAGATACCACCGAGACAGATTTTGAAATCCGCATCAGCGACAACGCGATTGAGGTAGATAGGCATGCCGTTCTCAAGGCTGCCGAATGAACGTAGGTCACCGCTCATAAAGTTATGGTTGGATACCTCATATTCAGCGGCGATGTCCGCACCAATCTTTTTGATTATATCTTCGTCTCTTAGGGGACGATGCGCCCCGACCCCGAAAACGAACCGAATTTCGGATTTAGGGATACCCCCCGATGCTAACTCACGCAGGATAAACGGGATAACTTTCGCCGCAGGCGTCGGACGACTCAAGTCGTCAACGACAATAGCAGCACTCCTTTTGCCCTTCGCGAGTTCCGACATACGAGGCGTGCCGATCGGTTCAGCAAATGCCTGTTCAATTTGTGCATCAGAAAGCGCAGGCGCGTCTTTAGGACCCAACACTTCGACTTCCCAACTGGTCGGAAAATTCAAAGTCAGTTCCTCATCTCCGTACCATGCTCGGGAACGGACAGGGGCTGCGTTGGCCATTATTTTTTATCTCCCTCTATATCTTTATTTTTCAGCTGATAAGAAAGGACCGCTGCGATGAATTCACGGAAAAGCGGATGCGGTGCCAGCGGTTTCGATTGAAATTCAGGGTGGAATTGTGAACCGACCATCCACGGATGATCCGTTACCTCAGCGATTTCGACGAGACTTTCATCCGGCGACAACCCGCTAAAGCAGAGCCCTGCCGATTCTAATTGCGAGCGATATAAATTATTTAATTCATAGCGATGACGGTGTCGTTCGAGAATAATAGGCTGCTGATAAGCGGTATAACTTTTGGTATCTTCTTTAAGTACACATGGATAATGTCCGAGTCGCATTGTTGCGCCGAGGTCGGCTATTGAGCGTTGTTCAGGCATTAAGTCTATAACCGGATAAGGTGTTTTCTCATCTACTTCTGTGCTATTTGCCTTTTCAAGGTTCGCCACGTGCCGAGCAAACTCAATTACGAGACACTGCATACCGAGGCATAACCCTAAATACGGAATTCTATTTTCACGGGCATATTGCACGGCAACCAACATCCCTTCAATCCCTCGATAGCCGAATCCACCAGGGACGAGGATACCGTCAATATCTTCAAACACGGAATCAAGGTTCGGATGTTCCGTGAGCGACTCCGCTTCAATCCACTCAATTTCAACAGATGCTTCGTTAGCAATCCCACCGTGTTTGAGGGCTTCCTGTACACTGATATAGGCATCGTTGCCTGTTGTGTATTTTCCGACAATCGCAACTCGGACGTGTCGTTTCGGGTTTTTCAGCTTTTCGACCATCGCCGACCATTCGGCATCCATGGGGGCGCGTGCTTCAAGTCCAAGCTTCTTTGAAACGAGATGTCCCATCCCTTGGCGTTCAAAATTAAGAGGAATTTCATCAACGCATTTTGTGTCTAATCCTTCAAAAATACATTCTTCAGAGATACCGCAGAGGAGCGCGATTTTCCGACGAAAGGCTTCCTCCAACGTCTGACTCGTCCGACAGAGCAGGACATCTGGTAGGACCCCCAGTTCTTGAAGTTTGCGGATGCTGTGCTGTGTCGGTTTACTCTTGCTTTCGCCCTTGGGTAAAGTATAAATGAGCGACACATGAAGGAACATCGCATTCTCGCGTCCGACCTCAACTGCCATTTGTCGGATGGCTTCGACGAACGGCGGCATCTCAAAGTCGCCGATAGTTCCGCCTATTTCCGTAATGACGATTTCAGCCTCATTATCCTCACCGATCTGGTAGATGCGGCGCTTGATCTCATCCGTAATATGTGGAATCAGCTGCACCGTTTCGCCGAGATAGTCCCCCCGTCGCTCTTTCTCAATCACTTCCTTATAGACGGAACCTGTCGTAAAGTTAGAATATTTGTTCAGATCGATGCCGAGAAACCGCTCATAATTCCCAAGATCAAGATCGGTTTCCGCGCCATCACGGGTGACGAAAACCTCACCATGTTGGAATGGATTCATCACACCCGCATCGACGTTGAGATACGGATCAATTTTGACGACAATCACCTTGAACCCGCGATTGATAAGCAATCTGCCAAGAGATGCCGTTGTGATGCCTTTGCCGATGCCTGAGATAACGCCGCCTGTCACAAAAATGTATTTTGTCATTTTTATATAATAGTGCTACCTGTAGCATGCTCCTTATGTTGTTCTTCAAAGAAAAGTTTTGATAAGTGCCACTAGGGCGATCGAAGTCGGGACAATCCACGCAGCATGTTTCCAAAAACGTGCAGAGAACTCTTGTTGACCGCGCTGGTAATTTAGCAACTCTAAAGCTTGGTCTAATTTACTCCGTAAATCACGCATATCATCGCGAATCTCTTTTAGATCCGTCTCAAGACGCTCAAAACGCTGTTCCAAAACTTCTTTTAATTCCTGGACAGTCATTACATCACCCTCCTAAAATCCGTTTTACCCGTTCCAAGTCGGCGGGAACATCAACGCCAATCAGTGGCGTATCCGTTTCGACAACATGAATAGGAACACCGTTTTCCAAAAATCGCAGTTGTTCCAAACCCTCTGCCAGCTCGTAAGGCGTTCTATCCCAACTTGTGAAAGCAAGGAGCTGCTCGCGCCTATAAGCATACAAACCTACATGTCGAAATACAGGAAATTTGTGCAGCTCCGCTTCAGCGATTTTACCGGGGATGGAGGCACGCGAGAAGTATAACGCGTTGCCACAAGTATTTGTAACAACCTTCACGACGTTGATATCTCGATAATCTACTGGCGTTTTAACCCGTTGTTTTAATGTGCAAACCTGTACCTCGGGATTGTCAAGGAGAGGTTGCAGCATCAGGTCTATCTGGTCAGGTTTGAGTAACGGCTCGTCACCTTGAATATTGGCGACAACATCGCATTTCAACTGTTTTGCCACAACAGCGACGCGTTCGGTGCCGGTTTCGCATTCGCCGGTCATCTGAACGTTTCCACCGAATTTGGTTACAGCGTCATAAATCCGGTGGTCGTCCGTTGCGATAATGACTTCATCCAGCGTTTCTGCGCAACACGCGCTTTCGTAGACGTGTTGCACCATCGGCTTGCCGAGGAGATTCACCAACGGCTTGCCTTCAAAACGGCTTGAGGCATAGCGAGCTGGGATAATTCCTACACTTTGCAACCTGAGCTCCCTTTAGATACCTTAAATTTTCCATCCATATTCTAAATCAGTTTACCGTAAAACGAAGTTAAAATCAAGAAAATTTTCGTTTTTCGTTGCAGACCCGTCTGGAAAAGTGGTAAACTTTTAATATGAGTAGTCGTTTGTAAAAAAGTGAACGAACAGTTCGTCAAAATCAAAGGAGACTTTGAAATGAAACGCAACTTAAGATTTGTAATATCGGATTGTAAACTCACCCCTTATTTGGTGTGCTTACTTCTGATAGGCGCGCTCTGTCTACATACGACAGAATTCGCATCACCTGAACCCTTAGACCCGGATTTAGTACTATATTTCGATTATGAAGAATTCAAGGGTGATACCGTCATTGAAAAATCCGGACGCGGGTACGATGGTGAGATTAATGGAAAGGTCACGCAATCCGATGATGGGAAGTTTGGCAAAGCCGGTCTGTTCGCAGCCGGCAGCTTTCTCGATTTAGATGGAGCCAATGTTGACCCTGATGACATTCCTACCGAAGGCATGAGTGTCATCGCATGGATTAACGTTGAAGCCATATCGGATATGGCAATTTTCAATGCCCGCGCAGCCGATGGCACATGGCTTGTACACCCCGAAGCCCGTGGCGATGGAAATTATCGTTGGCTGAATCGGGGGCCCAACCCCGGTAGGACGATATTTGATATCCGGGCAGGTAAAAACGAAGCCAATAAATGGCAGCATTACGCTGGCACGTACAGCCGCGCAGACGAATTAGCTGTCCTCTACATCAATGGCAACAAGGTCGGTGAAGAAAAGTCTCGCCTTGACACGCCGATCGCAGACAACTGGGGGCAGGGCGCACGGGTCGGCTTTAACATCGACAACAAACGACCTTTCACCGGGCTTATGGATGAACTTAACGTCTGGAAACGTGGCTTGACAGAGGAAGAAGTTAATGCTATTATGAACGATAGTGTTGAAGCCTTTCTTGCTGTGGAAGCACACGGTAAACTCGCAACGACTTGGGGAAAACTTAAGGCATCAAAGTAAAGGAATGGTTTATCTAAAGGAGAACCTTAAAAGATGAAACGGAACTTTATATTCACGTCTTATCTGATGTGCTTATTTCTCATAGGCACACTCTGTCTGTTTATGGCAGAAAAGCAGGACACATCCGCTGAGGCTTTAGATCCGGATTTGGTCCTGTATTTTGATTACGAAGATTTTAAGGGTGGTACCGTCCTTGAAAAATCTGGACGTGGTTACGATGGCGAGATTAATGGGAAGGTCACACAATCCGATGATGGAAAGTTTGGCAAAGCCGGTCTGTTCGCAGCCGGCAGCTTTCTCGATTTAGATGGAGCCAACGTTGACCCTGATGACATTCCGACTGAAGGTATGAGTGTTGTCGCATGGATTAACGTTGAAGCCATATCGGATATGGCAATTTTCAATGCCCGCGCAGCCGATGGCACGTGGCTTGTTCACCCAGAGGCACGGGGCGACGGAAACTATCGTTGGCTGAATCGGGGACCTAATCCCGGTAGGACGATATTTGATATCCGGGCAGGTAAAAACGAAGCCAATAAATGGCAGCATTACGCTGGCACATACAGTCGCGCAGACGAATTAGCTGTCCTCTACATCAACGGCAACAAGGTCGGTGAAGAAAAGTCTCGCCTTGACACGCCGATCGCAGACAACTGGGGGCAGGGCGCACGGGTCGGCTTTAACATCGACAACAAACGACCTTTCACCGGACTTATGGATGAACTTAACGTCTGGAAACGTGGCTTGACAGAAGAAGAAGTCAATGCTATTATGAACGATAGTGTCGAAGCGTTTCTTGCTGTGGAAGCACGCGGCAAACTCGCAACGACTTGGGGAAAACTTAAGGCATCAAAGTAAAAGAATGGTTCATCTAAAGGAGGACCTTAAAAGATGAAACGAAATCCTATACTAACCGCTTGTTTGATGTGCTTACTTCTGATAAGCACGCTCTGTTTGCTTATGGCCGAAATTCAAGAAGCATCCGCTCAGATTTTAGATGCGGATTTGGTCCTGTATTTCGACTATGAGGACTTCGACGGAAATACCGTCCTTGAAAAGTCTGGACGTGGCTATGATGGCGAGATTAAGGGCGATGTCACACAATCCAATGATGGGAAATTCGGCAAAGCCGCCCACTTCGCAGCCGGCAGCTTCCTCGATTTAGATGGTCCCAATGTTAAGGCCGAGGATATTCCCACTGAAGGCATGAGTCTTCTCGCGTGGATTAACGTTGAAGCCGTATCGGATATGGCACTTTTCAACGCCCGCGCAACCGATGGCACCTGGCTTGTTCACCCAGAGGCACGGGGCGACGGAAACTATCGTTGGCTGAATCGGGGACCTAACCCCGGGCGGACGATATTTGATATCCGGGCTGGTGAAAATAAGGCAAATGAATGGATACATTACGGTGGCACATACAGTCGCGCAGACGGATTAGCCGTTCTCTACATCAACGGTGAAAAGGTCGGTGAAGAAAAGTCTCGCCTTGACACGCCGATCGCAGACAACTGGGGACAAGGCGCACGTGTCGGCTTTAACATCGACAACAAGCGACCTTTCACCGGGCTGATGGACGACTTTAACCTTTGGAAACGCGGTTTGACAGAGGAAGAAGTCAAGAATATTATGAACAATGGCATCGCAGCAACGTTTACTGCAGTAGAAGCGCAAGGTAAACTTGCGACAACCTGGGGCAGGCTTAAAGCAAACTAACGAAAATGGGAAAAATTCAAACCATTTTCCAGTAGGCGCGCTGCATCAGCGCGCCTATCAAATTCTCGCAAGTCCTGAGGAGAAAAGGACTATGGATCGGATGGCTTGGACGGCGGATCCGTTTCCTGAGCGTCAGGCACCGTGGTAGCCTCTGAAACCGAAAACGTTTTTAGTAACTCGGTGCGATAATCGTCTTCTGAGAGTAACTCCTTATTCGCGCGGAGACTCGCTTCATGGAACCGATAATCATTTTTGCCGCGTCGATAGTAATATTGTAGATACTCAGCGTCAACTGCGCGTTTGAGGACTGTAGGTGAGATATCCAGCATCTTCCCCGCTTCCTCCAGATCATACTCAACCACGGCATTGCGTATCTGCATCTTTTCCCCCAGGCCGGTAGGTGCGGTTTGATGAAATTTAATTATTTAAATCGGTAATTCTAATTCACCCCAGGCCCGGTAGGTGCGGTTTGGAACCGCACCGGACTACCCCAAAAAATTACCGAATTAATTTTTTAATCTTCATGAACCGCACCGGACTTTCACAAGAAATTACCGAATTAATTTAATTTTCATCTCACGAAATTATAAGAGATAGAACTTCATAGGTCAAGCAGAATTCATAATGCAGCATCGGTGTATTAGTTACGTCCTCGCGAGATACTTTAAACCGTGGTTTATATGCAGCTGGATTCTCTGTGGTTTTATAACAGGTTCAGATGCAACTGCTGAAAACTTCTTATCGCGCTGGGACCAAACACTCTTTGATCGTATCTACGACGCGCCACCACATCAAGAACCGATATGGACAGGCATGAAAGGCATCTCAAGGCTCGGAGATTACCGAGGCCTGATGGGTGCTTCAATCCTCCTATTTTCTTATGGAAATGAATCCCATCGGGAAACTGGAAAACTTTTGTCTTCGGCATACATGGGAGCAGGGATTATAACGTATGGGATGAAAAGGTTGGTCGGCAGGAAACGACCGCTTGACGAAACACTCGGAAATCCAGCAATGCCATCAGGGCACGCATCCATTACATTCAGCGTTGCGACTATTTTAGGGTATCGGTATCCGAAATGGCGAATTCCACTCTATATCGGGGCAGGACTCGTTGGCTTCTCGCGAATCTATTTAGGACGGCACTATACTTCAGATGTACTCGTTGGCGCGGCAATCGGTACTGCAACAGGGGTACTCGTCTGGCATAATCGCGCCACATTGTTAAAATGGGAGTTTTAGCTGTGGGTTGAGCACTACAGGTAGTTCCATCAACCTACATTTATTAAAAATAAAAACCTTGACAATGAAATTCACATTGCGTAAAATATAATTACATGGGAGGGTAAGACTCATGACTCGCAGGAAAAATCGCGTCAATTTCCGGTATCAACTTATGGGCAGTATCGGTTTGCTTCTGCTCACGGGAGCACTATTGGCAGGATGTGCCGCTGCACCACAACCCTCAATCGATGTTTATGTGGAACCCATTACGGGACGTTTTAACGCCAAAATTGATGCAGAGACAGGTGCCGCAACGGTGGTGAAAAAGGGAGTCGCTGTTACCCTCAAACCACTTGATGAGGTGGAACTGTTCGCACTCACTGAAGATCCGAAAATGAATCCGTACCTCATCGTCAAGAGGAATGGTGACGTTGAACCTATCTATACGGTGTTTGAACTTATAGTCCACAATCGCGAGCATCGCCGTGTGCTTGTTGGAGACATAGCCATACTCATGGATGCAAACGGCGCGCAATACGCGAATTTACCTAATGATTACTTTGATTCACTTTACGACAACGTGAACGTCTTGCAGGGCGACCCTGGGCGTGCCGCATATCATCCGTATGCCGCTCCTGTTTATCCCTCCTACTACGGATATTATCAATCTTATGTAGACGCTGAGGCGTTAGAGTGGGGACGTATTGTGATAGAGGACACTGTTTTTGAAAGCGGTAAACTGTTCTCCGGTGCGAAACGGAGCGGTTTCTTAATTTTTGACCGTCTTGAGAGTCAGGCGACCGACCTCAGAATTATTGCGCCGGACATTCGGATCATCGGCTCAAATGGTAAAGCAGATAAATTGGAATTTAAAATTGACTTCAGGCAGGTCTTGCCGTAAAATAAGCATACTTCGGATTGATAGCACACAAGACTTGCCGGAAAATGAAGGGAGCATAGATAACATGAGAAATTGGTTTGTAGGGCTGCTAATAGTGGGGTTTGTGTCCGTTTTGGGATGTCAACCCCAAGATAAGAAGAATACAAGCACAACACAGACAACACAGAAAGAGTTAAAAGTCGCTGTTGCAGCACCGTATACAGGTAGTGCTGCAGCGTTCGGAGAAATGATCCGACGCGGTGCTGAGCTGAGACAAAAAGAAATTAACGAGGCAGGGGGCATCAACGGTATGAAACTGACGCTACTTTTTGAAGATGATGCTGGCAAAGGTTCAGAGGCAAGCCTCGTCGCAGAACGTATCGTCAACAGCCCGCAAAAAATTGTCGCGGTTGTCGGACATTTTAACAGTACCTGCTCATTAGCAGGTCAAGAGATTTACGACCGTGTAGGTATTGTTGAACTCTCCCCCGGCTCAACGGCTGTAGAAGTTTGTGAAAGAAGTCCCTGGACTTTCCGAAATTTGTACCACGACGGTTTTCAGGGGAAATTCATCGCGCAATATATTGATAACGTCTTGACGGATATTGAATCGGTTGCTGTTTTCTTTGATAACGACGACTACGGTCGAGGTTTAAGAAACGCATTCGTAGCAGAAGCCGAAAGAATAGGACTTAATCTCGTCGCTTCGGAAGCCTATGAAAGAGACAGTACTAATTTTAAGGCGCAGCTGACGAGCATTAAAGCCAAAAATCCTGACGCTATTTTTATCTCTGGACTCTTCACGGAAGCCGGCTTAATCGTTAAACAGGGACGTGAAGCCGGAATTACCGCCCAGTTTTTCGGAGCCGATGGCGTGGATTCACCAGATTTTCTCACAGTCGCGGGGTCCGCCGCAGAGGGAACTTATCTAACCACACCTTTTACATTTGGTGCAGGCGGCACAGAAGCGAAACAGATGGAAGCTAATTTCAAGGCACTTCACGGTGTAACCCCAGATACATGGGCCGCATTGACCTATGATGCTGTCGGAATGATTAAGGAAGCACTTGAAAAAACTTACAACGCTGAAGCATCCATCGAAGATAACCGAAAAGCCATTCGGGAGCATTTAGCATCCTTAGACACACCTGAAGAAGGCTACGAAGGGGTTACCGGGTTAACCTATTTTGATATAAATGGTGATACCGTCAACAAACCGGCTTACGTAAAAATTGTCAAAGATGGACAATTTGTTGCCGCAGAGAAACAGCTGCGTGAATTGAAGTAAGCGGTTTTGTTCAAAGAAGCAGGTAGAACAGAGCAACGTTCAGAGTCTTTTTTCTACGAGGTTAACACTAACAGAAGAGCATTATGGCGCAATTATTGGAACAATTTATTAACGGGTTGGTGTTAGGTGGCATCTACGCGCTTATTGCCGTAGGCTACACCATGGTCTACGGCATTATCCAATTGATTAACTTCGCCCATGGCGAAATTTTTATGTTTGGTGCCTACCTCGCCCTGATGCTTATAACGGTTTTCAATATACCGTTTTGGATAGCAGTACCCGCCAGTATGCTCCTATGTGCAATGTTAGGAATGTTGATAGACCTCGTAGCGTACCGTCCCCTTCGGGATGCGCCGCGCTTATCGGCATTAATTACAGCGATAGGCATATCCCTTGTGTTACAAAACCTCGCCCGGATGATTTGGTCAGCGAGACCCCGGCTATTTCCAACCGAAACGCTTCCAGCATTTCTCGTCAGCGAAGTCAATATGCAAACAGGCGAGATTTTAAACGCCATACCGCTACCTGGCGGTGGTGTTCTCCCTTATCGTGATGTATGCATTCTCTTACTGGCAGTTGTCTTAATGATCGCCTTAAACAGACTGATTTACCTGACTAAAATCGGTAAAGCTATGCGGGCTTGTGCACAAAACCGTGTCGCGTCAAATTTAATGGGGATTAAGACAAACCAAGTCATTGCGGTAACATTTGCTATTGGTTCCGCTTTAGGGGCAATTGCTGGCATAATGGTAGGTTTGAGCGAAAATATTACACCTACTATGGGATACTACAAAGGGGTTGCAGCGTTTGCAGCTGCCGTTCTCGGCGGCATTGGCAACATTACAGGGGCAATGCTCGGGGGTATCATCATCGGGTTAGCAGAAGTGTTTGGGGCTGGCTATATCTCTGGAGGTTACCGGTTAGCGATCGCCTATATTATCATGATCGCAGTCATTGTTATCCGTCCATCCGGACTGTTCGGAAAATCAACGGGAACACGAGCTTAGCATGAAAGATAAACTCACACCAAAAAACATTATCCTTGGCTTACTGATCTGTTTCCTACCGCTATTGATGTATGGAATAGACGACATCGTCGATTTCTTGTCACGATCCGATATCTATCTCGGCTGGCCAGGGGGCGAGTATATGCTACGGATTATCGTTCGGGCATGCGTCTATATGCTCCTCGCGGTCGGATTGAACATTGTATGCGGATTTACGGGATTGTTGGATCTGGGCTATGTCTGTTTTTACCTCATCGGCGGTTATACAGCCGGGATATTGATGGCAAGGCTTGGGGTAAGTTATTGGGTTGCCCTCCCACTCGCTGTCCTACACGGGACGGCCTGGGGACTATTGCGCGGCGCACCCACTTTGCGGCTTACAGGCGATTATTTTGCCATTGTTACGTTCGGCTTCGCCGAACTGTTCTTCCGTATTATCAGGAACGAACAGTGGTTGGTCGGCGCGCCAAACGGTCAGCTGCGCGGTATCCCCTCTCCTACACTTTTTGGAATAACCTTCAATCAAAATTGGCACAACTACTACCATATTCTTATCCTGCTAACCTTAGTAATTTTTATCACCTATCGGCTACAGCATTCCCGTGTCGGTAGGGCATGGGTCGCTATCCGTGAAGATGAGCAAGCCGCAGAGAGTATGGGAATTAACGTCAGTCGCTATAAATCGCTGGCGTTTGCCGTGAGTGCTGCGATCGGAGCCCTCGGTGGGGCGTTTATCGCCCAATTCCAGGTTAATATCAGCGCACCATTCTTTGAATTTTGGGAATCTATCCTGATCTTGTGTATGGTAGTCCTCGGCGGTATGGGAAGCATCAGAGGTGCCATGATAGGCGCAGCGATTCTCGGTTCTTTAGGTGAAGTTTTGAGACCCGGCTTCATCATTCCCTACCAATTCGGCAACGCTCGATACCTCATCTTCGGGATCATCCTCATCCTCTTGATGCGCTTCCGTCCAAGCGGATTATCCTTGAAAAAAGCATAATACCAGCCGAGTCCAAACCTGCTCAACTTTTAATCCCGATCGGTTCTTAACGCCGCGGTTTGCGAGACAACAGCATAAAGTGCAGCACCTCACAGATGAGCAAAATTAACGCCCCGGCAACAAACCATTGAAAGCGTTCTTGATAGTTGCCATCAGCGCGGATTCTAAACTTTTGTTTTTCAAGTCGTGCCAAATCCGTTGCTAACTGGGTAATCCCCGCTGTTGCAGGGTAATAGGTGCCGTCTCCGGCTTTGGCGATTTCTTTCAGACGCGTTTCATCTAATGCTGTTAGCACGAGTTGTCCGTTAGCATCGCGCTTGTAGGGCGTAACTTCTGTCCCAGCATCACCTTGCAGTGGTATAGGCACAGACTTGATAGAGTCACCAACGCCGACGCAATAGATATGCACGCCTTTCTGGGTCGCTGTTTTCGCCGCCTCAATCGCCTCTCCTCCGTGATCCTCCCCGTCTGTAAAAAGAATCAGGACCTTCTGTCCACCGAAATCGGGCGCGATGGCTGTCCGGTTTTGATCCGAAACAAGTCGGTCTATTGCTGTTTCAATCGCATTACGGATACGGGTGCCACTGTGCGCAAGTGTTTCTGCGGTTATCGCCGCTAAGAATTCTCTGAGTGTGACAGTATCGCTCGTCAGCGGACATACCACAAAACTTGCCTCTGCAAAGTAGAGTAATCCGACCCTATCACCCTCAAGTTCATCTAATAGTGAGAATATGAACGTTTTGGCTTGATCAAGTCGTCGAACGGATTCCTCATCTTCCGCGAGCATGCTCGTTGAAATATCAAGTGCGATTATAACATCTAACCTCTCAGCGACTGATTCGGATTTCGCACCCCACTGCGGACGCGCGATTGCAAGCGTGATACAGATATAACTTAGGAGCAACAATCCAGCTTGGATTCTATGGTGTTTGAGATGCGTCGGATTGACATTGCTGTGGAATCGCAGCAGGGCATTCCGCTTCTGTCGCAGCCCAAAGAGCAATAGGAAAATTAGAGGGGGTACTGCCCATAGAAAATGGAGATATTCGGGATTGCCAAAACGGAGCCAGTTCATTTTTTTAATTATTAGGTTTTCGCGCCGTTTTTTCCGTTTTGACCAATAACTCGTGCCTTACGCTATTATATTCGGAGCCGAGTTGTTGGTCAAAAAAACGGGTTTCTGACGAAGATGGCATCATTGGAAAGATAATTCATTCCAACGTTCAGTTCTCAAAAGACTATAAGGAAGATAGAATAGAATTCCGAACACGTTCAAAAATTTCAATCGCATAATCCAGATGTGCTTTAGTAGCGATGTTGAAAGAGATACCGAAATTTTTGACCGTTACGTTAGGCAAGTTGGCTCTGCACTCAACGATATGCAGCGGTGTGAAGTCCCCGTGGACATCCACCCTGAAATGGGTGGCTCTTCTTGAAGGGTACGTATCAAGCCACCAGCATCCACCGATGGTCATTCGGAGTTTCGCGATACGCGGGCGAAGCGTTGCACCGCATGTGTCAACATACGCTAAAAATTCGTTGGCGATTTGTAGGAGTTCCTCGTTCACCTGTAGCGTCTCAATAAACGACGCGAGCGTCATAAATTGTTGTGTAGCACTGCCGTAACTCCGTTCTTCCTCCTTGACGACTGTCCCTCCGAGAACAGTTTCGGTTGCGACCAGAATTTCATCAGGCGCGTGATAAGAAAAATAAGATATATAAGTGAGATCCAGTCCCAATGCCCGCAGATATTCAGCGACCTCTAAAACCCGCGTGTCCACGCCCTCCGAAATAAGGACCAGCCGCTGCCGTTGATTGAACGCGGATTTGCGGATATCACCGGGTTCATATCCAAAAAATTCGCTATGCAGCGCGGTAAGTGTTGAGAATTCTTTGCCCTGCTGCAGGCACCATCGGTAAGCGAGCTGCTCTAATTCTATAAAAGAGAGCTGAGAAACGCCAGCAGCATACTCTAAAATCTGGGTGATTGCTGTCCTTGAAGGTTTACCGCGCTTGAGTTCAATAATCACGGAATTACCTTGCCGGTCAAGCGCGAGTAGGTCAATTTTTTGCTTTGATGTACTCAGCGGTGGTTGTCTACTAATAACGCAGAGAGATTCACCAAGGATGAGCGTCGCATCCTTTTCGAGAAGGTCCTCAAAGTCACGCTCTGCGCCAAAGCGCAGTGGCTCAAGTTTTCCAAATTTCCGGTCTTCCCAGCGGTAAACTTCCATTTTTTGATTTTCCTTGCCAAACGCTTAACTGATAACCGATAACTCCATTTACAGATAAAAATTCAGCCACCGAATGTGTTCGCGATACGCCTCAACCTCTGCTGTGGTCCTCACTTGATCCCAATTGTTTTTCTCACTTACGAATTGTGCGATTTGGGGCGCAATGTCAAGCCCTTGACCGGGTGTCCAACCGATTCGGGTACGTCGCCAAAGAAGGTCGTCCAACGTGATCGCCATCTCGCCCCAATAGGCGTAAAGAAGTTCGGCTTTCATGAAAGGTAAAGACGAGGTTATCGGTTCAGCAAGCGCGGCATCGGCGTTGATAAACTTAAGAATCTTCTGATACCCATCTCCATAGCGTTTAATGAGGCGTTCCGTGTCAACACTCGACAGCAAAGCGTGATTTGCGTTTCCGGTACGAGAGTCGCGTGTGGACTCTCGGGACAATGCCTCGGCTGATACATTCAACAACGGAACAGTATCCGTTTTACAATGGCGCGGGACATTCAAAAACGTTGCCAAGTGGTCTACCGTCTCTTCTGCCATCTGGCGGTGTGTGGTGAGTTTCCCACCATAGAGATACATGACACCGCTTGGGCTCTCTGTGATTAAATGATCCCTTGAAACAAAACCCGTTCTTGCAACGCCTCGCTTGTATCTGTTTGCTGCAATGAGGGGCCGGGTACCAGCATACGCAGCGATGATCGCGTCGTTGTCAAGAGATTTATCTGGAAAAATACGTCGCGTTTCTGAAAGTAGATAGTCTGTTTCATCTGCTGATGGGCGGACTGATTCGAGTGCCTCTTGGGGCGTAGTTTCAGTGGTCCCGACAATAGAAGTATTGTGGGCACCGGGCAAAATAAAAATAACACGCGGATTACGTTTGCGTTGTTTTTCTGAACGTGTGCAGGCAATCAGCCCGTACGCTTCTGAGTCGTGCTGCTTTCCGCAGCGAGGCACGACGAGATGGATACCTTTCGCATTTTTCGTCAGCAAGCGTGGAACGCCATCGTAACTCGGATCTTTACACCATATTTCGTCGCTCCAAGGCCCTGTTGCTGCTACAATTTTTCGAGCAGTTATCTCAAAACGCTGTCCGGAAATAACATCTTCAGCAGCTATCCTTGACACCCGATTTCCAGCAACAGTATCCGATTGCTCGACAAAATCGAGGAAACGGACATAATTTGTGATAATGGCACCGTGCCGGTGTGCATCTTTGAGTGTCGCGAGTGTCAATCTTGCGTCGTCAACCATGCTATCCCATAATAGGACACATCCTCTTAGTGTATCAGTGGCAATGGTGCCAACCAAACCTCGCACTTTTTGCACGTCACGAATTACGACTGTTTTCTCCGCTTCATCTGCTTTAAAGAGACGATTGTAGTAATGTGCAGCGAGTTGGATCCCCGTCAACGGGTAGGGATCCCCTTTGTAATTGAGCAGTGCGATGGGTATCGGTTTGACAAGATTCGGGGCAATGCGGCGGAGAATCTCTCGTTCCTTGCGCGATTTCTTAACGAGGTCAATGTCGCGTCTAAGCAGATAGCGAAAACCCCCGTGAACAAGCTGCGAGGTCGCACTACTTGTCCCGTTTGCGAAATCGCCCTGTTCAATTAAGCCTGCTTTGATACCCCCGTTGAGGGCAAGATCGCGAATTAAACCCGCACCAACGATACCACCACCAATAACCAAAACATCCAAAGGTTCAGTGCTGAGCGTTTTAATATTGTTTGCCCGAGTGCGGGCTGAAAATTCTGTTGACATCTTTGTCTACTTACCCGCAGCTATCGAATGGCTATGTAAAGAGACTTTACGAATAGCAGTCAGGATTCGCGACGCGGCACCCGCTACCGGTTTCGTCAATAAAGGTAAAAATATCAGCTGCGAACAAGCTTTCTCAGTCACAGGTAAATCTCCTGCAGTATAACCTTTAAATGTTCCCCCCATATCCGGTGTACAGAGAGAGCCTCGACCATTCATGTAGATATCAAGTCCATGCGTGAAGAGCGGCAAAGTATGTAGAAGCGGATACGGATTGCTATTGGTCGGTAGACTTCCTGAAAAAAGTGGTATGCCATCTCCAACAAGAAGCGGATAGGGGTTATTGTTTGCCAATACACCTTCTCTCCGGAGTGCCTCAGCAAATAGCGGGGCAGGCAGCCCATGCATCTCATCTTCATGGTAACGGATAGGAAACCCATAGAATCCAGCTGGCTCAGTTCCTCCATAAGTCTCAATAGGAGAAACGCCCGAAATTTCTTGTAATCCATCGGAAATTTCTTGTATATAAGCGCGACGATTGGCATTGAGGGCATCAAGCTTTTTCAGCTGCACCGAAGCGATACCGATAGCGAGCGGATGGGCACGAAATTTAACGCCGAGTCCCATCGGTGGAAGATGCGCGTATTGTAATGCCTCTGCTGCTTCTCCTTCAACGTTAGGAGAACGATTGACTTGACCCAGCAGACACGCCCGTTCAAAAACTGTCACGTCGTTGGTAGCAAGCATCCCCCCTTCACCACCGCTGATCGACTTGTTGCCTTGTAAACTCCACGCCCCTACCTGCCCAATGCTTCCACACGGCACCCCTTTGTAAGAGGCACCGTGCGCATGTGAGCAGTCCTCTATGACAGGTATGCCTGTCTCATCACTGAGTGCCATGAGTGCGTCCATATCACAGACATTACCCCACAGATGCACCGCGATGATCGCCTTAGTTCGTGGCGTAATGCGCTGCCGAACGTCATCTACATCAATAAGCAGTGTTCCCGGATCCACCTCACAGAAAATAGGTGTTGCCATCAAGGTGAGTGCTGGCGTAATTGACCCCATCCATGTATAAGTTGGACAAATCACTTCATCGCCGGGACCGACACCGAGCCCAAACATTGCGCTATGTAAGGCTGCCGTACCGTTGGTCAGACTCAAAGCAAATTCGGTTTTATGGCGTTCACACCAAATACGCTCAAACTCCTGAACAGTCGTAGAGGTACCTGAGAGTTCATTCCGAAGTGTCATCTCATAAACGACCTGTGCTTCCTCCTCAGTGATTTGCTGCCACTGGTCAAGTTGTGGATAGGGTGCATCAGGTGTTATTTCAAAGACTGGCGTTCCGCCCAAAACGGCAGGAAGACCTGTTGCGTTACTTTCATGATCAGATGACTCACTTCTGTTTCTCTCCATAGTGCGCTCCTCGCTATCCTCTGAATAATCAGCGATTTGTTTTAATCCGATGTCTGTGTTATACTAACAGGCATCTTGCTGGTAATAACATCATGTATAATAACACGTCCTGAGAACTTTTGTCAAATTTAGTAAAGAGACCGAAAACTCTTGAACATCCGAAAATTGTTTGTCTCGCTGGTTGGAGACAAAACGTCTCAATCCAGAAAATTTTTCCTAAGTTGTATACCTCCGCTGCTCGCTATCTTTGTGTTTTTTCTCTCGTGTGGGATTGTCGTCCATTTCCGCGGGCAAGACGCACTGGAATTTTATAAGATCATTCTTTCCAGCGGGTTCGCGAGTTTTGATGAATTCGGATATGTCTTATTCAACGCGACACCTTTGGTGTTTACAGGACTCGCTGTCGCTATCGGCTATAGAAGTGGTCTGTTTAATATCGGTTGTGAGGGGCAACTCTACGTCGCCGCATTCGCTGCTGCGTGGGTCGGTATGCACTTAAACCTGCCTGCTTTCCTACTGATCCCACTTTGTATAGGAGCAGCGATGATTGCTGGTGCCGGGTGGGGTGCGATACCGGGTTTTTTAAAGGCAAGATACGGTGCGCATGAAGTTATCAATACAATTATGATGAACTTCATCGCTTTCGCCCTCATGAACTATCTCGTCACATCAGTCTACCAAGAACAAGGACAGATGATTCCGCAGACTCCACAGATTCATGAAACGGCACGAATCCCACGATTGGCATCTTTAATTCCCTTCCTCCCGCAAAGCAACCCATTAAACGCGAGTTTCCTGATTGCCTGCGGGGCTGTTGTACTCTGCTATATCTTCTTGACCTATACGCGTTGGGGATACGAACTCCGTTTGGTAGGAAATGCTCGCGATGTCGCCTCTTATGGGGGGATCAACCCGCGTACTGTGACTGTATGGGTCATGGCACTAAGCGGTGCAGTTGCTGGATTAGCCGGTGTCGCTGAGGTGATGGGATACCGTTACCGATATTTGGATAACTTTTCATCAGGTTGGGGCTTTACTGGCATAGCGGTCGCGCTCTTAGGGAGAAATAACCCTTTTGGTATTCTATCTGCAGCCGTGTTATTCGGATTACTGAACAAAGTCGCTTTGGATATCGATATTTTGTTGGGGATCCCGCGCGGTCTATTCCTTGCCGGTCAAGGTATGCTGATTATCTGGTTGGTTTGCATAGAAGGTATTTCACGAAAATAGACACTTTTTTGAAACAGGAGACTAAGCCCGAAACGAAGTGGAGGGTATTTGCTGGGGTGTTTCTTCAATTCTACGGAAAGGCGCGTCAAAATCTAAACATGCCTCACCGAACCGCAAGGAACTTGCTTGTTAAAAAAAAGACTTAGCTCGAAACGAAGTGGAGAGCGGTTCTACGGAAAGGCGCGTCAAAATCTAAACATGCCTCACCGAACCGCAAGGAAAATTAAAATGATTCCAAGTACATTGCGAATGGCGACACCTTTAGGATTTGCTGCACTCGGCGGTATTTATTCAGAGCGCGCCGGGGTCATCAACCTCGCCTTAGAAGGCATGATGCTGATGGGTGCCTTCGGTTACGTTATCGGCACACAAGGTTCCGGTTCAATATGGATCGGATTGCTTGTCGGCATAAGTTTCGGGGTAGCAATGGCTTTGTTACATGCTATTGCAACGGTTACGTTTCACGCCGAGCAGGTTGTCACCGGAATAGGCATCAACATTTTGGCGTTAGGGATCACAGAATATCTTTTACCTCCCTCTAAACAGGTAGGAGGACTTCCGCACTGGCAGCTGCCACTCATCGGTTCATATAGTTTCATAGTCTATTTGTTACCAGTATTGATGGTGGCAAGCCATATTCTTCTATTTAAAACGCCGTGGGGCTTACGATTGTGTGCGGCAGGCGAATCAACGGAAGCACTGGCGGCACTGAGTCTAAGCCGGGCGAAATGGCAATATCTTGGGATACTATTAAGTGGACTCTTAGCAGGAGCAGGCGGATGTTTCCTAGCATCCGAAGTCCACTACTTCACAAAGGGAATGACAGCCGGGCGGGGGTATCTTGCGCTTGCAGCTGTCATCTTCGGGAACTGGCGACCGTTAAGCGGCGTAGCAGCGTGTTTCCTCTTTGGACTCGCCACCGCCTTAGAACTCGCAAACCGATGGAACATCCCCGGACAACTGCTACACAGTCTCCCCTATATTTTAACAATGGTCGTGCTGGTCGGGTTCGTAGGGACATCGCGCCCACCGGCAAGTTTGGGGAGGATGAAGTCGTAAACTTTCAAACATCGCTGCGTAAAACCTTTATATACGACGGACGCAAATAGGCGATAAATCGTTTTACTACTAACAAAAGCACCTTGGAAGAACGGGTGTTTTTCAAAACTCATGTGGTTCGTAGTCGCGTAATTCATTACGCATTGTGTCCGTCCTGATATAGTAAAACAGGTATTAGTTCGGATTTTCTGGGTGTTGTTCTTAAGCGTCAATTGCAGAAAGAATCAGAAAACATAGATAGTGCTGCTTGCCAGACGAAACGATCTTTCTCCTTATATGCATGTTCATTTAGTATTCCTGTGTAGGTGCCACCATTACGATATCTATCCTTATCGACTTCCGCCCATACAGAATACCAACCGACATTATGTTCAGGGTCAGTATTTTTCGCGTAGGCCCAAGCAATGTGGCGTATTTTAAACACGTTTAATGCGTCAAATGGTTCATTCGGATTTGCAGGAACGTAGTAACTATCTGTATCATCATCACTTGTCTGTGGTGCTGCTGCATCTACTAATATATAAGTGATGGATATCAAGAATAAGCAAAGTATCATTATCCCTAAGCTGCGTAAAAAAAACATGTTTTCCTCCTATTGCAAACCTAAAAATTGGTAAGGATCGTATCCTTCTGTATGAGCATCTATGAAGGTAATACCCGTAGGAATGCGTTCATATTGCATTATATCTACAACGCTGATGTCTTCATCAGATTGTCCAAAAAACGAAGCGGGGAGCCGAACTGTGCCATTTCGGCGCTCTATCCAATTCACAACGTACATGACATTTCGATAGATAGGATAAACCTTGCCGTCGTGGTCTTGTCGTTTTACTCCAATGAAACTGCGGTCGCCTTGGTTCCAGAGTTTGATGAGAACACGATGCATCAACTCAAAGTCTATCTCGCTGCTCCCGGCTTTCGCTCTCTTTTCATCTGACCATGTCCATATAGGCATAAAACGTTCAGGAAAATCGGGTGGCACTTCTGGATACGCTCCAAAACCAAAGGGTGAGACCAGCACTTCGTCGGTTCCTTCTGTTGACAGTATTTCATCAACTAAAAAAGCGTCCAACAACTCATCACTCTCTGCTTCGCTGCTCGGTAAGGCCTCCCGCTCCTCAGCCATCGGCTGCGTGTCATTGAAAACAATAGGCATTTCCGATGTATCAGATGTATAGGTATCAATCGGAACGTCAGCGTTCGTAGCAGGGCGTTTTTTTTCCGTCTCTTCGAGTGCCTGCACCATCTGCTTTGTCCGTTCCAACTCAGCTTCACCAGTGCGTCGGACATGCCAATAATAAAGTTGGGTTCCGCCGACAACCATGCCAAAGAAAATGATTCCTATGAGGATCGCTTTGCTTGGAAAAACATCGCGTAACATACAATCAATCACCTCTCAAATTAGATGATCTTAAACGTGAGCTTGATATAAACGGATCACGTTCCATAAAGCCACAATCTAACAGATCCTGCAATAAAGGAACTTTATTGTAACGTGAGTTTGATAAAAGTGAGATGTTGGGTTTCGCTTAAACTTACAACCAGCAATTGTATTATAATAAGTCAAGTTTTTTGTTATTTATACTAAAGTTTGGACAATTCTTGTCTTGTGGGCGTTGCGTTTTCAAGGAAATGTCCATTATAGTAGTAGCAAATATCATGCCAATATGAGAAACCGCACCCTGCCGAGATCTCGCCATTTTTTCAGCTGGTAAAAATTTGTCCAATTGGGCAAATTTTGTCCAAAGAACTGGTAAAAATTTGTCCAAAGCAAATCGTTCAGCTGGAAGCGCGCTTTGACAAAAACCCTATTCATTATAGGCATGTAACTTGGTGCGCAAGGTGCCCCGGCTAATCCCCAAAACCGCCGCCGTTTTTGATTTATTCCCGTCTTCGCGCGCCAAAGTTGCCAAGATAATTGACTTCTCCATCTCCTTCAGGGTTGTACCGATTGGGAAAGGCAGCACGGGACATTCTGGGGCGTTTGAATCTGTAGAATAGGCAGCTGTCGCATCAGCCGATGGCGATGGGTGCGCTTGAAGGGACCGTAAATTGAAGTGCATACGCTTATTTAGACCACAATTTCGCAAAGTTAAGATAAGGTTCTTCGTTGAAATTCCATAGGTGTCAAATACCCTAACGCTGAATGTGGGCGTTTCTGATTATAGACTTGTGTGATAAACTGTCCGATGCGATCTCTCGCCTCGGTGATGTTTTGATACTCATTGATGTCAACTTCTTCCTCTTTGAGCGTGCGGATGAGTCTTTCAGCATATCCGTTCTCCCAAGGCCGTCCGCGACGGGCGACGGAAATCTCAACACCATGTGCTTGGAGTGTTGCGATATAAGTTTTTGAAAGATACTGCACGCCTTGATCGGAATGATGAATCTCCGGGACGCTGTGGCATAATGCCTCTTTCAGCGGTTTGAGCGTCAGAGATTGGGTCAAGTGCTGACTGATCTGCCACGCTTTGATCATCCGAGTGAAAACATCCATGAGCAGGCAGAGGTAGATGAAACGTCCCTTGAGACGCACATAGGTAATATCTGCCACCCAGACCTGATCCTGATGAGAGACCTCAAGGGTTTCAAGCAGGTTGCGCCACGGTTTCTCCCCTTGAAGCGATCTTGTTGTTCGACACGCACGCTTCACGGAGACCAAGAGATCATTGTCTTTCATCAACCGAGCGACGCGTCGGGTGCCAACGCTGTATCCCTGACGCACGAGGAGCTGTGTGATACGTCTATACCCGTATCTCGGATACGCGCCAGCAAGTTTCTCTATTTCAGCGCGCAGAACCGCTTCGGATGGATCCGCTTTCGGTTGATAATAGAAACTGCTCCGGTTGATGCCGAGGATTTCACAAATATCTCGCACGGAATGCTCCTTGCGCAATGCCGAAATGTAGCATCGCTTCTCAGATAGCGTTAGTCCAACTCCGTCAATAGTTTTTTTTGGATGTCTAAAGCCACCGCCATCCTCCCAACGAGCTGCTCAAGGTGGGCGATACGCTTCTCAGCATCACTCGACTGCTTATCCGTAGACTCAAATAACGAGGACGCATTTTCAAGGAGGTGTCGCTTCCACTCTGAGAGTTGATTTTCGTTGAGATTATGTCGCCTACAGACTTCTGCTTGGGAAGTCGCACCACTGAGGACTTCAAAAACAAGTTCCGCTTTAAACTCAGGGGTGA
>PYIY01000202.1 GCA_003635195.1 Candidatus Poribacteria bacterium | reverse complement strand
TCAAAGAAACGATACGCAGCTTTGACCGCCGACCAATCGCCACAAGCTGTGCTAATCGGCGACATCGGCTGCGCAGTAAGCGCATCCGTAATATGGACAAGTCTGGCATTGAGACGGGTATCTCCCAAATCAAGATCCGCAAACTCCTGACGACTCCAAGACGGGGCAGACCCTTGTGGATGTGAAGACATTCTTAGCTCCTCCGTAAGAAATAGATACTTTGGACAACCTCACTCAGAAGACCTTTTAAACATAACACAGGGGGACCACCCCACACAAGAAAAACTCAATAGACTTTACCTTACCACCTATACTTGTGGGTAACAGTAAGCACCGTAGCAGGGGGAGACATCAGACTGGCACTGGAACACTTCCTGAAAACCATTCTCGTCCTCTTGATACTCTTTTGCGCAATCGCTTTGCCCGCTCTTGGTGAGTTGACCGATGCCGACCTCGATAAGATCCGATTGATTGTCAAAGAATCCGAAAGCAGTCTAAAAGAACATACAAAAAGCGAGATAGAACGCTCCGAAACACGGATGCAGTCGTATGTTGATGCGAAAATAGAAAGCGTGAAAACGCCTATCGCATGGTTAATCGGGATTCTTGTCGCAATGATCGCGGTCATTGGGCTCCCATTAGCGATTCTGACAATCTTTTTAGGCTGACGGAGCATAAAGGACAACATACAAGAGAAACAGATCGAAGTGCTCACTCGCGAAATCGAAGCACTCAAACAACAGAGAACCGTAAGTCCCTAACCAACAGGGTGTTCGGAACCGCACGCGATATCGATTAGCGACTGGCATTCAATATGACAAAAATAGGGAACGCTACGTTTACAGGCGCTGCGGGGAAAGGGCGTCATGAAAAACGTTGAACTTAAACACCAAGCGATTGCTTATATTGAGCAACTTTCGACTGAAAAGCTCGAGGCCGCCCTTAACTACCTCATTGCCCTTCAGAATTCTGATCTTTGGGCAACCGAAGAGGCGTCGGAAAAACGAAAAAGTTTGGATAAGGCGGCTCCACTCCTTGCCTTGGCAGGAACATTGGAATGTGACGAAGAAAACATCAGTGATCGCCACGATGAGTTGATCGGTGATGGTTGACTGGCAGAGTTACGGAGGCATGCGGAAACCCACAATGCATGTCGCGCAGGACTGCACACGATGTATTGAAAAAGGCGTTTGAAGCAGCAGGACTCAACGGGCACCACTGCGCGGTCTGTGGGTTCAATGTGACGCTTGGTGATCGTCTCATCGCGATAGAAGCTGCCCATATCAAATGGCATAGCGCAGAAGGTCCCGATATACCCCGAAATGGGATGGCACTCTGCGCATTACACCACAAACTCTTCGATCGTGGGGTCTTTACTTTGTCAGATCAACTCGCTATCAAGGTATCGGAACAGGTGGACCCAGCATCACCGGGGTTTGAAGAATGGTTGGGACGTTTTAAGGGGAGAGACATCTATTTCCCATCGGAGCCGTATCTGCCGGACGCAGCCTACGTTCAGTGGTATACTAAACAGGTGTTTAAAGGGGAATCGGCAGCAGGGCAGAGTTAAAAGGTGTAACTTCCGGATACCGCACGTTTTCGCATCGCACATTATCAATGGAGCTTCATTATCAATGGAACTTAAGGAACACATCAATGACATACGTAACCGTTTGGAACAAAAACTCTTTCTCAACGAAACTGCGGTGCGTCTGGGTATTGTAGATAGGCTCCTCAATGCCTTGGGATGGGAAACGTTTGATACACAGCGCGTCTTCCCTGAATACCCAATCAATGGGGGAAGAGTTGACTATGCGCTCTGCCATCCCCCAGGAAAACCGATCGTCTTCATTGAAGTGAAACGCGTTGGAAACATTGAGGGCGCGGAAAGACAACTCTTTGAATATGCGTTCCACGAAGGAGTTCCTATCCTTATCCTGACCGATGGACAGAAATGGCGGTTTTTTCACCCGTCGGGAGCAGGAAACTATCAAGAACGGCTGGTGCGGGAATTAGATCTCATCACAAACGACAGTGAGGAGAGTTCGGAGTGTCTGCTCAAGTATCTCGCGTATGCGGCAGTACAAGCGGGGATAGCAGTACAGACGATTGTTGCAGATTATCAGAAAGTCTCTCAACAGAGAGAAGCTCTCAGGCATTTGCCCGAAGCCTGGGAAAACTTGCTGTCAGGCACATCAGAAAATTCGGAGTTTTTAATAGAGGCAGTACAATCTGAGACCGAATACTTATGTGGCAGTAGACCTACACACGAACAAATATTTGACTTCTTGAACGCCTTAAGCAAGGGAACTGGAATAGATCTCGATCTCCAAACAACTATGCAAAAGACGCCTGAGCGTCCAAAAGCACAGCGGCAACAGAGACAGGTGAACGGCAATGAGGTCAAACCCGCGTCGCCAGACCCGCGCCTGAGAAGCGAATCGCCTCGAAAGGAGAAGTATACCGCCTACTTTCAAGAATTGATAGATCAACTCCGAGAACAGCATAACTTTACAAAAGTCCGTCGTGCCATGAAAGGTCAGCATTACTACGCCTTTGCATCAGGGTCTACAGGCATAAAATATGTTGCAGGATTTAGCAAACAACAAAAAGTATATCTGAGACTAAGCATTAATTTCGGAGATCGTGAGAAAAACACAAGTTTCTTTGATGTCCTTGAAGAACGAAAAGCCAAAATTACTGCCCAATTCGATGTTCCTTTATACTGGGATCGGCGCGACGGCGACGGCGTCTTAAGATGCCACATTGATGCCTATCGCAAAGGTTCTATTGATTCTGATGCGAGTGCGTTAGAAGCCTTCAGGGCATGGCATATTGAGAATCTACTCAAATTCAAAGCGGTGTTCACGCCTGAAATCCAACGTGCACGCGAAACGCTGCAATCCCGCTAAAGATAACCTGAATAACAGAAAGGAGACAATTATGTTCGTATTGACTGAAGATTATGAGATTCTAAATCTTGCCCAATGCATAAAAATTGTCGTGATGGGAAATGAGATTACAGCCTATGCCGCTGGAGGTGATTTCCCGATGAGGACAAATCTTGTCGCCCGCTTTGATACGGAAGTCGAAGCAGGTTATGCCTACTTTGAATTATTCAAATCTCTCAAGGCAGGTAAAAGGGTATGGGATCCTTATACCATCAAAACGCTATCCACCTTATGGGATAAAATCGACAAACATTTTGATAACAACGATGTCCCCTATGGGTTGACGGGTGGTGCCCAAATTAGTGCCTTTCGTTTAGACAAAGTCACAATTACATACGACTCTGAGGTCAACCGCCGTCTCGGTAAGAAGATTATCGCTGAATCTCAGAAAAAAGTTGTGAAGAAACTCCGAGAACTTTTAGGCGACTCGTTCATTGAAGTCGAATGGACTTCTTGAGAGAACCAATGTAATGAAAGGCACAAGACCCCTCGATAACAACGAAATCCGCCTTATATCCGCCTGCTTCGACGGCACATTTGAGACGCGCAATCGTGGGCTTTTCATGCTCGGCGTTTCCACCGGCGGGCGTATCTCTGAACTACTCAGCCTTACCATCGGCGATGTCTGGCAGAACCGTGCCGCCGTCTCCGACCTACTCTACGAAATCCATCGTCAAAGGCGGGGAAGTGAGCAAAACCGCGCCCATCAACAAAGACGGCAGGAAAGCAGCCGATCTTATTGCGTGGCACCGAGAGTGATATAACACGATACACAAAAGCCGTCCACTCTTCCCATCAAGAAACGGACACGGCACCCAGCGAATGTCGCGACGCACCGCACACGATGTCTTGAAAAAGGCGAAAGAGGCAGACAAAACCCTCTTCCTCGAGCGCACACTCCGCGGCTACGACCTCTCAAAAGTACGAGACGAGGAAACCACAGCGGTGATTGTTAAAGTCTCATAAACCCCTGCTATGCAATATATTAATCTCGTTTCAACGGATAACAACATCTACTACTATCGTCCAAGTGAGAACCTAAGGCGTTTGTTCGAGGATTTAGCTGTAAAACCACTTTCCGAATCACGACCTGATGTGGCAGTCAATCCATCAATGATGCACGCTCTATCACGACCTGTGTTGGACAGAGGCACGACAAATTTTGATGCGTCTACGGGCGGTTATACGCCGAAAGATAAGGTTTTACTCTATTGTGTATATTATATGCCCATGCACCTCTATAGCAGTTATCATTTTTACACAACAACTCTCATACCTTTGATAACCGCCAGTAACGTAATTTTTGTAGATTTCGGTTGCGGACCCCTCACTTCCGGCATCGCGTTTTGGGCTGCATCGGTAGAGTCAAACCTTTTTACCACCTACATCGGCATTGACACGTCAGAAACAATGCAGACAAAGGCACGTGAAATCAACCAATACGGATTCCGTCCCGATCGTCCAGAATATAGGTGGGAGACTCAATTTTATCCCGATGTGCGTTTTTATCGAATAAGTGACTACATCCATCAATTGACATCGGTGTTAGAAGAGAATATAATGCAGAGTTATGGGGATACGCTGATTATTTTTAACTTCAGCTATTTTCTTCAGAGCAGGACAGTAAATATTAGTAATTTAGCAAAGGTCATCTCTGATCTCATTTCTCAGCATAGCAGGTATAAATTCAGTATAGTCTATCAGGATCCTACAGGTGATAGGTTTCAACAAAAATGGTATCGTTTTAAGAATCAGATGGCTAAAAACACTCAGGTATTTGAGAGTCTTACTTGGCAGGACAATTTAAATCTCACACCCGTGAAATATGATAGGCTACTGATACCGGGACAGGACTTGCCCCGTGTGTATTATGCTATGTCTCAGAATTGGTAAATAATTACCAAGGAGTCATGTCATGGAACAATTACAGATGTCCATTCCTTTTGAAACAGAGATTGATGCGATTCCAGGTTTATCCTATGTACCAGACTACATCACAGAGGAAACACAAACTTGGTTGCTGGCAAAAGTGGATAACGGGCTATGGCTTGACGATCTTAAGCGTCGTGTCCAACATTACGGGTTTAAGTACGACTACCGGAAACGGAAGGTGGATATGTCAATGCATGTCGGTCGGCTACCAAATTGGTTAGAACGCCTGAGTCAAAAACTACATAACGACGGTTACATGCCGGAAATAGCGGATCAGGTGATTGTCAACGAATACGTGCCCGGACAAGGCATTTCAGCACATATTGACTGCGAGCCCTGCTTCAAAGATACCATTGTTTCTATGAGTTTAGCGTCCAGTTGTGTCATGTTTTTCACAAACAAATTAGACCACACCATAAAAATACCTGTCCTGCTTGAACCCAGAAGTATTGTCGTTCTAACTGGACAAGCACGATATGAGTGGATGCACAGTATCACTGCCAGACGTTACGATGAGTGGGAGGGTACCCCTCTCAAAAGAGGGCGTAGAGTCTCACTTACATTTAGAAAGGTGATTGTACAGTGAAAGAGACACTGACGGCTTTGACAACCACCATCCGCTGTCAGTGAAAGGAAATGACAATGCGGATTGATGTTTTATCAAGGCAGCTGTGTAAGTCCTAAGACGATTGTGTTGTCTTGAGGTGGATAGAATGTTTACCTCTCGGAAATGACGGAGAGGATAAGGCAAGAGATTCACTGCAGATGGAATATATGAAGGTTGAGTTGTCAGTTCGTAGGAGAAGAATCTCAATGAGTAAATACTTCAAGGGAAAAGGCTATCAGCGAGTCGGCGTGGTTGAGGCTCGAGGGGCACAAAGGGCAGAACCTGAAATAGCCCCGGAAACAAAGCAAAGCGCGCCTCAAATAGCCCCGGAGCAATCACCGAAACCTAAAGACAAAAAGAAGCAATTATATCACTGGTGTCATACGAGAGGCTCTCATTGCGGAGTTACCGAAGGATTCTTCGCCGAAAATGATAGGGAGGCAAAGCATATCGTTGAGGCAGCAACAAGCGCACACCGTTGGAAAAAACCGTGGCAAAAACAGAATCCAGATATTGATGAATATGTCAAATATCGTGGGGATAGAGAGTCTATCAAACTCTCTAAATGTCGTGGTGTACCATGTGGGGCTTGTCTTGCCAATGCCTCGTGAGGTATTCGCCCTATTGATCGGAGGGGGCAAAGGGCGAGTGAACGCCCTGCGCTACCCTACACCATACGATAGTTGGGGTGCTGATGTTTCTTAGCTTCCCAGTTATCGCTGATGAGCGAATTGAGTTAGGTTCGTGAGCATCTTCCTCAAGTCAAAACGACGTGAAAATGACGAGACACAACCACCAACTGGTGAAATCGTCAAAATATCATAATTTACTTCACAACGGCAACGATTGCTGGTTAACCTATGATTCGTATGGGGGACGATAAACAAAATGGCTGTTAGTAATTTACCGACGAGGAATGCAATTCATCAACCGCTCCTTGATCTTCTCTCTGATGGAAAAGAACACCATTGGAGCGATATTGTCGAAAAACTGGCAGCGCATTTTTCCCTGACCGATACAGAATTAAATGAAGAGGTACCGAGTGGACAGAAGCGATTTTATCATCGGTGCAGTTTCGCGATACAAGATTTGAAAAAGGATGGTTTCGTAGAGTCCCCAAAACGTGCGTATTGGAAAATAACAAAGCGAGGAAACGACCGCCAAAAGCGTCAAAATCGGATAACTCCAACAAAAAAGGAAACCCGAGAGAATCCCCTACAAGCCACTTCCAAAACACTGTCCTCCAACGTTTCCAAAAGTCTACACGTGCCGCATCCAATCAGAAAAGAGTCAACGAAGGATAAAAAGTCAATCATCCGAACCCGCAGTCGAAGCAGATCCTATGGAAAGAAGCTCACGGAGCAACCTGGACAGAAACAGCGTGCGATAGAACGGGCGCGGGTTCGAGATGTCGAAACAGTTGAAACGATCCAGGAGCCGAAACCGATAGAAAAGGTCACACCTACGGAAAAAAAAATACCTTGGCGTGCGCCGAGAAGCAAAAACAAATTCGACCCAGGTACCTATGCTTGCCAGACAATTTTCTACGGGATTTGCGGACTTTTTTTTTTCCAATTGCCATTATCATCCTCGCTGTGGAGCCTGTTGTAGGTCTATACTTTTTAATATTCCCAATAGTATTTATAATAGGGGCAATTCAGAGTTTTAAAAATTCTCGTGGTGGCTGGTAAAAAAACGGCACAAACGGCAGCAATTCTATATTTTTGCCGGGTTCACTGAATATAGCCATCGCCCCAAACGCCCAACCACTTCCCCTCACTCGGTTTCGGTTGGGGGGGTGAGTGCGTGTTGTTCAGCATTGCGTATTGCAGTTTGATGTTGGCGTTCGAGTTTCTCGTTGATGACGTGCATGGCACCTGCCACCCTGACTTGAGAATTCGCAAGCTTGCATAACTGATTCGGGTCGTCGCAGTGCTTAAAGTGGTACTCGAGTTTTTTCAGCGTTTCGTTCAACAATTGGAGTTGGTTGTAAGGGTTGGCATACGGGGCGCGTTGGCGGAGACGGTTATCAAAGTGTGCCTCTTGGACGGCATCGGCAATTTCTCGGTAGCGTTCTGGGAAATACTGGCTTATCGGGTTGAGGTGCCATGCACGTTCAAGGAATGCGTCAAAGACGGAGACGGTATCTAAGACGTGTGTGAGTGTTCGCCATATCGTCATGGTATTGCCGAGGTCGCGGCTCTCCTCACCGTAAAGTCCAAAGCAGTGCCGGCTTGCGCCTTCTACCGTCTCGGTGTCGGCGACCAACATCACGATATGGACCTTTATCTGCTCGGAAAAAGAGGCATTTAACAAGTCTCTGATGTCGTGGATGACGTCACTGGGGGGTCAGCGTGTCTGGAAACCTGCTTTTGAGTGTGTCTGAAACTTCACCGCAGGCTCTAAATATCTCTGCGTCGGTAAGCGTATCGTTCCAGTTGGGGGTTGCGAAGTCGAACCGGCTGTCGGGGGTGAAGGTGGTATTTGTGTCTAAACGCAAGGCGTTTTGCTCGCGGGAGTCGTTCTCTTGTGTGTCTTTAGGTACATACGCACGGGTAGCTTGGTCAAACGCCTGTTGTTTACTTTCCTGTGCTGTCATCTGTTTTGTCATAAGGTGTCTCTCCTGTAAAAACCTTACCGGCTTTGGTGAAAAAGTTTGCGCCATCGGTACCGGCGATTGTGTTGGCATCGGCACAGAGGCGGATCACGGACCTGTCGGCGTGTTGCTTTGCACGTAATTCGTTGACTTTCTGGGCGTGGGCATTCTGTTGCGCGTATGTTCTTTCTAATTTCGTCGCGATTTTCAGAATCTGCGTGAGTTTCGACACGTCTCCTCGCTGGAGTTCTGCTATCAAGCTCTGCAGTTGCTGTTCGTAGTGTGCGGCGCGCGTGCGTTTCTTCTCGGTAACCGCTTCGGCGCGTGATAAAAAGACGCGTTCGGCTTCTGTTATCCTCGTCATAAAACCTCCACTTTTTCGATTAATTTTTTTTGTACGCGAAAATCAGCGTTATACCTATTTCTCTGTTGTTCAGATTCGGGTTGCACTCGCAGGTGTAGGCATCCTGCTAATCTTGCCAGTGTTTTTGATGTGTTCTGATGCAATGAGATATGGTGCTTGCAAAAACGTCCGCTTTCTATGGTTTTCCTTCCAATATCCTGTCCCTTTCATCCTCATAGGCGGCTTTCACGGGTGCGATCAACTCCTGACAGAACTCCTCCGCGAGAATGGCGTTGATCTCTGCGGCGACCATGCCGCCCATCTGATACGCCGCTATCGCAGACGGCTGTTCATCGAGGCGTTGACGGACGATATAAGATTGGATTCTTTCAGCGGCGCGTTCAACGAGGTGTGGATCGGCATGCACGGCTTGTCGAAGCAGCGTCCTTCGCTTGAGGTTGAATTCTTCCGTCAGGTCCTCAAGTTCTTTTTCTTTCGCCTTTTCAGCACGGATCTCTCGCGCCTTTTGGAGCTGGGGGTCTTGGTAGTTCTCTCGAATCGCTTCAACGATGTAACCCGCACGATTCTTGACATCCTCCGCATCCACCGACATCTCCAGCTTCTCACCGACATACCCCAGAAAATCCGAGTAGGTGCCGGGCGGGGGCAACTTTTCAAGCGCCACAAACTCCCATTCTTGATCAGCGATCTGCTGTGCCATCTTCCGATCAAGCCCCGCTTGGACGAGCTCCACAGCCACCCGGGGCAAGTTCTCTACATCTGGAAAGAGCGATTCTTGAACGGGCAGCTCCTTGACCTTGGTAATACGAAACTTCAACTCGGCGATCTTCCGTTTGAAACGCTTCTGTTCAACCTCAACAAAATAGTCCGTCAGGTCGTTAATCTCCTTGATAGCGGGTTTGATAACATCCCTGTTGAGGAATCCGAACACTGGATATTCATTTGGTTCCAATCCGACGAGTTCTTTGAGAGTCTCTATCGAAATGAACGGCGTTTCGCCTTGATTACGATCCGTATCAAAGTAGTCAAAACAGAGCTCCCATAAAACCAACGCATACTGGCTTTTGAACCGGTTTTGTAGACGCAGGTTCAGTTTGGCGTAAATACGAGGGTTATAAAGTTTCAGGCGCAATGGATGTGGAAACTGGTAACAACAGATGCCATCTTCTACCTCTACAAATGATAATAGGCTCGCAGCACCCCAGACTTGTTTATTGTCTTTATTGAGAAGATTCCATTCGACTGTGCAATCAACAATCGACTTTAACACCTCTTTCAGATATTCTTGGTTTCCACTATTAAAACCGAGCTTCGCTGCAAGTTCAATCATACTGACACTATGGAGGTCTTTATCTGGGAGCTCGTTGTAGGCATTCGCCAGCAGCACATTCCAAGCACGCCGTTGCATCAGCGAAATTTTGCTCTGAATCTGAATCGCTGGGCTCGCTTTGATAACCTCGTTGATTTCGGCTAATTTCATTTGTTCCCTACCTCCAGTTTTCACGTTATTCTATGAGTATTATACGACAAAAATGAGAAAATATAAACGAAATTCTCAACTTTCATCCCATAAACTCTCATTTTAAGCCGAAAATTGGTGTCTTCCGATATCCTCAACTGCTGATTTCTGGAGACATACCATAAACTCTCATGTTTCGATTGAACACTGGTGCCTCCTATCATCTGTAGCGGATTTATAGAGACATACCATAAACTCTCATTTTAAGAAAAATTGCATACCATAAACTCTCATGTTTCATACCATAAACTCTCATTTTAAGAAAAATTGCATACCATAAACTCTCATGTTTCATACCATAAACTCTCATTTTAAAATCCGCAAACACAGGCAGGGTATAGGCTCATCGCACCCTTAAAACATTTAAAACTTTATATATTAAAATAGTTAAACAACATGCACCCAAACGGTCTTTTTTAGAGAGAAGGTTCTCTCTTTTTTGTTGTTCAACGATAAAAAAATTTAAAGAATATTTAAGGAATTAAAGAGTTGAGACCCTCTTCAGTAGAAGGAATCCCAATAGCATGGTTTCCTATGAGTCCGAGTTTCCTCCTCTTTGCTTCACTGACACTTTCTATTTTCTTATCTTCCATCCTTCCACATTTCCCTACCTTCCCTTTCGCCACCGGCTGGCGAGGTCGGGAACTTCCCCTGACGGTTTCCGACTGCCATTCTGCCTTCGTCAATTAACGAAGCCTCGATCGACCCAAATTATACCAGATTAGACGGGTTAGACGGGAGATGTGGTTTCCGCTGTAACCGATCTTAAGACTCTTACGTATTTTTATCATGACTTCATTCACAAATGAACTTATGAACGCCTTCACGAATGAACGTAGGTGTGAAGGTGTGAATGCACACATGATTGGAGGAACACATGCACACATTAGCAGTCCTGTCTCGCAAAGGCGGCACCGGTAAAACAACGCTCACTGTGAATTTAGCCGTCGCTGCGGAACTCGCTGGGCATAAAGTTGCGATCGTCGATCTCGATTCACAAGCGAGCGCGTCAGAGTGGGGCGATTGGCGTGAAGCGGAAACACCACAGGTGATCTCTGTTCATTCCGCTCGCCTGCCGCAAGAACTCCATAAACTCAAACAGCAGGGCGTCACTTTTGCTCTCCTCGATACGCCCCCTAAAATTGAGGACATCGCCCTTGATGCCGCAAAAGCCGCAGATTTGGCAATTATCCCGTGCAAACTTGGGGCGTTTGATCTCAAAGCCATAGAAAAGACGATCTTGGTCGGCAACATGGCGAAGTGTCCGATGCGGATCGTTTTCAACGCCGTTCGCGCCCGGTCTTCGATGCTCCATCCTGCTAAGCGTGCGGTGCAAGTCTACGAGGTGAATGTCGCCCCTTGTGTTATCGGTGATAGAGTTGTCTTTTCACATTCGGTCATGGAGGGCTTAGGTGTTATGGAGTATGAACCCAAAGGGAAAGCGTCCATCGAGATACAGGCACTTTTCCGATACATCTCGAAAGAACTGGAGGCACACGATGGCACGACAACCTAAAGTTGATCTCGGCTCGATCATCCAGCCTGAGAATGTAAAGGAGATTCCCATACCTAAAACGCAATCCGATCCGAAACCCGAGCCCAAGAAGCGGAGTTATCCCTCGCGAGAGGGAAAAATCCCGGTTCAGTTCTTTTTGAACAAAGAAGCGCACCGTCAACTGAAAATTACATGTGCTGAAACCGATAGAACGAATCAGGACATCATGGTTGAGGCGTTGAATGCGTGGTTTCAAATCAACGATAAACCACCGATCGCGTAAAATTAGGGTAGAGACCACAGGAGAGGTCCTAAAACGGCGTTTTAGGGGCATTCTCGAACGAAACAAGGGTTCCTGGAACAATACGCAGAAATACCCCGGGGAATGCCACAAGGCATTCATACCCGGGGAGGTTTCCCACACGGGAGACCTCATACCGTTGATTCTGATTCGCAAAAACACGCAAGCGACTGCTGAGAAAGGAAACCCGTCAAAGTTCTAACCTACGGTGTTTAACCGCAAGGAACAATTAAAAAATGAAAGGCACAAGACCCCTTGATAACAATGAAATCCGACTCGTTTCCGTGTGCTTTGATGGCACTTTCGAGGTACGTAATCGAGGACTGTTCATGCTTGGTGTGAGTACTGGCGGACGGATATCGGAGCTGCTGAGCCTAACGATCGGAGATGTCTACCAGAACGAGTCGGCTGTAACCGATCTGCTCTACGATAAATCCATCGTCAAAGGCGGGGAAATCAGCCGTGCCGTCCCCGTCAACAAAGACGGCAGAGACGCTATTGACGAACTCATCACTTGGCACCGAGAACGGTACCAAAACACACAAGCGAGCCGTCCGCTCTTCCCATCGCGACACAAGTCAGGGACAGTCCCGATGCACCGGCAAACCGCACACCAGATGCTAAAAAAGGCATTTATCGCGGCGGGATTGAACGGCAAGATCGCGACGCACAGCCTGCGCAAGTCCTTTGCACAGCGGGTCTATGAGCAGAGCGGGGACATCTATCTCGTCAAGGAACTACTCGGACATCGAAACGTCGCGACAACACAGCAGTATTTAGGGGTTAACTACGCCGATGCCCGCGAGGCAGTAGAGTCAATCAGTTTAGATTCTGAGTCTTACAGAAGAATGAAAACGTATAACTCACTGAAAAAGACCGATGACGAAACCCTCATTTCGGAATTGGTACACCGCGGTTACGAGATCACCAGCACGGCACGCGAAACTCCCAACAAAACCGCCAATGTCGTCAAAATCGGGTAACGCCAAAACAATTCCTTTCGAGGATCGGCTGTACCGCATTCCTGATAACGTCCCTGTAGAACCCTCCCGATACCCATAAAAGCCAGCGTGCTTTGACACGTTCAGCGAGGTGCGTATCCGTATTGCTTCTATATCTGCCTCTGGTGACTCTTATTGGATGCATAGTAGCGTTCGCATCCACGCACTAAACCGCAACAACCCGCTGTTGCCCCTCTCTGCCTTCTGAGGGAGTAATGCGAATCTCAACATCGCGGTTGAATCGATTCAGAAACGTCAACAGCCGTTCAACGCTATAATGATTAAACTTTCCTTTTTTGAGTCGTGAGATTTCAGGCTGCTTCACTCCGAGGATCTTCGCCGCTTCCGCTTGGGTGAGTTTACGATCTTCTATAATCTGGAACACTTCAAACCCAAGTTTCGCTTTGAGAAACAGTTCGTCGGCGTCCGGCAAGTCTAAATCCTTAAACACATTGCCTGAACTCTTTTCAAATTCAATCTTCTTGCTCATAATTCTTCTCCAGTTCCTGCGCCATTCTTAGGCGTCTTTTGATAAGATCTACGTCTTTCTTGGGAGTCTTAATGCCGCGCCTTGATTTTTTCTGAAAACAATGCAGCACATAAACCCTCTCTCCAATTTTGACCGCATACACGGCACGATAAGTGTCCGTCCTAGAATCGGCTCGGATCTCAAAAACCCCTGAGCCAACGCCCCTGAAGGGTTTAGCCGCCGGAGACATGCTTCCCGCCTGTGCAATAAACAAAGCGTCCCCTATATCCTTTTGAACGGACTGCGGAAATTCCTTCAGCTTTGCCTTAGAATCCCCGATCCATATAGCTTCTTTTAAGTTCAGCCTTTCGTGATCCATAATGTATTATAACCAAATGGATATAATATGTCAAGAATCTTGATCACCACGAAGCCCGCAGACCTTACTGCCAGATGCGATAGGAAGCGGTCTTGACAACTTTTTGAGGAATATCGTATAATTTTGGTGTCAATCGAAAATACACAAAGAAAAAAGGTGCCCGTCATGACGATAGGTCAACTACCCCAAGCTAAAGCATGGGGCTTGTGCGAAACCTATGCCACAGGTTCACTCCACAAGTTAAACGGTTTTCTACAGTAAAATATCGCGGTATCTTGGCATGGCAGCCATTCAAACGTTTCAGATGCTCCCCAAGTCTGACTCCTCTCGGATACTGTGATCTGGATGGGGAAACATATACCCTGAAAAGGAGTTCTACGACATGTTCGTTCCCGTAAAATCGAAAGTAGGTCAGCAACTGATGCCGACTTCCCCGCCGGTTGCCAGACACCTTATCAAAAGTGGGAAAGCAACGCCGTATTGGAATAACGGTATCTTCTGTATCCGCCTTAACTCTAAGACGACTGAATATATCCAAGAGATCGCTGTGGGCGTAGATCCCGGTAGTAAGAAAGAGGGTTTTACCGTCAAAAGTGAAGCACATACCTATCTCAATGTGCAGGCAGATGCACACAATAAGGTAGATGAGAAGATAGAAAAGCGCCGTGAGTTGCGGAGAGGTAGACGTTCCCGTAAGTGTCCGAATCGCAAGAACAGAACCAACCGCCTTGCGAACAAAGAACGTATCCCTGCTGGCACGCGGGCGAGGTGGGACTGGAAACTTCGTATCCTTGACTGGTTATCCAAACTCTATCCAATCACACATGTTTGTGTGGAGGATATAAAGGCACGGACAATAGAACATGCCAAGAAGTGGAATACATCCTTCAGCCCACTCGAAGTCGGTAAGCAATGGTTCTACACGGAAGTCCAAAAGCGTTGGGAACTGCTAACGCTACAGGGATGGGAAACCAAAGAGATACGCGATAGGTTGGGTCTAAAGAAGTCCTCAAAGAAGTTAGCAGAAACCTTTGAGGCGCATTGTGTAGATAGTTGGTGTTTGGCGTATCATACAGTCGGGGGGCAATCTATACCGGATCATACAGATATATTCTGTATAGCCCCTATACCTATTCAGCGGAGAACGCTACACAGAGAACAACCCAAAAAGGGCGGAATCCGATCAAGGTATGGTGGAACGATATTAGCCAATGGACTGGTAAAGCATACGCTTGTTAGGCATGTGAAACATGGATTCACACGTTTAGCGGGTATCAATGCCAAAGGGCTGTTTTCTATCTATAGTCTTGATGGGAAACGGTTAACAACAGGTGCGAAACGAAACAGTTTCAAGGTGCTAACACGCCTTAACTTTAACTATTGGAGTGGGCATTCCTCCCCAACCTAAAGGATGGGGTCTCCTGCCCGAAGATTGATGAACTTTCCAAATTAATAACAGAAGGCTTTGAGCAGACCCAACGCCAGTTTGAGGATGTCAACAGACGGCTGGGGAGTCTTGAAACCGATGTCGCATGGATAAAAGGCAAGCTCGAAGGCACGCAAGAAGGCAAAGCAAGCGTCTGGCAAATTATCACGACTGCCACCGCTGTCGGCGCTGTTATCATCGCCCTGATTGCGCTGTTGAAGTGAAACTTTCGGCACGTGCCAAGATTACGAAAACTGAAATTCTGCTTGAACATAGTTGTCGGTTTGGACTGGAGACCCACGCCTTTCTGCTTTGATGATCTGATACGCATACCCATCCCGCTTTTGGATACACCGCAACTGATGGATATTCCCGTTCTTTCTGCCATCACCACCCGTCCAGTCGACTTTGATACGAAGTTTCTGCGGTCTGCCTTCGGGCGTTTTGTCGAAGGTGTTGATACAGCCGATATAGCGTCCGGTTTTCGTCGTCATCTCAACGGTATCGAGTTTCTGGAAGCCTCCCCCTGTTCGAGGCGTTTATAGGGACGTTTGAATCCAGGAGCGGACTGAACAGTTTGATAATTGCCGAGATCGCGACGATGCCCATACCCGACAGCGTGAATCGCTAACACCGAGAGCGGCGCGACTGGCGACTTCGGCACGCTTGCGACACACGCCGCGTCGTAGTAGTGCGTTTTCGGTAGACACGCTTGCTTGCGATGCCACTTCGTTTTACCACCTGTGCCATAGATGACGGGCAAGCCTGTGGCTTTCAACGTCTCAACGATTTTCCAACGGATTGTGTTCACGCTCGTAGCATCCTTGAGCGGTTTCTTCGCGGCTTTCAGAGCCGACTGCACACGTTTACCGAGATTGCCTTCAAGTTCATCAGGGTGTTTGTTTCCCTTCTCCTGATTACAAGATTTACACGAGACGGTGAGGTTTGAAACCCGGTTCGTCCCGCCCTTTGCTTTGGGAAAGATATGCTCTTTTTTGAGAGGCACGTCCTTCGCGCCACAGTAATAGCACTTACGCCCAAACTTTTCTAACAGGTATTCCCACACCTCTGCTTCGTAAAGCGTGCCGCGTTGGTACGCAACACCGCTTATTTCGGGGTTTTCCATGAGTTGGGTGTCAAACTTGACGTGTTCAACAGCCAACTGTGTGATAGGATAGATTTTTGAGAGTCTGCTAACCCATGTGTGGATATTGAACACACGCGACATCAAACTCGGTGCAACCCAACCTTTACTGCTCTGTCCGAAGGATTGATACTTCCAGCCGTCAGGGGTCAGCACAGGGGCTTTGCGAGATCGGTTATCAAAGCGCGCTTGACGATAGCGGAGTTTGCGCGTCCGTCTGCTGCGTCTGTAGCCTGCCCGATCCGATAACCCTTTTTTGATTGCCGCGCTGCGATGGTGTAACTCAAACAGCGCAACGATGTGATTCTCTGAATCCGTGATCGCCATGCCTGTGCATTTTGAACCCGGATCAATCGAAAGCGTGTAGTCGGTTGTCTGGGAACTGGAGACCTCACGCTTCAAGATGAGAGTGAATGGATAACGCTTATAGACCGATGCCTCACCCTTGCGGAGCAAACGCCTTGCAACAGCGGGGTGGCACGGTTCTAATACGTTTTTGTGGGTGTCTAATACTGGAACTTTTGACATAAGGTCCTCGCCGTAAAGGCGGTAATGTAAGCCTCGACAGTGTTAAAAATGCTTTTGACACAGGGTCGTCTCGCGTTTTGTAAAGCGATCTGCTTCCCTGCCACAGAGCCGACCGCTGGCTTATGCACGGACGACTACGGGTGTGATCACACTTCTAACGGATTTAATGCTTAATTTCACAACCTCATTAGTAAAATGAGGCTTGTCTTGACATCACTTGCACGTTGTTGCGTTGAAACTTTGCAGTCAATGTGCAGGGCGTTTTTACACGACTGATGATCGACAGCAAACTCGGAAGTCGCACGCTTGATGACACTTGACTTCACGCATAGGGTTTCAACGTAAACAGGATCGAGCGATGACGGTTCATAGACATCGATGGTCGTAAGATACAGACCATTTGTTTCAACGTAAACAGGATCGAGCGATGACTACGGATGTGCATCTCCTGCTTGCTTTTCTCGGAGACGTTTCAACGTAAACAGGATCGAGCGATGACGCGGATCATGGCGAAGGTCGATGAAGGGCTTGAGGTTTCAACGTAAACAGGATCGGTCGTCTGTCTCTGTCTCAATGACACCTTTCTCATTCAAGCCCGACAGCGCAGTATAGATCGTGGACTTACTCTTTACGCCTGTCCACTCCACATATTGCTTTACCTTAGACCGAGACATTGAATACACCTTTCCTGGCTAGCAAGTCGCTTGCTACCATCGCACAAGCCGTCGCCGCTGTCAAATCGCAACATGGTATCAGATGCGGTGGGCACAAAAGTATTGAGAAAAAGAAGCAAGGGAACGCTATCAGCGGTATCTCTATTTTCTTATAAAGCCCATAACATAACCATCTTCAGTGGTCTTCGCATTGAGAATTCCCAAATCATTTAAGTTTTGTATACTATCGAGGTACTCGGTTTCTGATATGTTGATCATTTTACACACTTCAGCAACAGTCATTTTGCCCATTACAGTCATTTCGGGTTTTTTATCCTCAACTAATCCCATATAGAAAGGAACAGCGAGAATATCAACAACCCTCCCAGAAATGGTGGATTGTTTGATGTCCACAGTGAGGTTGGCAACTTTAAATTCATTCAGCGTTCTGATAATCCACAAAAGCCTTTCTTCGGATACATCGCCAATCATGTTCCGAAACTCTGATATTGAATATTCTCGCCAAGCCTGTATATCCTCATTGCCTTGCATTTCCTGTATATTCCCATTGCTTTGTCCTTCTTGTGGATGTCGCTTGCGGTGCTTTTTCTTCCGCAAATTCGGTTTCTTGCGGCTTTGCCGCTGATGCTTCGCCATAAATATAATCCTCCAAAATAGAAGAATCGGTTACCCGCTCCCGTCCTTTTTAGAGTGAGGTGCTGTCAACGGTCGGGTCTATATCCTCTATATAGTTAAATCAACAACTCCCTCATCCATGTTGACCTAAACTCGACACAATCGCCTACAATGCCTTTCTGACAACGTCCGTGTGGTCATCCCCTCCCTATTCTATCAGAAAATACACACTTTGACAATTAGCGGATTTTCGCACTTCCTGTACAGGACCGCGGCTGTGGTATCTGCGGAAAATCCCAATCTGTACAAGCATCCGTTATCACCCGATTCGGGGCAGGGACATCTCCATCGGTGTACTCACGGTGACTTTTGCAAATCTGATGTCAGGCAATAATATCAAGCAATATGAGAATCAACAGGTATCTTTTGAAGGTTATGTACTGCCTACGGTTTTTTGGGCCACTCCCTAAAGGAAGATTGATGCTCAATAACAATCTCAATTGAAAGGAGTCTCCAATGGCGAAACGAAGAAGATTCACCCCTGAGTTTAAGGCGGAACTTGTTTTCGAAGTGCTCAGCTTTGAAAAATTTGTATATCGTTCCCGCCAGAGCGGTTAACTAATTCTCTTAGAAGTTCTTTTAAGAGAAACTCTTAAAGGCGCGCAGCGAACCCACGTACCGCCTACGCTCCCGATACCGATAAAAATTTATTTGCACACACCTTCACTTCAACTCACATTTCGTAATTCCTTTACGCATGCAGTAATTTTCTGACACACAACAACACGCCTAAATTTGTATAAACTCAATCTGTTTGAATTCTTGGTCCGGCACGCCCCTGTAGGCACCTCACAGGCACACCGGACTCGGCTATGCGCCTTGGGGGACACCGCCTTCCAAATCTCTCCAAGAGGGCGGAGAATCAAACAGATTTCCGTCAGAATCGCCTGCTTGCGTCGTCTTTGCAGGGAGACGTTTCTTCAATTTCTGAATATCACGCAGCCCGTACACTTCCATCTTCTTTGACAAAATCCGCTGCGCCTCAGTGATGTGTCCATGCACCCAATTGCGCGCATCAATCCCGAACATCTTGCGCAGCAGCAGCAGCACATCCTCATACGGCTGAATACCGTTTTTCCGTTGTCGCTTCTTCTCGATGTTCGCTTTCTCCTTTTCAAGGTTCGTCAAGCGGATCTGCCAGAACCCCATCGCGACACCTGGATGCCGACCCAGAATCACATAATCCCGTTTGACATGCATAAACCCCTTTTTGATGAGCCAATCAGTCCCCTGTTCAGCGGTTGTGCGCGTGTTACCAATTTCCTTTCCCCATTCCACAGGGCGTTTCCGGGTGTTGATCTCACCCGTTGACTCGTCGCAATAAAACGCCCATAACAGATACAACTTCAAGTCCGATGCCTTCGGTTTGGCATTCAGAAGTGGCAGGAGGTAGTCAATGTGAAGCGTCGCTATCTTCAATGGATAGAGATCAGGTGCTTTTTTGTTACGCATCCGTTTGGAAGGCGAATCGTAGACTTTACCATGCAACTTCTTATCTCGGGTGCGCAACTTCGCGAAACCGAGTGCGTTGAGGGTCCTAACAGCTCTATAGATCGTCTGCCGATCATAGCCGAGCCGGTCTGCGAGTTCTCGGATTCTATATTCATGAATGCTGCCCGTTTCCACGCATCTATTCCCTAATAGAAAGAGTGCCAACATCAACGGCGCAATGGACATCTCAAGCATCTGCCGCATTTGCCGATCCGTCCAGCGGATTGCTGGCATCGCGAAACTCAAAAGGGGTTGCTGCGTTATATCAAAAGAGGGGGTATTCTCCTCAATCTCCTCTTGTGCTTCGGGGATATCGAAGAGTTCAATGTAATCAATGCGATCCATTTTTTCGCTTGACATAATATCTCCTTGTAGACTTCTTTTTCGTCTCTCCTGTCGGAGGAGAGAATAGAAGCAGCCCAGCGCGAAAGAGCAACGCTCAGTCACGGGGCTTCATCTTGTAGGTTTTGATCAGGGTATCCATCCGTTGTATGCTGGTCGCTACGAGTTGGTTTCCGACAACAAACATGAACAGCATGAAGAACAGGAGGGTACCCGTAAAGGATACGAAGGTCATAAGACCCTTTCCATATTCAGATATAAGGGTATTCAGATATAAGGGTAGTGAAGCGAGATGCAAAGAGAGTGCATTCCGTATCACTGCCCTTATTATCTTTTTCTGTAGTGGTATTGCGTTGGCGTTTCGCTTCCACAAGGGAGGGAAACGCTTCAAACCATAGCAGCCACTTCTGTCAAAAGTGGGGGAGGAGAGGTATCTCTTTTGGAAAGAGATTGACAGCACCTCTCCACGCCAACGCTATGATTTTACGGTCACTTTCGCAACCGGGAGGCTGTTGCCAGCCGTCCAACAATAATTATACCCAACTCAAAAAAGAATGTCAAGTATAACTATCCTTTGTGCCTTCAAACGTATCACATCTGAAAAGCATTTCAATTTTTTCAGATTTCAACTACAATAAAGACACGCAATACCACTTCTGCAAAGTGGCTGGTATTGCCAGAGGGTGCGTTAGGGTCAATCTTTAGCCAGTGAAGCCCTAACAATCCCTCGATAATGAGTCATAAAGACCCATAATACCATCTTCAGGTCCAATGGAATTAGACCCGAATTGTTGGTATTCTATCAGAATACGTAAAATTATTCTACATTTTTTCTCTTTGTCGGACACAGAATTTGTAATTATTTCCCTTTTTTGCTATACTCCTCTAACCAGTTTTGGGTGGCACCACCACGAATCGGACCCCATTCCGTTTCTGCCACCCTTCCACCGTGGTGGGTGGATAAAAGAACTGGGCTGAAACACCAAGATCAACATACTATATTACGATGCCTCTTGATGGGGCAGCTATTTTCTATTATTTTGTTTACAGAGACATTGGAAGGAAGACGTTAATGGATTTTATTGAAGAACTCGGGAATTTATCCGCCAGAATCACAAGGCAAAGAGATGTTATTCAGACCGAAGAGGCGACGAAAAATGCCTTCGTTATGCCGTTTATCAACCTTTTGGGATATGATGTATTTAACCCGACAGAAGTTGTGCCTGAATTTACTGCTGACGTTGGCACAAAACAGGGCGAAAAGGTTGACTATGCGATTTTCAAAGATGATGAAGTCATCATGCTTATTGAGTGCAAAAAGTGTGGTACGGATTTATCTGACGCTCACACTACACAACTTTATCGTTATTTTTCAGTTGTTCACGCTCGGATTGCTTTATTGACGGATGGCATCGTGTATCAATTTTACACCGATCTGGAAGAATCAAACATAATGGATGCCAAGCCGTTCCTTGAATTCAGTATGCTTGATATTCAGCAACAGTGGGTCAATGAGCTCAAACGGTTTACCAAGTCCGGCTTTGATTTGGATGCAACGCTTACTGCTGCAAGCGACTTGAAGTATACAAAAGCGATAAAGCAGACCATGATGGAGCAACTGGAATCACCTTCTGAAGACTTTGTTCGGTTTTTCCTGTCTTACGTTTACAGCGGTATGAGAACGCAGGCCGTGGTTCAGCAGTTCACAGATATTGTCAGACGCGCATTGAACCAGTTTCTAAATGAAGAGATTAATCAACGCTTGCAGTCTGCAATCAGCAGAGAGGAAGTCACAGAAGAGCCCGTCGAAGTTGAAGAATCTGATGAGTCAATTGAAGAAGAAGAAGTTGAGTCTCGTATTGTAACAACCGAGGAAGAGTTAGAGGGATTCTATATCGTCAAGTCTATTATCCGTGAAGTGGTTGCTCCAGACCGAATTGGACACCGAGACACCATAAGTTATATGTCTGTTCTGTTAGATGATAACAGGCTAAAGCGTGTGTGCCGTCTCTATTTCAATAGTGCTAAAAAGTACTTGGGGATAACCGATGAGGAAAGAAACGAGGAGCGGGTCGAAATTGAGAGTATAGACGATATTTACGGGTACGCAGAACAGTTAAAAGTAGCTGCCCAACGTTATGATGTCCCTGAAGTCTCAGAAAGTGTAGAGTAATATTAGACCGGTGTCGGAGATTGTATATGACCATTTAGACCCTTTTTCGGTTCCTACATATTGCTTGATAACTTCAGGAAGTGTGGGCGGATCGCCCCGCCCACATCATAATCAACGAGTCTGCGAATATTCATCTTCATAGATCCGATGCCGCGTCTCTGTTTGTGTGACAGCGGTGATCGCCGTCACGGGTTGATAGGTGATGCTGTGTGTTGCCAAAAGCAATGCCAATGCGACACAGCGGTGATTGCCGTCATTGATCGCGTATCCGCCGTTGGGACCGGGACGGAACCCTCCAATCGTAATGTGTCCGACTTCCCTGTAATCCCAATTCTCCACGAGGTACTGAATCCGCTGAATATCCGCATTGACCGAAGCCAAGTAGTGAAGTTCATGTATTGCATAGCGTTCCAAGATTTTCTCGGCAACCTCATTGAGACGGAACTCTGCAGGACGAATGCCTAACTGTTCTATTGGCACGATAGGCTTGAGGTTCAGGAATTCGGTTTCGGATAGATCCACAGCATACGTGACGGTCGTAGACAACAATTCCTCACGGTAGAGAATCCGATTGGGGAAAAACATTGCATTTCTCATAGCAACCCCCCTCACAGACACACCAGCAACCGCTTGTCGTGAACGTTTGCCACATCCTCACAAACTTTGCGCGAAAGTGAAAATCTGCCGTATCGGATGATGACAAGGCATGTCTCCTCGCCAGAACCGATAACGAGATCGCCGAACATATTGACGCGCGCCAAGACCTTGCTATAAAGCCCCTCCGTCTCGTTAGGATAGGCGAACCAATGATAACCAGTGATGTGTTGTCCGTCATACTGGACAGGGTTGCCGTCTCTGGAGAGGTGTTCGCGCATATCGGCATCGGAGAGGTTATCGACACAGAAAAGATGGGAATTGATGAGCGTTCTTGCGTTGGTCATAATGTCAAGACTCCATAGAGTTGGGGAAACTCGCCTTGACATTTAAGGGGAAGTGTGCTTAAATATTAAATGCCGAAGCGGATTTCCTTTGGTGATGCTTAGGTTTTTCTCTCTCGGTAGGGGCGTTCGCGCGCCCCGCTTTCATTTAAGGATTATAGCATTTTTTGTGGTTTTGTGTCAAGAAAAAAAGTGCGATTTTTCCCTTTTTTGTCTAAATTAACGGTGGCACTTCAAACTGTCGGTGTCACCGAGTATCAAACTGTTCCAATAGTCATTATCAGGGAATTTCCCCTCTTTCAAACAGTGCTTGATAATTTTTTCTATTGACTTCAGACATAAATTCTGAACTCTTGTAATAAACTTTGATACAGGTATGGGTTCACCTTTAATCGTAATATTTTCCTCTCCGTTTGGTTTTCTACCATGAACCACTTTGGAACGAAATCCGTAGAATTTTGTGAATATTTCACGCAACTCCTCTCTATCTTTTTTATCATTTCCCAAGTACCAAGATGCGCGAACACCTAATTTGAAGGTTGATTCACCGATATCTGGTAAATAGAGGGCTTCAAAGGCTATTGCCAAATCAATTATTTTATCCTCAGAAGTCTGAGATATTTTGGATTTTATACATCTATTAATTGGTATCTGTAATTTCTCAAATGTTCCATTATTTAGATTAGTCAAACGATTATACAGACACTTAGCTTGATCTATTTCAGACTGATCTGCCTTAGTGGAACTTACAAACCGACCGCGCTCCAATAATGGGTGTCGAGTACTTATGGTTGGACCCTGAGTATGAAGGTTTTTATCTTCTTCCAAAAACCATCCTATATGATAAATTTCAAACGCTGAATTGCAGACTAAAGACAATGCTTGTGAAAAAAAATCTTTTATGAAGGCATTTATCTCTTTGCGATTCTGAAATTTTACGTCCCGTTCTTCTACATCAAATGAGAGGTCAGCCACTCGGGTACCGGATTCAAATAATCGCTCTGGAGGTTTGTGAAATATGGAAAATCCGGGACAATCAATGACAAGCAGTGTCTTACCGAAAAAGGTATCTGCTTGACGAATAAAAGCATGCGAAGGAAAACCCGGTAAATACCTTATAACTTCTGATGTTATTTTTTCTGTATTTAAAGGAGGTAAGGGGACAAGTCGTACACCTTCATAGATTTGTAGTTCTGTCTCTACCTTTAATCTTTCAACTAATGCCACGTATTGAAAAAAACCAGGTAATCCTTCGGGACGACAACTTCCATCGAATGCCAATACAGCTTCCTCTATTCCACGAACAATAGCAATTTCGAGAAGGCGTTGTAAAATATGGTGCGATTGGTTACTTCCAGATTGGGTATAAGCGAGGTGAGATCCATGGGGAAATCCGCTTTCTACAGTATAACTACCGGTTTGAATCGAGTCGCCATGCCAAAAAGGAGTAAGTTCTTCTTCAATGAAGTTAATAAGCTTTGTATTTTCATTTAGCAAGTCAAATGACTTTGATTCTGTGTTTTCTCCTTCGATGACAAGCCAAAAATTAGTCATAAATGAAAACGATAGGAAATCCATACCATAATACTTCCAACGTTCTTGTAAATACCTTTTGTATACATCGATAGGAATATGTGAAGGTCTATGTTCATATAATATAATCAATTTTCCCATCGCTTCATGAAGCAACTGCTTGAGCTCCTGTTTTCTCTCGTCAGTCATTTATTTCTCCTGCAATATTAGTAGTCGTACAATCCATTCGTGAGATCCGAATGGTGTTTGTATAGTCATTGTAGTGCATACGCTTATTCGACCACAATTTCGCAAAGTTAAGATAAGGTTTGCTTCTGAAATTCCATAGGTGTCAGATACCCTAACGCCGAATGAGGGCGTTTGTGGTGATACACCTGTGTGATGAAATGACCAAGTATGACAATCTTGGTTTAGAGCGTGGTCTGAATTTCCGGTGGCACTTTAAAATATAGGATATTAAGCCTGAAAATTACACGCAGAAACTGATTCCGGCACACTTTCACTTGCGATCAAAATCGCTGGTTAGTAACTGCCCACTTATCTATCCGTACAAACTCCTCTTAAATTCAGTGACATCCCAGGGTAACCTATCTGCTTCTATTGCCTCACCAATTGAGGTCTTAGCTTTTTCCACATCCTCAACTGTCCGAAATTCACCAATAATAGCGTCTACAATCCTACGTTCCATATCAATTACAACTAATCGAGCATACGGTGTTTCTGGGTGTGTACCTATGGCAATGCCCTTACCTGTCCTTATTCCTATCTCTATCATCCTATGGTTTTCAGTTATGATGTACATAGTTGTTCCTTCATTGTAGCAGGCGTGTTTCCAGCCTGTGTATAAAGAAAAAAGTGCGATTTTTTCAATCAGTTTAGGGAGTGGTCGAAATTTCCGATGGCAGTACAATCAGGTAGATTGTTCTTGTTTAAGTTTATCCCTCTTTTTCTTTTCCTTATGAAAATCATTTAGCATATCAAAATCACACTTGTAC
>PYIY01000201.1 GCA_003635195.1 Candidatus Poribacteria bacterium | reverse complement strand
CCAGAAGATATTGAAAAACGACGCTTTGAGAACCTACACACCCAGGCAACCGCACATCTTGATACGCACATAGAGGTTGAAACATCACACGGGTTTACCACAACACGCACACTCACAGTCAGCACACTCTTGACAGATTACATCAAATGGCCAGGACTCGCTCAGGTTTATCAATATAAATCTCTGCGGGAGAATACAAAAACAGCCGAGATCACCTATCAGACGCAATATGGCATCACAAGCCTCGCACCAGAAGTCGCATCCGCAAAAGACTTACTCAAACTCCGACGTGAACATTGGACCATAGAGAACAAGGTGCATTGGGTGCGAGACAACGTTCTCGGTGAGGACGCTTCACAGGCAAGAACGGGGAATCTCCCACACGTCATGGCAGCATTACGAAACACTGCCCTGTCGGTCTTACGCTTTGATGGACAGAAAAAGATCGCTGAAACACTGCGATTTTTCGCTTCAGAACCTAAACTCGCAGTTAACCTCATCCAGTGAGAAATCTTAAAACTAAATAACCCTGGATTGACAACCTTTTCAGCTTGACACAGAAGGACAAGAATGGTATGCTGCCACTAAATTTTAGTTGTTTTCGGCACCTTCATCAATCCAATCAATGAAGAGTTGGATTTGGTCTGCGTCCAACGGTGGTCCACCAGGGGGCATGCCGCCGCCATCAATGCGTTTAACAACAAAACTGCCTTCGCCGTTACCCGCAGCAAATGCAGCACCGCCGTTTCCGCCTTTTTTGAAGGTATCGTATTTGCTGAGGTCTAACCCTGTAAAATGCCCGGCGACATGGCATTGTGGCGTGGCACATCTTTCAGCAAGGATGGGTTGGATATCGTCCTTAAAAGAGACCCCCGGTTCTTCAACGACAGGGGGCACCTCAATAACCGCGGGGTCTTCTGGTTGAGCAGGGGTCTGCGTTTCGGGTGTTGTTGTCGGTTGTAGGACATCTGTCATACCGGTGGTATCTTCAGTGATATCGCCCTCGTCGCCACAACTCGCGATGAAAATGGCTGCAAGGAAAACGCTCATAACAGCAATGAAGCGCAAATTTTGGCTTCCCAGCTGTGCCAAAATGGAAACGGAAAAAGTACGCTCACGTCGGTTAGACAGACGCGTAGAAGATGAATCAATCACAATAAAATTCTCCTTTTCTGAGAATGTATTTTTGAGTGTAAGAATCTCGCTATTCTGTATATAGAATACCACGATATACGGGAGATGTCAATATGAAAATTCTGATTAACACCGATATTACATCAGAACAGCAACAGCGGATCGCATCGGTTTCTGACGCGCTTTTGCTTGTGAGACCACAAAATTCGGAGGAAGCACTGCGTGAAATCGCGGATACTGACATTGTATTCGGTGGGTTTAACCGCGCGCTTTTTGAAAATGCGAAGCAGTTAAAATGGGTGCAAGTACTTTCAGCGGGCGTTGACGGCTTACTGTTCCCGGAATTCGTCAAGAGCGATGTTATTCTGACGAGTGCAAAAGGCTTCGTTGGACCCCATCTGGCAGACCAGACATGGGCTTTACTTCTCGGCCTATTACGCGGCATCGGACGCTCGGTACGTGAACGGACATGGGATAATCGGATGTCAATCCGCCTCGCGACGTGGGAGTTAAGCGAACGGACACTGGGCATTGTTGGACTTGGCGGCACAGGTATTGACGTTGCGCGCCGAGCACAGGGGTTTGATATGCGTGTCATCGCTGTCGATCCGGAGACGGTTGAGGCCCCGTCGTTTGTTCATGAAGTCTGGAAGATGGATCGCTTTCATGACCTCCTTTCGGAATCGGATGTCGTTGCTATCTGTGCGCCACTGACACCGGAGACGCACGGTATGTTTAACGATGCAGCATTTGAACAGATGAAGTCGCACGCGTTGCTCATCAACGTCACACGCGGCAAGATTGTAGACGGACCGGCACTGCTCCGTGCGTTGACTTCAGGAAGCATCGGCGGTGCTGGGCTGGATGTTACACCTGAGGAACCATTGCCTACCGACAGTCCGTTATGGGATCTGCCGAATGTTATTATTACACCACACGTTGCTGGGGGTTCACCGATTCGTGTGGATCGGACGGTGGGACTGTTCTGTGATAACTTAGAACGACTGCTCGTTGGTAAACGACTTCTTAGCGTGATTGATAAAGAAAAAGGCTATTAGAAGCGAATTTAGGTTGTGCACGTGCGAGTAGCGAGTTCAGATTAGTTCTTTGAACGCTTGATGCTACCCCACGTCACAGCCATCTTATTATGTGGTTGCACTGGTAATGAATCACCAACCCAGCGCGGCAAAATAGGGAGACTATCCTGCAAAAGTACTAGACGCCGAACTTTCTGAGAGGCGAACGAATAGATGTAGAGCCCATAATTACTAAAACCGATATCAACAGAGAATACAAGATATTTGCCATTCGGGGACCAATCCACTTGAAAGAACTGCCGCAAGCCGCGATTGGCCATTTCTTCGAGGAGATTTATTCCATTAGCATTTACAACAAATATGGCTTCATGAACGTGATCGACTACTTTTTGGTGGTTTCTCCCTTCAATATCCGCGACAAATATGCCTTCATGAAGCGGTGTGTAGGCAATTTTTTTACCGTCTGGGGAGAATGCATAGAACGGGTAACGGCTTAAGAAACCCGCACGTTCCGGGAATGGCAAATGTTTCTTGGGTTTCTCCTGCCCATTGACGTTCGACTCCCAGATTTCCTGAAGCCTGTCCGTTGAAGCGAGATTGTAGAACACGGATTGCGCATCTGGTGCCCAGACGAAACCTATAGGTCTTTCGCCAATGGGGTGGGGTAACTTCCGTTTCTGTCGTCCATCCGGCGAAATTAGAAAAATTTCTGTGTCCAGATCGCGTCCGCCTCTTATCCTTTGTGGACTGCCAGCATAGACAATCCAACGTCCATCTGGGGACCAAGAAATATCGACGTAAGAATGGACTTGCAATGTGATGGAACGAATTTTCTTACCGGTGCGAAGGTCTCGGATATGGAGAAGGTTACGGCGATCAGGGTCGTGGTCTACTGCTGCCAAAAAGCGTCCATCCGGCGAAGGTGTCGAAATACCTTCTTCCGTAATCCGCGTAGGTGTAGGTACGGTATCATTGGGATGTATCATGTAGGTCGTCCCACGATAGGCGTAGACGATCATACCTTCTGCCCAACAGAGCAGATTTGGGCAAATGCCCAATAGAAGAATTATTACCGAAACCAGAAAAATCAAGCGATGTGTGTTCATTAGGAAGTCCTCATTTCAAAAATAGCTGCCCTAACAGCCAAGGTTAAGGTGCGTTGATTAATTACCAAACATCTTTCTATACATTATTTGTGTCTGCCCTTCCTGTACCAAGCCAATAGGAAACGGAAAAATACATTAATCCGTCTCTGTTGTACGTTTGAGACTCCCCCACGTCACAGCCATCTTATTATGTGGTTGCACTGGTAATGAATCACCAATCCAGCGCGGCGAAATAGGGAGACTATTCCGCAAAAGGACTAAACGCTGAGCTTCGTTGGACGCAAACGAGTAGATGTAGAGGCCGTAATGACCCGCAAGCGTCTCAGCAGAAAACACAAGATGTTTTCCATTCGGCGACCAATCTACCTGAAAGAACTGCTGCAAGCGGTGATTGACGAATGCTTGGATAGCGATTCCGACAGCATCCGGAAATAGGTTTTCATGGGCGCGATCGGTTACTTTTCGGTGGTTCTTCCCCTTAGCATCTGTAACAAATACGCCTTCATGAATCGGTGTGTAGGCAATCTCTTTGCCGTTTGGCGAGAAACTATAGAACGGGTAACGGTTTAAGAAACTCGCCCCGTCGTGGAATGGCAAATGTTTCTTTGGATTTTCCTGCCCGTTGATTTTCGACTCCCAGATTTCCTGACGTCGGTCTGTTGCAGCGAGATTGTAAAACACAGATTGCGCATCTGGTGCCCAGACGAAACCTATGGGTTTTTCGCCGAGGGGATGGCGTAACTTTCGCTTCTGTCGTCCATCCGGTGAAATTAGGAAAATTTCGGTGCCCAGGTCACGCCCTGCTCTTAATCTTTCTATATTGCCAGCATAAACAATCCAACGTCCATCTGGAGACCAGGAAATATCGACGTAAGAATGGACTTGCAATATGATGGAACGGATTTTCTTACCGGTGTGGAGGTCTCGGATGTGGAGAAGATTACGGCGATCCGGGTCGTGGTCTACCGCTGCCAAAAAGCGTCCATCCGGCGAGGGCGTGGAAATACCTTCTTCCGTAATCCGCGTAGGTATGGTATCATTGGGATGCATCATGTAGGTCGTCCCACGATAGGCGTAGACGATCATACCTTCTGCCCAACTGAAAAGATGTAGGCAAAAAACGGATAATATTAGCAGCGAAAACAGAAAAGCTAAACGACGCGTGTTCATGGGAAACTCCATGTTTTAGCATGGGTGCCGCGTTTTAACGTGAGCAGCTAAGGGGTGTTAGTTTATGGTAGTCTTCAATCTAATTCAGCGATCTTGACGAGTTGTTTTCCGATATTGCCACCTTTTAACATGCTAATGAATGCCGCGGGTGCACTCTCAATCCCGCCTTCTTCGATTGTTTCCCGATATTTCAGCTTGCCTTGCTGCAACCATTCTGCCATCTCAACGAGTGCGTCTGCGTGCCGGTCGGCGTACTCAGAGACGAGGAACCCCTCGATTCTCGCGCGTTTGGTAATCATGTACCAGAGGAACCGCGGTCCTGTCTCCGGTTTTTCTAAATTATATTGAGAAATTTGTCCGCATATAACGACACGTCCCTTGATCCTTAAATTGAGGAAGACGGCATCCGTAATCTCACCACCGACGTTGTCAAAGTAGACATCAATACCATCAGGCAAAAGGGTCTGGAGTTCTGTGTGATAATCAGAGACTTCTTTATAATTAAAAGCCGCATCAAAGCCGAGTTCATTGACGATATAATCAACCTTCTCATCGGTGCCGGCGGAGCCGACAACCCGACAGCCTTTAATTTTCGCAATCTGTCCGACGACAGAGCCGACTGCGCCTGCGGCACCAGAGACCAACACGGTCTCGCGTGCTTGAAGTTGTCCAACTTCAAGCAGCCCAAAGTATGCTGTTAACCCGGGCATACCGAGAATCCCCGCGCCTGTTGAGATGGGTGCGATTGTCGGATCAATTTTCCGCAACCCATCGCCTGCAGTAACCCCGTATTCCTGCCATCCGATATTCGCGTTGACAATGTCGCCGATCTCAAAGTTAGGATGCTTTGATTCAATAACGTGAGCAATAACACTCCCCACCATCACTTCATTAATTTCGACGTTGGCGGCATAAGATTTTGCTGCGTTAATCCGCCCTCGCATGTACGGATCAACAGAGAGGTAGATAGTTTTTACCAATACTTGACCGTCTTCCGGTTTTGGGATTGGAACTTCCACCAAATTGAAATCTGACGTTTTCGGGTACCCTACGGGCCGAGCGGCGAGGGTAATTTGACGATTCATTAATTAACTCCTCTTGTTGAATTGAACGGGATCTTCACCATGAATAACGATGAGTTCATGTTGAGGCGCGTCCCAGTCGAAAACTTTGACAATCGGCAGGATGACGCGAACAGCCAAACCGATACGCCGTTTGTCAGAGCGATTCGCCTCCGAGTGATGCAAGGTGCGTTCATTAAAAAGAACAAATTCGCCGGGCTGCATCTCCAAATTGACGACATTGCTTGTATCAATAAATCCGAGGTCACCCATTTGGTTGAACGCCATGTCGGATGTCGCTTTCACATGTGGTATCACTTTGCGGTGTGAACCGGGGACGATCTGGAGGCAGCTATTTTCCAGCGTTGCTGAATCGACGGCGATCCATGCCGAAATTATGATAGGCGGCTCAAGGGGCCAATAGTTGAAATCTTGGTGCCACGGAATCTCCTTTGCTCCCGGTTCTTTGACGAAAAAGTTTGTCCGCCAGAGGAGAAGGTCTGGCCCATATAAGGATGCCATCCGTTTGACAATGGCGGGATGCGTGGCAAGACCGTGAATCAAGGAAGAATCGAGGTGGCGGTTATGCACCCTGTTTTTGTGATCAGGCGCGTCGGTTTCAAGTACCCTCTCAATTTCTGGTTGCATATTGAGCATCTCTTCAGAGCTACAGAGTGTATAAGGACCGAGATAGCCCTGCCGCCAAAACTGTTCCTGCTCTTCAGGACACAACGTATGGTTTCCGTTTTGCATTCTATAAAATCCTCATGTCGTTATTTTGACGGATAGAACTGAAGTCGCGTCAGCCAATTCCGAAACGCTATTCCTGACAGACATGCACCTTAATCGCGCCAGAAGTTTTATCGGCAGACACGCGGAAGGCTTCGCTGATCTCGTCAAGCGGATAGTAGTGCGTCACCAATTTTGTAGCATCGACCTTACCAGAGTCTATTAACTCAATTGCCGCCTCAAAGTCCGTCTCCATTCCACTATAACCGTAGCAGTTAGAACCTGTAATGAACGCCTCCGACCAGACGATCGTAGAGAGATTCACCTCAAGGGGTTTATAGTATCCGGCAACGAGAACGACAGCCCCCTGTTTCCGAACAATAGTTGTTGCGGTGTTGAAGTTCTCTGCGCCACCCACCGTTTCGATGACTGCATCAAAACCGATACCGTTTGTGACATCCTTGACGTAATCTTGAACATCGGTATCGCTGATGTTGACGATATGATCTGCGCCGAGTGTTTTTGCTAACGCTGCCTGCTGTTCATATTTAACGGTAATCAAAGTCTCCTTAACACCCGCGGCAACCGCATCCGCCAAAGCGAATTGTCCGATGGTGCCGCCGCCGATAATAGCGACTGTGTCTCGGGAGTTAGCCCCCGAACGCGCGATGGCACGGTGTGAGACAGCAAGTGGTTCAACGAGCGCGCCTTGTTCAAAAGTCATCCGTTTTGGTAATTTAAAGAGCCCTGAATGATGCGTCGCTGTGTATTCTGCGAATCCGCCGTGCATGTTCGGGGAGATCCAGGCTCTATTGAAGCAGAGATTATACTGCCCTGTCTCACAATATTTGCAGGTGCCGCAGTGCGAAAAACATTCCACAGCGACTTTATCGCCAATATCAAATTCAGTTACGCCCTCGCCGAGTGCCGTGACAACCCCACATGTTTCATGCCCTGCGGCGTGTTCATGCGATTGTCCCCAATGCCCGAAATAACTGTGCAGATCGCTACCACAGATGCCGGTCTGTTTGGTGTCAACGAGTACAAAGCCCGGAGGCGGTTCGTTACGTTCGACCTCACGAATGGCGATTTCTTCAATGCCTGTATAGATGGCGGCTTTCATTTTCATGGGATCCTCCCTTTTTAACGGTTGGGTTTTCGCTCCGATTTTTCAGGGTTTCCGACAAGTTTCAATAACATTGTTTATGATTAGGTCAGCAGGGTACTCGGCGTGTCCCACTACTTTTTATGCACAGACTCTAATATTGGGTTCTGGCAAGCAGTGTTACTTTTGTCGAATAGGTTTTGGCTGGCAAGCTGCGCCAAAAGGGCCCGCTTATCGGATTTTCCAACGCTCGTTTTCGGGATTTCATCAACAAAGACAAACTTGTCTGGAATCCAGAACTTGGGGAATTCAGATGCGAGTTGCTGCCTGAGGAGAGCTGAGATATTTTCGTCTGTTTGTTCTGCGAGTACAACGACAGCAAACGGACGTTCTCCCCACTTCTCGTCAGGGATACCGACAACCGCTACCTCATGCACACATGGATGCTTCAACAGGACAGTCTCCAAGGCGACACTTGAAATAGACTCTCCACCGCTTCGGATGAGTGCCTTCGCTCGGTCAACAATTTGCATGTAGCCATCCGCGTCAATCGTAGCCATATCCCCTGTGCGTAACCATTTGTCGGTTGTGAAGTGTTCTGCAGTTGGTTCAACTTTATAGTAACTATTCGCTGTCCAAGGGCTTCGCACTTGTAGTTCCCCGACTGTCTCGCCATCCCAGGGGAGTTCCGTGAAACCGTTAGATGTTTCAGCTGCGAGACGGAGTTCAACACCCGGTATAGGTCTCCCCTGCTTTGCCTTAATTCGCCATTTCTCAGCGTCCGATAAACTCCGGTGAGCACCGCGCAGTTTCGAGAACGTTCCGGTTGGGGACATCTCTGTCATTCCCCAAGCGTGGCAAATCTCAATGCCGAGTTCCTTTTCGTAGACTTCAATCAGGGACAGCGGCATCGCCTCTCCACCGACGATCAATCGCCGCAATCCACGGATATCCTTTTTCCTTTTACGGAGTTCGGGATACACCTCTGCCCAGACCGTCGGTACGCCTGCAGCGACAGTGGCACCCGTCTCAGCAATAAGTTCGGCTATACAGGGCGGTTTGGCACCCGGTAGCACCATATCTGCGCCAGCAAACATGCTTGCGTAGGGCAGTCCCCACGCCATTGCATGGAACATTGGAACGATGGGTAAAACGACATCTGCCTCCGTCAATCCGAAGACATCGGCTTGGTTCGCTGCCAACGTGTGGAGAAACATAGAGCGGTGTGTGTAGAGAACACCTCTCGGTTCTCCTTGTGTGCCGCTGGTATAGCAGAGTCCCATCGCCCAGTTCTCATCTTGGATATTCCATGAAGATACGGGTGTGGCTTCGGAGAGTAGCTGCTCATAAGGTACATCGGTATCCGCGGATGTCGGGTCGAAGTAGATAACCTGTTTACATGCAATCTTATCCTGAAACGCCTTAAACTGCCCCGCGAATCCGTTGTCAACAAAGATGAGTTTGTCTTCTGCTTCTTGCACAATTTGTGCCAATTGCACAGCCGAGAGACGAACATTGAGCGGATGGAGCACAGCACCGATGCACGGAATCGCGTAGTAGAGTTCTAAATGTTGATAGGTATTGGAAGCATACGTTGCGACTCTGTCTCCGCACAGAATCCCCAATTGGGCGATAGCGTTTGCCAACCGCTTCACACGCTCGTATAATGCAGTATAGTTATAACGATGCAGTGTTCCATCAGGCAGCAGTGTCGTAACCTGCTTATCCCCGTGTATACGGTGTGCGTGTTCTAAAATCTGCACAAGCGTCAATGGATAGTTCATCACCGAGCGTTTTTCTCCCGTTTCTCTCCGCAATAACGAGTGAAAATCCTGCCAAAAATGGGTTTTTAATGCACTCACGGATACAAAAATTGAACCCTATACAAAAATTCTATCTGCCAGCGTCATAAATTGGGACGACTTCTACCCATTTTAGCATAAAAACGGAGTTTATTGTTAAAAAAAGTGATTCCCTATGTTATTGTCGGACTTTAATTTGCATTTTACCAGAAAGATAACGCATAATTAAACCGTATTTTAATTGCGGATGTGTCATGAATCATTGCGACCAGAATAATAACAAATAGTGTTTGAATTCATAGAGGTCACACGATGCGATCTTTTTTGTGGCACAATTTTTAAGGAGGATAAATCAATCAAATGTCAATTTTAGGTAATAAGTGGTACTTCTGGTGCGTTGTAACGATTTTATTAGGCGTTGCATTCGTCATGCCGATGATTGCCAATGCTGAAACACTGAAGGTTGTCGTTCAAGATCAAAATGGGAACGCTATCCCGGAAGCAAAAGTCCAAATCGGAAACCAAGAACAGACGACAGATGCATCTGGAAATGCTATGTTTAGCGACGTGACAGGTGCACAGTCGCTGACTGTAATAGCCATCGGATTTTCGAGTAAACGCCTTAATACGACTGCTGGACAGACCGAAGTGACGGTGGTGCTTGCCCCGATCCAAACCGTTGATGCAGTTGTGGTAGTAGGGACGCGTAGTATAGGCAGAAGAGCACTGCAGGCACCCGTGCCGATAGAAGTCGTCAACAGAGAGCAGCTCAGTCTTACCGGTCAATCCGAAACCGGTCGTGTGCTTCAGATGTTAGTCCCTTCCTTCAATTTCTCAAGTTCAACGATTAGTGATGGTACAGATGCCCTGCGTCCCGCAACGCTGCGTGGCTTGGGACCCGACCAAACGCTTGTGCTGGTCAACGGCAAGCGTCGTCACAAGAGCGCATTGCTGCACGTTAACACATCGGTGGGTCGCGGCACTGCCGGAACAGACTTCAATGCGATTCCGTCGTCGGCGATTGAGCGGATTGAAGTCCTACGCGATGGTGCAGCGGCGCAATACGGCTCCGATGCTATTGCGGGTGTTATCAATATCGTGCTCAAAGATGATGTTGATACAGGCAATGCTGACATCTATTGGGGACAAACCTACGAAGGCGATGGCGATACGTGGAATGGTAACGCGAACTACGGTGTGAAAGTCGGCGCATCCGGTTTCTTGAATCTCACTGCCGAATGGCGCGACAGATACCGCACAAACCGCGCTGGACTTACCGGGACGCAACAATATGATTGGGTGGATGTAGATCAAGGCAGACCTTCGGATAACACGCTTGAAATCGAAAATGATGATGGTACTGTAACAGAGCAACCTGTGTGGTTCGACCCACGCGAATATACCTTTGAACGGCAAAACTTCCGAATTGGCGATGCCGATTCGTCCCAAAAAGTCGGATTTTACAACTTCGGACTTCCACTCGCCGCGGGCTTAGAACTTTACTCTTTTGGTGGATATTCTTCACGCCAAAACAATAGTGCAGGGTTCTATCGCAGAGCGAATCAGGCATCGCGAACCGTCACCGAAATTTACCCAGACGGGTTCCTGCCAGAAATTAATACCAATATTGGGGATACCTCTCTCGCCTTAGGTATGGCATGGACACATGAGACGACAGACCTAAATGTTGATGTCAGTATCAATCACGGATTGAACACATTTGACTTTTTCATTTCTAATTCTCTGAATGCGTCTTACGGTCCAAGCAGCCCAACTTCCGCGGATGCGGGCGGCTTTGAACGCTCGCAAACGGCGTTCAACTTAGATGTTACCTATCCGTTGGACTATCAGTCCTCACTCATCAACCTTGCGGGCGGTATTGAATTCCGCAGAGAAGGTTATGGCATCCATGCGGGTGAACCGCTTTCATGGATTAATGCAGGACTCGGTGCAGACGGTGCCGCTGGCGGTATCCAAGTGTTTCCCGGTTTCCGACCCGACAATGAAGTCGACGAAAGCCGGACGAATATCGCAGGCTACGCCGACTTTGAATCTTACCTGAGTGGGCAACCCGGAACGGGACTCCTCGTTGGCGCAGCGGTGCGCGGTGAACAGTATAGCGACTTCGGTGCGACCGTCACAGGAAAAGCGACGGCTCGCTACGACCTGACGAAACAAGTTGCCGTGCGTGCAGCCGGTAGCACAGGTTTCCGGGCACCGTCGCTGCAACAACTCTACTTCAACAATATTAGCACACAATTCAAAGTAGATGCCGACGATCTTGATAAGGACGGAAATACAGAAGAACTCATAGCACTTGAAGTCGGCACCTTCCGCAATGACAGCGATGCCGCACGTGCACTCGGTATCCCTGAACTCAAAGAGGAAACCGCATTCAACGTCTCCGGGGGTTTCGTGTTGAAACCCCTTGAAAAAGTGTGGGTTAGTATTGATGGATTTCTGATTCAAATTGATGATCGAATTGTCCTGAGTGGTAGTTTCAGTGCTGATGACATAACCGAATTAGCCGCAGCGGGCGCGAGTAGTGCGCAAGTGTTCACAAACGTTGCGCAGACACGCACACAAGGTGTTGATGTTGCTGCAGGTTATCTACATGCTTTTGACAATGAATCCCTGCTTAATTTGAGGGCTGCGTTGACGTGGGCGGATACGGAAGTTATCGGTGACGTGGATGCACCGGAAATTCTCATTGGGCGTGAAGACACCCTTTTCCCTTCACAGGAACGCTCTATGATTGAGGAGTGGCAGCCGAACACGCGGATTAACCTCAGCGCGGACTACATCATCGGCGACCTCACTATCGGTGGTGCTTTGCGCTATTTCGGCAGCTACACTGTTCAAGAGGGAAGTGGAGACGATCCAGCACGGCAGACTTACGGCGGAAAATGGCTCACCGACATCCAGAGCAATTATCAGTTGAACGAAGGGCTTTCGCTGACGATCGGTGCGAACAACCTGTTCGATCAGGTGCCTGACTTGAACGAGATTGGTCAGTCCCGCGGTGGAACCTTAAAGGACAGCACTGGCACTGTCATTGTTGACTCCCCTGGTGTATTCACCTATTCGAGAAGGTCGGCACCTTTCGGTTTCAACGGTGGACTTTACTACGCGAAGTTATCCTATCGTTTTTAGGATATTCATTCGGGTTGCTTTAAACATAAAGATAGGCGCGGTTCGAAACCGCGCCTTTTTCTATTGCATCTATTTACAAAATGTGCTAAATTTTGTCCGAAGATTTGAAACTAAAGGAGAACTGTTGAATGCATCGTAATCTTATAATCTTTTGTGTAATGGTGCTTTTTGTGGGTGCCATTATTGCGCTGAGCATTCGCGCTGTCGAGAGTCAGAGTGATAGGGTCCAGCGCGGCAAATACCTCGTGGAGGCAGTCGCAGCATGCGGATATTGTCATACACCGCGTGATGGTGCCGAGTATAACATGGATATGTATCTCGCTGGACACCCGGCTGGACAACCTTCCCCGGGTTATAATTTCCGTATGATCCGAGAGGGTATTTTTATCGTAACTGCCCCACAATTATCAGCCTTTTCTGGTCCGTTTGGAACCAGTTTCGCCTCAAACTTGACCCCCGATAAGGAGACTGGATTAGGTGAATGGACGGAAGAGATGTTCATTGGAGCAATGCGCACTGGACTGCACCAAGGCGTGGAAGGTAATCGGGAGATTTTGCCGCCTATGCCAGTAAAACACTATGCGCAAATGAACGATGAAGATTTGAAAGCAATTTGGGCATACCTTCGGACGATTAAGCCCGTCAAAAACGAGGTTAACCCTGCCTTAGATCACCAAGGGAACCCCCAGTAATATCACGTTACAAAATTTGGAGATAGATGATATGGCATCAGCAAAAAAGACTGTCCGCATCGCCGTCGTCGGTATGGGGATCGGCAGACCCAACGGCACAGCACTCGCCGAAAATCCGAGAGGCAATGTCGTTGCACTCTGCGATCTACTTGAAGATCGGATGAAAGCCTTCGCCAAAGATTTACCCGGGAAGGTCAAATTCTACACGGATTACAAAGAGATGTGCAAAGCCGATGATATTGACGCAGTCTTCGTCGGCACGCCGAATCAGTGGCATGTTCCAATCGCGTTAGAAGCCGTGCAAAACGGTAAGCACGTCATGGTAACGAAACCGCTTGCTGATTCCGAGGAAGCGGCACAAAAATTGGTCACAGCAGCGGAAGCAGCAGGTGTCGTTAATATGATGTCGCTCTCAACGCGTTTTGGGAAGGAGTGTCAATATCTCGGTAACCTTGCCCGCGATGACTACTTTGGGGAACTCTACTACGCACGGGCACGGAGTGTTCGCAGGAGTGGTATCCCCGCATGGAATCTCGGTTTCATCCAGAAAGGTGGCGGCGCATTTCGGGATATGGGTGTCCATGTGCTTGACTCGGCGTGGTGGATCCTCGGACTGCCGAAGCCAATTGCGGTACTCGGTGCTGCTGGTGCGAAGTTCGGACCTCGAGGACTCGGCTACTGGAGAGGGACGAAAGCACCTAAAGAGATCTATGAAAAATATGACTCCGACGATTATGCGGGTGGGTTTATTACGTTTGAAGGGGGTGTCGGTTTGCAGGTGGAAAGCTTCTGGGCATCGCACCAACCCGACGAATTTCAGATCGAGTTGTTTGGCACAGAGGCGGGAGCGACGCTAAAACCCCTGCGACTCTATCGAACCAATGAAAAAGGTGAATTTGAGGACATAGATGGGAAACTCCCAAAGAGTAAGTATGGAAAGACATGGGACGCTATCGCTGACCACTTTATTGAATGCATCTTAGATGACGTAACTTGCAAAGCCCCGCTCCGTCACGGGCTAATTGTCCAGCAGATGATGGAAGGGCTGCTCAGAAGTGCTGAGACAGGACGCGAAGTTCACATTGAGGTTTTTTAATTATTCGCAAGGCGTTAAATGAGGTAATAGGTTTCTTGACGTTTTTTCTCATACCCGCCTGCGCCGTTGTTGCAGGCTGCTGTCTTCAACTAAGGGAAAATTAAAAGAATGGCACTTGATATAACAACGCTAAGCAACGATTTCGCAGAAACCGGTTTTGCTATCGCACCGAACTTGTTCACGCGAGACGAAGTTCAACGGCTTAAATTAGAATGCATCGACATCTTGGAAACCGTTAAAGCGGAGACGGGGACCGTCGCTGGACACGGCGTGTGTGTCGGTTTAGCTGCGCGGAGTCCAGTTTTTCAAACCGCAGTCGGGGACGCACGGTTACTTGACATCTTGGAGGGCGTTCTCGCACCGGATATTGAGTTTCTGAGCGATAAGGTAGTTTTCAAGAGTAAATCGATGACGTTCGCAAGCCCTTGGCACCAGGATTGGTCGTATTGGTACGGCGCACACAAAGTCTCGATCTGGGTGGCACTTGACGACGCAACCGTTGAAAACGGGTGTCTCAAGCTATTTCCGGGTTCGCATAAATCTGCCATTGTCCACGATGGCGATGCCGATGATGGACACGGGTTTGGGAATCGACTCCGTCCGGGGGCAGTTGACGAAAACCTTGCTGTCACCGCAGAGATTGAAGCAGGTGGTGCCGTCTTTTTTCACGATTTGACACTCCACTCCAGTCATCCGAATCGCTCCGGCGAAGAACGCTGGGTCTGGATTCCGACGTACCGAGATGCAAAAGCGGAGGATGAGGATTATCCGTGGGCTGTCGCTGCGAAAGTCTTGCGTGGTGAAAAGTTAGTTTCTTAACTACAAAAATGTTAGCCCGTAATGAAGCAGATCGCTTATGGGGTTTTTGCAAACGCTAAAATCCAATGCGAAGAAAGTGTTTCTTCAAGTACACCGCAGAGTGGAGGGCGACTCTTAACAAATGCGCGTGAGGTCCCAGATCCACGTGTTTAACCGCAAGGAAAATAAAAATATGTTTAAAAATCTGAGTACCGGTGCAATCGGCATCCAGGCAAATATGACAGAAGGCTTGGACCTCGCGAAAAACGCCGGTTTTGATGGTCTGGACCTGAACATTGACGAAGCCAATCGAATCGCACAAGAACACTCTGTCCAACACGTCAAAGACCTCTGGTCAGATGCTGGGATTGCTATGGGTGGTTGGGGTTTCGGTGTCAATTGGCGCGGTCCGGATGCCGACTATTACGCCGGTTTGGCGCAGCTGCCAGAACGTGCGGCACTCGCAGCGGAACTCGGTTGTTACCGAACAACCACTGTTGTCGGGCCCGCTTCAAACGATATGACGTATCAGGAAAATTGGGACTTTTCTGTTAAACGGTTACGTGGTGTTGCCGAGATTCTCAAAGACCACGGGCATTCAATCGGACTTGAATTCATCGGACCCGCAACGAGCCGCAAAGGTTCTAAATACCTCTTTGCCTACTCAATGGATGCGATGTTAGGACTCGCCGCCGCTGTCGGTACGGGAAACGTTGGACTGCTCTTTGATACGTGGCACTGGTACACTTGTCGTTCCACGGTTGACGATGTACGCAAACTTTCCGCATCCGATGTCGTCTACGTCCACATCAACGATGCCCCTGCTGGAATTGATCCTGACGATCAGATTGATAATATCAGATGCCTCCCTGCTGAAACCGGTGTAATTCCGCTCACTGAATTGGTGCAAATTCTGACGGAGCTCGGTTACGACGGACCTGTAACACCCGAACCCTTCAGCCAAGAGGTGAACGGCATGGAACCCGCCGACGCAGCAAAAGCGACTGCGGAATCGCTCGATCAGGTCTGGAAGAACGCAGGTCTATAAGTTTTTAGTTGACTTTTTGCGTTTCAAGACAGTTTGTGTTATCATTTAGAATATGACAACTAATTCTCAAAACGAGATTTCCCGAGTTTACATTGATGCAACGATTCCGAGTTACCTCGTTTCTAGACCGAGTCGTGCTGTCAAGACAGCGGAACGGCAAAGAATCACGCGGCAGTTTTGGCAGGACACCCGTTTTGAATTCGTTTTATCCAACTATGTTATTGCCGAAATATCAATGGGGGATAGCGAGCAAGCATTACATAGGCGGAGAGCAGTTGAAGGGCTTAGTCTTGTGATTGTACAGAGTTCTGACCGAGCTTTTGCACAACATTTGGTTGACCAGGGAGCACTTCCGCAAATTGCCTTCACCGATGCTGTCCATATAGCTGTTTCGGCAATACGCGCTATCCCATATTTAGCAACGTGGAATTTCGCGCACCTTGCAAACCCACATACAAAACCGAAAATTGAACAAGTTTGTCGCAATGCAGGTCTTGTAATGCCTTGCATCGACACCCCCGAGACAATATTGGAGGAACTCTCTCATGTATGACGAAATCTTGAAGGAATGCCTTGAGGCCAAAAAACGTCTCGTCGCTCTTTTCGGTGATTTGGAGACGTATATGGAATTTATGACAAAGCAGCAGGAGAAGCAGATGAAGCAGGGCATCAAGTACGTAGATTTACCAGTCGTCCCAATAAAAAAGCAGGAAAAGCCTAATACCTAAGGTTCAAGTTGCCAGATGAAGTAGGAACCGGCCCACGAAAATAAACACAAATAGTGCGACTTTACCAAGTATAGGAGCGTGACGCAAAGTGCAACTCATCAATAAAGAAAGCATCCTCGCGATGACGCATCTGTGGGAAGGCGAGCGGTTCCCTGATGGACGACCGCGTGTCCCCGATGATATCCTTCGGCGAATGAAGGCGATTAGTATTGAACAGGCGTGGGGGGTACTGCATGGCAACGGCTATCAGTTCCAATTCGCTGGCGATTGGATGAACCTCCATCCGGATCGGATTCTCGTCGGCAGAGCGGTAACCTGTGCATTTGTGCCGATCCGTCCCGATTTCAACGATGCTGTCTCCGCACAAGGTGAAAAAGAGGAACGCGTCGGTGGGCAAAACTCATGGGTGATTGATACGCTCGTCCGCGATGATGTCATTGTGGTGGATCTGTTCGGTAAAGTGAAGGACGGTACTTTCGCCGGTGATAACCTCGGCAATTCTATCTATGCGAAAACGGGAACAGGCATGGTTATTGACGGTGGCATCCGAGATTTGGACGGCATCTACGAGTTGCCTGATTTCGCTACATTCGTGCGTGGTGTAGACCCCACAGGCATTGCGAACGTCACGTTGACGGGTATCAATATCCCCATCCGGATTGCGGAGGCGACAGTTTTACCGGGAGATGTCGTTTTAGGCAGGCGCGGCGGTGTTATCTTTATCCCGCCGCATTTCGCGCAGCAGGTCGTTGAACAAGGCGAAGAAGTCGCTCTCCGCGATCGGTTTGGGCATCAACGGCTACGTGAAGGGGTCTACACGCCGGGCGAAATTGATCGCAAATGGTCGGAGGAAATCGAGGCGGATTTCGCAAAATGGCGTGAGAATCAGCAATGAGGTCCATCTGAATCAGAATTTTTTGTTTGACAAATTTCTTTTTTTTTCTATAATTCACGATAGTTATTTTTGGACAGAACCATTCAATCGTCAAAAACACGCTTGTAGGAAGGGTTTCTAACCCCGATTCTTGCGCGTAGCAGCGCGTGCCTATTCCCGATAATGCACTCAGAACACCGAAAACTGAATGCCTCTGATTTTTGGATTAGGACCATGGTATACTTTCCAAACAACCAAAACGATGAGATAAACCTGCAACATTGGAGCAATAGATCAATACTGTTATATGTTGGTGCACGAGAATGCAAGAAAAAAAAATAAGGTGGAAAACAAGTTCTTTGCTGTTTGCCATCTATCTATCCCTTTTTATTTTCCTAATAGGTTGTGAAGACTCCAAATCCCCTGTTATTCCAGTGGTTAAATTTGACTCATCCGACTCAATTCCAGAGAAATCGGCGAGGCTTGTTGCGCACATCTATTTTGACGCTACACTCTCAATGCGAGGTTTTGTGGTGCCGGGTTCAACGCGTTACACCCAAATATGCTACCCTTATTTAGAAAGTGAGATTGGGAACGGTTGGAGAGATGGAGTAGCAAAATTTTTTCGCTTTGGTGAACAGGTTGAGCCTATTGACAGAGATGCCTACTTGAAAGTGAGATTTACAGAATTTTACGAAGATACAAATATTTATGGAGAAACGTTCATTGAAAAAATTATCGATTATGAGGACCGGCTGATAGGTAGGCGGATGGAACCAGGCAGCGCAAGTAACCCATCTGAGGATTCATCAGAAACGGAAGTAAATGGTGCGCCTGATGATTCAATAGAGGGCATCCCACCCGGGGAAGTAGTCAATGAAATCAGAGAAGAACACCGATTAGTCGTTATTGTAACAGACCTTTTTCAAGATAATAGCGATATAATTTTATTAGTCAACCAACTCAGAGAGAAATATATTGAAAATGGGCTTGAGATTGGACTATTTGGGCTTCGCAGCCAATTTGATGGCATGGTCTACGACACCGGCATTGGTCAGGCTCCCCTGCCTCATGAGAGTGATCCGAATAACCCTGAAACGTTTCGTCCATTCTATCTTTTGGTTTTAGGGAGGCACGCGGACATCGCTCACTACTTTGACCTCTTAAAAGCAAATAACCCGGACGCAAAAACAATAATCTTTTCTCGGTATCTGGTCGAAACTTTACTGTCGTTTGCAGGCCCCTCATTTGGTGACGGTCCCCAAATTGATCTGGAGAAGTTTAATGTCTTCAAGCAAGATCCTCGTTTGAAACATTATCAAATCGTGGAAAATTCCGGTCCCGCCAAAATCTCTGTTAAACAACTGAAATACGATCCATTGCCACATTCAATGTTCTTTGATTCTAACACGTCTAACCTCTTTGAGCCTGATATTATTGCTAAACACGCTCCGATAGGAGAAATCGAAAGAGACCAGAATGCTGAGAACTGTCTGAAAATAACATCAATGCTTTTGAAAGAGAATGAGGATAATGAACTCAGCGTTGTTTTCAGTTTAGACTGGCAGTCCCTACCAGATAATACCGTCTATCTCTATGAAGTAACGCTGCGTCCGGGAATTGATAAATATCAAGCACCTACATGGTGTTCGGACTGGGATATGGGAGACGAACGTAACGGTGCTAAAACACTTAATTTAGTTCATTTCGTTCAAGGGCTTTCACGGGCAACTGCCCATGTGCATCATCCTAAAATAGCTACATTTCACTGCTACATCAAAAAGCAGTAAAGGAGTCTTTCTAAAAATGAAACATATAGGTCATATCGTTGGTATCCTGATTGTTACTGCTTTTTTTGTTTTGCTTGTTTATTTTCAGGGCGAGTTTTTAGATAGGAATCAACCCCAACTCCCCGATGGTATTACACCACAACAGTGGATAGGGAGTTTTATAGGATGGGCACAAATTTGCGTTGTGAGTGCTGCAATTGCGAGCTTTTTATGGTACGGATTGGCCCAGTGGGTATTTAAAATTAGGAAGTGGGAAGATACTGAAAAACGCCCGTGGTGGATAGCGTTGTGTATTTTACCACTTGCTGCTATTATTGCCAGTTGTATTTTTGTTAAACGGGCTGAGGATGGGCTTAGACTTGAACAATGTATTTTTTTCCTAATAAATGGGTTGCTATCTTACTATATCTCCACCGTTTTATTTTCACCTTCGTCCTTTAAATATACCCCGGTATTAGCAAAACGAATTCGTTATTGGTAAGCATTCTTTTATAGGAGGTAATTGATGAGTTATTACGCGATTGGCATTGGCGGAACAGGGGCAAAATGTCTTGAATCCCTGATTCATCTCGCCGCGGCAGGAATGATGCCAGATGGAGATTTGCACCTTCTTTTTGTTGATCCTGATGCTTCAAATGGCAGTCGTGCCCGCGTTGCGGATACACTTACTTATTATATGGAGTGTAAAGATCGACTTGACCTCGGACAGACAAATTTGCTGAAAACGAGAATTGATCGTGCTGACCCTATACCATGGACACCGTTTAACGACACTAATCCAAAATTAAAAGAGTTCTTTCACTACGATAATTTTCGGGATTCACCCGCTGGTAAACTTTTTGATGTCTTATATAGTCGTTTAGAAAAAGAGTGTCCCTTAGATGAAGGGTTTCGTGGTCATCCATCAATCGGCTCAGCTGTTATAGCAAAGACAGTAGATTTAGCCAAGGATGCAACATGGAGAGCATTTTGCGATAAAATTAAAAATGATGACGGAGTGACAAAGGTGTTTTTGGCCGCTTCAATTTTTGGGGGGACAGGTGCATCTGGATTCCCAACTATCGCGAAGATCCTTAATGATGATAAAAACTTAGATGTCACACTCGGCGGCGCACTAATTCTCCCCTATTTTAAGTTCAGAGATGATGAAGATGACACAGATGGTGGAGATGATAGTGATGGCACAGATGACGCAGATGATGGAGATGACGGTAAACTCAAAGCAAATCTCAAAGCAAAATCCAACCAATTTCTAATGAATACACAAACGGCTTTGAAGCATTATCACCTCTGGAATCGAACAGGTATCTATAATGCAGTTTACCTTTTAGGTGATAAATTTAGAGTTGATGTGGAAAACGCTCCTGGCGGAGGAAGGCAAAAGAATGCACCTCATTTCATTGAACTCTATGCCGCCTTGGCGGCAATTGATTTTTTCCAAAAAGATATTGGAAATGATCAAAATGCTGAATATCGCATGGCATCTCGTAGCAATACGAATCTCCTTCAATGGACAGATCTACCGGATGGTGAAAACGTTCGTTCAAGTATTGGAAAATTGGCGCGTTTTGCTTTTACATACCTAAGTGTCTATCACCCGGCACTCACCCAAATTGCTGAGCATAGTCGAGATGTATATCGTGCTCCATGGTATGTTCATTTCTTTGAAAGAAGGAATATCCAATACGCATCAGGTAGCCTCGATTGCGTTGAAAAATACTGTAGCGATTTTTTACGCTGGCTCGCTAACATCCAAGGAAATTGTAGCAACATGCTGACGATTGAACTCGTTGATTATAGCACCTACGCCGAAAGAAAAGCGGATGGCACTCTTGATCTCAAATCACCCAAAAACTTTTCAAACGACCCCAGCCATCTAATTCAATCCCAGAGAAAATCCAATGTGTTGAGTAAACACTGGGAACGTATGTGTAGTAGTGGGAAAACAGGGCGCGATGCGCAAGGTATAGGAAAATTCCTACGTGCCTTATATGAAAACTGTTAGAAAAAACTAATAGCGAAAATGTGATTGTAGAGGACAGTTTTCCTGTCCCATTGCAGAAAATCCGTTTAATTTTTAACATCATCATAGTTAGGAGATTACACTAATGAGACATCCGCTTCTTCCTCAGTTGATAGTAGACAACAATGTTACCCATTTCACTATTGCGGGGGATTGGGAAAGCAGAACAGCCGCTGAACTTAAAGCGATTAGTGAAGGCCTTGATGTAGCAGGGACCACAATCTCTGATGACGTTGACAGCATTCCGAGTATATGGGCATGGCCACTCCTATTTGAAATGGCACTTTATGATACCCGTCATCCGATGCATCTACGCGTTTTGGGAGAATGGCGTGGACTCTTGGCGATGTTGGCACTCAAAGATTGGTGTGAGTTTCCTTTAACTACGGACACAATTGATATTACAGACCTGACAACAAATTCACCAGGGGCGAAAGATTTTCTTCAGGCACTACAAAGATTACGACCCAAATCCAACCCAAGTGATATATTAGATACGACAACGACATGGAACATTCTTAATATCGTAGAATTTAATGGCAAGCCTATTGGTATTACCTCACCAACGACCTTAGTATGTACCTCTGTTAAATGCTTTGCTCGTATATCAGGGGTTCCCTGGTTTGATGGTAAGCTCCTCGAAAATCCAGTTCCCAAATTGAACAGTTTTGAAAAAACGGCTGTTGCTGGTTGGTTGAATAATCTTCGCGAATCCACCAATACGCTCCCTGATACGAGCATAAAAAACAACCTCAGAGGACTCCTCCACACATTCATAGGGGATTTAGACAATAATACAGCAGCTCCAACATTTTCTGCAAGAGGTCTCGGTTTGACCCAAAATCTCTTTACAGCGATGAATAATCCGGTAGCACCCCAGGACCTTCCATCCAGTATAAAACTTGTCCCATCTGAGAATAAAGAGCCTCAGAAAACCCTACTTGTTTTTGATGAGAGCATCGCTGAAGACTGGGGGGTGCCCCCCCAAAATGTATTTGTTTGGAAAGGTAAGACGCTTGCAACAACGCAAGATTTCAGCCGGAAACGGAAACCAGAATTATCACTTCCGAACGATATTGAACTGCGAAGACCACAGGATTTTTTCTCCGACAAACTTTTTGTCATCCAGGGAAAAAACGCTTTCCTTAAGGAAACTACTTTAGCCGCTAACGGGAGTGAGGATCTTAAATTTAACCAGATCGACGTTACGCCCATTCTACCATTCACTGAGGAATTGCTGACCTATTTTGATGTAAGAGATTTAAGTGAGCGAATCACTTTTGAGCAGCCGCATCCCGGTGCCCCTATTACCGTATCGCTTCGTTTCAATTTGAGTGGTATTCAAGAACAATCACGAGAGTTTACGATTAAAAAAGTATACGAAGAGAGAAACATCAGCACAATTTCTACTGCACCAACTGTGGCAGTATGGCCGAACTTCAGAACGCCAGATTGGAAAGCATACTATACCTATTTTACAACAGATGGGCAAGAGACATTTTATACCAAACCGTTTCTGGCAGCAGGTGAAAAATCCGATCCTCGACCGGATAAAGATGACCGTGGAAATGTCAACGGAGAGATTACAAAAACGGAACGCTTTCCTGAAGCAATGCTCTGTGAATATAAAGGTGCTAAAGTAGGAGTCTTACTCATATCAGTACCAGAGGAAATAAAAAGTAATAATGAAACTTGGTACGTTGGTGTAGATTTCGGTACCAGTAGCACTACGATCTATAACAGAAAAGGTGATTCTGCCCCGCAGCCGGTATCCTTTAATGATCGCATCTTATATATAAGCAAGAGCGACGCTTATCAACCAAGTATGGTCTATAACGATTTTCTCTCTCCTAAACGCGAAGAGACTCCGTTCTTTAGTCTTTTTCAAGAATCTGAAAACAAGGAAAAAAATGAACCGCTCCTTGACGGGCATATTTATTTTCTTGAGGATTATAACAAACTTTCTTCTGCTAAAAACCTTGTGAGCAATCTCAAATGGTCTGCTATTCCAAGTCATCGAGAGCACGTTAGGGAGTTTCTAAAACAACTCTGTCTTCAGTGTGCAGCTGAGGCTATTAACGATGGTGCTGCGAAGATAGAATGTAATTTTTCTTATCCTCTTTCCTTTACAGAGACTAATAGATATGACTTTACAGATATTTGGGGGATGGTCGCATCTGATTGCGAGAAAAAGACTGGGGTGTCTCATCAGATTGTGACTCCAGGTCAGTCCGAAAGTGTTGTCGCCGCAAAATTCTTCGCGAGCACACTACAAAATACACAGGCCACTGGTGGTTTTACTAGTGGGGCAGTCTGCATCGACATTGGCGGAGAGACCTCGGATATTTCAATCTGGCAAAACAATGAATTGTATTGGGAAACGTCACTCAGATTTGCCGGACGACATATCTTTCTGGATCTGTTCAAAGAAAACCCCGGTTTTCTGAATCTTTTTCAGACGTGGGATTCTGAAAAAGATTCAGAAGAAAATAGGCGAATACGAGAAGAAGCCATTACGTCACTTAAATCCATGAAGAATAATGATGATCAGTATGATGATCAGTTCTATGCTCAAGCCGACGCTTTGATTCAAGACAAAGGGCAAGTATTGTTGGATGAACTCCCTATTGTCCGTGACCAATCCGCTATTCAACCTTTTTTTTCGCTCATTTCACTCGGCGTTGCCGGACTTTTATACTATGTGGGGTTACTTCTCAATCACCTTTCAAACAACACCAATTTTAAGTCGGATATACCCAGTATATACATCGGTGGTAACGGATCAAAAATACTACATTGGATGGCAGGTGGCAGTTTCAATCCTGATAACGAAAATGGAAAGCGTTGTAGACAGCATCTCAAACGTGTTATCCTCACAGCATCAGAGTTTGATGATAATAATCGCGGTATTGAGATCAGTAAGTTCCCGAAAGCGGAAGCCGCTTATGGATTAGTTGCTGCCGGAATAAAACTCGAATCGGATGGAATAGAATCGAGTGGGGATCAACCTAAATTTTTAGCTGGTGAAAGATTTACACAAAACGAAACAGATTATGAGTGGGATGAAATTCTTACAGATGAACGATTTCGTAACCGTATAAGCGTTAATAACCTCGAAAACATTCATAATTTCATTGAAAGTTTCAATGATAGCTTAGGTACGGAATTGCCTGTCGATTTGAATGCAACCTTAAGCGGCAAAACACAAGGTTCTGCTCCGATCGGAGAGGTTATATTTGAAGCGTTAGAAAAAGTTTTCCAAAATTATAGTGATCCCACGAAGGAAATTTCTGGTGAGCCAATATTTATTCTCGCATTGAAGGAGTTATTGAGGGCAAAAACAAGGCAATGGAAAAATGTAGATATCTAAGGAGAACTTATGGGAATCGGAGAGTGGTTAACTTCAAATATCGGCGCGATTATAATATGCCTCGCTATAGTAGGCGCCATCATTATTAGTTGGATGTTTTTTTTCAGGAAATGGTCGTTGAAAACTGTTAACGAACCTGAAAATATTGATAAACCGGTGAATACTGATGCCCCCGAAATTGTAGTATACTTGCGTCCACATGCTTCGTGTGTTGAGTGTCTGATGCTTTGTATAGAGAACATCGGTACTGGAGCAGCCTATAATGTCCGGTTCAGAACTGGTCCGTCTAATATTGGTGATGTGAGGTTTCTTGAGGAAAACAATTTTCTTCAGAGAGAAATCCGCTGTTTTGGGCCCGGACAGAAGATTGAACAATTTTTAATTAGCTTAATAGGAGGTTTGCCTGAAAAATTAAAACAACCGTCTCAAATCTCTGTTACCTATACGAACTCGCTGAACCACCGGTATGAAAATAGATATGCCCTTGACTTTGGCGAATTTGAAAATCTTGTACAAATTGGTTCCATAAAAGAAATAGGGATTTCGGATTTGAGGCCTTTATTTGATGCGATCCAAGCAGGCTTTAGCCAAATTGCAAAAAATATTGAACATTCGAGACTACCCGAAAAAACGAAAACTACGGGTAGTCCGACTCCATCCCAAGAGGAGGGACACCCCACTCCCATTCAAAGTGAACGAGATGAGCCACTATCACAAGAACTTCAGGACTTCGTCACTTCCTACAATAATGGTGATGTTGGCAAATTACAACAGAATTATAGCACTTATTGTTCAATTCACGTTAGCAACGATACTGAACGTTCGCAGAATCCAAACATTCGCGCTATTTTCAAAACCACATCAAGAGGCAGCTTTGTTGCGTACGCCATAGATTCAGAAAGTTTATATGCAGTTGTACCATCTTCTGGTTTGGTACTACAAGATGCTCTGTATAGTTCTGGAGGCTTCAGTCAGGTGTTTGAATGTCCGGGTTATACTCAAGGATGCACGTATCACGTCAAGGTTATTCGTCCCGCGTTCTTTGAGCGGGATCCTATAAACGATCAGTGGAAACTTGAAAAAAAAGGAGAATTAGAATTAAAGGAAAAGGACAGTTAGGATCAAAAGTCACCACTTGCAAAATCAAGCACTCTCTAAGTTCAATATGAAGTGTACATTTGAAAAAGACATCTACCTACGAGACAATAACAGCACATGTTTATAAATCCCTTAGAGAAAATAGAAGACACTTATGCTCGAATACTTGTTTCCTGAAAACCTAATTGCTTTCGGTATTATATGGGTTTTGATAGGCTTCTTTTCCATCTGGTTTATCGGACTCGTTATATATTGGCGTTGGTTGCGAACAGAGCACAAACGCATCGAAAACAATCAAAATATCCAACCACTCGTGGATGCTCAACAAGAAAGAGATCGTGATCGCGAAGATAACGACCAGAAAGTCGATCCTGAAAACACGTTTAGCGAATTTTGTGAGAAAAGGGGTCTTAACAGACGTTCTCCGATCACAAAACATCTCAAAGCGATTTTCGTGGCAGGTTCGGATGAAACCCGTCTTGAAGGCAGCGAGTTAATTAATCATACCACATCTGAGCTATTTAAATGGAACAATCTCTTTCGTTCCATGTTGGCAGTTTTCATCGTGATCGGACTCCTCGGGACGCTCTTCGGACTCGCCGATAGTCTAACGGGCCTCTCTCGTGTTTTGCCAGAACCAGAAAGTGTAGCGAGTGAAAGCCTCGTACAAAATAACGAGACGAGGGCTGCAAACCAACCCTCCACAGAAAATAGTCAAAAGATAACCCAAGCATTGCGTAAGCTTCTTAATAAGATGAAAGGGGCACTTGCGCCGAGCATTTGGGGTATCATTTTTACTATTGTTGGTGTTATACTTTACGGCATTTATTTACAACTTGCCTGTCATCCTGTTAAATCTATCTTGGAGCGATCAACACTAACCGTTTGGATTCCGCAACTCTATCCGACAACCTCCCAAAAATTAATCCAAACCCTTCAGCAAAGCGAATCTCAGATGCAAAAAGGATTTGAGACCGCAGCGCAGTTTAGTGAATCTGTCCAAAGAGTGCATGGTAATATAGACGAATTCAACGAAAGTCTAATGCAAGTCCGTGCTATTACACAACCCTTATCTGATTCAGTGGTTCAAATCAACAAAGCGGCATCGGACATCAGCACCGCTGCTGATACGCTTAACACAGATTTTACGGAAAGCTTGGACACATTTTCAAAAGAATTTACATCAAGTGTTATCCACCTCACCGGTTTTCAAGATGAGATTCGTAGTCTCCACCAACAATTTCAAAAAGCAGCAAACCAAAAATTAAATGAGTTTCAAGAAGCAGCAAACCAAAAATTAGACCAACAGATTGAAACATTAAATAAGCAGGATCAAAATCTTACTGCAACCGTAGAAGTCTTGAAAAATTGTGAGAAACTCTACGTTGATTCCTGTCAGCAAATTGACAACACCCTTCAAAAATTTCTTAAGAAGACCACTGAAGCAAGTGCACACATAGAAACTACCAATAAGCAGTTTCTTGAGGGAATAAACACGAGAAATCGCGAGTGGCTTACAGAAATACAAAATCAGTTAAAGACGGATCTCGCAATTATCCAACCCACCTTAAAAGAAGAGTTAAAGACACTTACCGGTCAATTAACTGAGGACCTCAAAGAAGTACAAGGAACCCTTGATGAAAAACTAACAGCACTTACCGATCAATTAAAATTTTTCCAACTTCCGATTGAAAAAACTGCTGATCAAATTGAAGGCGTTATCGAAAGTTTTACGAAGATCATGGAAGGAGTCGTTAATGATCTACAATCGGAGTTCCAGAAACAGAATGAAACAATAAAAGAACAGAATGAAAAATATGAGGCACAGCTCACCGGGGTCAAAAATCTAAATGACAGTGTTAAAAACCTGTTGACACAATTAGATGAAAGCAGCAAAAATCAGAAAGAGGCTGTTAATACACTGAGTACCAATGTCGGCGGACTGACGACAGATATTCAAAGTCTTGATGCTGCCATTAAATCCTTTACATCTGATTCAGGTGATATCAGCCAGTCAGTCGGCGCAATTAAGGGGCATGTTGAAACATTAGGCAACGCGTCTCAAGAATTAGTGCAAAAAGCTGATGTTACGCCCCTGAACACAAATATCGGGAAGCTCAATGCAACTATCGAAAAGATCTCGCAGAATTCTCAAACCTTAGCAAATGCTGTTAACCAGTTGACGGATCAGATAGATTTATCAAGAACGAGTGATCCGGAGAAACCTTCATTTTTCAGCAAGCTCAATTCATTTTTCCGAAGGAAAACAGATGGAAAATAATACATTAGATTTCAATTTCTGGCCCTCCTTTTCGGACTTAATGCTGACGCTTGTCTTGATATTGGTGATTGTCGTGTTTGCTGTGATTGCCGCATTTTCCATCGCAACAGACGCTCTGAGAGAAGAAGTGGATAATGTTACAAAAGAACAGAAAGAGATAGCCGAAGCACTCGCGAAAGTTGAAGAAAAACAGGAGGCAATAATCCAAGCAATCGCTAAAAAGTACGAAGTTGAATGGGAAGATGTCGGCAAATCGAAAGATGAAGAAACCGAGACCGATTCTTTCGAGATTCCAATCTCTCTTGATAATGGTGGTGACACGGAAATTTTGATCCACAACCAAGCGACACTGCAACGTTACAGCTTTAGTGACCGGATCCTGTTTGAACCGGATAGATATGATCTGAAAGAAGAAGGGAGGAAAACGCTCCTGGTTGTGGGTCGTCAAATCGAAAATAATTTGGAAAACATCAGTGAGATACAAATTCAAGGACATGCCGATCCTGATCCGCCTGCTTTTGTGCCTTCTAACTTACATCTCGGGGCATTACGTGCAATTGAGGTCTATAAATTCCTACAAAACAGAATTCGGATAGATCCAGCAAGGCATCTGATGTCAGCAACCTCTTTCGGTGAGTACAAACCTGTTGAACGTTTAACTGATGATAGCACTTATAACCGACAGAAACTCAGACAGCATAATAGAAATCTTGCATTAAAAGCCAAAAACCGACGCATTGAAATTCTGCTATTTTATCGGCTTGAGCAAGCAGCCCCATAAAAGGATAGTTCGCTATGTACATGAGACTGCTTATCGCCCTACTTTTGGGCAGCCTTCTTATCACTGCAAATGGTACTGCAGAAGACGCACTCAGCGATGTTCGGATTGTGGAAGGAATTGTGCAGCAGCGTCCACCCAATACCCGACAAACACTTGGTAAACGGTACGTCTGGAATTTTAAGGGCAAACCTTATACTGTACTAATGACAATTGACATTGAAAAGTATAATTCCTACGACGGCAAAGAACGTTACGACATTCCCCAGTTAGTGGAAGAAGGAAGAACAACGCTCGGAAATCTCACGCGTGAGTTTCAGAATATATTCAGGCAGCGTCGTGAGTGGTCTAGACAGGATCACGTGGACTTTGTGCTCAGTTTCGTTCAATCCTTACCGTATACCCTTGACGATGTGACCACAGGATACGATGAATTTCGACGTTACGCTATTGAGACCTTAATTGAGGGCGGTGGCGATTGTGAGGATACGACTATCTTGGTCGCAGCGATCCTACGCGGTTTAGGAGAAAAGACTGCGTTGATTTTCACGCCGGGGCACATTGCGCTGGGGGTCAGTGGCGATTTTACAGGAGCCTCGGTCACTCACGGTGGTACAACCTATTACTACTGTGAGACAACTGGAACAGGATGGGGCGTTGGTGTTCTACCGCCGTCCTTTGGCACACAGGTGGAAGCGGTTGTACCTTTAGCACCTTCTAAAGTAGATCCTGCACCAAAACCGAACAGGATAACAACGCCCGAACCTACACCTCGTAGACCGTCACCGGATATAACAACACCGACACCGAGAACGCCGCCAATAACAACACCAGGGGCACCCTCATCCGAAACCCAAGCCAACACTAAGTCAAAGAGTCGCCTCGGCACTGCGATTGTTATTCTCTTTATTCTCATCGGTCTTGGCATCTCTACGGTGTATTTCCTGCACCGAGCTTTTAAAGAACAGCGTGAATACTAGCAAAATGGAAGGTGTTGATTAGAAGAGTTTTGCTTTTTTATTTCCCCACTTTGGATCAACTGAAGGTGTGCAAAGACAGTCACGATTGTGTTCTAAAGCGGCTGCCTCGCGGTAGTGCCCTCCATTTTCCAACTTCTGTGAGTTAAAGGTTTCCTTCAAGAGCACGTTTAATTAACATTCTAATCATTCGCTGCTCAACGTCAATTAAAGCGCGCCCTATAGATGTTCGTTTCTGCACTTCGTCAATGGCGTGCTTCTTGTCCACTATCCCCTGCCCCAGGATACCTACCTCAAATTCGGGGCTTTGCCGAATGCGTTCCGCGACCAATTCTGACTGTTTTTCAAGGGACAAGCAGTTAAATGGAATCTGCGTTGGTTCTTCTTCTACTACTTCTCGTAAAGAGAGCCATCGACCATCCGGGGTCATAGTCACTGGGCGACTCCAGTGGTCTTCATGAGTCATTGGTGCGTGATTCGCCATGAGTGTCTCCTTAATAGGACTTACGCAAATTGAGCAATATTGGAAATTTAGACGCAAAAAACGGCAATTTTATCCTTTAAACCCCCTAAATCCCCCTTATCAGGGGGACTTTAAACTGGTATGCGTAAGTCCTATGGTTAATGTTGTAAGTATTATACGATAAAACTAAATGAAAGTCAAAAAATGAGTGTCTTCGCCCATCTATTGAATAATTTTGACTTTTCGCTGTGTTTATGGTATACTTTAAAGTGGCAATTGTCTAAAACACACAAGCAGAATGAACATGAAAATCGCTAAAAATCTGACAGACCTCATCGGGAATACACCGACGATTCGCTTGAATGCCCTACCCGGTAAGGACGATGCGACGATCTTCGCAAAATTGGAGGCTTACAATCCGGGCGGCAGTATCAAGGATCGAATTAGTTATGCTATGGTCGTTGACGCTGAAGAACGCGGTATCCTCAGAAAAGGGGATACTATCGTTGAACCGACTGCTGGCAATACGGGTTTGGGACTCTCTATCGTCGGCATCGCGAGAGGCTACCCTGTGGTTTTAACGATGCCAGAAAACGTGAGCCGCGAGAAATATGAACTCCTCTCCGCTTTCGGTGCGAAAATTGTGCTAACGCCAGAACACGGCGGCATGGCAAGCGCAATCTGGGAGGCAGAAGCGATTGTCAGACAGAACCCACGCCACTATATGCCGAACCAGTTCACGAACCCCGCAAACCCCGAAATTCACCGCCGTACAACAGCAGTCGAAATTCTCAAGGCAATCGGTACTGACATCGATTTTTGCGTTATAGGGGTCGGCACAGGCGGTACACTGACAGGTGTTGGAGAAGTTTTAAAGACAGCGTGTCCGAATGTGAAAGTGGTCGCCGTGGAACCGAGCGTTTCGGCAGTGCTGTCCGGCGGCAAACCGGGACCTACTCGGATTGATGGACTCGGCGCAGGGATGATTCCCGAAGTGCTTAATGTAGATATCATTGACGAAGTCATCGCGGTCTCCGAAAAAGAGGCTTATGAAATGATGAAGTCCATTTCAACAGCCGAGGGATTATTGGTCGGGATGTCGTCTGGTGCGAATGTCTATGCCGCATTACAGGTTGCAAGGGCGCAGGGACCGGATAAAACGGTTGTTACGATTCTGCCAGACACCGGGGAACGCTATTTCAGTTTGAGTCGTTATTTTGAAATCGAATCGGATATCATGGATAATCTTCCGTAAGGGAAAAAATCCGGTTCGGTTAGGGGATTTAGTCTGGGAATAGACTAAATCCATTCCTTGTATTACATTCCGAACCTACCAGGACCTGGGGTCTAAGGGAACACGATCAAAAAATTGAACTATCCAGTAGATCAGACGCTCTGCCAAGAAGTGCTGTTGACGGAGAGTCCCCAAGAAATTCTTTTCTCTCTCTTTAAACGGTTCAAAGAACGCGCTGCAATTGTCACAAGTGGACAACTTTCGGGTATGGTGATGATTCACTTAGCTGCTGAAAACGGGTTGCCGTTCCGGGTCTGCACACTCGACACACTGCGTCTCTTTCCTGAGACTTATGACTTCTTTGAGAAGGTAGAATCGCGTTATGGTATCCAAATCGAACAGATTCAGCCTGACCGACAAGAAGTTCAGGAGATGGTCGCACAACACGGCGAATACCTGTTTTTTGACAGTAAAACGAAGCAGGAATACTGTTGTAACATCCGAAAAGTCCGACCAATGCAACGGCTGCTGGAAACACTGGATGTCTGGATAACTGGTATACGTCACGACCAATCTGATGCCAGAAAACAACACCGAAAAGCAGAAATCATCTCATCCACGACACATCCAGTGCTAAAGGTGAGTCCACTGATTCAGTGGAGTGCCGATGACGTATGGCAGTTTGTCCGTGAAAACGAAATTCCTGTGAATCCGTTGCTTGAAGCGGACACACAGGGTCACTATTATGAATCCATCGGATGTATCATCTGCACGACGCCCATAAAACCGGGAGAACCGAATCGCGCGGGCCGGTGGCGTTGGCAAAATGCAACCCCTGCATTAGAAAACGACGACACAGAAGAAAACGCTAAAGAGTGTGGATTACATTATTCGATTTAATGGTTATAAGTTATGGGTTATAAGTTATAAGTTAAGAGGGTTCTTGGAACCGTTCCGTTCTCTGTGAAGGTTTCCACAGAAAATCTCCTTACTTAACTGTTAACTGAAAGGTTTTTCGCAGAAAAACCGAACTGATAACTATTCCAAAAAGGAGAAAATATATTTTATGGCTGTAATAGTCCGTATTCCAACCCCGCTGAGACGCTTGACGCAAAACATGGCGGAAGTTGAGACAGAAGGTGCTGATATTGAAGGTGTTATTGAGAATCTTGAGGCAAACTATCCGGGGATGAAAGAACGTCTTTGTGATGAAGGCGGAAATATCCGTCGGTTTGTAAATATCTATCTTAATGATGAAGACATCCGCTTCCTTGACGGAAAAGAGACCGCTGTCGCAGACGGTGCCGAAATCTCGATTATTCCGGCAATTGCTGGCGGAAGCGATCTGTATTAATGGCTGTCGATTATCAGTTATCATGCTTCGCAGTGAGAACAGTTAAAGAAGTTCGTAAAGTCCGTAAAGTTACTCTCACTGCGGGGCATTCGCAACTTTAGTACACTTTGAAACTTTAGCACACTTTCTAACATTGATAACCGATAACTACTGATAACTGATGACTGTAAAACCAGAAACCCTCAAACAGATTTGTGACCATGCGAAATTGGAGTTTCCCGATGAATGCTGTGGTGCTATTTTGAGCGATGGGACGCAGGAATTTGTCTGGAAATGCCGGAATATACAGAACGAACTGCATCAGGAAGATCCGGACAAATACCCGCGCGATGCGCGTACGGCGTACGTAATACATCCTGATGATTTGTTCAAGGTTACCAAAGCGTCTGAGACACAGCATATCAAAGCGTTCTACCATTCACACCCGAATCACGAAGCATATTTCTCCGAAAAAGACAAAGCAGATGCGATGATGTGGGATGAACCGACCTATCCGGGCACGATTTATCTGGTGATCTCCATTTACGGCACTGAGATCCGCGCCGTGAAGGCTTTCACATGGGACGAAACATCGCGAGATTTTATTGAGGTTACCGGCACACTTGTGGAAACCTAACGCGGCAATATCAATTCCTGATCGCAACATCAATTGAGGCAAGAACCATGCCACGCTGGCAAGCCTACCTTCAGCAATTTATGCCGGACGCGCGCGTTGTCAAAACCCCGCCACTCAGACCCTATGTCGGACTTCTCACCTTTTCCGCTGCCTCCCTCGCGATCGCCTTAGGGATAACTCTCCAAAAATACATTACTTTTGAATACCACTCAAACGCCGGTGTTGTCGGCTGGCTCAGTGCTAATGCGTACCCGAAACAACAAGAATACTTTTTCTATCTGCTGGCACTGCTCGGTATCCCCATAGCGATATGGCTATATTGGTGCGGATGGTGGCTCTATTCGCGCTGGTGTGCGAAGTTAACCGCACAACCGATAGTACGTGTGCTTAAAGCGAACGCATTGGCATCAATACCGTTAGGGTTCTGTTGGCTACAGGTTTACTATATCGGACAACGGACGCTAATAGGCTTACTTTTACCAATTGCCTTGTCGGTTCTGCTGAAGTTGGTACTGCTGTATAAGCGGTACTTCCCTACTCTGTGGAATTCAAATGTTTTAGATGACACGAGTGAGGGCGAAAACGCGGCAAACCCCACTGACGAAGAGAGCGGCGAAACCTCTTTCGGTGATCACAGACTCCTAAAGTTTGGACGTATTGGACTCGAATACGTCATCCTTCCAGTTTTTATCTATCTGCTTACCTATTCAGCGAGTCTCCACGGTAACATAGATATGTTCCACGAGGGTGAGCGACTCGCGCCTCTCAACGAGATGATACACGGTGGGGTGCCGTTTCGGGATGTCTATGTCCAGCACGGACTCTTCCAAAACGCTTATTTGGCGTGGTTTGGGGGTCTACTTTTTGAACCGACTTTGTTCGGCGTGCGGTCAATGGAAGATATATTGGCGCCGCTCGGTTATGTTGCATTCTATCTGCTCGGTTTACAAGTTTTTCGAGGCAGATTCTTGACTGCCTTCTTATGTATGCTTATCGCCTCTGGCACAGCGTTCTGGGTATCCCCAAGGCACAGCCTCGGTTTAATTAGTTTTGCCTTTGTCGCTAACTTTTTGACACGTCCGCAGAGGACCTCAAGGAATAGTGAAGTTTCATGGTGGCTGGTTTTCTTCGGTATTTTCACAAGTTTACTATTCTGGTTCGGTGCTGGAGTTGGGCTCCCTATGTTAGCAGCTTTGATCTTTTTCGCCCTGACTGCCAATGTCTTCACACATTCCCAAAATACATCAAAACTTAATGCGGTTTCGTGGCAGCTGGTTCTTGCTGGTATCTTCACAGGTTTAGCTTTCTGGTACAGCACTGAAATCGGGCTTTATACGTTAGGCGGTATCGGTCTGTTTCTATTTATATATGGATTGCGGAGCGGTGTAGAAATACGGGAACGCCCGTTCCCTTTAATCAATTATAGCTGCGGGCTGCTGTTAGGCTTTCTCCCAATAGCTGCCTACTTTTTCTCGCATGGTGCTTTGGACGATGCGATCTGGAATTCTTATATCCAGTGTCGCTATCAACTTGCAACGTGGGGACTCGCTTTTCCATCCTTATCAAAAACACTTACGCTATTGTCGTCGGATGGATGGCACGCCTTTATCTTCAGTGAAGGATTTCGGTGGTATTTACCGATCTGCATCTTTTTGATTATCGCGGCTTACCTAACATATCGCGGACTATCTGGGACGCATTCAGTCAACACGATGAAACTCCTGCTCTTACTCCTCGGTGGGGTTGCTTTCTTTCGAACAGCGTTGGGTCGTTCAGACGGTGGACACCTGATTTATGGTGCGACTTTCTTATGGCTGCTCTGTCTACTTCCGTTGGAGGGTGGTATTATCGGAATGTTCCGTGTCGGCTTATCGTCTCTAAAAGGTCAGAGACCTTGGCACGCTGCATTGAAGGCAGCATGGATACTCATTCCGATAGTCATATTCTGTTGGTATGTTGGCGAGAGACATCATCCGTTGGTGGGTTTTAGTGAAAAATGGCAGCGGTTACGGCAGAATCCTTTCAAGCAAAACACCGTAGCGCAGGAGTTAGTGCGTGCAGGCGCAGTAGATATCCCAGATGATCAAGTTGAACAGATTCAAAAGGTTGTCGCTTATATTCAGGAAAATACGGCAGAGAACGAAAAGATTTTCGACTTTACGAGTCAGGGTGCCTACTATTTCTTCGCAAATCGGCCGGGTGTCTCTCGTTTCCATCAGGTCTCGTACGCATCGACACCTGCAATGCAGCAAGAGGTCATTGCAGCCCTTGAACAGGACAAAACGCGTCTGGTGATCTTTAAAACAGGGGGTTGGTTCGATGCTGTCGACGGTATCCGTGTCGAGGAGCGACACCCCTTAATTGCGGCATACTTACAGGAAAACTACGAACTCGCGATAAACATCAACAACACGGAAATTCTGATGCGAAAGTAGACAGTATGGACAGGGAATTTGCTGGTACAGATGATTCAGTGTTTCATTAGACCAATCGATTTGGTATTAATTTCATTCATTGACGAATTCGGATTCGATGGACTTCTACCAAAAAGAGTTTACCCCTGTAGTGCTCCGTGTCAGGATTAACTGAAAGATAATCTTTCAAGCGCGATACAATCTGTGTTAAAACTTCTGGGTGGTTTCTCACCTGAAGTGCTATAATGCCTTGATAGTTAGCCGGTGGATAGTTGAATATGTTGGCAAAATCACCGTTCATGGATATCAGAATTAATTTTAGCTCTTGTGCCTTTGAGATGACGACCCTATCTGGTGATTCAATCGGAAGAAGATCTCTGAGATACCAAACCTCATAGCCGACATCACGAAGCGTCTCGATAGCGACAATGGGGACGCACTGATCTGCCAGAAACCGTAATCCCATTAAGCAACTTCCTCAAATTCGGCTAATTCACGGGCGTAATCAAGACAGGCTTGAATCTGCATCGTTTTGAGATCAGGAAATTCAGCAATGATTTCATCTGTAGTATAACCCGCTGCCAAGTATCCAAGGAGAAGACTTACTGGAATTCTTGTTCCTTTAATACGCGGTTTACCGCGTAATGTATCCGGCGTGCTAACGATGTGATCTCTCCAATGAATCGGCATGTATATTCCTCCGAAATAAAAAAACTATTTTACTTATAGCACATCCGAGTCCCAATTTCAAATGAAATAAAGTAGCACTCATACACAGGCATTTGCGTAAGTCCGTAATAGCATACGATTGTTGATTGCTGACAACTGACAACTATCCCTGCTGCTCAATGAAGATCCGGTAGATATCCTCAAAAAGTCGAACATCCGTGAGCGTATCCTCGGCCGAAGAACGGAAGGGTTCATCGTTACGGACATTGGCGACAAAGTATTCCGCTTCTCTGTGATATGCCCAGGTCCAACTCGGTATCGGGATCGGGCGCGTGATTTCCTGTTCTTCACCAGCGCGATAGATTTCAACCTCTGCGGGTGTGTTCTTTAAAAGCAACGGTGGTGCCCACGTGTGAACCCAGCCGTTCTCAAAATAGAATTGGCTATGTTCGTCCCAGCGGTAGTGCGAAACATGGCCTGTTTCCAGTGTTACACGAATGCCATCCATATCAAAGATGACGATCCCGGAATATCCGTTCGCATCTAAATCGACGGCTTTGACAGTGACGTTGTCACCCGCATCAAGGAACCAGCGCATCAGATTGATATTGTGCGTATACTGCTGGAGGTATCCCAAATAGGAGCCTCGGTACTGTTCAGGTATCCATTCTGGGGTTTTGACAGGCGCGCTCGGTTTTGGTTCATTAGTGCCATCCATGTGAGTATCAAGATTACAAACCCAATCCCCGCCGAAGCCGTGATTTCTGGCATAAGTCAAACGTCCGAGTTCACCTGTTTCTCGGAATTGTGCTACCTTCGCCTTGACAATCTCGTTTCCGGCATCGTAGCGTTTCATGTAGCCTACCATCAACTTTTTGCCAGACGCCTGCGATGCTGCTACGATAGCCTCCGCTTGTTCTGTGGAAACAGCCATCGGTTTTTCCATGAAGACGTGTTTACCTGCCAAAAGGAGGTCTTTGGCGATTTCACCTTGTAAGGCGAAGTCAGCGGATACTGCTACCGCTTCAATGTCGGCGTTTTGGGCGAGTTCACTGTGGTCGCGGTAAAGTTGAGGGATACCGAAACGACTTTGGACTGCTTTTCCGAGTTCGGAACGCATCTCGGCAAGCCCAATGAGTTCGCAGTCGGGGACGCTCATAAAATTTGGGATATGGACCTTCTGCGCCATGAATCCACACCCGATATAACCCAGTCGAACTTTCTCCATATTTTTTAATTTTCCTTGCGGTTCGGTCAGGTAGGTTGTATTAAAACGATCCGCTCCGTATATCCAGCGCGCCCGTTGGTTGCGCTTCCATATCTTTAATTTTCCTTCGGTTCGTTTAGGTGGGTTGTGTCAATAACGATCTGCTCCGTATATGCGGTTTCCCGGCACGTTGCTTCAATTTACATGCTGTGCTCAAAGGCTAACGGTTTCCGATGGAAACCGATGGCTGACAGTCCCTAAGGTAACTGACGTGATTCTATTTGTTCAACTGCTGTTTTAGCACCTTCGCGCACGAGTGCGGAGGCATCATCTCGGGCAAGCTGCTTGAGTTTGCCGAGGCTCAGACGGGCTTCCAGTTTACCGAGCGCGACGGCGACGAAGTAACGCACATCGGCATCTTCGTCATCTAACGCTTCGAGGAGCGCGTTTGAATCCATTATGGAGGCGAGATGTCGATCAGCATCACCGATATTAATCAACGCTTGTGCGGCGATCCGCCGCGAATGGACATCTCCGTGCCGGAGGGAAGTGAGGAGTTCGTCGTTGCCTTTCGGAATAATAGTAAGGTTATCCCAGTCACAATCCAAGCAGAACCATGAATTTCCATCTAACCGTCGGAGGTTCGTATTTGCACACGAGGGGCATTCCCCAAATTCCTGTTGTTGATTCACATCCATTGTCTTTGATTAGGGCACATACCGCGTGCCTACTCCTTTTCGCGCCGTGTTTGGCGTGTAAGTCGTTCACCCGTTTCAGACAGTTTTTACAGTTTCGTCAATTGTAGGATTTCCTTCGAGTTCCGGCAGTTCGCGCCAGATTTCAGGTCCCTCTGGCTTGAAATTAATCGTCGCGATGAATTGCATGCCGTGATAGAAGTTGATTTTGAATTTGCCGCCCCCAAAATTCTGTCTGAGATATTCTAATGGGGCTTCAATCAAAGGCCCCATTTCGTCTGCATGATAGAACGCGAGTGCTTTAAACCGTACTGTATTACCCACTGGCTCCTGCACAAGAAGCTGCGCTGAAGTCGCAGGAAAGAGCACCTGAAAGGCTTCCCAAAGATCAGCAACGGTAGGGTTTGGATTACCGATCCGCTTTTTGAAGTCGTTCTCAAGATATTCCGAGAAAGTGTTAAAAACCCAGTCCATAGTGAGTGGTTATAAGTTATAAGTTATAAGTTATAAGTTAAGAGGGTTCTTGGAACAGTTCTATTCTCTGTGAAGGTTTCCACAGAAAACCTCTTTAACTGTTAACCAAAAGGTTTTTCGTAGAAAAACCGAACTTATAACTGATAACTATTATAGCGGTGCCTTTAAGAAGTCCTTCCAATCGAAATTAAGCAGAGGGAACTCCTCTGTGGCTTTACATTGTCAAAATGTAGCGGCTTTCTCGAAAAACTCAATATCTACGCGTTCGATCCCTGCCTCCCGTGCATTTTCAGCGACACGCTGGACGACCATCTCACGGACAAACGGAATCGGTATCCGCTTGACCCGGTGCTCGACTTCCTCAGTACAAGGCACCGTGGTGTTGTCAAGGTAAGGGCCGTCCTGAAGTGCGATCTCATCAGGATGGTCGCATGTCTCCGGCACGAGTTGCTGTAACCGCATTGAGACGTAATCGGTCACCCACTCCTTGAACGCTTCCGCTTTCTCAGTATTAACCTCGCCAAGATCAGGACGCTGGTCCAACTTCTCATTGATGCTGACGAGCAGATTTTCGACACGCGTCAATCGTTCTTCTACATCGGTAATCCGTTCTTGTGCACTATTTTGTTTCTTCATATCTTCTCCTTTTTTAACTCTCCTTGCGGTTCGGACGAGTGAGTTTGTGATTTGGCGTGCCTTTTCAATCGGAGCAGAAACCCAATATTTAAAAAACTAAATTGCCCAATATTTCCAAAGGTCATCTGGAATTTCGTATTTAATCTCCTCCCGCTTTTGGTGGGAGTAGCGTGCAAAGATCCCAAAACGCGGAATGTCTCTTATATTCGCTGATCCAGTATGGCACAGAAACGCGTGCCACAACACAACATCCCCCGCAGCACCAACAAACTCGCGAGGGCCTTCCGGTGATAAATCCGAGAGCACATGCCATCCCCAATCCTCAATATCGTAGAAACTACCATCAATCTGCTCTGGATGTTGAAGGAAATATTTATGTGTTGAATGATGGCTTTGGGGCCAAAAGACAAACGCGCCGCCACTGGGTTCGACATCGTAGAGATAGGTTGTTGCCCCCAACATAAAGGGGCTCCAACCGCCGGGACCATAAGCATCAATATGTCCGCTGCCGGGCATTGCCCATTCTTCTTCTGGGTTGGGCCATTTGACAAGCGGTGAACCGCCACCCCCTGCGAATTGTCCACCACCGAGTTGTTGAGTTATCTCTTGCATCACAGGCAGCTGTCCGAAGAGTGGCGAAAAACTGAAGTTTTGGACGACATAGTCGTTGGGCCATGTCTCTTGTGTTTCCAAGCTGGAATTAAAATGCTTCCAGATCTGTTCCCGCCATCCGTCAATTATCTCCGAATCAATAAAATTTTCAAGGATAAGGTATCCGTGTTCCTGAAAGAATGCAATCTGTTCTGTTGTTAGCATACAAGTTACCTCTATCGGTAAAGGGCTGATAAAACCTTTCTTAAATTGCCCAATATTTCCAGAGATCCTCTGGAATTTCGTATTTGATCTCCTCCTGCTGTTTGTGGGCGTAGCGCGTAAAGAGACCAAAACGGGGAACGCCTCTCACATTTTCCGATCCGGTGTGGCAGAGGAACGCGTGCCACAGGACAACATCACCCGCAGCCCCAATAAATTCGCGGGGTCCCTCTGGCGATAAATCCGAGAGTACGTGCCAATCCCAACCTTCGATATCGTAGAAACTGCCATCGATCTGCTCTGGATATTGGAGGAAGTACTTGTGCGTTGACTGGTGACTTCGGGGCCAAAAGACGAAAGCACCGCCCTTGGGTTCAGCGTCATAAAGGTAGGTTGTTGCGCCTATCATAAAAGGGCTCCAACCAGCAACCGCACCATACGCATCAATGTGTCCTGCCTTCGGGATTGACCAGGCTTCTTCAGGCTTGGGCCATTTGATAATTGGTGAGCCGCCACCGCCTGTGAAAAATTGTCCGCCGCCGAGCTGCTCAATAATCTCTTGCATCACAGGCAGATGCCCAAATAACGGCGAGAAGGTGAAACCTTGAATCTCATAGTCGTTGGGCCACGTCTCTGGCGTTTCAAAACTGGAGCCAAAATGTTCCCATACCTGTGTTCGCCACCCGTCAATTATCTCCGAATCGATGAGATCTTTAAGAATCAGGTATCCGTGTTCCTGAAAAAATGTTATCTGTTCCGGGGTTAGCATACAAATTTCCTATGCGGTTATTGCTACGGCACAACGGCGCGTGCCTACTACTTTGCATTAGCGCTTTGGTCTGAAAGATGGGATGCCAGTTTCATCAAACCGTTTCTTGACAGCTTGCATCAATTCGGGGGTAACCTCTCGGTAGCCGTGTTCACGGGCATATTTCTCGACGCTTTTAACGACCATACCACGCGCAAACGACGGCACGCGCTTCAACCGCTTTTCGGCTGCTGCCGTCCACTGTAGATCGTAATCGGTTTCTGTTGCAAAAGCAATCTTTTTCTCAATTTGAACAGGTGCCGGGCTGTCTTGCTCTCCATCCGCAGTGGTAGAGGATGACCCCGGTTGATATTCGCATGACGCATCTTCGGCGAGGTAGTTACCAGTCGTGGCGTATGCCCGTGCCCTACAACCGCCGCATACCTCCCTAAATTCACACGCACCACATTTTCCTTCAAGCAGATTCCGGTTCCGTAAGTCCTGAAAAGTCTTCGATTCGTTCCAGAGTTTAACGAAACTTTCGTCTTTGAGGTTTCCAACGCTAACAGGTAGATACGGACAGGGAGTCAGTTCACCCTCAGGCGTGATGCGACAGTAGTAAATGCCACACGGACATGTACCGCTCGGATAACCTTGGAGAAAGGCGGAGTCGGACTGTTGCCCATAGATAACGCGCTTATAGTGCGGGGCGCATTTCGCAGCGATGAGCATCTTCCCGGTATAGGCTGCTTGCAGCTCGAACATCGTCTCAAGCATCTTCTCGTATTGTGCAGGCGTAAGGTCCATCACCGTCTTGCCCCTACCGGTTCGGACGAGAAAATAGAGATTTAGTACCTTTGCACCGAGTTGATACGCGAACTCCACAATCTTTGGAATTTCGTCATAATTCCACTGCGTTACGGAGGTCTGAACGAGAAAATCCATCTGTGCGCGTTTGAGTGCCTCAACGCCATTCATTGTCGCTTTCCACGCGCCCTCCATACCCCGAAATTTATCATGATCTGTAGGTTGAATAGCGTCAAGACTCACGCCTGCACCGGTGACCCCGTGCTGTTGCATCTCCTCGACCACTGCGTCGTTGAGCAGCACACCGTTTGTGCCCATGACAACAAGAAACCCGGTATCGGAGGCATACTTCGATATCTCCAAGATATCCGGGCGTAATAACGGTTCACCACCAGTGAGAATGAGGAGGATGTGCGGGTTGATTTCGGCGATCTCATCGATGACCCGAAAGCATTGGGATTGGCTTAATTCCGCATCTCGTGAGTATTCCGTAGAACTTTGAATATCAGATAGTTGAAAGTTTCCGTTCCCTAACTCGTTTGTGTCTACGAATCCTGCGGGGAGGTAGCAGTGTGTACATTTCAGGTTACACAATCGGGTGATATTCCATGAGACTGCCTGAACTTTTGTGTCTGTCATTTTAATAGCGAAGAGATAGAGTGTTTTGAAATCAGTTTTTTACTAACAATGTGAGTGCGAAAACGATTAAGCCTGCAATCAGCGTCAAGCCTCTCCAGATATTGATATAAGGACTCTGGTTGTGATGTGCTTCGCTGTCTGGTGGCATAACCTCAAGGTGCCGCCGATAGAGCGAACTATATAGCCCCCAAAAGAGTGCCATGAGTCCAAACGCTGCAAGTTTTGCAACGAAAATTAACATGTAGGTCTTGAAGTCGCTGCCATTCTGCTGCGCAAAAAATCCGTTATTCCATGCAACGATAAAGAATACCATCGCCCCCGTTGTCAGAAGGACATGAATCATCAATCGTATCCAAGTCCCAAAACGGTTGTGGACCGCTAACAGGTCTTGTGGTGGCAAATTTTGCCGCAGGATTGGCATTGCGATGAAAGTAGAAAAGAGTACGCCTCCGAACCAGACGATTGACGCGATCAGATGGATGCTTCGGATGACAAGTTCTACGCTCTCTCGCATTTTTCCTGAGAATCCCAATTTTTCATAATGATACCATATTTTGTGCCTAAAGTCAAATTTGATTTGGGATAGGGAGTATGTAAATATTTTGTCAAAACTTTAGGTTGGAAGAATAGAACGTGGGAAGGCTGGAAAAGTGGAAAAGATGAACGGATCATGGCTTCAAATTGACAAATATTAATGCAATCGTTGCAACCAAGGCACCGATGAGAGATGTCCGACTCAGCCGTTCATGGAGGAACACCATACCGACGAACATCGTGAACAGCACGCCACCGGAACTTGACATCGGAAAAGCGATCAAAGCACTCACATGGTCAAGGGCGATGAGCAGTGCCCAACTCCCGCCAACATTACAAACACCTATCAACACACCATAGAAGACTTCCCACCAACTGGGCCATATTCTCTGATAGAGGCATATACCGAAATAGATAACTGTGGCGACACCGAAAAGCAGACTCATATAGAGCGATTTCTCGTCAATAGGACACATTTCGTTGAAGGCTTTCATCGTGAGCCGTGAGATACCAGTGACCAACAGGATCGTAATAGCAACAGCGAACCCCAAACCTTGAGGCACTTCCGGCTTGTCAGGCGTGAATGCATAAGTCGGCTCTTTTTCCCGCTGGCTGAGGAGTGGAATCGCCAGGAAGGTTAAAAGAAGCCCTATGGTTTGCCATAGGTTTGGAATCTCTTGCCAGAATATCATCGCCACCAGAATCGGTATCACAATCGACAGTCTGACGAGCGCAGCCGTGACGACGATCCCACTGAGCTGGATACCGATAGTGAACAACTCAAATCCGAGCGCATACGTCACACCGTTTGATATGCCTAACGCGAAGGTCAACTTTGAGAATTCAAAGTCTGATTCCTGAGAGAGTACCCAGATACTGATAAAGAACGCGGTGAGGTAGTTGACAAAGCCGATTGGGTTTAGGCGTTGTTGGTTGTTTTTGGCATGCTTGAGAAAAAGTCCAAAGCCGGAAAGTAGGACGATATTGAGAACGAGGAAGAGCATAGGCTTTAAAGATTGGCAGGTTGGAAGATTGGAGGGTTAGAAGGCTCAAAGGTTGGAAAGTTGGGGTTTTCCCATCCTTCCGCCCTTCCAGCCTTCCAGCCGAGCCCTTCTATTCCTCCATCGGCAGCGCGACTTTGGTTCCCTCTTTCGCCGATTCGTAAGTCGCCAAAACGACTTCTACGGCATGTTTTCCACCTCTGCCATCAATCATAGGGGTTCTGTCTTCTCGGATACAGTCAACAAAATGGGTTAACTCACCGACGACACCATGCGGTCCCTCGCGATTCGGAACGATTTCTTCCCAGTCGCCGCCGCGCTTTTTAAGATAGGCGAGATCCGCTGACATATTCAGACGGAGCGAACCTTCGGTTCCGTCAATAATTGTATCATTAGTACCGCGCGCGCCGAGAAAACCGCCCCACCTTAAAATACCGACCGCGCCCGAATCGTAGCGGATGAGCGAGATCGTATAATCCTCCCAATCGTCGTGTCCGGAGAAACTTCCTACCTCAGCGGCGACGGTCAGTGCAGTGCCACCGAACCAGTTAATCAGATCGGATTTGTGGATGCCGTTCTCCAAGAGTCCACCAACGGTGCCGTACCAGCTTTCCGGTCTACCGCGCGGGGCGTTATATGGGCCCGAATAGTCGGTTTCGATGTAGGTGATGTCTCCGATGTCGCCATTGTCCACCATCTGTCTACCGAGTTCGTGGACAGGATAGAAGCGTAGGACCTGTCCGACCATCAGATGCGTTCCCGCCTTATCCGATGCTTCTATCATCTCATCTGCGTCAGCGAGCGTCAAAGAGAGCGGTTTTTCGCAGAAAGCATGCACCCCCGCCTCCGCTGCATCAACGACGACCTGTGTATGTGCAACGGGTGGCGTAGCTACAACAACACCATCCGCGATATCAAACAATTCCTTATAGTCTTGGAAGGCGCGGATTTCATGCCGTTCAGCCACAGCTTGCGCTGCATCTAAGCGAAGATCCGCGACACCTACAAATTCACAATTTTCAACGTTTGGGAGTGCGTTGCAATGGCCGTTTCCCATGCCGCCGACTCCAACTACACCTATACGTACCATTTTGTATCCTCCTTTATTCCAACGCGGGGTCTGAAAACTGATACACACCCTGCCGATTTACAGAGATCTTGGGCAGTTTCCGAGACTTTTCAAACCAATTATATCCGATTTTCAGATTTTTCCAAAAGTTTATTAGAGCATCGTCATTTGGAAAGGTGGTCTTTAAGCGTCCCATTGTCCGATCGTCCAATTCTGTTGGAAAAATGTGCACAGGGATTTTTGCGTGTCCGTTTGATTTTGCTTGCACTGCTAACCAATAGACTTCCTTAATATATTCGTCAGTAATTGGAACACATCCGATTGTTGTGCAGCCGCCGTGTATGAATATATCGCCCCCTAAGTTGCCTTTTGTGCCCAAAACCTGATCCGCTTGGTTCGGATAATTAATGCCGAGCGATAGATAAAAGTTGCTTTTCGGGTTAAATCTATCAATGTGATAAAAACCTTCCGGAATTTGCAAATCACCTTCACGTCTTTTGGGCCCCAAATTTCCTGATGTGCGGCAGATCGGATAGTGTTTCACGCGTTTGAAAACGGCATCGGATGTTGAAAATGCCCAGACTTCCAAAATCTTTTCTTGTTTGAAGATTCGGATAAAGAGTTGCTGTGGTGGATAGGGGAGCCCTTGGTCTGCGAACAGGCTGCGAAGTGGGCCGTCTTTTTCTGCAAACGCTGCCCGGACGCGAGGGGATCTTCGCTGTTTATCCGCGAAATTTTGTGGGGCCGTTGGCTGACAAGCGCAGATCATTGTAAAGGTGAGGGAAAGGACAATGTGTAGTTTCATAACTTCATATTGTGTGAAGGGTTCTAACCCCGATGCCTGTTTTAATAAATTGGGCTTACAAAGCACTGCTACGGGTTCGATTTTTCACAAGCCATATTATAATTGATAATGAAATTAAAATACAGAAACTCCACAATATCAGTTTGATGTGTGCAGAGATTCTGTCTCCAAGATAAGAATAAACCAAGGTGGCTGGCAGTTGACCGATGCCAGTCGCAATCCAAAAACCGAGAAACCGCATCCGAGTCGCCCCTGCAAAATAACTGACAACATCAAAAGAGATGAACGGCACCAAGCGGGCAATAAGAATAGCGTAAGTGCCATATTTTTCAACAAAATCGTTTGTCTTGTCAACTGCTGGTTGGCTAATGAGTCGTGTAATCCGTTCTATACCGAGGTACCGGGCGATATAGAAGCAGAATGCCGCGCCAACCATCGAACTGCTCCAGGACAGGAGCGAACCCCACCAGAATCCAAAAAGTGTGCCGTTTGCAAAGGTAATCAGGAACGCTGGCAACGGTGCAATCACGCTCTGAAAGATCATAAGAACCGCTGATATAACAGGCGCAAGCGCGCCATAACCGGCGATGTAAGCACGTGCTGTTTCTATGCTCTGAAAAGCAGCAGTAAGTTCGAGGAGATATTCCCAAACCCGTTTGTGATGGATTCCCAGAACAATCAGCCCAACCAGAATCACAGGCAGAAAGATAAAAAACGTTTTTTGTGAGCGGAAACCGAACAACGTCTGTTTACTGATTTGTGCATTTCCTCTTAAAGTCCCCTGATAAGGGGGATTTAGGGGGTTAAGAATACCGAAATAACTACTTTTTGAGTAAGAGAGGTTCCTTTTCTGCTCAATTTGCGTAAGTCCTATGTATTTTTGGCTTGCTGTATCAATGCCTGATTCATCCGGTCTCGAAGTTCCTGTATTTTATCATCTGTCCAAATATAAAAACCTTCCTTAGACTTTACGCCGAGTTTACCGGATTCAACCATCTGTCGGAGAAGCGGATTGATGTCAGCTGAACTGTTGAGGTCTTTATAGAGTTCTTCAAAGGCGGCAAGCACGAGGTCCCACCCCGCAAGTTCAAAAACCTCAAAAGGACCCGCGACACTGAGTCTTCGTCCGAAACTGTTCCGCACGACAAGATCAACAGTTTCTGCACTGGCGATGCCCTGTTCTACAATAGCGAACGCTTCCCGAATTAAAGCGGCTTGCAATCTCGGTCCCACGAAACCGAGTGCTTCTTTCTCAATAATCGCCGGCGTTTTCCCGATAGCCGTCAAGAGATCAAACGCTACCGCAACCGTTTCATCAGAGGTATCAGGGCTGCGAATGAGTTCGACCAACGGAATCAGGTAGGGCGGATTAAAATAGTGTGTGTTGAGGATCTTATCCTTACGATTCGCTTTCACACCGATCTGGCTCGGCATTAATGCGGTCGTATTGCTCGCCAGAATTGTATCGGATGGACAGATTGCATCTAATTCCTCAAAGATTTGCTGTTTTAACGCTAAATTCTCGGTAACGGCTTCGACGACAAAATCCGCCTGCTCAGCGACTGTAGACAGTTCGGTGGCAGTCTGAATTCGTTGTAGTGTCGGCGCGATCTTCTCTTTTGCGATAACAGCGTTTCCAGCAAGCACACCGAGGTTTCTCTCAATCTGAGTGCGTGCCGTTTTGAGGTGTTCATCGGTGACATCGTGCATCAGGACTCGATAGCCCGCGCATGCGAATTCCTGTGCAATGCCGTGGCCCATCAGTCCTGCACCGATAACGGCGATCTGTGAGATTCCATCAACTGTCATCTTTCCTCCTTTTGCCAGCAATAATGATTGTAAATTCTCCGCGCGGCTCGGTCTCTCGGAATTTCTCCAATGCCTCACTGACATTCCCGCGGAATATCTCTTCAAATTTTTTCGTCAACTCGCGTGTGACGACAATGTCGCGTTCACCTATCACTTCAAAGACATCTTCAAGGAAGCGGCGGAGACGATGCGGAGATTCAAAGAAGATTAACGTTCTTTTTTCATCAGTGAGTACACTTAATTGACGCTTTCTTTTCCCCGATTTCGGAGAGAGGAAACCTTCAAAGGTAAAGTTATGCAGCGGTAGTCCAGAAACGGATGCTGCTGTGATGACTGCTGACGCACCGGGAATCGGAATGATAGGGATTTCCGAGGTGATACAGCCACGCAGGAGTGGATACCCTGGATCTGAAATGATAGGTGTGCCAGCATCTGAAACAAGAGCAATCGTCTCACCCGTTTTCATGCGATCAATCAGTTTGTCGCACTTTACTTGCTGGTTGCCTTCAAAGTAGCTTGTGAGGGGGGTCTGAATGTTGTAGTGCGTCAGGAGACGGCGTGTTTGACGTGTGTCTTCAGCAGCGATGAGGTCTACCTCTCTGAGGATGCGGAGGGCACGCAAGGTAATGTCCTCTAAATTTCCGATCGGTGTGCTAACGAGGTAAAGCGTGCCAGATGGCGTGTTTTGCATGTTTGTTAGTTGTCAGTTATCAGTACGATTTTTCTGTGAAAAATCTTTCGGTTATCCGTTTTCAGTTAAAGAAATTTTGATGCACGCCAAACCCTTCTTAACCGACAACTCTCACTGTGAGGCAAACTGATAACTGACAACCATTCCCTTGCTATATTGGACGTTTCATGCTAAATTATCGACGATGAAAACTACCTATACTGTCCTATGTTTCCTATGGTTGATAACGCCAATATCTGCACAGACAGAGTTCCCATTTGAATCGGCGCGTCCGCTCTATGTCGGTGCGCGTGCGTTAGGGATAGGAAATGCCTTCACCGCTGTCGCTGACGATGCCACTGCTGGTTTCTGGAATCCTGCTGGACTCATCCAGTGGCAAGGTGTGAAACTTTTCGGGGTCAATAAGTTTTACAACCGAGAAGATTATCGGTTCGACCCGAAAGGTGTCGGCTATAGCTACCGCGGGTACAGTCTCTTCTGGGGCAACAAAATCGCCATCGGTGTTGATAGCGGCGTTCCTGATTTCAACTACTACAGTGTTGCCCACCAATTCGGTCCCTATTTCGCCGCAGGATTAAGTCTCAAGTTTAAGCGAAGGCACCCCTCCGATGTCTACCAATTCTTTGGCTATCAGACGAACTATGACATCGGGTTGCTTTTCAAACCGCGCCCGAACCTCAAATTCGGATGCCTTGCACAAAACCTCGAAGGTTATGGTACGCAATGGCTGACACTCGGCACCGCTTATCGCTACGACGCGTACCAATTCTCAGTAGATATTGCGTTCCCAACTGACAGAACAACACCAGAGTTGTACATCGGTGCCGAGTGGGATCGGTTTCCTATTGTCCCTGTCCGACTCGGCTTTTCAAACGGGGCATGGACAGTCGGAATGGGGGTTGCTTGGAAAGGCATCCATATCAACTACGCCAGAATTTTTGAAAAGCATTTCGCGTCTGATTTCATTGAGTTAGCCATCAGTTTTCAGTAGTCAAATAGCCGTCGGTTATCAGCCTTCAGCAAGAGACCTCTGTGGCGTCATAGTGCTAATGGCTGACGGCTGATGGCTGCTCCACCTCTTTCCAGTCCAATTCCTCTTGGTTCCATTCAAACTGTTGCAACGGACCGAATTTGAGGTTGACCGTTAAACTCTTCGGTGTTGGTGAACTGTCGAACAGATTAAAGTCTCGAACTACAACGTAGGTATGCTGTCCATCCGTAATCGTTTTACACGCCTCAATGAAGTCATCAAGATTGCGGATCTGTTTTCCGTTAATATCGAGGATGACTATCTTAGAGTTCCCATTTCGTTCTTGCACACCGACACGTGAGAAACTACTACCCCTCTCGGCGTGCGGTAAATAGACACCGTCAGCCTCAAGGAAGAGGATGCGGCGGAGTTGTGGTGTAATATCGTGTAAAATTGCACCCCCAAATCTGACAAAGCGAGTTACCTTCTTCGCCTCTAAGTCCTCTACAGGGACATCAATACTCAGGTTCTCGCCGTTCCGATAGATGTCCAAATTGACGCTTTTCCCAACGTTCTGATTCAGAATAGCATCGAAGGTATAGAGTTCATCTTTAATGATTTCGTTATTGATGCGATAGATAATATCGGACGCGCGGAGGTCCGCCTCACCCGTTGTTCTCGGCACAATGGATTCGATTTGAATGACCTTGGGTGTCCCAGCTTTTGAGGGACCAATCTCTTTTCGCAACTCTGCTGGAAAATTAAAGTGTTTGATGGCTTCACCAATAGAGACGAGTTCCAGGTCCACACCGATTTCGCCGCGTTGGATTGATATCTTGTTCCGAATCAACTCAAGTGCATCGTGGAGGTAATCAATTGGCAGTTCAAAACTGGAGGTATCCGTGCCGCGTGCGTGAATCGCGATCACTTGCCCCGCAGTATTCCAGACAGGACTTCCGCTTGAGCCACCTGTCCGATCAAATGTGGTGTGAATGTAACTCGAATGTCGGTCACCCTTGTTAACATTCAGGTTCGTAATTCTCCCAAATTTGATTGTATATTCCTCTTTCTCGTTATTCCCGATGAGCAGGAGTTCATCGCCAAGGGAGAGGGCATCCCATTCGCCGAGTTCAACGGCTTGGAGTTCAAATTCAACCTCGGCAGGATCAATCTGATAAAACCCGAAATCGTGCGTAGGATCGTAATAAAGGATACGCGCCTCTGTAAAACTACCGTCGTGGAAGTTAATTTTGACATAAGAAGGGCTGCTGCCGGTGACATGGCGGTTTGTGGCGATAATACCGTGTTCTGCATCTACAACAAAACCGGTGGCAAAATTCGTGCCTTTCACTTCCGTTTCAAAGACGACCTCTGAGGAGGTTTCCACATTCACCACCATCGGTTTATAGGCGGCGACCTGCTCTGTCCAGTCGTGTTGGGCATTGGCATTTACAATCAAAGTAAAGAGCGCGAAAACTGCTAATACCACGCGACTTGTGCGTTTAATTATCTGTTTCATGTTGAATCCTTTTCCGTTTGAAGTTTTTTAATATCTTAAGAGTTTAACACAGCGGTGTAGAGATGTCAAATCATTTTTCAAGTCTATCAAACACAGGTGAGAAGGTTTACGGCATCCAGCGTATGCCTACTACTTTTAAGTGTTCCTATCTTGACGATGTCTCTTGAACGTGGTATATTATTCACATTGCTTTTTAATTTATTGTTCCTGAGCTGCCTTCCATTCCATTACGGACAGGTCCTTGATTAGGTCTCAACGATGCTTCGGAATTTTGACGTTGCTTTTATCTTGGAACCATGAAACTCAAGCGCGTAGTCCGTAACGAAGTGGAGGACGGGTTTACGGAGAGGCACTTTAGATATTTAACCCTACTGACTGAACCGCAAGGAAAATTAAAAAATGGCGACACATCACTTTGAACCGACAGTCTACTACACAGCAATCGGCGCGCACGAACCGGTGCTTCACATTGAGAGTGGCGATACCGTTTTCACTACCACAGTGGATAACGCAGGCTACGATGCTAACGATGCACAGGTCACCGAAAGAGGGAATCCACAAACGGGTCCTTTTTATATTGAATCGGCGGAACCGGGGGATACACTATCAGTCCATTTTGACCGGATCCTTCCGAACCGTTCAATTGGACGGACGGCTATGGTCGTCGCGCCGAATGTTTTGGATCCGCACTATGTCGCATCTGAAATGCCGGAAGGTGGTCTTGCAGAGTGGCATGTAGACGTGGAGAAATGGACAGCGACGTTGATGACCCCAGAGACGCAGTTGGGTAAACTCACGCTCCCACTCGAACCGATGGTCGGATGTTTCGGTGTTGCACCACCCCGCGGACAGGCAATTTCGACAGCGACCTCCTCTACACACGGTGGCAATATGGACTATCGCGGTTTTCAGGAAGGGGTTACTGTCTACTTCCCAGTTTTTGTTTCCGGCGCGCTCTTCCATCTCGGCGATGGGCATGCTGTGCAGGGTGACGGTGAAATCGTCGGGACTGGCATCGAAATTTCTTTTGACGTGCAGTTTACGGTTGAAGTGCTCAAAGGCAAGAGCATTAACTGGCCCCGTGCGGAGAATGAGGACTATATTCTAACAGCAGGCAATGCGCGTCCCTTAGATCAGGCAGTGCAACACGCAACGACGGAACTCCTCCGATGGTTAGGCGAACTCGGTTTGGAAAAATCTGCGGCACACATCTTATTAGGACAAGCCGTAGAATACGATATGGGTAATGTATTCGATCCAGCATACACAATGGTCTGCAAAATCAAAAAGTCAATATTACGGGATATTGGGATTATGTAACGCTTTTGATGTGATGTTAAGCGAAATTGCGCTACATTTAGCGGAACAATTGAGATTGTTTTTTGTTGTTCTGTTTCTAACTAAAGGAGATTGGAATTCGCAGTAAGGATCGGGATTTCTTGAGTTTTGAAATCACTGTCGTTTGTTATGAAGGTGAATCCGTTGTTTTTGCAGAGTTCCGTTATAACTTGGTCATTGAAATCGAAATCGCCGCTGATATAATCAGCGAGCAGGTCATCCATTGGCAACGCTGTGAAGCCGCTTTCTGTCTTTGAACAATAACTCAGAACTAACTCAACATCAGCGGCAATATCTTCAGCAACTGGTTTAAAATACGAACTGCTGCGAAAATTTTTAAAAGAGTTGAAATGTCTTGCAACAAATTGCCATTCCAATCTGGCATAAGCATTGATAAATTCTGAAACAACAAGCACATCAATATAAATTCGGCTTTTTGCTCTCACCATACGGTTAAAGGTGCTTGTGTAGATAGGCCTCCAATAAGATCTCAGTTTCGGCGGACCATATAGATATAACCAGATATTAGCATCCAGAAACAGTTTGTCTTGTGCAGTGAAGTTATAGTAACGGATATCGCCTGCTTTATACCTCATCGTCGTTATCCCCTAAGACCTCTTGAAATATTTGATTGAATCTTTGGGGGTCTTTAAAATATAATTTGACACCGCGAACGACGCGTTCCAGAAAGGCAAGGTCGTCTGGTGCTATATCTTCCACTTTCAATAGAGACCGAATTTTTTCTTCGCTGAACGTTCCATATAATTCACCGATCGCGGCGGTGAGGAAGGGTGTTGTGAGTGCCGTAACATTATGAAACGAGAGTACAACCTCTTGATTCGCTCTCAGCGCAGCGTCAAGGTGCTTATGAATCTTCTCCCCATCATCAGAGGCAACACAGAAAGGGCTGCCTACAACTTCAAACATGGATATTCTAATATCTTCTGACATAGTAATCTCCTTAAAAGAATGTTTTTCTGCTTCTATACGCTCAACTTTCCTATTAACTATTGTACCGCAAAAAATCCCCGGAATTCAAAGAAAGAATAACGGACGTTCTAACAATCCTTCTAAGATTTATTCATATTTAACTCTGCCATAGACCTAAGATTCAACAACGGAGTCATCACACCACCGGCAGCCGGGATAACGACCCCCGTATCGTAAAGCTTCATCGCAGAAATCGTGGCGTGCGCGACATCTTCAGGTGCCCCTGCACGCACCATAAAGATGTAACCCTTTTCTGCCGCCTCTTCATAATCGGGAATACGGACGCGCGATAGGTCAGTATCAATCACACCCGCGGCGATGCCGTTCACCTTAATGCCGTGTGCTGCCAAGCGTCCAGCAAACGCGCGCATGCTCATCTCTAACCCCGCTTTTGAGATACAGTAGGCGGTCCGGTTGTCGGATGCCACTGTATCGGAAATCGAGAGCGTGTAGATAATGCACCCGCGAACCTCGTTCGCTACCATATAGTTTGCAACGCGCTGCGTAAGAAAGTGGGTCGCCTTGAGGTTGGTGTTGACAATCAGATCAAACTGTTCGGGTGTCTCCTCAAGAATATCAGCGATGCGCGTGATACCGGCGTTGTTGATGAGGATGTCCACCTTCCCGAATGCATCGTGCGCAGTATCAAGCAATGTTTCGTGTGAATCGAGGTCACTGATGTCCGCTTGAATGATAACCGCTTTTCTACCGAGTGCTTCTACCTCTTGCTGCACGGATTCGGCGGCATCCCGATTTTGGTTGTAATTGATAAGCACATCAGCACCTTGACGCGCCAATTCAATGGCGATTGCGCGCCCGATGCCGCGGCTGGAGCCTGTCACGATTGCGGACTTGTCTGTGAACGAAACGTCCGTTGCGAAGAATCCGAGGTCTGTTTGTGTTGGCATGTTTTTCTCCATAGGTATTAATTAAGGTTTGTGCCTAAAATCCGGTGCGATTAGGAAATCACACCTACCGGGCCTGGGTAAGGTTTGTGCCTAAAATCTGGTGCGGTTGCAAACCGCACCTACCGGGTTTGGGGAACCTTTTAATCTGAGTATGGATCTGCGGCATCGCGGAGGGCATCTCCTAAGAAATTAAAGGCAATGACAACGACAAGAACTGGGACAGCAGGGAAAATGAGCCACGGGTAATGCAGCAGCACCGTGACGCGTTGTGCCTCTTCTAATAGCACACCCCAACTCGTCATCGGCGGGCGGATACCCAGTCCTAAGAAACTGAGGGCAGTCTCCCCCAAGATCATGCCCGGAATAGCGAGTGTCGCGATAACAATAATGTGGCTATAACATCCGGGTAGCAGGTGCTTTGTAATGATATGCCAATGTCCGGCACCGGCAGCACGCGCCGCCATAACGAAATCGCTTTCCCGGTATGCCAAGACCTTTCCACGCACCTGCCGTGCCAATCCACCCCAACGGATGATCGACAAAATAATAGTAATACCGAAATATATCTGGATGCTCGACCAACCCGGCGGTAATGCGGCACCGAGTGCCATCCACAGTGGAATGTCAGGAAACGCCGATAGGATCTCAATAATACGTTGGATCAAATTATCTACCCATCCACCCCAATATCCAGAGATAGTGCCAAGGATAGAACCGAGAACAATGCTCAAAAGGACACCGACTAAACCGAGTGTCATTGAGACGCGCGCCCCGTACATGATCCGTGAAAGTAGATCGCGCCCCATCCGGTCAGTGCCTAATAGGAACATGGGACCCGCAGAGCTGAATAGGTGTCGCTTGCCGTCAGCATCCTTAAAAAAGAATTCAACGGGATACCATTGTGTCATATCCTTCGTAAATTCCAACTCAAGGCTTTCTGGATTGCGGACAGATTTCAAGCCGTGAACATAGAACCCGACTGAGAGTGAGAAATGGAGACGTTGGGGCGGGACGTGCCGCAGCCGCATGTTGATCTCGTTGTAATGATAGGGCGCGAAGAAATCCGCACCGATAGCGAGAATATAAAAAAGCAGCAAAAGGGCACCCGCGATAACACCCATTCGGTTTTTGCGGAACCGCCGCCATATCAGTTGGCGATAACTCAGCTGCCCACCATCTGTCCAAGGGGCACCTGCATCCTCAATCTCTTCTGCTGTCTCAATTGTAAGTTCCATATTTTTTTACTATTAGGTTTCTACTCCAATGAAAAGAACCAAAGACGTAGCTCGTAATGAAGCAGATCGCTTATGGGTTTTGCTTGGGGTATTTGCTTGGGTGTTTCTGCGGATTTCTTCGTGTACGCCGCAAAATGGAGAGCGGATTACACAATAGCACGTTAAGTGCTAAATCTACTTCATTCAACCACAAGGAACTTTAAAAAAATCATTCATAGCGAATCCTCGGATCTACCCAAGCCAAGGCTATATCAGCAAGCAAATTACCGATAACCAAAAGAAGGCTCAGCATCATAATCAGCGTGCCAGCGAGGTAAATGTCTTCGTTCAGCAGGCTCCGTAGGAGAATCGGTCCGACTGTCGGCAAACCCAATACAATTGAAACAATCGCTGAACCGGAGAGGATACCGGGCAGGCTCATTCCCAAAATACTGATGAGTGGATTGATCGCAATCCGCACGGCGTGTTTCCCCACCACGACGATTTCTTTCAGTCCCTTTGCCCGTGCAGTCTGAACAAACGGCTGTCCTAATACATCAAGCAGGTTACCGCGCATGATACGCATCAAACTCGCGGTCCCGTTAATACCGACAACAATTACTGGAATCCAGAGATGTTTGAAAAGATCACCGAGTTTACCCCATGTCCACGGCGCGCCTTCATAGTAAGCTGAGAACAGCCCAAATAGGGGGACACCGAAGATGTCAAACGCGAACACCATCAACGAGAGTGCCAAGAGAAACGCCGGTATTGACATTCCGACAAAACTCAGGAAGGTCAGGAAGTGATCCGACCATTTGTATTGATGCGTAGCGGAATAAATCCCGAGCGGGATAGCAACAACGTAGGTGAAGATAAGCGACCCGACAGAAATAATAAGCGTAAAGGCGATTCTATCCCATATCAGTTCATCGACTTCGCGTTTGTACTCAAACGACTCACCGAAGTTACCGCGAACAAACCCGCTTATCCAGATGAAGTAACGTTTCCATAGAGGATCATTCAACCCGTAGCGTTCGCGCAATTCCTCGACTTGTGCAAGCGAACTGCTATCGCCGAACTCCTCCTCTAACCGTTGGATTTCGCGATCAAGATAATCACCTTGCGGCAGTTGGATAATAATAAAAGAGATGATAGAAATCGCCAGAAGTGTCGGAACAGCGATAAAACATCGGCGAATGATATAGGTAATTATGGGTGTATCTCCTGTGTAGTAGTTATTAGTTTTTAGTCTGTTTTCTGATGTTGCATTATCTCTTTGTGACCGTCGTTACCAAATTGAAGAATTTCCGATGGTTAGAAAAAAATGGTAAACCCTCTTAACTGATAACTTATAACCAATAACTATTGTTTAGATATCCAACACTGTTCAGGGTAATGCGTTGCGGGTGTGACAATTGCCCACGGTCCTAAAATGCCGTCATTCGGCACGTTGTGAAAATGGTTCGCAACAACTAATAGCGATGGCGAACGCGCCGCAGAACCGAGATGAAATGGTCCCTCGTCGATGTGAATCCTGACTGCATCCCGAACATATTGATGCCGTTGTTTCTCATCGGGTTCGCGTTTAATCGCATCGTATAAGTCAAGCAACTTCTTTAGCGGTCCAGTAGCGGGTTCACCTTTTTCACCACCTGTTTCATACCACTTCCCTACTTTCGGATGCCAGTACTTCGGAAGTGTCGGAAATACCCAGTCGGGATAAGTAAAAAGATCCATCTCCGCTTCTCCGTGCATACTGATTGTGAATTTGCCGAGCGTACGGCGGAGGCTCAATTCGGCACCGGGGGGTGTATAGAGCAGCGTTTTTAAGCCGAGTTGTTCCCATCCCTCTTGAATAATTAAGCCGATGTCATTTTCTTGACTGTTGAGATTGGAACTCGGCACATCCATGAGCATCTCAATCCGTTCGCCATCGGGACGCAGTCTATAACCGTCTTTATCACGTGCTGTGAGTCCCATCTCATCAAGGAGTCGGTTTCCCGCAGCGATATCAAAGTCAGCATCGGCGCGTTTCCACTCCTCAAAAAGGGTCTGCCCATCTTCATCAGCGAAGTGCCATCCCTCTTGGCTGACTGTCGCTGCTTGTGGCTCCAACAATCCGCGCCATGCGATTTCGTTACATTTCACGCGGTCAATGCCGTAAGCGAGTGCCTTGCGGAACCGCTGGTCGCGGATGATTTTTCTTAACACTGGATCGGGCGCAGTCCAGTTGATGAGGATAGCGGGTTGCGCCCCAGCCGTGCTTTTCCAGCGGCGTACCGTATAGTTCCCCTTTTTCTGTCCTTTCAGATAGAGCGCAAGATCACGAAGTTCCATCCCACGATATTGGCAGTCAATCTCACCTGCGAGGATTTTGAGCACGCGAACTTGGGGTTCGGGGACCAAACTGGTCTTGATTTTGTCGATATAGGGGAGTTGTCTGCCGAGTGTATCAACAACGTAGTAATACGGGTTACGTTCAAGCTCAACACGGAAACCACCCTTTTCGTATTTTGTCACCCGCCAGGGCCACAACGTCGGACGCTCCGGGTTTTGGTGTGGGATATTCTCTTTCTCGAATCGAATGAAATCGGTATACGCTGGATTGCTGTCGGGATGGAACTGGTGCATGTAGTGTGCTGGAATGTTGTATTGATTGCACCACCAAAAACCGGTCGCCAACCAAAGTGGTACAAGCCAGTTGGGACCGGCGAATTTCATCACAATTGTATAGTCATCGGGTGTTTCAACTTCCATTGGGATGCCGTTCACCTTACACCAGACAGGCGCGCCGTACTTATGCCGCTTATCAAGACAGAGTTGATAATAATAAGCGAACGAGGCGGAAGTATAAGGATGTCCATCGGACCATTTGACCCCTTTACGTAGATGCAGCGTCAGCATACTCCCATCTTCATTAAACTCCCACGACTCTGCTAAGCCGGGTTCTAAACCAGAGGCATCAAATTTCCAGCGGATGAGCGGGGCATAACCTGCCGTCATTTTCCACGTCCCTAAATCTGGATGTGTGTGAAACCGGTGCCACGTCCCGCCATAGGGACCAGGTGCTTCATATCCATCGAAATCCGTTTTGGCGACAAGTGGATTTTCTGGCAGGCGTTCTAACAGTGGCGGCAATTTGCCCGTGGCGACCTGTTTTGCCCACATCGGTGCCTCTTTCGCCGCAACGCCACGCGGGAAATCGGAAACATCTTCTAACGGGTTTCCCGAACATCCCGCGATGAGAATTAGTAAGATAAGCACTGCTTTAATGAAAGGCAAAGTTGTAGTCTGATAGGTTTTTGTTGGCTTTCGCATTTTAAGCACCCTCTTCGCGCTTTTCAAGGGAGTCAGTGAACGTATTTAGGTCTTGAGATACGCTTGCAAACAGTTCATCAATGGACTTTGCATGCGGCATGGTCTTTTCATATCTCAATTCCTTGCCGTAGATGTTGTTCATCTTGTGACGAAAATCCAAAAGGTCTTCCAATTGAAGAGATGTATTTTCAGAAATCACAGGTGGACGTTCTGGTCGTTTTTCTGTCATTTGTGCGAGTAGATTTTTATGCCATCTACTCCCAGTTGGCACGTGCCTATCTACTTCACGTGCAATTCGTAGAAAAATGTTCTCTATACCCCTATAGATATCGGCGAGATCTGTTGCGATTGTATTTTCGATGAATTCTCTTGCTTGAACAGGTAGCACATCAATATTATCCAATCCCCTTTGGATTCTTTCAAGTATTCCGTCTATTTTATCAAGTTCATCGTTGATACGTTGTTTAATTCTTTTTCGGTTCATTTCGTAAAGCTCTCCGCCCTCAGTAGGAAAAACCTGTCGTTGTAAGTGTTTATAAAGGGGCTGCCATAATACTGGACGCGTTCCTTTTTCGATAGGAATCGCTTGATGTTTTATCCGTTCACGGAAAAGTCCTTCTGACGTGTCGAAATTGATTAAGTCTATTCTGAACGCCGAATCAAAATTCATAATTGCGATGCGCGCCTTAATATAAGCATCATTGGAGAGTCCGGACACAGCAACATCAATATCTGATCCCTTCATAAACCATAGCGGTTCTGTAAGCGAACCGAAGACAGAGACTTGGGTCGCGCCAAACTCCTCGTAAAGCAGGGCTGCGACTTGCTGAGCATCATGCCATGCTTGATGGAGCAAACCTTCATCCATTCCTCGGTTCTTCCACACCTGTTCCAGCCGTTTCCTGCATGCCGAGAGTTCATCGGGAGACATTTTCTGCTTTGGCATCGCTAAACTCCTTGTAATTCCAACGTATCGCTATGGTGGCAAGCCACCTGAACACCTTGTGAAACCTCTCGAAGTTCTGGTGTTTCCTGTTTGCATACATCGGTTGCGTAACGGCAGCGCGGGTGAAAATAGCATCCAGTCGGCGGCTGTGAAGGATCAGGCACATCCCCTTCAAGACGAATATGCTCACGTTTCCGTTGGGCATTCGGGTCAGGGAGCGGCACAGCGGATATTAACGCTTCTGTGTAAGGGTGCTTCGGCGATTCATAGAGCGTTTCGGCATCGCTAATCTCGACAATTTTGCCGAGATACATAACTGCGACACGGTCGCTTATGTGTTCGACAACGCTCAGATCGTGTGCGATGAAGATATAGGAGAGATTGAATTCTTCTCGGAGTTCTGCCAACAAGTTGAGGATCTGCGCTTGCACCGAGACATCTAATGCCGAGACGGGTTCATCTGCAACGATGAGTTCAGGTTGGAGTGCTAACGCGCGCGCGATACCAATCCGTTGACGCTGCCCACCGCTAAAGGCGTGTGGATACCGACGCATATCCTGCGCTTTCAAACCGACAGACTCCAGCAGTTCTACAATCCGATCTTGAAGTGCTGTCCCTTTCTCGGTGCGGTTGACACGCATCGGTTCTCCGACAATATCGGCGACTGTCATCCGAGGATTGAGTGATGCGTGTGGGTCTTGGAAGATCATCTGGATGCGTTTCCGAAAAGGTTGCATCTCGCGGTGCGTCAATTTCGCCAGATCTACCTGTTCCTCACCGAAAATGAAACTGCCACTTGTTGGTGGTATGAGTCGGAGCAGACAGCGTCCAGCAGTCGTCTTTCCACAGCCGCTCTCGCCGACGAGACCGAGCGTTTCACCACGATTCACGTCGAAACTGATCCCGTCCACCGCTTTGACATAGCCGACGGTGCGTTGGAGGATCCCTTTCTGGATAGGGAAGTATTTTCGGAGGTCGTTTACCTGAAGCAATTTTTCCATTTTTTTGGTTATTGGATCTCCGCTCGGTTTTCTCCGTTGTCGAAAACCGGTTTCCGATTAATTTCTCTCGGATTTGGAAGTTTCGGTTTACGTTTAGGAGTCAGCGTGAAGCCAGCAGCGTACAACGTGTGTGTCATTGTCTCCATTTCCATTGATTATCTCAAGTTCAGGCATCTGTTCACATTCTGGTATCCGTTCAGGACAGCGAGGTTGAAATGAACACCCTGTCGGCAATGCCAACGGATGCGGCACTGTCCCGGGTATTGAGGGTAAGGTTTTCTGCACTGTCCTACCGAGAACAGGGATGGATTTAAGGAGTCCTTGTGTGTACGGATGCAGCGGATTATAGAAAATGTCGTCAACGGTACCTCTTTCAACGACGCGTCCTGCGTACATAACAACCACTTCATCAGCGAGGTCAGCGATAACACCAAGGTCGTGCGTGATCAGCATAATCGCCATCCCTATTTCCGCTTGAAGTTCTTGCATGAGACCGAGTACCTGTGCTTGAATCGTCACATCAAGTGCAGTTGTCGGTTCATCTGCGATGAGCAGTGATGGTGAACAACAGAGTGCCATTGCGATCATGACACGTTGTCGCATGCCGCCTGAGAGTTGGTGTGGGTATTCATCGACACGTTGACTGGGGGCGGGGATACCGACGCGTACAAGCATCTCAATCGCACGTTCGCGAGCAATTTTTTTATCCACCTGTTCGTGTAGGGCAACCGCTTCGGCAATCTGGTCTCCAACAGTATAAACAGGATTCAGCGAAGTCATCGGTTCTTGGAAAATGATGGCGATTTCATTGCCGCGAATTTGACGTATCAAGTCACTTTTCGGTGGAACCTGTACAATATCCAACGGATTCGCATCACTATTGCGATAGAATAGAATTTCACCAGCTTCGATTCTGCCCGGCGATGGCACGAGTTGGAGGAGTGAGAGTCCGGTGATACTTTTTCCACAACCGCTTTCACCGACAACGCCTACGGTCTGCCCACGTGCAATAGAGAAACTGACATCGTTCACAGCATTTACGATGCCATCGTCTGTTGGGAAGACTGTCTTTAATCCTGAAATCTCCAGAAGTGGTTCTTGATAAGATGTTTCTTGTGTTAAAGCCATTCTCTTGCGTTACTTTCCAGCATGCCAAATTTTCGGCTATTATACACGAAGATTAGTTGTATGTCAATCTTTTTTCCAGGTTGTCGGTTATCAGTGGTCAGTTGTCAGTAGGTGGGATTGTTTCTAATCTCATTATAGGTGTCAATTCGGTTGTCAGGCATCGGTAGGCGAGGTTTAGACCCCGGCAGCAAAGAAAAGGATAGTGGTATATTTTTTATACTGAATCCTAAAAACAAATAGGCATATTCGGAGCATTTTTAGTTTGGGTTTCCAGTCTGAATGCCTGTTATAGTAAAGCCCATAATTAATGAAACACATCAAATCAAAGCGATTCCCATCTTATTCCCCCCTGATAAGGGGGGTGTTTTTGCTGGGGTGTTTCCCCTAGGCGGGTTATCTTTTTGCAAATGTTTATTTCTTTTCGGATTTTACTATAAAGGCATCAGACTGTTTGAGAGTGCCCAAGTAATTATAAATGATGAGGGCGAGGCATGGAGACCTCGCCCAACACATTTACATTTATGAGATATGCGCTACAACTCTGTTTTAATGTTATCCCAAAACACGGTTAACTTTTCGCTCACCTTGTTTTGTAAGTAATTAGCAACACTCGTTTCACCGCCCTGTCCATTAGCATCTGTCGTATCTGTGTGCCATACCTGTGAGACACTTCGCGTTGGACTAAAGAAACGATTCTGCTCACCTTGGACAACCGTTATTGATTGCTGTAGCATCTGTCCCTCTTCCGTATGCGTCTCGGTATCTTTAAGCACCGCCCACGGAGCCGTGGAGATTCTGATCTTATTGAGCATTGTCTTTTTCATCGCTATCAAGCCGGGTTCGGGTTCGGGTGGGTTTGTAAAGAACGCAAGTTTCGCGGTAAAACCGGAGACGATAAGAAAGAAAATGAGTGCAGTAGCGTTAACAACCCTTGGAGAAAGATCCAACTTCAACCGATCAAGACACCACGCCAATGGACTCGCGAAAAATGCCAGCTGCTTCCGTTGATGGAGTTCCCGGACGCGCGCCTGAATATTATTTGCCAATTCCGGTGGTGGGATGGGTTCATCTGTGCTTTCCAAGACACTGGCGGTATGCCACAGGGCTTCATACGTCTTCTGACATTCTGGGCAGCTCCGAAGATGCTCCAAAACCACACGCTGCGACGTTCCCGCAGAAACTCGATCCATCGCCTCTGGACTTTCTGCTACGACGAAGTGAGGCAGATTCTTAAGAGTCTGTTCGCAATTCATTGGGATACCCCTCCTTGGAGATAGTATTTACTCAGTTTCCGCTTGAGATTTTTCAGTGCCTGATTCAACCGAGAGGCGACTGTGCCTTCTGAACATTTCAATATCTCCGCAATTTCCCGATACTTCAGGTGTTGCATGTAATAGAGCGTGACAACCTCGCGTTGCTTTGGTGGTAACTGGCCGATCGCATCTTGAACAACTTCGTTCTGTTCAGTTTTAATCGCCGCACGTTCAGGTGAGTCATTCTCAGAAGCGGAACCATGGATTTCCGCCTCTCTCGTATAAGCGGTAAGCTTGCGCTCGTTCGATTGCGATTTACGGATATACTGTTGGCATGTGTTGATGCCGATGCGATATAGCCAAGTGCCGAACTGCGACTGAAATTGGAACGTTTTAACGGACTTGTATGCCTCTAAAAATGTTTCTTGGGTTGCATCGGCAGCATCATCGGGGTTACCGAGCATCCGGTAGGCAAGCCCATAAATCTTTGAATGATGCCGATTGACGAGCTCGTTAAATGCCTCGGCATCTCCCTCTACCGTTTGGTGTACGTACACATCATCTGGTATCATGTAAAACTCACTTTATCAAGGTATTGTTTAGTTCGTTGCATTGAAATCAACTTCCCTTCACTTTTTTTCAAGTGCATTTATAAAGCGGATCTTATCTATCTGTTGCATCCAAACTAATTCTTCTTCATTTTTTAATAGTTGTCGGTTATCAGTTGCCTCGCAGTGAGAGTTAAAGAAGGATTGGGCGTGTCTCAGATTCCTTTTGTGGGGAACGCCACGCGTGGCAACGTCCGGCAAAGCGTTTTAGTGCACTACTTTTAACGATGATTGCCTGCGGACGGAGGACCGTGGCGTAAGATGTCAACAACGCAATTGTGTCAAGCAGAGAATTATAGCCTGACATCCCGGACATATCGATGTAAATTTTGCTGAACGGTTCACCAAGATCCAGTGCTGCTTTAACATCGAAGCCGTCAAGTACCGCAAAATTGAGTTCGGGATGCCTTTCCCTTGCACGTTCAATGCATTTCGGACTGATGTCTGTGCCGATAACTTTTTTACAGTACGGTGCGATCAACGTTGTCGTTGTTCCCCATTCACAACCGATTTCCAATACGACATCGTTCGCATTCACCCAGACCGGAATCGTCTCACGATATTCTTTAACACCGCGGGTCGCGACGAAATCGGTGGGTCCTCCAAATAATTGGTTTTGGGTCGCCATAAAAGTCTATACAGCCTCACACGCTTCGCAGACCAAAGCGAAACGTTTTGTGCCGTTCACCTCAAACTCTGTTTCGTAATCGTAACTGACTGGAACGTTTGAGGCACCGCACCAATCGCAACGTCCAGAAAAAGTGTGTGCTTTCTGCCCCAACAGGACTTCTTTCTGCTCCTCAACCTTTCGGGTCGCAGCGATGAGATCCAGTGCACGTTGGCGTAACTTGGGGTCGGTTTCTTCCTTAGCGATTTTTTCAAGGAGTGGTTGGAGTCTCGGATCGTTCGGGTTTCCGCCGTCATCGAGTGTGTGCCATGCCGCTTTTCGGACGCGCGGATCTGGATCGACCATCCCTTTGTAGAGTGCCACCCAGACTGCATCAATCCGTTTCCTGACGTGGCAAGGACAAAGATTGTCCATCGCCTCGACGCGATCATCTGGATCAGAAGAGTAAGCGAGAGATAGATAGTATTCAACCTCATCACCGCGCAACCGATCTTCACGCCGACGATGTGCATTCTTCTGATACTTGTTCATGCCTTTTAATTTTTTTTGCTTCGGAATTCCATGTTTTGGCATCTGTTGCCTCCGTTATTAGAATTATAACACAGACCCCTCGGTTTTTTCCAGTTAATCAAGACTCACAAGTTGCGGCATACGTCATTCAGTTCTCCGATTCTTCGGTCAGGTTGTCCGCCCGGGTCCGGTAGGTGCGGTTTCCCAACCGAACCGGCTCCTACGCGAAAACCTTGAAGACTTCATAACCCTCTTTAGTCCCGTAGGGACGCTATGTTTATAGCAGCGTTTACGATCAAAAACCTAAGCCCTGTAAGGGCGGCATGTTTATATTCATAAGTTGACAAAATTGAAAAAAGACGCGAAACTCGATAATTTCCTCTTACAACTGAATGGTTCTGGTTCCGTCAATCAAATTTGAGTTTATCTGTAACCTTCTGAAGTGCTTCGTTTATCTTTTCTAGCACTTCACTTGATGGAGGTTCACCCTCAGCACTAATTGATATACGGAACTTAAAATCGAGTTCAGGTGCAATATCAGCCAAATCAGCGACTGCTTCGGCCAAATCTTGGATTTCAATTTCGGTAAGGTAGGATTCAGTATGACCGATCCACGCTGCCTGACGCACCCGAACATGATAGAAGTCGTCAGTTAATAATCCATCTGAGATGATTAATCCACCGTCAATAGCACCTTTGGCAGCTTCGAGAAACACAGGATCAGGTATAACAGTACCTATATTGGATTCAAGTGTCTCTTTAATCAATCCCAGCGTGGGATTTCCAGATTCCCAAGCACTCTTTGCATCTTTCCCAATGAGATCCTCCGGTTCTATTTTTACTACCGCTTTTGAAACTTTTAAACCTACTCTATTGGCTTCTTCAGGATTACAGGGCCACTTAACATCCTTATTAGTAAATTCAAAGAACTTTTTGGATACACCATCATTAATAGCATCGTGGATCAAAGCCCATGGAATTGGCGTGCCTTTATGTGTAGCCAACACCTTCATCAACTTACTAACAGATGAGGTTTCGTTTTCCCACGCGTCAGGCAGTGAATTGTGGCTAATTTCTGAAACCCTAATAGGTTCTAATGGCATAAGCAATTCCAAGTCGTCGGTTATCTCAGCATCAGGGATGGGCTCTCTAAGATATGCTTTATCTGTATGGCGCGCCATCAGCAACCCGTTTTGAACAGCAGATTGGATGGCTTCTAAAAGAACATGGTCAGAGACGAGTTTTGGTACTTCGTCTCCGTCAAAAAATTCCCGAATTGTGCCTACTACTATTGGAACATTATCACCTTGCCACAACTCTGGCAGGTGTCCCGGAATTAATAATTCAGCACTAAGGTCATGAAGTTCCGCGTGCTCAATCGGAACAATTTCTAACCCTTTTTCTCGAAAATCTTCGTCAGTGAGGGAGATTTCGCGCCAGTAGGTATTCTGAGAACTATCTGGGCGGACGGTGCGTAGCATAATTCGTCCCTCCATAACGCCGCGTCGAAGGGTATCAACAAATACTTGTCGGTTTAACAATCGGGGTAACGTGGAAGACTTGCAAACATACCATACAACCCTTGAACGGGTTTGGCGGTTTCGTCTTCTCCCCAGATATCAAAGTAACTCTCCGGCGTAAGTAGATCTGGATCGAGCGAAGTTGTTAGCAGTCTGTCTTCAGCCATCAAAGCAGTTTTGACTCGTTCAAACGGTGAATCTGGCCCGGGTGGTAACGAACTTGCTTTAACGTTGCCATCTTCGTCAACAGCAGTCAGTACACTATAAGCCGATGTGATCGACTCTGAGATACCGGTTTCATCCTCTTGCTTGCGTTGTAATAGGAGTGCCTTCTGTGGTCCATTCAAAAGGTTCATATCGTCACCGCTTTCGATATTCTGCCATCCAAGGATTCTTCGGATGCGTTGTCGCAATCCTGTTAATAACGAGTTTTCGGGAGCAAGAACGATGACATTGTTTCGGTAGGTTCTCTCAAAAAACGCTTTGAGTTTGGGAGAGACATCCTCGCCTGGAACCGATGCGTATTCAGGACCGGCAATCACGAAGTGGAGCTCGGGGTTGTCGCTGATATCAGCAGAAGATTGGGGCAATGTGTGGGAATCCACATTATCTGTGTTTCGACCAAGCTTGGCACTTCTTATCCGTTTTATTAAATCTTCAGTGATTTGATCTTCAGTGAGTCTCGCCATTGCGCGGACGTGCATGTTGGTCAGATTAGGCGTTGTTCCCAAAGCCCAGCTGTTCTCGTTCTCTTTGAGGAACCAAGAGGCTTCTCGCCATTCAGAAAGTCCTTTCTCAACTGACATCACGTCAATGTCGGTGTGTGCAAGTTGGAGATAGAGGTCTGCTAATTCTGCTTTCTGCCCAATGGGTTGTGAATGCAAAAAGGTAGAAAGGACTGCGGCTTCAACTTCTCGGGATGTGAGGAGCGGTAAGTCTTTCTGAATAGTGCGGGCTCTTTCGAGTTCTCCTGTGAGAATCGGTGTCCACTGATTGCCTTCATCACAAGTTTCAACGAGCTCTTGAATAGCCTCTGATAATTCGCCATCAGTACCAAGGAGTGTGGTGGGTCCAACAAACTCGGTGGTGTCTTTCCCCTCAGCCTCTCTGAGCGCAATTGCGAATGTCCGGAGGACACCACGTGTCCTTTGGAAGTGAGTCAACTGTGTCCACTTTTGATAGAATACCTCAATAAGATCGGGGTGAAATGGATAGGATTCTAAAAGCCGGTCAGCCGCGTGTGAATCTTTCTGTGATGCCCGAAGAGGTAACTTTTTCATTGACTCAACAAGACGGTTTACAACGACGCGTCGTTCTTTCTCAGGTGGAATATATTCAAACAAACGCCGGCGGAGTAATTCTGAAACATCTTCCCGAACAACTGGTTCAACGCTTTCGCGAACACGTTGGAAAATATTTCCTATTGCACTTAAGACCCTCGTTCCAGTAGGATCGTTCGCTGCATTATCAAATGATATGAGGCTTGCCACAATCGCAGTACGATCAACACTTGCCACCGCCTGGGTAAGTCCTTGAAAGAAATCCTGAAAAATACCTAATCGCTTCGGATCATCATTTACAGCACCGCGCATATACATGAGTGCTTCATCAAGCAAAATGAGGGTAGATAAATTCTCATCTCGGGGTGCTTTCAATAATTCGGTAAGGATAGGTTGTGCAGGTGCGACATAATTGGCTTCATGCTCGGCGATTTTTGCCAATCCTTCATCACCGGCAAGTTGATATGCCAATGCGCCCCATGGAGTTTTAACCTGCCTTTGTTTACCGTCAGGACTTATCACTAAAACTCCATTTTTTACGTCAAATTTGTCGAAAGGAAGAAGGGCAACCCTTGCCGGAGGCAACGTGTCTAAACCGCTGAATCTCATAAACTCCTGCACGGTGGGATGAATTTGTAACTCAGCACCATGTTCTGCCAAATGTAGCAAGGCGATGAGGGCATGCGTTTTTCCACCGCCATAGGCGACTTGAACGTTAATAACGGGGGTGCCGCCTTGTCCATTTAACCGTCGGAGTACGTCTTGTACCAATTTTTTCAGATTATCGGTTGCATAAGTACGATCGAAAAAAAGATCTGGCACACGATAGACGTTAGGGGCATCTCCCGTTCGCACTGCATAGAGATCCGCTGCAAATTCTGCAAGTTCAAGTGTGCCTTGTCGGACATCATCTCTTAAGATGCAATGTTCATGCCATGCGTTATTGCCCATGCGTTTATTCCTCTTTCAGGTCATAGATATATGGCTTCCCTGAACACGGACTCCCGCAGCTCCTCTCGGAGTGAGTTTCGCGTCCCCACATCCACCTTACATCCGAGTCTATCCTCCAAAAAGTGTTGAAGACCGACAAGATCAAATAGACTGGCACCGGGATCCATATCCACCAAAAGGTCCAAATCGCTATCTGCGTGAAAATCTCCGCGCGCATAAGAACCGAAAACAGCTACAATCTCGGCTTTGTACTGCTTGCGTATTTCGTCCCTTTTTTCTATGATATTTTTTTTCAGTTCCTCAATCATAATGCCCCTCCGCGCGTTTACCGCTTACCCAATGGAACGTAGTAAGTTGTTGATAAGTCTGGTCATACGTTGTATCGCATAGTTTAACACGATTTGCACTCAAAGTCAATCAGGAAAAAGGAATCGCAATGTAACGAACACTTTACACAGACTTGTCACGACGAATTTTCGTCAAGTGGGAGTCGGAGTTGGACTACGTCGAAGTCTGACCGTCCAGAACTGGAAACTCCGCTTACCGGTTCTCCCGGTTCGTAATTGATGAGTGTCTCTAAAAGCGATCTTTCACTGGAACCTTGTGGACTCGTTTCAATGAGTGCTTGAACGACAGCCTTGAAGAGCGCATTTTCTTGGAGTCCGTGCTTATAGAAGTAGGCATTGATTTGCTCTTTTTCGCCTGCGTCCCACAGTCTCATGATTCTGTGGATTATGTCTATCATGGGAATTCTCCCTGAAGTGTGGGCATAGCCGATTCTATCCGAAACCCGCTCGGTGTATTCGAGTAGTTTGAGTGCGTTGCCGGAACTGACTTTCTTCAAGATACCAGTCTGTGCGGCTCGTAGATCGTCGAGTGGTACCCCATAACCTTGTGCCAAGAGGATACACTCGCCCACGGGCGCGTTTTCTGTACTGAAGTAGTCCTTGTGCATCAGATAGTAGCGAGTCCATTCGTCAAGTGCTTCTGTGCTAGTGCCGTGTAGAATCTGTCCTAATGCGAAGTCGGTCACCATTCGTCGCACCTCTGTGAGAAACTCCGTCACTGTGAAAAGTTCACCTGTATTCCATTTGACTGCTTTGTAACTGGAATAGCTTTCTAACGCGGGCCCGATAGCAGCCCAAACGAAGTCGGGGCCTCGGATGCCTTCGTCCCAAAAATAGCGGAGGCGTTCGGTAATCCGTTCCTGCATTTCGCGTTTGACTTTGCTATAATGCCCTACTTTCGCTTTCATGGAACGTTTCCGGCACACCATCCAAAGTGAAGTGGCGAGGGCAGCACTTCCTTGAGTTCTCATCCTTTTTCCTTGTTCAGTATCAATCGGCCATGATGCCGTAACCACTAAACCGGATTCAATCATTGCTTTAACAAGGGTCTCCCATGCGTCTGGTTCTTTATGAGCAAAAACGATCACGATTTTACCATCCTCTGATAAGGTCTCGTGAGCCTTCTGAAAACTTTCAACCATCCCTTTTTCATAAAATTTTTTTGCTTCAGTGTTATTCCCATCAAAACGTCCTGAGTGTTGAACAAGTTCATCGATTTTGGGTGTGAGTGGTTCCGATAAACTATCAGAAAACCGGGGATCGAACATTCGACGGATCCATACATAGAAGAAATCGGAAAGATCAGCGTAAGGGATAGCATCGTAATAGGGTGGGTCCGTGATGATAGCATCAACTTCCTGGTTAATTGGATTAGTGGCAGATTGACACAAAATGACACAATTTGATACTCCGACTCTTTGTGCCTGAGAGATTGTTTCCATGCAAGAAAGAATTCTGTCAAGGCAAAACTGATAACTACCCGGCACTTCATTTAGAAGTACAGCTTCGCTGAAATCCCAGGTTATTGGTAGGGCATATCTGATAAAAGTATGGCCAACTTTTTCTGAATCGGTGAGCCAATAGACTATATTTGAGTTTTGAACCAATATTCTGTCAAAGGCACACGTCAAATAGGCGCTAATTGCCTCTATCCATTCCACCGTATAATCAGCGTTTTTCATTTTCATCTGCACTGCGCGTGTCCATTTTACAAAGGTCGTCAGTGCCAACAATTGTCGGTTTGTGAACAGATCTGACCATTTTTTGAAGCCATAGAGTGGCACTGAAAATGCTCGTCCAGCCCCTGATCTATCACTTTCCGGCAATGCTTCATCAGGCATCCCGTGCGGAATTTCATCAGCAATTGCTTTTAATGCTTCTGTCGGTATTTCCGCTGCATCAATCTCCGCTTGTGTTGGTGGACGATATTCCTTGCCGTATTCTGCTTGGTAAACGGCGGTTGTCATTTGTGCTTTGAGTTTTCCCTCATGTCCACACCGTTTGATATAGTCTGTCGGCTGCTGCGATTCACAAAACGGACAAGTTGCCGTTGAGCCAGACATTGTAGGTTCGCCAATATCCGTGGTCTTTTTCGGTGTAATAATCTCAAAACGGATCTGCTTTGTTTCAGGATCCGGGTAGAGTTTGAGGGCGCGCTTTCCGTTGATGACGACTTTCGTCTGGTTTTTTGTTTCTTTGAGACGAAGGAAGTCAGGATGGTTTCGATTTTTGGGCGTATTCTTAAACGTCTTCTCTTCCTTTTTGCATACCCACAACGTCTTAAGCAGCGGAATCGTCGCGCCACATTGTGGATCTTGACAAGGGATAGTCCGCGCCCAGAGATAGGCGACCGTTGTTTTACCATCAATCGTTGGATAGTATTGTGCAAGTTCCTTTCGAGCATTCTCCAAAACCCACTGTCCCCACAAGCGGACATGCTCGGCGAGGTCTCCCTGTTTCAGATCAGGCTTTTCATCAAGAGCTAAATCAGGCAGCGGATGCGTTTTTCCGGCGAGACGTTGCGGATATTCAAGTGTGCATTTAAGGATAAACCAAGCAACGGGGTTATAGTCGTTGGCGGTGACTTCACAGCCGAGTCGCATCGCTTCAAGTGGAATCGCGCCCCCGCCGGCGAACATATCTAGCACTTTGGGCGGATGTCCATTGTATGCCATTAGGATCAGATCTCTGACGATACGGAGTTTATTGAGCCACCGGCCGTTTTTATCCATTGCGTCCCAATCGCCTTGTCCATTTTCATCCTTCCACCGCGTGAGCGAAGCAATGAGGGTGTTACAGAGGTAGTCACGTTGTTTGTCCGGTAGAGGTGATCCAGAGAGTCGCGTGTATTCCGCCTTCATTTTCTCAGGCGCATCGGCAGGATCTGGAAGCAGAGTTGCTATTGTCACAGCGCGGCACGCAGCGAGCGGTCTGCGTGCTGGCCATGTGTGCAATGAAGCAATAAGACCATAACTTACCCGCTTTTCGTGTTTTGAATCTTCGGAGACCTTCTGTAGCGGAAAAGCTTCTTCAATGAGTCTACGTGGCAATTTGGTTTCCTCCTACCCTATTTGGTCCCCTGGGGATCGTTGGAGGTGGTAATGCCGACCGTTTCCGCGTAGTGCTGCAGTGCTTGCAGTAGATCTAACGTCCGCTGCTTCGTTTGCTGTAGTGCTTCCGCTCGTAACCCCCCCATTATTGATGTTAAGTTAGTATATATTGATTTATTTTGAAGTAAGTATTCTGCGACTTGCCCGATATAGGTATCCAGTGTTTTCACATTGACCCCATTATACCATGTGCCGTTCGGATCCCAGACCCCGAGTTCATGCATGGCTTTTTCAACGTGTGCGTCATCTAAGAAAAAACCAAACGCTTGTTGAAAGGTGTCGAAGGCTCGGGCCTCTGCTTCATTCGCGAAGAAGCTTGGGGGTGGTAATTCTGAACTGACGCGTCGTCGTAAGGTGCCTACTGGTGTCTCTGCTATCGTGTTTTGTGGGGGTGCCTTCCAGCGGCCGGTTAACATTTCCTGCGTGTCCAGACGCTGAACAAGCGTATCCAGCTGGCCCTCAAGTATCTCAAATCGCGTGACATCCCAGACTTCACTAAAGCCTTCCCAATCGTGTTGGAGCGGTATCTGTAAAATTGCAGTCGCGCGGCGGATATTGTCCGGTGTCCACTGTTCTGCACTTGTTGGGATATCGAGTGTGAGGTTTTCGACTTGGGCATAAAACGCTAATAGATCGCGTCCTTCGGTATCAGCATCTCGTATAATTTCGTCAACCGCTGCCCATGCAGCCTCACCGTAGTGTTTCAGTTCGTCGGGTGTAGGTGCACCGCCGTCTTCCTCATAGTACCACATGGCGCGGAGGTCGTCTAACACGTCCATCCGGCGATTCCGTTCTGCGTTTGCCCCTGCCTCGTAAAGTTCGGTCAATGAAGGGTGACAACTTAACAGGGTATAGAGTTGTCTGAGCGACAACTCCTCCCAACCCGGAATCTCTTCAGGGTCGATACCGAATTCTCTGATAATCTGTTCGGTGAGTTTAGGCGAAACGGTGTTTCCATCTTGGTTTTTCATAATTTTCTCCTGATTTGGTGCAGGGCGCGCGAAAGGCATGGGTGTCCGTACGACTATACTATCCATTAATTTTCTCATAAATTCAGCCTTCCGATATAGGAGAAAGTGCCTCGAAGTATCGAATCATACCGGCAAATGGTGCCCCAGGGGACTTCATTCCCTCTATGGTATTTCTGCTGATTCTTTGAACTTCCAGAGGGATATTATCGTATTCGAGTATCTGTCTATATCCGTTATAGATATTGTAAATAAAATATCTATCATCTTTGAGCTTCTTGCGATTCAATCCATAATACTGGATAGATGCCTCAGCGATAGATTCAACATCAGGATTTTCAGTGTTGACAACTATTTCGACTTGGGACCTTTCAGAATTAGCAGTAATTTCAACTTCTTTCAGATCCTCATCGGCACGCCATGCAAAGTATTCAGCGGGATCATCAAAATAGGGGTTGATCAAGAGTGGGCGTTCCTGTTTATGTTCGCGAATGAAGTTGTTAACTTGGATCTCATCGAACGGGTCAGGTGCTATTTTCCCCGCCTGAGATTCTATAGACGTGTCTGTTGTGTTGGCATGAATTGCTGGTCCCCGCATCCTCCGATTTTGGATTGGGAAATTATCTCTCTTGAATCTCTGGTTACAAATTTCGCAGGCCGCGAGATAATTATCATAACAGTAAGCGAGCCACCAGTAGATGCTTTTGGGACGGTAATGCTCGACATCCCCGTAGGCACCTGCTAAGATTGGGTCTTCGCAGTAGGCACACTTACCGCCTGTCTCGGCAAAAAGTTGTTCCTTCGCGGACTTCCAGTAACTGGATTTGAAATTGTGCTTCTTCGCCTTACCACTCTTGACTCGCCGCTCTTCAAGCAGCAATTCCTGTTCAAGCCTCTTCTTTGTTTCACCGTAAAAGTTGTGATGGATGGCATTTTCCATGCGAATCCTTGTTAAGGGTATCATCCCCTGCTCTCCCGCAACTCTTTCTCAATTCTCCGCCAAAGTTCTGTGTGTTCCTCAACTATTTTCATATTTGCCCTGCCCCCGGTTGGGAGTTCCGTGAGAGATGCTTTCAGTTGGTTCAGTTCCTCTTGCTCCTTAGTTGACAGCTCCGCTTTGTCCCGGAGGTGGCGGTATCGGTTCTTCATGTCCTCAACCTCTTTAGACTCATCAGTATCTAACCCGAACGCGGGTGACATCACCAATTGGTGTAAGAGGTACCGTTTCGGATTACCAGAGAACGGATGGATGTCAACCCCTTTCGCTTCGCGTGTCAAACAGTGGAGCTCCCCCTTATCCGCTTGTTGGGCGGCCATGGGTGAGTGTGTTGTGAAAACGAATTGGAAATTCGGCAGCCATTCATCAAGGAACGAGAACACCTCACGTTGCCGCTTCGGATGGAGATGCAGATCGACCTCATCAATGAGGAGCAACCCTTTTGCGGTAAGCGGTTGTTCTTTTAAGTCGTCAAAATTCTCTAAGACTCGGAACAATAGGTCACCCATCCAAGCTGCCATCGCGAGATACCCGTCGCTGAGACAATGTAGCGGCACAATACCATCTGGCGTATCAAACAGTAAGTGCCCATTCTGTTTATCAATGCGATGAAACTTTATCTCCGGTAGTAGACTGCTGAGTACCTTTCGGACGGTTTCCAATGCAGTGCCGTTTCCTATGTAGTCGAGGTCCATTGCCCAGGAATCGATCGGTTTGGTGGTCGCATCAGGATTGAATAGGGTAGCGACGCGCTGTGCCCTTTTGTTTGTGAATTCCGAGGTCTTTGTTCTTCGACTGTTTGCTGCATTGAGATGGCGGGACGCACCGAAACCGAGAACAAAGTAGTCCTCCTTTTTCCCTTTGAGTGCCTTATCAAGCCAGGCGAGACTCTGTTCGTTTTTCCTGATGACATCGGTGCGGGTATCTTCGGGCGCGATCTGTAAGCGAATCTCGCGTTCCTCTCCTTCCGTTGTACCCAAAACAGCTGAGATTTCACATCTCTGCGTTTTGTACCGGATCCAGTCGGAGGGTTCTCCTAACAGATCAGTTATCGCGTCACTACCGCCAGTTACAAGGGCAATAGCTTTCAGAAGCGTGCTTTTCCCTGCACCGTTTTCAGCCAGTAAAAGTGTCCACTTGCGGATATCGCCATCCTCACCTTCAAATGATAAAGCAATATCAGAAAAACATTTGACATTGTTCAAATGAATTGATTTGAGAAACATTTAATCTACCCCCTTACGGTTGGATTGACGTTTGCATTGAACACCGCTACATCCGAGTTTTTCATGATGTCACCGGCATTGATACGTATGCTTCCTGTGGCCTTTTCGGTCAGAGTTTCAAAAGGATCTTGGCATCGGTGTAACTGTGGTTCAGTATCACAATGATAGACGACATAGAGCCAGTACCGATCGCGGTGATTCATGGCTTGCCGCCATTCGTTTGCTGTCAATTCAACACCCGTAATTCCTGTACGTCCTTTGACTTCAATATAACGCACTTCACCATTTGGGTGTCTGGAGTGTAAGTCAAACCCTTTTTTCAGGCTCGGATTAGAGACATCTTTGACTTCAGCACCGCGTTCATGCTCATATTCCATGGCAATCTTGATTGCGATAGCCTCGGTGTCTCGTAGTGTCTTTGCCGGAATTTCTTCAGTTGGAGGTTCGGTAACAAAGGCACGAGTATAGACAGTTACGGGACCCAATTGGGTATTTTCAATTTCTTCAATGAGACTCACCTCTGCTTGTTCACGTTTCGTAGGAAGTGCATTGAGTTCGTTCTCACAGTTGTTCAGTTTCGTCCGCGCTGCCGGTACGCCTTTAGCAACGGCTTCTCTGAGGACGCGTCGTTGTTCAAGAAGTTCTGCTTTCCGCAAGTTAGATGAAACCTGAATCTGTCTCTTTTTGCCTTCCAACTCAAAATGGAGCACATCATGGATGCAAGAGAGTTTCGGATTTCCGAAGTTTTCGCGGACGAAATTTTTAACGGGTTGTATTTCGTCAGCGCGGTTAATCCATTCAGTGGACAAAGTTGCAGGCATGCTCTGTTGTGCTGTCCGTGGTATTAGGGTTAACAGTAGATGTGCCGGCGTTTCTTCACATCGTCCATCTGCAAAGCGTTTGATTCCGATAAGCATTTCATCAAGTACATGCGGTTTATTATTACCCTGCTGTATCACAGGTATTCTCGCCAAATAGAACAGATAGGGTTCATCCGCTTGCGGATCGAAATAGACTGCCCCGCGCTCGCCTTCGGTGTTGAATTTTTCCAAAAAGCGGGAGCGAATTGCGTCAAAAATCGGTTCGCCGGGGTGCAGAAAAATCGCTTCTGGTTTCTCTGATCCAGCAGGCAGTGCAATTTCACGTGAGAACGTTAACTGCTCGCGTAACTGAGGCGGATATCCATCAATTGCATTTTGTACAGAGGCAGGGCAATCGGATAACTTAAAAGTCGCTTCAATGTCACCCTTAATCCGATAGCCGAGTAAGGGGGCTGCATCCTCAAAGAAACTTCGGACATAAGCGGGTAGCGTGCGAAGCGTTTCGGCGGATTCCCGCTGTTCCTGAACATTGCTGAGTAATCGCTTGACTTCACTGCTGACAACCGATTTCTGCTGCCCTTCAAGTTGCCTTTGTATATTTTCCAATGTGAATTGCGTGTCGATAGTCTGGATTGAGGCATCAACTTGATCTTCTGTGATGGCTCTTGTGATAAGTTCCTTCAAAGAGATTTGACTAAACTGTTGTCCAATAACATCAAACACCTTATCGTCATCCAGTTCTTCACGCATCCTTTGCATTTTTTCCAATAGTACTTTCAATACACGTCCTTCACGTGTATCTTCAGCAACGAGATTTAGCAAAACTACCGTATGTGTCTGTTTGTACCGATGGATTCGTCCCATCCGCTGTTCAAGTCGAGCAGGATTCCACGGAATATCGTAGTTGACCATGAGCCAACAGAATTGAAGGTTGATACCTTCCCCTGCTGCGTCAGTTGCGACGAGATATTGCGCGCCGTTGGGATCCCGAAAAAATTCGACTTCTTTTTCACGTTCACTATACTTCATACCGCCGTGGATTTGAGCAACTTTGCCGGTAAAGCCTAATGCCTCTAAGCGTTCAATGATAAAAGTCATTGTGTCGCGATGCTCGGTGAAAATCAGAACCTTTGTGTCTGGATACTCCGTTAATACCTCCCATAGATTCTCAAACTTGCTTTCAGATTGCAAGTTGTAAACGTTCCTTGCCAGTTCAGCCAAGTTTTGGACGTGAGTGGTTTCAGTTTCGAGTTCGATAATTGAACGCGCAGCAGTTGCACGTTCAAGATCTTCGTCAACTTGTTCAGCCTCTTCCTTTCCGTCAACAACCTCTTCCTCATCACCGGTCTTTTCTTCTCTGAGGTCAATGTCTTTAAGTTTTGCTTGTTCGTTTTCTAATTGCTCTGCTGACAATCTGCCATTTTGGAGATGGTGAAAGGTTGTTTGGAGTTTTTCTGCTCGCCTGATGAGGCTTTGCAGCAGCGCATAAGTTGAGCTGGCAAGCCGTCTTTGTAAAATCATCATCGCCATTTTTGCTGCACTTCGGTTGTATTGACCCGCCAGGTCGAAATACTTCTCACAATACGCTGTGACAGCGTCGTACAAGGATTGCTCACTTACCTCTCCTTGCTTGAGTGGATAGGCGATGGTCTGACTTCGCCGCGGCGGATAGATGGGTTTTCCATCAAAGGTAACCATCTCCTCCTTCATACGCCGGAGTAGGTGTTTAGATTTCTCTTTGTCAGGCAATCGAGTAAAGGCGTTTTGTGCGGCGAGGTGCTCAGGTAAAAGTAGCCGCCATAGAAAATAGTAACCATCATCTTTTCCCATGTGTGGTGTCGCCGTGAGCAACAACAGGTTTTTCTCTTGATCAGCGATCCGTTCCGCAAGCTCATACCGTTTTGATAAGAAATTATAGAATTTCTCGTCCTTTTTTCAGGATCCGGGGCGGTTAGGAAACGGCACCATAGGTGTCAATTTAGTGGATTTTTTCTCGGTATTTTGTAGGAACGTTTTTACAAATGCCGCCCCTACGGGGCTTGGGTCTTTGGTTGATGTACATTTCTACACAAATGCCGCCCCTATGGGGCTAAAGAGCATATCGCGGCATACAAGGTTTGCGTCTAAGGTCCGGTTCGGTTAGGAAACCGAACCTACCGGGCCTGGGGGTCCAAAATTGGACTAAAAAACTGAGAACTGAATGGCTCTGGAAGAAAAGTCGCGATCAGGGGTGCTTCGCAGTGAGAATCCTACAGGCTAATCACGTTGTCGAAAACAGAGGCATGAAGTTTTTCTTCTCTCGGCATGAGCGTCGTGATACGACATCAATCTTACATTCCAATCTATCTTCCAAAAATCGTTGGAGATTAACGTGATCCATCAGATCAGCACCCGCATCGAAATCTACTAAGAGATCCAAATCGCTGTCTGCATGGAAATCACCGCGTGTATATGAACCGAAGATACCTTTAATCTCGGCTTTGTATTTCTGACGGATTACGTCCTTCATCTCTACTATTGTCTGCTTTAAGTTTTCAATCATAACATGTGCCTCCAAGTTAGGAATTACGGTGAACGGCGGACAGAATAGGTCTACCACTTTCTACTGTTTACAAGTGCTTCGATTTCATCAATCTCTTTCGGTACCTCATCTGTTAAGACTTCGCAACCGGATTCTGTGACAAGAAGGTCGTCCTCTATACGGATACCGATATCCAGATAGGCGGATGGCACATTCTTTGTATCGTCGGCGACATAAAGTCCTGGCTCAATTGTCATCACCATCCCCGGCTGGAAGGTTTTAAACTCGCCATCTGGTTCGCGGACACAGTTGACATCGTGGACATCTAAGCCGAGCATGTGTCCGATGCGGTACATGTAAAACTGCCGATATTTTTCTTTTTCTATCAATTTCTCCGCTTTTCCCTTTAGAAGCCCAAGGCTGAGCATGCTTTCTGTTAACAACTCAATCGACTTTTGGTGGGGTTCATCAATAGAAACACCCGGACGGATACCCTCAATAATTGCATGGTGTGCATCAAGAACTAATTGGTAAATCTCTCTTTGCGCCGCAGTGAAGGTACCGTTGGCAGGGAAGGTCCGGGTCACGTCCCCACAGTACCGATCGTATTCCGCGCCTGCATCAATGAGGACAAGCGTTTCGTCTTCAATTTGGCGGTTATTTGTTGTGTAGTGGAGGATCGTCGCGTTACCACCACTCGCCACGATGGTCGGAAAAGCGGGACCGCCGGCACCGTTCATACGGAACGTGGATTCAACGAGTGCCTCTAAATCGTATTCATACATTCCTGGACGCACTGCTTTCATTGCTGCGGCGTGACCCGCTACTGTAATCTCCGTTGCCATCCGGATGCGCTGCAGTTCGGTCTCGTTTTTGATTAACCGTAGTTCACTGAGAATGGGACTTGGATCGACAAGCGTATCAAATCCTTTGCCGGAGCGGATCCGTGATTTCACAGACTGTGTGAAAAGTGCAAGGATTTCGGTATCAACATCTTCATTGGAACCGAGGGTATAGTAAAGTCTTTCGGCATCCTGTAGGTATTTCCCGATTTTTTCACCGAACTTTTCTATCGGATAGACTTTATCAGCACCATAGCGTTTCCGCGCATCCTTAACGCCGACGCGCTTACCGTTCCAAATTTCCGCTTGCTTATCTTTCGGACGAACGAAAAGGATATACTGGTACTTCGGATGTTCAGGCGCGATGACACAGACGGATTCCGGTTCTTCAAACCCCGTTAAGTAATAAAAATTGGGATCCGGACGGTAAATATGTTCAGTATCATGGTTCCATTTCGCGGGCGGTGCACTGGCGAAAATAGCGACACCTCCACTCCCCATTTTTTCAATAAAGGCTTTACGATTCTGTTTGTGCAAGCCGTGTCCTCCTTATGGATAATATTAGAGATACGCAATAGGCGTGCCTATTTTGCCAATGATGCCGCCACTCGCAACCATCGGATAAATAGGTTTTGCCCAGAAAACACCGTCAACGGGTGAAGATATAGATTCTCGGACATTGCCAAAAACGTCGCAAATATCAGCAACCGGCTGAGACGCTGTCAGATGCTCGGACAATTCCGCTCTATAATAGACAAAACCGCCTTCATTACTGATGAGCGGCACAAATTTTTTGACGACGATTTGCTGTTCAGGAATCTCTGGCGTTCCAGCAATAAAATCGTAGTACTGTAACACATTGCGCACGCCACGCACGCCTTTTTTGATACTTGCTGCGTCCCATCCGTGGGTTCCACCCAATTCTGGATCGATTGTTGGAATGCCAACCTCTGGTGCTGCCTGTGCGAGTTGTCCCTTCGGTCCCTTCTGATCGAGAATATGCCCGATACCGAAAACGCGTGCAAGTTCAAGGCACGCGCTGTGGAGTGTATGTTTTTCACCAACACGGACGCGAACCTCATCTATCATCGGATGTACGCCGCCTTGGTGCAGATCAAGACAGTAGTCCGCTTGCTGGACAGCGTGTTGGAAAAGATAATAGGCGATCCGTTCACTTGACGTACCGTCGTTTCTACCCGGGAAACAGCGGTTCATTTTACGATTGTCTACAGGACTGAATGCTTGTTTGGCATGAAACGCGTAAAAATTGACAAGCGGCACAACGATAATCTTGCCGTGCAACTGCTCTGGCGCGACCGTTCGGAGAATTTTGTGAACAACAGCGATGCCATTGAGTTCATCTCCGTCGCTAATCGCTTGGATATAGAGTGTTTTACCGGGGTACCTCCCGTTGATGAGTACGACAGGCAGTCGGACAGCCGTCCCGTCAGGCATCGTACCAACTTTGAGGTGACCTTCCGTCCGCGTTGCGGGTTCAGCAACCAGATGCCCAACCACCAAGCTACTATGGCGAATATTATTCCTCATGAGGCATATTTTAGCACAATAGGGAAAAAGAATCAAATGTTTTGTTGGTTATCAGTTGCCAGTTATCAGTCTGGTTTTTGATTCTCTAAAATCTTCTTGTCACGGTCGTTACCCATTATAGGTAACGACGGTTCCTAAAAAAACATTGGAGAATCGGAAGCCTCTTAACTCCCATTGCGAGGCAAACTGATAACTGATAACTATTAAAAACTTGATTTCAAGGTGATCTTCTGGTAAACTTATATGTATGATGAACACTGAAAACCTGAAAAAAATTGCTGCAGAAAAAGCGACAGAGAGTGTCCGATCCGGTATGATTGTAGGATTGGGGACAGGTTCCACCGTCTATTACGCGCTCTTGAAACTTGGCACGATGGTGAGTGAAGGCCTTGATATTGTCGGTATTCCCACCTCCGAGGGCACTGAGAAAATCGCGTTAGCACAAAAGATACCCCTGACAACGCTCGCCACACACCCGACCATTGACCTAACTATTGATGGTGCTGATGAGGTAGACGCACATCTTAATCTAATTAAAGGTGGGGGTGCTGCGCTCGTTAGAGAGAAGATTATCGCTAACGCTTCTAAAGAGATATTGATTGTCGTTGACGAAAGCAAGATGTCACGCGTCCTCGGCACGACGTTTCCACTCCCTGTGGAAATCGTACGGTTCGGATGGGAAGTCACCCAAACTGCTGTCAATCGGATCTGTGGGAAATCAACACTACGACAGAACACCTCACAAGGCGGAGACGCATCGCCACTCATCACCGACAACGGTAACTATATCCTTGACTGCCACTTTGACGGGATCCCTGCACCGGAAGAGGTAGAGATGCAGCTAAACAACATTCCGGGTGTTGTAGAGAACGGGATTTTTGTGAATCGGGTTGACCAAATCATCATCGGCATGTCTTCCGGTATCCAGTATATGGAGTAGCATCAATGCTTCGACACACGATCTTGCTTTTCATGGCTGTTTTTGCCTCCATCACGGTTTCTAACACTGTCAGAGGCGAAGTGTTTACAGGGAGTGGATTAGTAGATATTCCAACCGGTAGGGTATTGCAACACGGCATATTCGAGACAGGCACTTATCTCGGTTTCCAACAGCGGGCGATGGACCCTTCCACGGCAAACCTTGGTGACACCATTGCAATTCGTCTCAACTTTGGACTGTTTGACCGAGTTGAAATCGGACTGACACAGTTAGCGGAAGAACGCAGTTCAGAATCCTCTTCTAACCGAACCGCAAGTTTGAAGTTGCAACTCTTAAAAGAGCCGGAAACGGGGGTGATTCCAAGTGTGGCAATAGGTGTAGAGAAACTCGGTAATAAGATTTTCGCATCGGATTCGGAAGCAGAAGTTGGTGGAACGCCTTCCGCTTTTCTTGCTGTCAATAAAACTTTTAATCTGCCGCGTATACATCGATTTTCTGGGCACATCGGGATTGGTACGCAGCGGTTTGCGTTTGAAGAACGTCCTATAGGCGTGTTTGTTGGGCTGAGCAAGGAGTTCCAACCGGCTTTCGCGAAAGGCGACATTACGACGAGTTTAGAATTCGATGGCACGGGTCTGAACGTGGGCGTTCGGTACATCACTGCAAGCGGACTTCAGGTTGCACTCGGTGCTGGAACCCTGAACGACCCAGATGAATTACGCTATCTTGCTTTCGTTTCGTGGACAAACGCGCAGATACTCGAACAGATTGTTAATCTGGAACGGTTGATCGAACGTGCACGCGCGATTAGAAAGAAAAAATAGACAGACAACGCTATTGAGATCCCTTTGCCTCAATAGAGGTCATCACATTTTGGAGCGATGTCAGTAATTCAGATAAAAAATCTTGGGGTGGCACGAGTATAATTTCGATCCGCCGATTTTTGGCTTTTGCCTCCAGCGTTTCAGCGGTATCTATGGGTTGATAGAAAGCGTATCCAGTCGCTGCCAAACGTTCAGCAGTGACGTTGGCATGCTCCTGCAGGTATTTCACGGCGGCAATTGCGCGCTCGGTAGAGAGATTCCAGTTCCGTAGTGCGTCGCCGCCGATGGGCGTATTATCCGTATGTCCCTCAATCCGAATTGCGTAAGCCGAATAGTCAGCGTTGAGCAATACCTCTTCCGCAATCGCGTCCAGCAGGGATTTTCCGTCTGTGCTCAGAATCGCACTGCCTGTTTCAAACAGGATTTTCCCCTTGACATCAAGCTTCAGCCGTCCTGCGTCATCTAACACGGCACCGACTGTATCTTTAAACCTCTCTTGGATAGCCGCAATTGAACGTTGTGATTGCTCCCGAATCCTCTGTAGTTCAGATTCAATCTCGGTGAGTTTTGCGCGAAGACTCTCTTTTTCCTGCTCCAGTGCGCTTTTGTCCTTCTGGAGCGTGTTTCGTTCAGCGGCGATTTTTCGAGCGGCTTCGCTGGCATTTTGTAATATCTCTTGGGTCTGGCTAAGTTCCGAACGCGTTTTCTCCAATGTACTTTGGGTTTCGGACAGTGTATTTTGGGTTTCGGTTAACCTCTTTTCTACATCGGTTTTGGCGATTTCAGTTGTCTGCAATGTGGTTTTGGTGGTAGCCAATTCTGCCTGTGTCTGTTTGAGTTTGCTGGAGGTTGAATGGAGCAGAAACGCCAGAACAATCGCAGCAATAGCGACAACACAGATGGATACAATTGTAAGTATGCCTTTTTTATTCATAGGACATCTCCCTGTGGGTTTTGATGTTCAAGTTCGGTAAAATTAAATATCTGTCCGTTTGGTCGGGTCTCCCTGCTCAAACGAATACGCGCTCACAACATTACCTATTTTTCTTTTTATTTTCAAAACTCATTAAGTTTAGAATCGCCGCAAAACTGTCATTTTTTGATGTTTTGTTCTTTTTTTCGATGCCGCATGTTGTGCAGCGGTGAGTCAGAATATAATTGCCATGTTTTACGGTGAACCCTATCGGTTCCATCATGCCTTGACAGAACGCGGCTCGGTCGCCGGGATTGATATCAACATGTCGGCTCCAGAGACACTCTGGACAGTGATTGGTGTAGCCGTCTCCATTGACAGCGGCACCACAATGTGAACAGGTGAAATCTTCAATATGGCGTTGGAATTTTTTGTTCACAGATCTCTAGTACCTGCCTTTTTCTTTAGCGAGTCGGTCTAATGTTCGTTTTAAACTCGGAGATGCGGTAGCAGCGCGTTCTAAATCCCAATGGTCTTGAACGAATTCACTCAAAAGTGTATTATATTCATTGCCTACGCTGAATGTTGCACCTTGTGCGGGCACCAATGCTTCGCGGACGGTCTTCTTTTTACTTCTCCTGGCAAGCGATAAAAGAAACTCTTTAGGGTTCAAGAGATCGTCCGTCGGCGACGGAATTCGATGTAAGGGGACAGATAGAAAAGCTGCAAATCCCATCCGATCCGCCATCACCCAAGATTCAACCTCCATAACTGCCACACGAAAGAAAAATCTTGGATTGAGAGTACCTCTGATCCACGACTGGATAAGTCTTGGTGGACACTCCCGGGGCGTGTCTAAATCTGTCAACATAAACACTGTTATACCGTTGGCGGCTCTATTGAATTCGGGCGTTTTTCGTTCAAGATGCGATTTTCCTTGGAACCCGATTCTGTCCACGATTTCAACACCAAACGTCTCAAGAATTTTGGTCGCCACTGCATCACTGAGCCTATCCTCAACCGCGAGAATTACGTTATTCAGACTCATTTTAATAGGCTCGATTGTTCTGGATATCTGGTTAGCACGACTTCACCGGCTGTGAGACCTGCTTTAAGAAGTGCCCGGATATAATCGATGTCAGACGAAATCTTGACGATGGTTCCTTCTTTTTCAGGTATGAGCAAAAGCACTTCTCTCCCATCAATGCCGGGCTCTATAAGTAGCACATCACTTTGTGTGCTAACCAATACCTGTGATCCGCGACTTCTTTGCAGACGAGAAATAGAAGGGGCAAGTTGAGAAATAATACCTATGTTTAAAGAGAGTTCTGGTTCTTCTAATAATATTATTGAGTCGCTTTCAAGCAGAGACCATAGGAGTCCAATAAGCCGAAGTACGCCATCCGAAAATTGGTTTTCGTGCTGTCCTTCTTCATTTGAACGCCAGTGGGAATAATGTGCCTGTAAGTGTGGTCGCCCTCTGTTGTCACGAATAAATTCCAATTTTTCAAACTGCGGGACTGCGATTTTGAGGGTCCGTTCAATTCTTTTCAGACGAGCACGGCGGGTACTCGGATGCACACTCGCGACGCGTTCAAGAAATCCCTGACCAAAAGGATCGTCTTCAATAACCCTGCCCTGAATCACATCGGCGAAACGGATAAGTTGTGGGACCAGATGGAGATAGGTAACATTACGAAGAAATCGTCCAACCTCCCGAAACTTCGCATTGGCAGCGATCTGCTCAAGGGCGGTCTGTGTAAGGCGATCTGGATCCTCGTTGTCCTCTGCATCGGGTCTATCAAGAAGGAGTTCATCCCCTCTCCAGACGCGTTCGTATGTGAGATGCGCTTGGCAAGGTTCACGATCTGCTTGACGAAACCCTACGCTATATCGCCATATAGCGGGGGCATCTGGCGTGTCTGCGATGTGAATTTCGATGGCAACCTCTGGATCTTGCCTCGCGGACAGGCACCGAATTTTGGAAACACCCCCTCGGTCACTGATCGCTTTTTGGAGTCCTCCCCCTTCGGCTTTGGCGATATCGCGGAGAAAGCGAAAGATGTCTAACAGGTTGGATTTACCTGATGCATTTGGACCGACAATAAACTGACGTTCCCTGAGCGGAACGTTAATCTGTTGAAAATTCCGCCAATTCTTTACGATAAGCCGATTGATAATCATCTCAGTAAGTTCCCTACAATAGATATTTCTGCAAACGTGATATGAAAATGATAACACAACCAAAGCACAGATACCAACCGAAAATACGTGATAGACATCCCACTTTAGGAAAAAAAGATGAAATCAAGGACCTTGCCAGTCAACATTTAAGAACCAATAAAAGGTCGCACATCCCACAACAGGATTGTGCCATCAAAACTTCCACTCGCCAGTAGCGTGTTATCTGGTGAAAAGGCGAGTGACTGCACGTCTGTTGTATGTCCCCAGAAGGTATGGATATTCTCGCCTGTGGCAACGTCCCATAAACGGGTTGCCATCTTCTCCATCCCCCTCCGCCACCAAGTCGCTGATACAAGATATTTGCCGCACGGCGAAAAAGCGAGAGCATACGTCCGTCGGCTGTTCTCAGATTGCGGTATCGTGCGTAACGTTGTCAGTTGCTCAGCGCACCAGAAGCGAATCTCCTCGTCCATTCCACCGGCAATTATCTTGCCAAACGGTGAGAACGCTATCCCCATAGTTGTCCGAGGTTCATCCAAGGGCAGCGTAGCAATTTGTTCGCCTGACGCAACATCCCACAGACGAGTGGTGTCGTCGCGCGCCCCGCTCACCAACCGCTTGCCATCCGGCGAAAACGCTAGTGATGTAACGTAATCCGTATGTCCTATGAGAAGTGTTGGTTCCTCTGGGTTCTGGAAGTTCCATACATAAACCGTGCCTTCTCGACTCCCCACTGCGATCCGATCACCAGTAGGCGCGAATATCTCGTGACGCACCCAATCCGAAGGTTCCTTAGGTGCTGTGAACTCAGCGACGGGTTCGTCCGGTTTACTGGCATCCCATACCTTGGTCTCATTGTAGAGACGGGTGCCCAGTATCCTTCCGCAGGCCAGAACAGTGTACGTATAAATGTTCTTACCCTTTAACAATGTTTCACGTGGACACTTTTGGGCAACATCCCATAACTCAATACCGGGATAATCGCGGGTACTCGCGAGCGTTTGGTTATCCAACCAAGCCACCTTGGGATAGGGCCACGGGAAATGAGGTTCACGAAGTGTTGGGAATGTTTGTGTTTTGCCATCCGTCCATTTGTTGGACAGCGCGTAGGCGATAATCAACTGTGGACATCTGAAAAACCACATCGCACCAACGCTCCCTCTTAAAAGCTCAATTGTTTGTAGTTTTTCACGGGGTTCTACACTGCAGATATCAATGGCTATATTAGTATTCTCATGGCGACGTACAACAGTCAATAATTTCCCTTCTGGCGAGTAGAAAGGGAATCCCCAATCTGTTTCAGAATCGGTATAAGCCTTCTTTTGTATACCTTTTGTGACATCCCACACGCGCAGACTTTTATCCCAACTACTCGACACAAGAAATTTACCACACGGCGAAAAGGTTATATTCTCCACCCAATCCGTATGCGTTGAGAAGTGTGAGATGCGCTCACCCGTTGTTACATCCCATATCGAAACGCAACGGTCAACGCGATCGGTATCACCAAGAGTTTCGTCAAACGCTGCACCCGCCAGCAGACGACTGTCCGGAGAAAAGACAAAATTTCTGCCCGCAAACTTGACGATTACCTCACCCGTCTCTGGATGCCACACGTAAGTTTGCAT
>PYIY01000200.1 GCA_003635195.1 Candidatus Poribacteria bacterium | reverse complement strand
AACCTACACACTGACGCTGACGCACATCTTGATGCCTACACAATGGTTGAAAAAGCACACGGCTTTATCACGACACGAACTTTGAAAGCAAGCACATTACTTAACGACTATCTTACTTGGCCCGGTTTGGCGCAAGTCTATGAATACCGATCTGAACGCAAACACACCCGGACAGGTGAAATCACACATCAGACGCAATATGGTATTACGAGTCTGACCCCAGAGGAGGCATCCGCTGAACGCTTACTCAAACTCCGACGCGGACATTGGACGATAGAAAATCTATCACATCGCACGCGGGATGTCATTTTTCATGAGGATGCCTCACAGGTTCGCTGTGGCAACATACCGCAAGTCATGGCGGCGTTGCGCAATAGTGTGCTAACCCTTTTACGGGCTTCTGGATATACAGAAATCGCAAAATCTTTGCGCTATTTTGCCGCAAACCCTTGGCAAGCTCTTGGAATCCTGAAAAAAGTACGTTACGAAAACTGAATGGCTCTGTGCTAACCCTTGTGTCCCCCATGCGTTGGCAACTTTATAGACACCCTCGGCAAGATCCGGTGCGTCTTCGCCGGGGTCTTCTGGATCTATTGGACCAATTGCTTTGGCAACATTGGCGAGCTGGGGTCCGATGTACTTCTCGTCCCGCTTGCCTTCATAGAGGTAAAAACCGGTTGCATCGTAGTCTTCATGGAAATCTATCGCGAACGAGAATTGGGTCTGTCCGAGTGTTTTTTTGATGATAGCGGTCTCGGCGATATCATCTGTTTCAAAAGCTCGGTTGATGTCTATGCCGTTACGGGTTTCACGTGTGTCATGAACATAGCCGTAAGGGTTGATACACGGAATTATTACAAATGAGAAATTTTTCAGGCGTGCGGTATTGTCGCGCGCAAGGAACTGTAGAACTGCCTCAACGCCTGCGGGTTCATCGCCATGCATACCACCAGTGATGAGCACCTGTTGTGGTTTATGCGCGGACGATGTTAAACGAATCCGATGTATCGGATAGCTGTGAGCAGTACCGATGCGTTCTATTGGCATTCCTAAGTTTTTTAAACGTTCCGTGATTTCAGTATAATCGCGCAAGTTTCGGTGCTCCTCAGCAGGATTAGCAAGGTTCTATGTATAGCATACCGTAACACTGTTTGGTGTGCAACCGATTTTTTCAGGATCATTTTGTGTTTGACATTTGTGACTTTTTCTGATAGAATTTTGCCAAATTCTTATACCAAAGGACATAAAAGATGCCAACCGAAACGGAACTTTACGATGCTGCGCTCACGCATTTTGCTGAAAACGACCTTGAGGCGGCTGTTAATGCCTTTAAAGAATTGATTGACACCTACCCAGACTACATCGAAGGGTTCCTTGGGTTAGGACACGCATACGAACGGATGAGTCTATACGATGAAGCCATTGAGGCTATTCAGAAGGCGATAGAAATTAACCCGAAGGATCCGCTTGTATATACCAGTTTATCCATGTGTTACCAACGGAAAGGGATGATCCAAGAAGCCGAAGATGCGATGGCAAAGTCGCAGGAGCTGCAGATGGAAACATCGGGTTCATCTACATGATATCTTAAAACAATTGGCGAGGTTACAAACCTCGCGAGCAAAAATACTGAGGTTTTCAGAATGCCAAATGCTACCTTACTTGATCCGACCTCTCAAGGCGATGTGTCTGCGAAGTTTCTTGCGCCGCGGCTCGATAGCCTTGATGGAAAAGTGATGGGTTTGTTGAACATCACGAAGAATGGCAGTGATATTTTTCTGGATCGGATTGCGGAGTTGATGCAGGAACGGTTCGACCTTGCTGAAGTGGTTCATGTTAAGAAACCGACCTTTTCGCGTCCTGCGCCCACCGAACTGCTCGTTGAGTTGGCGGAGCAGGCGGACTTTGTTATTGAAGGGCTTGCCGACTGAGGGTCTTGTATATCGTGCAGTATGCACGACGGAAGTGCTTTAGAGGAACGCGGTGTACCGAGTGTTGCAGTTTGTACGGAGGTTTTCTTCGCTGCTGGTAAAGTCCAAGCGCGTGTGCTGGGTCACAGTGATTTGGAACCGCTTACTGTTGCCCATCCGATTCAGAGTTTGACACCGGATCAGATTCGAGAGCGTGCGGAGGGCGCGGTTGAGGAAATCGTTGCGCGGTTAACACAGAACAACGCGTGACCAGGGGGTAATTTTTACACACGCTCTTATTTTTATCGAACTCACGTTTCTTTATAGTGGAATCTAAAGATATGTTTCACTTTGATAGAGAACCCATCCCTATTCCGTTCCTGCAGGCGAAGTTTGATGAAGATTAAAATATTAATTCGGTAATTGATTGGCGAAGTCCGGTGCGGTTGGGAAACCGCACCATAGGTGTCAATTTAAGGATTTCTCACGGTATTTTGTCGGAATGTCTCTACAAATGCTGCAGAAACACCCTATCAAAAACCCCCTACGGGGCTTGGTTCTGTGAGTAACATTTTTCTACACACATACCATCCCTACGGGATTCAAGAGGGTTTTGAAGTCTTCAAGGTTTTCGTAAAATCCGGTTCGGTTAGAAACCGAACCTACCGGTCCTGGGGATTCAGGCGGTTGTTTTTTCTAAAATTGACACTTATGATGCGGTTGGGAAACCGCACCTACCGAGCCTGGGGAGTTAGGGGATACCTTGTTAAGACACAACGGCGTGTACCTACCACGATACTCTACTGCGTTTTACATGTGAAATTGTAATACCATTGATTCCCCGGGTTGTAAATCTCGCCATCGCTGCAACAGTGCTCGCAATTTTTGTTGCATCACCTCAAGTTGCTCATCTGTGATGTCTATCGGAAGCGACGTGCTATACTCTCGAAATAACCCATTGGAATTAGCGTGTTGGGGATACGGTGTGTTAGGAAAATCTGCCTGTAATAGTGCCACAATTGGTTCGGTATCCGTCGCTTCCTTCGGGATTTTGAAGGGACGTGTCGCTTTGGGTGCGCTAAAATCGGGGATGTCATACCCTTTTGCCACGAGTCCGAAGAAGGCGTTTTTAAAGCCGAGCGTTGTTTCAACAACATAATGTGCGAAATCGTGATGCACAAACCCGCGATGGAGATACGTCCAAGTGACACTTCCATCGTCCCGAATACAGGTCAGCGTATCGGGTTTGTGTTTCGACTGATTTTTGCCCTTTTTGAAACGGATAACCATTTGTACCAAGCCCCTATCTGGACAGCTTTAGGGTGCTCCACGTCGTTGTGAGTTTACCACGCGCATTGACATCTAACGTGTTCACGGCTAAGTTGTTAATCTCTTTCTCGTCGAGAACGGCGTTGTAGATCCTCGCATCTTCCACGCGAGCAACAACCCAACCATAGGCAGTCCCGCCGATAAGAGCGCGCGGACCGAACAGTGCTTCCACATCCCCGGCTTTCCAAAATACGATGGGTCCCATCGTATAATCGCCGATGACCTTGCCGTTGCGGTATATCATAATCTTTGCATTTCCGCCGTCATCTTCATACGAAATTGCCAACTGAATCAACTTCCCTGTTTCCTTTTCCTCAAATCCGGGGTTGGCATCCTGCGTGCGTCTGAAGAAGCTGCTGCCAGCCATCCACCGTTTCGCTTGCCGTTCGGCATAGACAATTGCATCAAAGGTATCGCCACTACTTTTATTGACCGCCAGCGTAGCACCTCTCGTGACGTTAAGGGCGTCCAAATAGAGCCAGGTCACTAATGTTTTTTCAGGACCGATGTCAGGTCCTTTATATCCCGTAGTCATTGCCCATTCATTATTACCGATGTGCAATTTTCCGTCCTTGACCTCAGCATCCAAGAGATCAATATCGCCGAAATGTCCAGTCAAGTCTTCCAATTCAACACCGTTCTCAAAGGTCCAGTGCCCGATGAGATCGTCTTTCTTCTCGGCTTGCGCCGATGCTGGTATTACGAACCCGAAGACCAGCAATATAGAAAAACTCAAAGTGAAATAGCGTTTCAAAACCTTCATCACCTTCATCGTAGTGTCCTCCACCGCGAAAGTAAATTTTTTTAGTTTTCTTAGGGGCATTTGATAGTTAGCAGCGTTGCAACTGCACCCGACAAGGCGTTGCAATTTGTGAGAGGGGTACGGCGAGGTGCGGAGACCTCGCCGTAAGGGTTATTCAGGGTTAGTCTATTGGACAAAGATAAATGCCCGTGATGAGATGAGTGCCCACAGGAGATCCTCACACCCTGCGCGGCGTTTAGGGCTCTCAGCGATGTAGAATTTAGCGGTTTCAAATTCTTCATCGGTCGGAAACCGACTCAATGTGCTGAGATACAATTCGGTAATGAGTTTGCCATTGTCAGGACTCCCCTTGATCAACCGGGCGATCACTCCGCCGGAACTTCTCAATTTTTTCTGAATATCACCGGAGTTAATCATGTAGAGTGCCTGTGTTAGTGTTGGCTCCAGTTTTGGGTCTAAATCCCCGAGGAATTCCCGACCGGAGCGTCCATAGAGAGATAAGAAGCGCGAACTTACCGGCAGTGGCAGTGCGACAGAACGCGTCCCTTTCGGATAACGTCCATATTTTTCGCTGGTTTCTGTAACGTCATTTAAGACATCTAACAAGACCTGTGCCATCATAGGCCGCGGATAGAAGCGTGAGAAAAACCGGTCATCCAAGCGATTTGTCTCATTCGGTTCTGCTGAAAGTTGGTAAGTGCGCGAATTGAGAATGCGTTTAATGATATGTTTCGTATCAAATCCACTTTGTACAAAATCGTCTGCCAATGCTTCGAGAAGCCCTTCGACGCTTGGTGGCGTTGTTGCCCGCATATCATCAACTGGATCAACGATCCCTCTACCGAAATAGTGGCTCCAGATACGATTCACAGTTGCTTTTGCGAAGTATGGATTCGTTGGGGAGGTCATCCAATCTGCCAGCACCTGCAGGACATCGCCTTGATAATTCGGAGCAAGCGACTCTCCACCGAGGAAGGTTGGTAGTGCGACTTCGCCGCGGTTGCCTTGTACAGATTGATTGATAACGCGCCCAGTCGGATTATAGTAGACGACCTGTTCGTTGTAGAGTCCACCGCCTCGGATACCTACCTTCCCAGTGAAGGCAGCGAAGTTCCAATAGTCGTCAGTCGTCCATTGATCAAACGGATGTTTATGGCACCTTGCACAACTCAGACGGATGCCGAGAAATACCTGTGCGGTTGTCTCAGCTCTACCTGCGGGTTGTTGCTCAATACGGTAGTAGTTTGTAGGCCCGTGCTGATACGTGCTACCGCGCGAAGTAATGAGTTCTTCAACGATTTGGTCATAAGGTCTATTTTGCGCCACAGCCTCACGGACCCACTCGTGAAAGAGTGTTGCCCCGCGTTGCCCAAATGCGCCATTTCCTAAACTACGGGGGTGGATACGCAACATATCTGCTAATTTCAGGGTGCGGAGGTTTACCCATTCCTGTGTGTCAAGGAGGGTATCAATGAGAGTTGAGCGTTTATCAGGATTGGCATCTGCCAAGAACGCTTTCACCTCGTCCGGGGTCGGAAGTCTGCCAATGGTGTCTAAGTAGACTCTCCGCATAAAGGCATCATCGGTTGTCAATGCAGAAGGACGTATATTCAACTTTTTGAGTTTGGCAAGTACAAACTCATCAATGAAATTATTGGGGGTAAATTCCGGGTCTTGTGAAGCGCTCCCTATTTCGGAAGCCCGCGGAATTGTTACAAACGCTGCATCAACAACGCCTAAGAAGCGTGCAATAATTGCAGTTCCGCCCCATCGGACGCTCGTCACTTCACCGGTAGGCGATACCTCGGCGACGGGTGCGTCTTTAGATTCGTAAACTGCTTTTTCGGTTACATCTTCAACGGATCCGTTTGAAAAATGGGCGAGTACCTTCAGTTGTGAAGTGTGTCCGATATCGGACAGTACAAAGCTACTCGGCTCAATTTCAAGTTTCCTCAAACGTGGTTCGTCATCGGAGAAAGGTGCGCCTGCTTCGATCCAACGTAAAATGGTTAATCCTTCATCTGAGTTGGGGTCAAAGCGCAACCCGCCTTCATGCGGTACCTGTCCGGTAGGTTTGAGATAAAAGAGACTCTGATCTGGCTCAAGTAGGTTGATCCGCCTGCCGCGATTGTGGTGAACAATCGGTTCATGATCTGATTCTGGGTTTAAGGTCAACAGCGAGAGATTTAACCCGCCCTGTCCCCCAAATTTCCCGTGGCACATCCCGGCTGAACACCCTTGTTTGTCAAGGATAGGCGCGATATCTTTCAAAAATTTAACAGATGGTTCCGTAGTATTAACGTCAGCATCTTTAATAGTCTCAGGCAATGTAGCTGCGGACACGGGGTTTGCGCTGTCAGTCGTGTCTGCGTGTGCAGCGAATGCTGTCGCTAAGAGCAACACAATAGTAAGTGTGGCAAACCGAGGAATTATGTGCACAGCACGTGGCCTTTGCACTATGATTCTCAATAAGTGTCTCATGCGAATACCTCCGTGAAAACTTCGGTTACATGTTCTACAAACAGAAATTCAACACCTTTTTGAATGTCTTTCGGAACTTCAATGAAATGTTTTTTGTTGCCTTCTGGCAGAATGACTTTCTTAATGCCTGCCTGTTTCGCTGCAAGTATTTTTTCCTTGACGCCCCCGATAGGTAAAACTCTGCCTCTGAGCGTGAGTTCCCCTGTCATAGCGATCTCAGGACTAATGCGTTGCTGAGTAGCGATAGAGGCGAGTGCGGTTGCAATGGTGATACCTGCCGAGGGACCATCCTTCGGAATTGCCCCTGCGGGTACATGTACATGAATATCGTCTTCCAATACACCTGGGTTAAATTGCAGTACGTCGGATTGGGATTTAACATAACTCAGGGCGGCTTGTACAGATTCCTGCATGACATCGCCGATTTGTCCGGTGATGCGTAGTTGGTTATGTGCATTTGCCTTCTTAGTGGTGGCTGCCTCAATAAAAAGGATTTCACCGCCAGCGGGCGTAACAGATAGCCCTGTTGCGACGCCGATGTCAGCCTGACGTCCGGCGATTTCGGAATCAAATTTCGCGGGTCCCAAATAGCGTTGAATATCCCTTGTTGCGATAGTTGTCGGCTCGGTTTTGCCTTCAGCAACGCGGCGGGCTACTTTACGACAAAGGGTCCCGAGTTCTCGCTCTAAATTTCGCACCCCCGCTTCGCGGGTATACTCACTAATCACTTTATCAATGGCAGTATCTCGAATGTGAATCAAATCGTTTTCGAGCCCATTTGCGGTCAACTGGCGAGGAATTAGATACTGCTTAGCAATAATCTGTTTTTCGTTGGCGGTATAACCGAGAAGTTCTATTGTTTCCATGCGGTCGCGCAGCGGTGGCGGAATTGTGTGGAGTTGATTCGCCGTTGTGACAAACATCACTTTCGAGAGATCAAATGGGACATCAAGGTAATTGTCCGTAAATGAGTGATTCTGTTCTGGATCAAGGACTTCCAAGAGTGCGGAAGCCGGGTCGCCCCGGAAGTCGGAACCGAGTTTATCAATTTCATCGAGCATAAAGACAGGGTTGTTCGACTCCGCTTGGCGGATTCCTTTGATGATTCGTCCTGGCATAGAGCCAATATACGTGCGTCGGTGTCCCCGGATCTCGGCTTCATCGTGCATGCCGCCCAATGAGATGCGTACAAATTTTCTGTTCATGGCGCGTGCGATAGATTTACCGAGTGATGTTTTTCCAACGCCTGGCGGTCCAACGAAACAGAAGATGGGTCCCTTCATATCCGCTTTAAGCATCCGCACAGCGAGATACTCTAAAATCCGTTCTTTGACTTTTTCGAGATCGTAGTGATCTGCATCAAGTATCTCTTTTGCTGCAGGGAGGTCCAACGCGTCGTCCGTACCAATGGACCAAGGAAGGTTCAGCAGCCAATCTAAATAATTCCGAGAAACTGTCGATTCCGGCGAGAAAGACTGCATTTTGGCAAGCCGTTTGAGTTCTTTTTCGGCTGCCTGTTTGGCTTTTTCGGGCATCTCGGTTTCGCTTAGCTGCTCTCGCATCTCATCAATTTCAAGTCCTAAGTCGTCCGCTTCACCCAGTTCGGTCTGAATTGCTTTAAGTTGTTCTCGTAGGTAGTATTCGCGCTGTCCTTTGTTAATAACGGCTTGGGCATTATTTTGGATTTTGCTTTCTAATTCGTGCAAGTCGAGTTCTTTTGCGAGAATAACTGCGAGCGTATTTAGCCGTTCATGAACAGCTATCGCCTCTAAAATGCGCTGTTTATCGTGTGCCTTTAAATCCAACACAGCAGCGATGTAGTCGGCAAGGCGTCCTGGCTCATCAAGCATAGTTTTGGTGATACTGCCGTATTCTTCTTGATAGCGCGATGACATCTGAACAATGCGCTGGAACATTTCATCGTTGCTGCGTACAAGTGCCTCAACCTCCAAGTCGGTTTCTGAATCGGTGGCAACCGAGTCTGTTTCTTCATCGCTTCCGATGACACTGACGCGTGCCTTGACGAAGGGTTCGGTGTGCAAGATTTCGTCAATTTGTACGCGTTCGCGTCCATGGGCGAGGAACAACACATCCTCATCATCAGTCTTATAGCGCAAGATATGGATTAGACTCCCGACTGGACTGAGGTCGTCTGGTTTAATGTCCTTGATATCTTCTTTGGAGAACTCCTTTTTTGGCCGAAAGATGCAAAGTACCCTATCAGCCTCCATAGAATGCTCAATAGCGGTGGTAGCCATTTTCCCAGAGAGCGCGACGTGATGTGGCGGGAACGGCGGCACTGGTGGCATGTACGGAAAAACGACGAGATCATCGAGTGGTAGAATAGGAAGTTCCTGTGTAAGTTCTTCTTCTTCTTCTTGCTCGATTGTATTTTCAGACTCATTTTCTTTTTGTTTTTTTTCGGTTTTCATGTTTTTCTCCTTGGGAATGGTTGTCGGTTCGATTTTTTTCAAAAAATCTTTCAGTCGTCAGTTTGCCTCGCAGTGAGAGTTAAAGAGGGTTATTATGACTTCATCTGTCCAAGTGAAGGTCCCAAGACCTCTCTTAACCGATAGCCGATGGAAACCGATTGCTGACAGCCATTCTTACAATCAAGGCCAAAATTGGTATAATGTAGTATTCGCGAGAATGCTGCTAATGCTCCACAAACTGCCGCATATATAGTCTCCGAGTGCGAGCCCGAGAAAGAACGGGATAGCGCGTCTGTAGGCTTTGAGCCCCCCGTGATGCAGGACGAGTGCCTTGATCACATAAGCGACAAATATACAACTCCAGAGATTAGACATGCCCCAACTGTTTGCCATTGCATAGCCGAGCGGATGGAGGGGCCACCAGAGGAAGCGCGTTCTCAAGAGTATTAATCCGAGCGAAAAACCTACACCTCCACCCATAAAGATAAGGGCAGGTATATCGGTCTCTTGTGGATAATTCAGCCAGTTTTCAAGTTGTCTATAAACCCCTCTTCCGAACCCTAATGCCCAAGGTCCATAATAGCCGGTTTCGGCACCATGTCTGTAGTAACCATCTAACAACAGCCAGAACACGACGATAGCCCCGACTAAGGTCGCTATAAGAATCGCAGCGGCAGTGTGTTGCGGGCGTATCTGTCGCCGTTCTGAAATTTTTAATGCCTCCAACTCCTGCGGCATCGGGTGTGCTCGGTATGCTCGGTTGAAGAACATGTACAACGAAAAAACCGCTTTTGTGCTGGTTGTTAGCCGTTGAGAGCCAAATGCTGTCACGATTAACCCGTGTGGGTCAACTCTGTGTAAATCGTGTACTAAGAACCCTAATTCAGCACGGAGCCGGGCGATCATTGTCGCGAGTAGAAAATAAAGCCCGAAAAAGATCGGAATCACCCAAAGCGACATCCCCGCCTTATAGGAAAACATTGTCAAAAACAGCATTCCGCCGACAATGCCGAGAAAAGCGATGTGATAAGGCATCGGCTCGCGCTGCATATCTGTCCCGGCGGTGCCCCGAAGTCCATCTATGACCCCTGCAAAAATCCGTTTGACGTGTGTTCGCCCGACCCAAGCAGCGGTGCCGAGTAACACCATATACGCTCCGAAACTTTGCGCATCCGCATACGGATACCCCGGTAAATTCCGTACGCCAAGAACGCTGCCTGCCATTAACTCAAATTTGTAGACCCAATAGAACACCCAACACGAAAAGAGCAGATCCAACGGAATAAGGAAACTTATCCCAATCGCAAACGGGTAAAACGAGAGACGCACGCCGCCCATCGCATTCCAAGGACGGCCGGTAAAGTACTGGTGGATGTTTTGCCGTTTAACAGGCAGATACGGAACTGCTGGATAAATCGAGTTTAATAAATTCAGGATACTAATGGCTGCGGCGATACCGAAACCACACCACATCAATTTATTTTTGAAAAAACTCGTATTTGCCTCTGTCATTGCGAGCGGCAACTGGATAATCGGATAGGTTAACCGTTCACGCTCAGTCCACTGGAGACGGAGGAGTGTGTTGATACATAGCATAACGAACATCAACACAAAAATAAAAACCGTCCACCATGCAGCGGGTCCCATCCAAGCGGTCAGATGTTCCTTACGGTACAGGCTTGATTGCCCCTCATAATACCCTGACAACACCCGAGTGTCCTGAACGGTTAGCCACGTTGGAAGTTCCTTCCAAAAGAGTTGTTGCCACTCATTTTCGGATGTGGCGAACCGGAACGGATGTCCGAGTATAGTGACCAAAATCTCCATCATATCGTGCGAACAGAGCGAAGAAACGATGCACAACATGACGTAGATTGTTAGCAATTCCGCTGGTGTCAGTCGCAGTGTTGATGACAATTTTCCCAACACTGCACTCAGTACCATCAGGGAAAAAATGATGAAAATGACGTTAGACAGCGGATGAATGAGTGTCGGATGTGTATAGCGGACTACCTCTAATTGAATGATCCAGAAAACGTTTAGAGGAATTAGAAGCATCGCTATGACCAATGCTTTAGGCGTTAAACCACGTTCACCTCTGAATACCGGAGACGAACTCTCCGCACTATGGGTTTGCAAGCTCGGTGCCATAACCCCCTCATTGCCTGTCATATTTTTGCCTCTAACATACACTATCTATCGAATCCATCCACGTTCGTTCTCTATGAACACCTCCGTTTTCAGTTCTGCGCAGCGCCGCTGATAGTCTTGTAAAGTTTCTATTGCTGCCGCGCCTGTGAGGATGCGGGGAAACTGATTTTTAATTTCGGACGGGCGAGGAGGCCTCGCCTCTACAGGTTTACTGGGCCGTACCGAAGTCTTAGGCGGATCTGTCAAAATTGGGATCAACTCAATAGATTTCAAAGTCCCGGCTTTAAACGTTGCTTTGGGGATCACGATGCGTGAGTGCTGTTTATCATAAGTATCATAGATAAAATCTGAAAGACTGTAGATAATCGGTTTCCGCTGATACAACTCAATGCCGCCAAACGTATGTAACTGCTGACATAATACCACGTCTGCTCCTGCGTCAATGAGTGCGTGTGCGAAAATTCGCTGTCGTCCGATGGCTTCGTCTGCTGAACGTCCTCGGCTGCCCCAATGCAGCCAAACAATCACGAGCGCTGCTTCCGTTTGTGCTTGTCTGACAGCTTCGGTCATCTCACTATAAACGGCATAAGCGAGCGGATCTTCGGTGTATTGGGAAAAGGCATTCATCCGATAATACGCCAGTAACGCGACCTGCTCAGATTCAGTTTTCCCTACATCGATGGGTACCCATGCCGGACGTTTTGCTGTTTTAGCATCGGTTCCAGCACCGATCGGTTTGACATTATACCACTCCAGTTCAGTGATGGTATCTTCTAACGCTTCAAAGCCGAAATCCATTATATGCGGTGTAGCTAAGGAGACAGCGTCAAATCCAGCATTTGCGAGGGCTCTTCCGAGTCCCGGTGCTGAACGAAAAGGATGTTCAATCCCGAATCGCGGTTCCCCGCGCTCCGAAATACTGGCGTTCAATGAAGCCGTCGCAATATCCGCAGACTGAATCAAGGTTGTGGTTCCCTGAAAAAACACCCCCGCGCCATTCTTTTCAATCAATGGTGTCATACGGCTGCTGATCGTAATATCGCCGACAGCCAGAACAGAAATCTCATCATCAGAAACGGTTTCACTTGCCAAGGTATCTGATAGGAATCCGTTGGTGTGTAACATCCACAAGAGACTAATAATCAGAAGGCACACTTGAAATTTTTGGCATCGTAGATTATTTATGGAATTTTCAATGTGTTTAAATGTCATGACTCTTCTAAACTCGTATCTGAATCTTCATCGAGATCAAGACCCACACCGAATTCATCAAACAGGTTATCCTCTTTCAATTTCATTCCGAGTGTAATGAGGGTCTCGGATAAGGTTAACCGATCAATTTTTGTTGCTTCAAGTGTTTCGGTTTCAGAGGTTAAGTCTGCTCGGAGTGCTTCTTGGTTTCGTCGGGTCTGTTCTCGTAGGAGTTTGGTTTCGTTACCGAGTTGGTCGATTTGTGCTTGGAATTCACGGGCAAATTCGTCTACGAGTGTGGACAATTTCTGGAGGTCCGCCTCGCCGCGTCCGGTAATTCCCTCGAGTTTGGCATCAATCCGGGTATCAATGAGTGCTTCGGCTTTATCGACCGTTAGCAACAAGTTGTCGCTTTCAAGCTGGTCAGAAAGTTTACGGATATCGGCTTTAACACCCGCGATTTCACCTATGAAGCGTTGCTCCATAGCTGCAATTTTATCGTCAAGCTGCTGGCGCGCCTTTTCTAAATCTTGGCTGAGGGTCCGCAACCGTTTGTTGTAGTTCCTGATATACCTTCCAACGATACTGTCGCGGAGATACTCTTCAAGCTGCTGTGCTTTGCGTGCCTCGGCTTCAGTTTCGGTATCGTCAATTTCCGGTTCCTGGATATCTTCTATAGGTGCTTGCATATTCTTCATTCCTTCGTTCTTGACGGCTTAAAGCTCAAGGATAATTATAGACATTATCAGATTGCGCCGAGGCATTGGAATCCTGAAAACTATCATCTGATTTAGCAGATGCCTCTCGGTTTGCGTTGAATTCGCGTAAGATACAACTCACGATTTCTTCTGTATACGCCTGAGCGTCAACACGTTGCTGATTTGCCTCCCAGGCCATCCGTGCGGCGGCTTCAAAGTATTCGGCATGTTTGTAAGCGTCAAGGATATCACTGCCGCGTGAAAAGGTGCCGTGTCCGACCCAATAGAGAATATGTCGCGCCGGATTGCCGCCGTTCTGGAAAAGCCGTAAGCTTTCATAAGAGAGTTCTGGGATCCCTGGGGCGCGTTCCTCAACGAACCCGATTCCGCCAGATGGATCATATATGATAGGTGTTTCCGGTTCGTACCCTCTGAGAAAATCGTAAAATTTATCGGGCGCGCCGTGTTCTGTGCGAGAAATTAGGTTCAAGAACTTCGGTTGTAGATGGACGAGTGCATTAAATCCGTGTTCCGCTAACTGCTCAAAGATGAGGAGATAATGGAACATCTCACTCGTCGGTGCTGGTGGCGTAATGCTATTTTGTGCGCGATCCAAGGTCGCCTGATCTGGTGTACCGAATCGCATCCGATAATGCGTGCCATCTGCTTCCACCTCTACAAGCGTTAAATTGAGTGCTGGATGCTCAACGCCGATCATGTCCAACCGTGCCCCCGATTTTGTGAGTAGTACGTGTTTTCCTGCTAATCCGCTCACAACAATCTGTGGGGGTAATTGGTAGCGCGGTGATGCCTCATAGGAGATGAGACAGGCATCGTCAACGGGTTCGGTTAAAATTGCGCCCATATTGCCCGCAGTCGCCCACAAATAGTCGTGCGCATGTGCATGCACACCCACCCAGCCCATCTGTCCTATTATCGTCCCGCATTCACTGTCAGGAGAAATGGGATATAAGTCGGGATGGTACCCCCGTTCTCGCCAGCGTTCATAGCGATACGTTTGTGGGGGTGGTGCTGTTAAGGCGTTTATGAGGTACGGATTGGTCAGTGTTGAATCCACTCGCGATTCTATTCCTCCATTTTGCAGTTCAGTTTTTTGTGCAGATTCCCCCTCTATTTAACTATACCATGTCTAAGAAAAAATAGCAAATTTTAATAGTTATCAGTGGTCAGTACGGTTTTCTGCGAAAACCTTTCGGTTGTCGGTACTCAGTTTTCAGTTAAGAGATGCCTTGATGAATCAGATTTCTGTTTCGTGTAGCGTTGTTAGAAGTAGATTTACAAAAAGCGTGCCACAGGCTAACAGCCTACGCTACAAAAAGCGTGCCACAGGCTAACAATTTATAGTACAAGTATGTATGATTAATTCTGATATCCACTCTAAATGACGCTGGTGGCAACCTCGAATTTAATTGAATTTGGAGATGGAAGTGTGCTAAATTTTTAAGGCATCTTAAGAGTCAGGTTCTACTCTGGCGAAGCAATATTCGTATTCTTTTTGTAAATAATAAGACGTATTCTCACCTAAAACGTTGAGTAGAGAATTCAGAAGTTCATGAAAGGAAATCCTAACACACTATGAGAACTGAAACAGATAGTATGGGGACGCTTCACGTCCCTTCTGACCGGTACTGGGGAGCACAGACACAACGGGCACTCCAGAATTTTAAGATCGGCGACGAACGCTTACCACGCGCTGCGATATGGGCACTCGGCACGATCAAACAGGCAGTTGCACAGGTCAATGCTGACCTCGGTTTGCTTGAAACTCGACTTGCAGAAGCGATCAGCACTGCAGCGGCGGAAGTTATTGATGGTACGCTGGATGATCATTTTCCACTCCGTATCTGGCAGACGGGCAGTGGAACCCAGACAAATATGAATGTGAATGAAGTCATCGCGAACCGGGCAATTGAGATGCTCGGTGGTGAAATGGGCAGTAAACATCCCGTTCATCCTAACGATCACGTTAACAAATCCCAATCGACGAACGATGTTTTCCCGACATCTATCCACTTAGCAATGGTCCGACAGATTCAGACACATCTGTTGCCGCGCTTGGTTGCCCTGCAAGAAGGCTTTGCGGGAAAGGTATCTGAATTTACAGAGATCGTTAAGATTGGCAGAACACACCTAATGGATGCGACTCCGCTTACACTTGGGCAGGAATTTAGTGCGTACACGCAACAACTTATTGCTGCGGAACAGCGGATTACGGCTTCGCTGCCGCACCTGTGTGAACTTCCAATCGGCGGAACTGCGGTCGGTACTGGGCTGAATACGCACCCTGATTATACTGAACGGGTCGTGGCGCGGCTTTCAGAAACAACGGGTTATGAATTCCAACGCGCACCGAACGCGTTCGAGGCACTTGCATGTCGAGACGCGGTTGTTAGCGCGAGTGGTGCCTTGAAAACGTTGGCAGTTGCGCTGTTCAAGATTGCGAACGATATTCGATGGCTCGCCTCGGGTCCGCGGTGTGGACTCGGCGAATTACGTTTACCTGAAATGGAGCCTGGGAGCTCTATTATGCCGGGGAAGGTGAATCCGACCCAATGTGAAGCCGTTACGATGGTGTGTGCACAGGTGATGGGAAACGACACAACGTTGGCGTTTGCGGGGGCAAACGGTGCCTTACAACTGAACGTATTTATGCCCGTGATTGCCTACAACGCTTTACAGTCTATACAACTGCTTGGGGATGCGTGTGAATCTTTCCGCGTTAACTGTGTAGAAGGTATCGTGCCGAATAACGAAGCGATCGGGCAACACCTTTCGGAATCGCTCATGCTTGTGACAGCATTGACACCACATATCGGTTACGATACGGCAGCAAAAGTGGCACAATATGCGCATGAACATGGGTGTACGCTCCGCGAAGCTGCAATTGCGATGGAGGTTTTGACAGGGGCGGATTTCGACGAACTTGTCGTGCCGGGGGATATGACACGTCCCAATTTGACTTAATGTTTTCTGTGCCTTTGGCAGTGGCAACCGAAACTCTACATTTCGGTTGTCATACTGACTGTTTTTCGTGTCTAACTTCTCTCAAAGTGAAAAAGGACCAAACCTCATCCAAATTATCTGATCCGGTATACCTGCCGCCGTAGGAAAAAAAATATTTCCGGCATGTAACAGTCTCCAGTCTGTGACAGATATCCGTTATGACTTGAACATCACGGTCAGCATCTGAGGTGACTTTAATAGATAGACCCTCAAACGTTGCATCACGGTTAGGACGTGCCTCATCATATTCCAAGTAATCGTAGTCTTGTAGAATCTGCTTGAGATCCTCAACGATTCTTTGATTTTCGGAGAGTTTCACGATGGGTTCCTTGTACGGCCGCATTCAAATGCTGATAATTTTCTAAGCGGCAATTTGGTCTATTTGAAAGGTAGGTAGACGTGCGTCCTTAATAATCTCGTAAACCAATTCGATTTCCGCATGTTGGTCAAGATCTACTTCTTTCAAAGTGAAGAACGACCAAACTTTTTCCAAATTATCTGTCTCTGTATAATTACCGCCATAGGTAAAGAAATAGTTCCGGTGCGTCACTGTCTCCAATTTGTGACAGATATCCGTTATGACTTGAACATTGCGATTAGCATCTTGGGAGGTGACATTGATCTGTACCAGCCCAGGGTTGGACAGCGTCTCATCATATTCCAAATAATTATAATCCTCCAGAATTTGCTTGAGATCCTCAACTGTCCTGAGCCATAAGTACACCTTGATTTGAGTATCAGTTGGATTTTCACCAACCAGATCTGCTGCAACATTTAACGGTTCTTCATTATAGAAAAAATCCTGCTGTGCAGTCGGCAAATTTTCAATTGTCTGTTGCAAGGCATCTGCTTCATTAGGCGATTTTGAAAAAATATTTTTCAAGGATTTGCGTACCAGTTGCCAGTATTGTTCCACATAGCTGCGAGGTAAGGGAATATTGCTGTCTTTTACAGGAGCCATTTGTTATCCCTCCATTTTGTAGGTTGGTGTTCCTTGACTGTGTAGTATTGGCGCGGGGAGTATTTTTAATGCGGCTTCCGTATGAAAACTGACTTGGTCGGCATCCTTTATAACGAACTGCTGCCTTCCAAGCGAAACAGGTCCGAACACTACATCATAGTTTTTATCACCTTGTAACAAGTGTGTGCTTGCTCCTTCGCGGCAATGGTCAACAAAATCCCAATAGTCTGAGTTTGGTCCTGCTCCCTCTGTCACGAAACATAAACTTAACAAAGGTGCTAATTGATCTCTATCTACCTTAAACCTAAGAACAGCTGAGCATGCTGCTTTTCTGGATTTTGCGTGCCGCTTAAACTTCAAATCTGCCCAACTCTCTGCCTGCCTTAGAACCGTGGTCAGATAAAAACCTCTGCCAAAATCTTTTAATGGCTTACAGCGGTCAAAGTCAACACCATGGGGATATGCCTTTGAAGGCTTACTGATAGCAGTTGCTGCGTCATCAGTAGTGCCATGATAAAGTATAAGAGGACCATTTGTCCAAGGCAAAGGTTTGCTCCTGCACGCTTAAACTGAACTCACATTAAATAGCACAATCCTCTTTGGTTCTTTCTCGGCTTTCTTGATGCAGATGATACGAAGATATAGGGGTAGGTAGTCGAACCCACCCCTATGATAGCGCGTATTAGTCATCATCGCTGGCTTCTGCAGTTTCTTCCGACTCAATAGAGGATATTTCGAGGTTCTGGAAGCTGGAGAACCCACTGCCTGCGGGGATCAGACGCCCGAGGATGACGTTTTCTTTCAGCCCGAAGAGTTTATCGGTTTGTCCACTGACAGCGGCATCCGTGAGTACCTTTGTTGTTTGCTGGAAGGAAGCAGCAGAGATGAAACTGTCAGTGCTTAAGGAGGCTTTACTAATGCTCTGGAGAATAGGTTCGCCCGTCGCAGGTATGCCACCTTCCGCTGCAATTTCACTGTTGATGTGCTCAAACCGTTTGCGATGTACTTCATCATTCGGATAGAAGTCCGTGTCGCCTGGTTCAGTAATGCGAATCTTAGTCAGCATCTGCCGTACGATAACCTCAACGTGTTTATCGTTGATAATGCCTTTGCCGTAGACTTTCTGTACTTCATCAACGAGGTATGCCCAGACGGCTTCTTCGCCTTCAACAGGAACTCCTTCAATAGTGGTGCGGCCAATACTTAAAATATCGTGCGGATTGAGGAAACCGCTGGTGAGCGGTTCACCTGCATCCACCCAATCCCCTTCGGCGATCCGTCGTTTTTCATCAGGTATCTGGTAGGGCCGACTCACATATCCTTCGTGTTCAATGCGATATGTCGGGACTCCACCCTTTGTGCCTGCGGATCGGACAAATCCCTCAATCTCGGCGATTTGTGCGGCTTCACCGCGTTTGAGGCGTCGCGCTTCAAAGAGATCGGTAACCCGCGGAATACCGGCAGTGATATCAAGGTTCTTTGTTCTCTCATGGAGTTCGGCGAGGGTTTCGCCTTGACGGATGGTATCACCTTCCGATAGAGAGAACGAGTAGTTCGCTGGAATAACATGCGGTACTCGGGTGCCATCAGTTGTTTCTACCTCAATTCGCATCTGAAGGGATAATTCATCTACTTCAAATCCGCGGTACTTCACCTTCGCCTCCATGTACTGCTCTGCTGACAATTCGTCGCCAACAGCGGAGGAACAATTCGGATGATATACTTCGGTAACAGTATGAGAAACCTTCTTGTTGGCCTTTTCCAAGGCACGGAATTCCTTCGCCAGCAGTTCGGTACCCGGTTCAAGCAGTGTTTCCGTGTCCCGTTTGTCCTCAACAATTTTGTAGACGAGTTCAGTATCAACTCCCTTGAACTTTCGATTATAGGTTCGGTAGTCTTCTTCAGTGAGTTCAGCCCCGACCTCGAGTTCCAGTTCAGGATGATGGACACTCACAACATGGTATCGACTCACGACTTTTTCCGTGAGTTCGGCATCTGTCTTGCGGAGTGACCTATATTCAGTTTCGGTGAGGCGTTGACCGACAGTTACCGTCCCGGTTCCGTCTTCAATATTTGTCACTTCATAATAGCGAGAGACTTCCAAGCCCTTGTATTGGCGACGTTTCGCTGTTGCCTCATGTTGCGTTAGCAGTTCACCTACTTTGAGTGGGCAGTCCGAATGATTGACAGCAGTTATGCGATATACGCGTTCAGCTTCAAAGCTGCCTGCTGTCATTTCACTTGTAGAAGTGATGATCCCTAAATAAGCCTCATGGTGCTGTTTTGCCTCATTCTCACCGAGCAAATCTCCCGGCTTAAGCGGACAGTCGGGATGATAAACTTGCGTTACGCGATGGCGTAGTTTTTGTGCATCGAAACCGGTGAACCGTTTATGTGCACGGCTTAACGCCTCCGCTGTTAACTCTTCGCCAGGTTTAAGCGGACATTCTTCATGATACACCTTTGTTACGCGGTGGCGTTCAATCTCCTGCTTTTCAACTTTAAATGCCCACCCAGCATCTCGATACACGGTGCAGGCACGTTCATAATCAGTTGTACTCAATTCAGCCCCAACCTTAAGCGGCGATGCCTCCGCACGTGCGCTATCCCTTGACAAAACAGTCTGTTCAAGGAGGGAGGATCCACCGGGGATATCCTCATTTACAACGTAAATTGGTTTTGAATCTACTTCAAATGGGGTCAACCACGGCGTAATTTTTTCGGCTGGTACTTCTTGGTCCACCTTAAATGGGAAGTTCTTTCGGACCTTCTCATCTATATCGGTTACACGATAAACACGTTTGAAACCTGTATCGTCTTCTTCACTATCTGTGGATAGATTCGCTTGTGCGAGAGAAGCGTTAGTCGTCCCCTTAAGGTCTTCTTCCTTAACAAGTTCGTCTGTTTCTGGCTCCAAGTAATACCACTCGCCGTCAAACCCCTGTCGAATCTCATCTTTCAACTGCTTTACTTCTGCTTCAGTGAGCAGGTCGCCAGCCGCTGCGGAGATGTCGGGATGTTGCACTTGCGTCACGCGGTAGCGAGGCGTTACAAAGCGTTGGAAACCGTATTCTGCGAGTGCTCTGGCGTACTCTGCCTGTGACAACTGATCGCCTATCTTCAAACGGCAGTTGGTATCCAAAACAGCAGTGACTTCATACAGCCATGTCTTGGTATCAAAGCCTTTATAACGTTCTGCGTTTTCGCTATACTGTTTCTCGCTGAGTAATTCGCCTTCACGCAGTTGGCAATCGGGGTGATTGACTTGTTGGACTTTGTAGGCTGGTCCATCGAGATTTGCTCGGTTTTCGGTGGCTATATAGAGGTTCCCTCTTATCCTCTCGACTGTGCGGCCGGGTTGGAAATCTCGGAAACGTACAGTGCCGCTCACTTTGGATAGAATCGTATCCGGACGGGCTTCTGAAACATCCTCAACAGCACCCCCTGTGTGGAATGTACGCATTGTGAGCTGCGTTCCGGGTTCCCCGATGGATTGTGCGGCGATAATTCCGATAGCCTCACCGACATTCACCAGGCTATTTGTAGTTAGATCGGTCCCATAACATTTCGCACAAACGCCCTCGTCGGTTTGGCAGGTAAGGACGGAGCGTACCCTCACGACCTTTATACCGAGGTCCTCAATCTGGTTCGCCATCTGCGAGGATATGAGGGTGTTGGCAGGCATAAGTAGATCACCACTTTCTGGGTGGAGAATATCCTCGGATGTGGTGCGTCCACTGATTTTAAAGGCGAGATCACCGCCTGCTGTTGCGAACTTCTGGATGCCATTGAGTGTATGGCAATCTTCAGCAGTAACACGGACATCCTGTGCGACATCAACAAGCCTTCGGGTCAGGTAGCCCGAATGTGCGGTTTTCAGCGCAGTGTCCACGAGGCCTTTACGCGATCCGTAGGTAGAGTTAAAGTAGTCGAGTACATCCAACCCTTCGCGATAAGAACAGAAATAGTTGGGTAGATCTAAGTCTCCTTCGCGAGAAGTAGAAGTCCCTATCGGTGGAATGAGGACATCGCCATCCTGCTTTGCCTTCAGTCCGATAAAGGCGCTGATTTGCATAAATGGGTCTTTTCGGGCGCGAGCCCCACTATCCGCCATAATGTGCACTGGACTGAAACCTTCCACCGTTTTATCGTCTATCTCTAATCCATCGGGATCGACGTATGGGTGAACCTTACGCGGGTCTCCACGCTCAACAAGGGGGGTTTCTTCCTGCGGCAAGATTTCAAACATCCTATCTTCTATCTCGTCCTTTGCGTCGAGCCAGATGCGAATCTGCTCATTTTCGTATTCTTCACTCTCAGTTGCAGGGGCACCTTCAAGGAGGTTCTCAATTTCTGACTTTGCTGTGTTCACCAACTCGTTGCGGTTGTCAGGTGTAATATAATCGGTGATCCCGGGCGAAATGCCGCTGAGCGTTGCGTACTCAAAAGCGAGTTTTTGGACTTTCTCAAGTACTTCGGTAGTGACGCGAGTTCCCAACTCGCGGAAGCAATCCTCAATTATCTGGGATAATTCTCGTCCGCCGGCTTCTGCATTGAAAAATGGAATACGTTGTTGCGAATGTTCATCTTCCCATTCTAATTCAGGTGGGAGTACTTCGTTAAAGATGACCCTACCGACCGTTGTGAGAATCGGTTCTGTGGCTGCGCCGTTTTCGCTATCTCCATTGGATATGCTGAAGAGTTGGATGCTATCATGGAGCTTAAGCTGACCAGCAGCATGGGCGGTGATAACCTCCTCTGGATGCGTGAAACGCCTGTGGTACCAGGGTTTGTCTTGGAACGCTGCAAAAGCAGAAGCGTCCGCTGTGGTGTACGCCTCGTGTAAAAGTGCGGCATCCTCGGCGTGTTCGGGTAACGTTTTTGTAAGGAAACTCGGTCCAAGGACCATATCAAGTTCAGGCACGGCGATCGGACGCCCGTGTGAAGGTTTCAAGATGTTATGACTACTGAGCATGAGGAGTTTCGCCTCAGCCTGTGATTCGACTGTCAACGGTACGTGAACCGCCATCTGGTCGCCATCAAAATCGGCATTAAACGCTTTACAAACGAGCGGTGGAATTCTGATGGATTTTCCTTCTACCAAGACAGGCAAAAACGCTTGAATGCCAAGTCGGTGCAATGTCGGTGGCCGGTTGAGCAAGACGGGATGATCCGCAATAACTTCCTCGACAACTTCCCAAACAGGCGAATCAGAGTCAACGTGTTCAGCGATATGCTTGGCGCGCTTAATTGTCTGTGTATACCCGTAGGCTTGGAGCCGCTCGATGATAAAGGGCTTGAACAATTCAACCGCCATGCGTTTGGGGATCCCACACTGGTGGAGCCCCAATTCGGGTCCAACGACGATAACACTACGTCCAGAATAATCGACGCGTTTACCGAGTAGGTTCTGGCGAAACCGTCCGATTTTACCTTTCAGTACTTCAGCGAGGGACTTGAGGGGCCGGTTTCCGGGTCCGGTGACACGTCTGCCGTGGCGTCCGTTGTCAAAGAAGGCATCAACGGCTTCTTGTAACATCCGTTTTTCATTTCGAAGGATGACTTCCGGGGAACGGAGTTGTATCAACTTCCGGAGTCGGTTGTTGCGATTGATAACACGGCGATAGAGGTCGTTGAGATCACTGGTAGCGAAGCGTCCGCCTTCAAGGGGAACAAGGGGTCGTAAATCCGGTGGAATTACTGGAATGACATCCAGGATCATCCATTCGGGTCGCTGTTCGGCTTCTGCAAAATCTGCCATCTGCTTCAGCTGCTTGGCAACCTTAAGTTTTTTCTGATGGCTTGTTGTTTCCGTCAACTCTTCGGTTAACGCTTTTATCTTCTCCTCAAGGTCAATGTTGCTAAGGATTTCACGGATGACTTCTGCCCCGGTGCCAGCGCGAAAACCGCCCCAGTGCTTATTACTATGCTCTACATATTCGACTTCCGTTAACACCTGTCCAACTTCAAGTGGACAATCTGGGTCGGTTACCTCAACGACAATAAAACCCTCAAAATAGAGTACGCGTTCAACATCCCGTGAAGAGAGCCCACAGAAAACACCGATGCGTGATGGTAGCCCCTTGAAGTACCATATATGGGAGACAGGCGCAGCGAGCTGTATATATCCGAGCCGGTCCCTGCGGACGCGTTGTTGTGTAATCTCAACACCACAACGATCACATATCATCCCTTTGTGCTTAATACGTTTATACTTACCGCAGTTACATTCCCAATCCTTTTGTGGTCCGAAGATAGCCTCACAGAAAAGTCCTTCAGGTTCTGGACGGAAGGACCGATAGTTAATAGTCTCTGCCTTCTTGACCTCACCGCAGCTACACGTCCCTTTTTCTGGGCAGATAAAGGGTCCATCTGTAGTTTCAGCAGGATTTCGGCGTTTACAACTGGTTTGTTTCGCCGAGTCCTTGATCTGATCAGGCGATGCTATCTTTATGGAGATGCTGTCAAATGCCGTGTTCATCAGTTCTCCTTATAGTGGTTATAAGTTATAAGTTATAAGTAGTAAGTTAAGAGTTGGACAGAACTGTTCGGAATACCTCTTAACCAACAACCAACAACTTATAACTATTATGCTATTCCTCATCTTGGTCAAGGGATACGTGGAGTCCGAGGGTTTGGAGTTCACGGACTAATACCTTGAACGATTCGGGGGTTCCGGGCGGATCAGGGTTTAGCCCTTTCACAACCGATTCATAAATCTCTCTTCTGCCGAGTACATCATCCGATTTGAGCGTGAGCATTTCTTGAAGTGTATGCGCAGCCCCGTAAGCTTCCAATGCCCAAACTTCCATCTCACCGAGTCGTTGCCCGCCGTGTTGTGCCTTACCGCCAAGTGGTTGTTGTGTAACGAGGGAATAAGGTCCTGTAGAACGCGCGTGCATCTTATCAGCAACGAGATGGTTTAATTTGAGAAAATAGACATATCCTACCGTTACTTCTTGTGCGAAGGGCTCACCGGTTCTACCATCAAAAAGGATGCTCTTACCCGTACGTTTACTGCGCTCTGGGAGCTTGGTTTGGTCGAGCATTTCAAAAACTTCTTTTTCGGTTGCGCCATCAAATACCGGAGATTCGACGCGGATACCGAGTTCATGGCACGCCCATCCGAGATGAATTTCCAAAATTTGACCGACGTTCATTCGAGAGGGCACGCCCAAAGGATTCAACACCAATTCAACGGGGGTCCCATCTGGCAGATAGGGCATATCCTCAGCTGGCAAAATTTTTGCAACAACACCTTTGTTTCCGTAGCGCCCTGCCATCTTATCACCGATAGAAATCGGACGTTTGCTGGCGACATAGACTTTGACGCGCTTGATAACCCCGGGCTTCAGTTCATCCCCCATTTCCAACTGCTGGAGTGCCTGCTCTTTCTCATCGGTGTAAGCGGTTATCCTGCCCTGCGCCATCTCTTCAACGCGCTGAATGTGTTCTTTTACCTCAGCATTGGTCACGTTGATATCCGAGAACGACAAACTACACTCCTTACGCGCTTTTTGATAGTCAGCATCAGAAACATATTCGTCAACCGATAGTGTGCACTTCGGATCGAAAACAGCAGTAATATGCCAAACGCTTTCGGTTTTTAGGTCTTTGGCAGTCTTGCTGAGTGTCTCTTGCTCTTCCGCGGTCAGTCGCTGCCCGGCTTCTACAAGACGTGCCGGATAATCACTGCGTGCTTCCTGATAATCAGCATCCGACAACTCCTGCCCTTCAACCAATGGACATTCCGCGTCAAAGACTTCCTTAATTTTCCAAAATACCTCTGCTTGCAAACCGGGATAGATTTCACTAAAGTCCGCCCAGCTTTCTTCGGTGAGTTCTTCGCCTTCCGCAACGGGACATCCGGCCTCCGTTAGTTGAACGACAAGAGATTGTTCAAATTCCGAGCGTTCCCGGGCTTCCAACGTTGTGTTGTCCAGAAGTTCGTAGAACTCATAGTTATCAGGTTCAAGGTCTTCTTCAGTGAGCAATATCCCGAATCGGGCGTTCGTTGCCGTAAGCGCCCCCTTGAGTTGTTCGGTGTCCGTTTCGGCTTCGGAGTCTTCATCGTCGGCGTAGGTGTTCTTATGCATAGCAATAGCAACCACACTGCCATCGTAACCCAGCAGAGAGATGTCAGCACGCTCTGCTTGCGTACTTAAAGGTTCCTCTTCCTGCGTAAGTAGTTCATTATCTCCCAAGAGTGGTTTGCAAACCTCACTCAAATACGCCTCCACTGCGCTGACGATTTCGGCAGATGACACTGAGGATATTCCGATCTCTTCAAAATTCTCGTCCTCGTCGCCGTCAGTAGCCGTTTTTCCTTCAGCTGAAGCATCTGGGGTACGTGTCGCGATTGTCGGAATAGGTTCAGGGACACTTGTTACTCTATAAGATGGATCAGCAGTGAAAGCCTCGGCGGCGGTATCCTCGGTTATCGTCCGATACTCATCCGCCGTGAAACCGGAGATGTAGGTATCCAAAGCTCCAGCAGTCAGGTTATCACCAGCATTCGCAAAAGGTTCGGCATCACCGACAGCGTAAAGTGGATCAACAAGTTCGCATCCGATGAGTGCATTACGAATCTCCTCGATTTTCCGACGGCGGATCGAAGCGGTCTGTTGGCGCCATGTCTCTTCAATCTCCTTACGTTTCGATTCATAGCGTAGTCCATCAGCCATTGACAACCCGGAGTCATCTTGCATCCAGTTCCCGCGTCGTTGTGCGCCATCAGGTTTCCGTGAAAATACCTTTACATCAATGACGACACCTTCAACGCCGGGACGCACATAGGTAGAAGCATCTCGGACCTCTTTAACCTTTTCACCAAAGATTGCTCTTAGGAGTTTTTCCTCAGGTCCATATTCGCTTTCACCTTTGGGTGTAATCTTGCCAACAAGGATACTCCCTGCTTTAACAACGCTCCCGACGCGAATGATGCCTTCCTCATCAAGTTGACTGAGTCGCTGTTCGCTAACGTTGGGAATGTCTCGCGTAATTTCCTCTGGTCCTACTTTCGTTTCGCGCGCTTCCACCTCAAACTCCTCAATGTGTATAGAGGTGAAGGTATCCTCTTTAATAAGGGTCTCACTTATAAGGATAGAGTCCTCATAGTTGTGGCCGCCCCAGGGCATATAAGCACAGAGTATATTCCGGCCGAGTGCGAGTTCACCATTTTCTGTAGAGGTGCCATCAATGATGACTTGTCCGGCTTCAACTTTATCCCCGACTGCAACGATTGGCCGTTGATGGAGACAAGTGCCGCTGTTACTGCGCTTGAAGGTTTGGAGTTTATAAACATCGTAGCCCATCTCGCTGAAAGTGTTTTCACCTTCGTCATGGTGAAGGGCTTCGCCTGTGTATATGAGAATTTCGTCGGCAGAGACGCTTGTGACAGTTCCCGCTCGTTTTGCGGTGATCAGTGCCCCGGAATACCGGGCTGCCGGTTCTTCCATGCCTGTTCCGACAAGTGGTGCTTCTGGACGGATGAGTGGCACAGCTTGACGCTGATGGTTTGCGCCCATCAAAGCACGGTTTGCATCCTCGTGCTCCAGGAATGGGACAAGTGCGGCAGAGATGCCAACGATCTGTTGCGGCGAGACCCCGATATAGTCGACTTTTTCCATCGGGAGAGACACCACGTCTTCACCACTGCGGATAGGCAGAAGTTGTCCCGAAGCATCCGGGTCACCATTTGTCGTTTGTGCGATGTCGCGCGCTGCTGTCCTCGCAGCAATGTGGACGGTATCTTCGCTGTCTGCTGTGAGATATTCAACATCATGTGATAGAACGGATCCATTCTCGACTTTATGATACGGTGTCTCTATAAAACCGTAAGGGTTTATGCGCCCATAGCAAGCGAGAGACACAATAAGCCCGATTGAAGGGCCTTCAGGCGTTTCCAAGGGACAGACCCGCCCGAAATGTGTCCAATGTACATCCCGAACAGCGGCTGTTGCCCTGTCTCGATGAAGTCCGCCTGGCCCGATTGCTGAGATACGGCGCTTGTGTGTCAACTCATCGAGCGGATTAATCTGTTGCATAAATTGCGACAGCTGGTTTGACCCGAAGAATTCACGAAGTGCCATCATGAGCGGTTTCGGGTTTACCAGTGAAGACGGTATGACTTTTGCGACATCGTTATTGGTACTCAACCGTTCGCGTGTGGTTCTACGAATTTGGAATAATCCCATCCGGAACTGATTTTCGAGGAGTTCACCGATAACACGTACACGTCGGTTGCCAAGGTGGTCAAGATCGTCCTTGGGTGCTAACCCGTTATGTACTTTAAGAAGGTAATCGACCGTCGCGGCAATATCTTCAGGTCGGAGTGTGCGCAACGTTTCTTCAGGCGGTTCTCCGTAAACAGGTATCGCATGGAATTTTCGATTCAATTTATATCGCCCAACTACGCCTAAATCATATCGGTGTGAATCAAAAAGTAACCATGTGAGGTGTTTACGCGCGTTCTCTATATTGGTGGTGTCCCCGGGTCTCAAGGTGCGAAAAATTGTAAGGAGTGCTGCGTCCTGTAAAGAGTATTGTTCCTCGTAGTCCGCTTGCCGATCTCGCTCCAGGGTATTGCGTAAAAATCGGATGTGTTGGCAATCCTCGGTATCCAAGACGGTGAGTGCTTCAACACCGGCTTCTTTAAGGCGCTCCAATTCGGTTTCGGTGAGGAGTGTATTTGCGGTAAGGAGCACTTCGCCGGTCTCTTGATGTTTAACGTCTTCAGCACAGACCCTATCTTGAGCGTCTTCGGAGAGGATTTGCTCAGCCGTGAAAGCCTTTTTTCCGTAGCGGGTGCGCGCCTTTTCGTATTCTGAATTCGTTAGGAGCTGTCCAATTGTAAACTCACATCCGCTGTCGTGGGTATCAAGAACGCGATGTTGCAGCTCGGTCTTAAAGCCTTTCCATTTCCTACGGTGCCTTGTACGCTCTTTTTCCGAGAGCAGTTGTCCTATCTCTAATGGGCAGCCCTCATCTTCATCTGGTACCAGCGTAACACGATGACACTTTTCAGTTTCAAGATCGGGATAGTCTTTCTTGGCTTGCCGAAATTCTGCGGCATCTAACAGGTCGCCTGTTTTAACCTGTATTGCGGGTCCCTCTACGTGCGTAACCTGCCATCCATCAAGTACAAGCCGTTCCGTTTTGGCGTAGAGTTTGAGAATATCTGCGTCTGATGCCCAACCGAGTGCGCGCAGTAGCACTGTAGCGGGTAGTTTTCTACGTTTGTCGATGCGGACATAAATCTGGTCCTTCGTGTCTATTTCAAATTCAACCCATGCCCCTCGATAGGGAATAATTTGGGCAGTCGGCGTCCGTCTTCCGGTTGGTAACGATTTCTCAAGAAAGATGACACCCGGCGAGCGATGCAGTTGACTCACTATCACGCGTTCACTACCGTTGACAATGAAGCTGCCGTTTTCGGTCATTAATGGCACTTCGCCGAGATAGACATCGGATTCTCGGATATCCACGACGTGTGGTTCATCAGCATCCGGGTCGGCTTCACGGAGTACGAGCATGATACGCGCTGTGAGAGATACCTGATATGTTACACCGCGTGCAACGCATTCTTGTAATGTATATTTAGGTGTCCCGAGGGTGTAACTGACAAATTCAAGGCTATTGACCTCCGAAAAATCTCGGATGGGAAACACTTCTTTAAATACTGCCTGGAGGCCTGTATCTATACGTTCATTGGGTGAGACATCTCGCTGTAAAAAGGCATCGTAAGAAACCTTTTGGGTTTCTATCAGATTCGGGAGATCTGTCCGAATCCGTGTTTTGGCAAAAGATTTTCTGGGCGTTTTGTTCACTGAAAGGAGTCCCCCTATTTGGCGGTGGTTGCGCAGTTTACGAGTAGACTTTTTGAAAAAGCCTGCTTCCGCAGCTGCTTTTTCCGTCTTAATATGGTGACATAGCATGGCATAACAGAATATTATACATTATAATTCACAACATGTCAAGAAAAATTGTAAAAAAAAGCATTTTTTTACATTTTAATGAGAAATTAAAGTCTAATATTATCTTTTTCCCCAATTTTTGGCATGAACATTGACACTTGAAATGCTGTTTGCTATACTCATGCATAAAATTTTGGGTAGCAAGGCACAAGTACAACGTTTTACGCTTCGACCTTGGAGAACAACATGGGAATCATTACAATGCCTCAACCTGTTAAAGCCGTTATCGGTGTGCTGACGGCTGAGCCGTGTCTTCTGTCAACCGTTTACCCGGAACTGACAGCGCATCTTGGACCCATTGACTTCACAAGTGAACTGCTGCCTTTTACAAGCACAACCTATTATGAAGCTGAGATGGGGCCGGACATCCACAGGCAATTTATCAGTTTTGAAAGGCTTGTTGACGCGGGTACATTGGCAGAGATGAAACTGTTTACAAATACAGTGGAGCAAAATTTCAAAATAAAGAAGTCGAAAGGAGATGCGCGGCGCGTCAATTTAGACGCTGGTTACCTCTGCTTAGCAAAGTTAGTGCTTGCCTCAACGAAGGATCACGCCCACCGTATCTATCTCTGTGATGGCATTTATGCCGAAATTACGCTCCGCTTCTATCGTAAAACGTTTCAACCGTGGGAGTGGAGTTACCCCGACTACCGGTTGCCAACGTATATCGCTATTTTTAACAAAATTCGCGAAATTTATAGGAAGCAATTAGAAAATGAAGACCTTTGGAAAAAAAACACAAGGTATTGAGACCGCGTGGGACATGAAATTGTTGATTTTTGTCGTTTTCACGGGTGTTTTTTTCGCATGTTCTATATACAGCGTAAAAGTTGAATCTACAAACTCGGATACCCGCGCCCGTGCGCGCGACATCGGTATCCAAATCGGGGCTCTTCCAACAGGCACTCACAATGCCATCACGGATGTCGCTGGTGTGAAGGTCGGGCATGTCACCTTGAATGAAGGTGATTCGATTCGCACGGGTGTCACCGCTGTCATTCCGAGTGATGATATTTGGACGGCACGTCTGTTCGGTGCAGCCTACACCATCCATGGTAACGGCGAAGCCACCGGCATCGCTCGTATTAACCAAGCCGGATGGATTGAATCCCCCATTTTACTTACAAATACGCTCAGTGTCGGCGCAGTCCACGATGGCGTTGTTCGTTACATTGTGAAAAGGTATCCCGACAATAATATTGTGCTGCCGATTGTAGCAGAATGTTATGATGGCGGTTTGAATGACATCAGTGGCCTCCATGTCACAGCGGAGCACGCGATTGAAGCCATTGAAAATGCGACTCATGGTCCCGTCATCGAAGGCTGTGTTGGCGGCGGCACCGGTATGCGCTGCTATGGTTTCAAAGCGGGTATCGGTACATCCTCCCGCGTTCTATCTGAAGAACGAGGTGGATGGACAGTAGGTGTACTCGTTAACGCCAATGGCGGTCGGCGGCATCAATTGCGAATCGATGGTGTCCCCGTGGGAAAAGCAATTACGGGGTCCCCACCGAAACCGACGAGAGACGGATCTTTCATTATTGTTATCGCGACTGATGCGCCGTTAACGCACCGTCAATTGAAACAGTTAGCGATCCGGGCAACACACGGACTCGCCCGTACAGGTACACCGAGTACAGACGGTAGTGGTGAGTTCGTCATCGCGTTTTCTACTGCGAATATCTTTCCAAGCAGCACCGAGACTGGCACCTTTGAAATCGAGATGCTCGCCAATGGACGCTTAAGTTCGCTGTTCCAAGCAGTCATTGAAGCGACAGAGGAGGCTATTGTCAACTCAATGACGATGGCAACAACGACCACCGGACGCAACGGCAGGACGATGTACGCGATTCCCTTGGCTGAACTCCAAAAGGTGATGCAAACATACGGGCATTAATTTTACAGCTTACACAAATCCTTGTTGCTCCTATGCGAACGGAAGATTGGAAGATTGGAAGATTGGAAGATTGGCGGAGCTGCCTTTCATCCTCGCTTCCTTGCTTCCATTCTTGGATTTGTGTCTAAACCGAGCCAATAGGTTTCGCACCTGGCGCGAGAGATTCAGGTACCACTTCGTAGTGTGAAAATTCCAACGTAAACGCGCCTCGTCCTTGGGTCATTGAGCGGAGTCGCGTCGTGTATTGGAATGTCTCTGATAACGGGATAGCGGCGTTGATGATGTCTTGGGTCAATCGCGACGCGCGCCCTGTCTCGGACGCGTCTTGTGTCAAACTCTCGCTAATGTGTGCGCGGCGTGAATTCAGGTCCCCAATAACTTTACCAACATGTTCATCCGGGACAGTGATATGTATCTGCATAATTGGCTCTAAAAGCAACGGGTTCGCCTTTCTAACAGCGTTTTCAAAAGCGAGGGCTGCCGCTGCCTCAAACGCTACTTCCGAGGAATCTGTTGGGTGATAGGAGCCGTCGGTGAGTGTTACCTTCACGTCCTGCATCGGGTATCCAATGCGGGGGCCTGTCCCCATCGCCCCTTCGAGTGCCTTCTCAATGAAGGGGATATATTGCCGTGGTATCTGTGTCTCGTCGGTGTTATCGTCAAACTGAAATCCTTCGTCGCGTGCTAACGGTTCGACCGTGAGCAGTACATCACCGTAAATGCCTGCCTCGTCAGTTTTATGAATGTGTGTGCCACGCGCTTCGGCAACGCTACTGATAGTTTCGCGATATGCCACTTGGAGTTTACTCACGCGTGCGTTAACCCCGAATTCACGAACCATTCTATCCGTCAAAATCTCCAAATGCAGCTCGCCCATCCCGGAGATAATTCGCTGCCCGGTCTCCTTATCAATCCCGACAGTAAAGGTCGGGTCTTCGTCCATGAGTTTTTCGAGTGTCTCTTCGAGTGCATCGGCATCGCTTGCCCGTTCAGGCTCTATTGCGATAGAGATGACAGGCTCTGGGAAAGTGATAGATTCTAAGAGGATGGGTTCTTTTGCATCGGTTACGGTATCGCCGGTCTTGGTATCTTTAAGTCCAACGAGTGCGACAATATCACCGGCATAAGCCGCATCAGCCACTGCCTCTTTATTGGCGTGCATTTGCAAAATGCGATTGATCCGCTCTCTTTTCTCAGAACGGACGTTATAGACTGACTCCCCGCGCCGAAGTGTGCCAGAATAGACGCGACAGTAAACGAGTTTGTCAACTGTTGGGTGACTTGCCACCTTAAAAGCTAAGGCTGAAAAAGGGGCGGTATCGTCTGCGGGCCGCGTTATTTTGTTTTCCTCAGAAGTTGCGTCTTCTTTGCGTTTGGCGCGCGCGGTGTTAGAAGTGGGATGTGGTAGGGTCCCTTCAATAGGTGGCACATCAACAGGGGATGGCAAAAAATCGATGACCGCATCAAGCAGCGGTTGAACGCCCTGATTCTTCAAAGAACTCCCGCAGAGTACGGGTACTAATGCGCCGCTTAAAGTCGCTGCGCGAACAGCCGCCCATAATTCATCATGCGTAATTTCTTCGCCGCTCAAGTATTTCTCAAGCAATATTTCGTCTTCAACAGCAACACTCTCAAAAAGCGTTTCTCGTGCCTGTTCAACTTCCTCCTGAAATTCAGATGGAATTTCTGACTCTGAATAGGTCTGCCCTTGGTCTGCTGTGTCCCAACGCATCGCCTTTTGTGTCACCAGATCAATAACACCAGCAAAGTTGGTGCCTTCGCCAATCGGCAATTGGAGTGGCAGTGGATTCGCGCCCAATTGTGCTTTCATCATCTCCAAGACGCGAGCGTAATTCGCGCCGATCCTGTCCATCTTATTGACGAAAACAATGCGCGGTACACGATAGCGTTCCGCCTGATGCCAGACGGTTTCTGATTGCGGCTCGACACCACCGACAGCACAAAAAAGAGCTATCGCTCCATCCAAGACCCGCAGCGAACGCTCTACCTCTACCGTGAAATCAACATGTCCGGGTGTATCAATAAGATGAATTGCGTGTTCACGCCAGAAACAGGTTGTTGCAGCGGCGGTGATCGTCACGCCGCGTTCACGTTCTTGGACCATCCAATCCATCTCAGCGGTGCCATCATCCACTGCCCCGATCTTATGTTTTTTGCCGGTGTAGAAGAGGATGCGTTCAGTCGTGGTTGTTTTACCGGCATCAATGTGTGCTGCAATGCCGATGTTGCGCACGTTTTCAATCGGATATTCGCGTGCCATTTTTTAATTATTCCTTGCGGTTAAATAACGTGGATTTGAACTTTGACATGTCTTTCTTGAATCCGCTCTCCATTTTGCGGCGTAGCTGACTGCCATTTTTAATTATTCCTTGCGGTTGAAGGTGTGTAGCTATTGTTCCACTGAAGAACGACACCGAGTAAATTAGGGTTCCATTTCATAAGCAGTTGATAGGCATTCGGTGCCTCTTCTCCAGGGATGCGGTGACTAATCAAAGGCGCAACATTGAGCCGCTTCTGTGCGATGAGTGATAATAGCAAAAGGCTGTCATCTTCAAGTGTCCAGAAGTTTGGCGAGGATTCTTGGCGCGGGCGGATAGAGTTATGTGCGCCGTAAAGGATAAGCCCTTTTTTGTGGACATCCCGATAGAAATTTACTTTTGGCGTTTCGCCACGTGTGCTCGCCAACAGTACGACGCGCGCATCTCTTCCCGCGACATCTAAAGCGGTGCTGATCGCGTCCGGGTGCCCAGTCGCTTCAATAACAACCGTGGGTCCACTACCTTCTGTAAGGCTATTCAATTGTTCGGAGAAATCGGCATCTTCCGGGTTGAGGGTGTAGTCCGCCCCCACACTTTTAGAAGTGTAGAGACGGCTATCGGTGAGGTCGGCGGCAATAAGCGGGAGTGCGCCGCTGAGTTTTGAGAGTTGCAGTGCCAGCAGACCGATAAGCCCCTGTCCTAAAACCAATGTTGCCTCTCCTAATTCAATGCGTGCTTTTCGGACACCCTGCAATGCAATCGCACCAAGGTTAAAAAAGACAGCTTCTTCGGCGGGAACATCAAGCGATGCCACCTTCAACAAACGGTTCGGTGAGGTTACGAAGTGGCTGGTATGTCCGTGCGTTGAAGCGACGCGCTCACCTACTTGCAAGCCTGTGACTGCCTTCCCGATCTCTGCGACTTTACCGATATTGCTGTAACCCGGTCGGGATGGGTAACGTCCTTGTGCATTGGGGAGTCCTAATAAAAAGGCGCGTTCCGTGCCGGGACTGATGAGTGTACACGCTGTAGCGACAAGGACTTCATCATCTCCGATGGGGGGTAAATCAAACGTTTCAACATCCACTTTGGCGCGACTCGGCCAAACAACCCGTTGTGCTTTCATCAAAAACTTGAACCTCTTAATAGCAGAAGGATAGTTGTTTTCGGCAGTCTACCAGAAAAACAACTATCCGTCAAGTGTTAATCCGCGAACCGTCCGATAGCGCGGACGTTCGCTGCGTTAATTACCGGTCTGATGTGCGACGAGTGCCCAAGGTGACGTAGTCGCCACCCTGATTATCTGGCAACCTGACATAGAGGAGCACACGTCTCTTACTCTGCTTTTTCAGTTGATCGGCGATGCGTGAATACGATTCAAGGTCATCAACCGGCATCCATTCCAATTCTTGGATGAGGTACCCGGGTCTGATGCCTTCTTTTTCTGCATCGCTGCCGCGTTCAACCTGTGTGACAATAACACCTTTTTCGCCTGAAGCATAGCCGTAACGTTCAGCCATCTCAGGGGTTAGTTCTTCGACCTGAAGTCCCGCAAGCTTTTTTTCTTGTTCTGCTTGCTCTATTATTATTGGTAACTCCTGATTGGGTGAGAGTGATGCTAGGGTCTCTTGTGTACGTCTACCCAATTTAACAGTCAACCGTTCTTCTTTACCGCTCTCCCGGATGACTGTCACTTCAACAGATTTACCAACCTTTGTTGCTCCGACAATATGCCGCAAGTGATGCAGGTCTTGGACTTGTTGCTCATTAAAGGTAAGAATAACATCTCCGACCTGGATGCCTGCTTTTTGAGCAGGACTTTTGGGACCAACAACCATAACAAGTACACCGCGTGGCGTATCAAGATTCATTTCCTCCGCTAACTCAGCACTCACTGGCTCCATACTAATGCCGAGCCAACCGCGTTCGACCTTCCCGTTTTCTATGAGTTGTGGCAAGACCTGTTGTGCGAGATTGCTTGGGATAGAGAAACCGATGCCGATATTTCCCCTGATAATGCTATTAGTGGCGATTAGGGTATTAATACCGACGACTTCGCCACGAATGTTAATTAGCGCGCCGCCGCTGTTCCCTTGATTGATCGGGGCATCGGTTTGTATGAACTGTCCATAAGCCGTGAACCCTGTCCTGCCCTTCGCGCTAACGATGCCGCGCGTCACGCTTTGGGAATAGTTTAGCGGCGTTCCGATAGCGATGACCCACTCACCCACTTCCAGTGCGTCTGAATCGCCGAACGGCAGGACGGGAAGTGCTTCAGCATCAATTTTAATAACTGCTAAATCGCTGCCGCCGACTTCGCTCTGCCCATCATCACGTCCGACTAACTCGGCTTCATACTCTCTGCCGTTTGATAGGGTCACCTTAATCTCATCGGTGCCTTCAATAACATGGTTGTTGGTGAGGATATAACCGTCGTCACTGACAATTACGCCGGAGCCAACGCCTCTGGAAGGCATTGGATTAGGGATCCGTTCGGGTTCTTCAAAAAAGCGTCTGAAGGGGAGTGGGAGCTCATCGCCGAAAAAGCGTCTAAACTCCTCTTCTTGCTCAGGTGTCAATTGATTTCTTCGTGGTGTCACAATCCTATTTCGTCTTGTTTGTGTTGTAATTTGCACAACTGCAGGCCGCGTCCGTTTGACTAAATTAATAAACGCCCGATTCGCTCGGTCTAAGTGCTGGAAATCTTCCGATGTTTCAAGTGTGTCGTTCGTCTGTCCGATTGCTGTCTGCACTGTGAATTTATCGGTATCCCAGCTGATGACGATGCCTGCTACGACAACACATGCTGCGAAGATCAACATCACCTTTATAGGGTTCCGAAGTGTGTTTCTGAATTTCATGGTATAACCTCCAGTATAATTTATTAGCGGAAACTCCGATTTTAGAGACGACCGGAACTGTATTTTTACATTTATTGTGTTTGTGTCATAGAGACACACCTATTGGAAAAAAAAGTTGCAAAAAAGTTTGAAAAAAATCACTCTCTCCGTGAAATTCGGTCCACGTGTTCACGGACAATGTGTTGTGGACATAATTTAATAAAGCACCAAGCACCAGGGACCAGAATCAAAAAAGCACCAACGAGGATATCGTCAAAACGACCAAAGACGGGAAGAAAATCAAGATCAAGCGGATTTACAAAGTAGGCAACAGCAAAGGCAAATGCCAATAATTCGGCGAGGATGAGGATCGCTTTCCGATGGATAGGCACGCGTTCATCCACAAACAGTCGCCACGCCAACTTGACGAAATTTGGGAAATGGAGGAGGAGGCGGAAAAGTCGAAATCCTTTACCGCCGAAGAAGAAAGAGTTCAGCATAATGTTACAGTTTATCAAAACCGTTTTTTATATGCAAACTAATTTTTCAGAGAGACATTAGGGAATAACTGGTAGAACTTACGCAGACCCCCGTCCTTTGCTTGTAGGATTGGAAGATTCGGGGAGGCTTCTTGTCCTTCGCGTCCTGCCCCCCTTTCATCCGTCAATATCTGCGTTGTGCATTTTTGCTTGGAATAAAAAAGAATGGCAGCCCTCGAAGGAGGCAGAACCCAACAGCGACGGTGGCAAGTATGAGACTTCCTTGTGCCAAAGCCGGAATTTCCAAGAAACTTGCACTCGCAAGACTCGTGAAGGCTAACACTTTGGTGATGCCCGAAAGGGCACGACTGGTGCGTGAGCGAGTGAGGGCGTGTGTCCATCCGCTTTCTGGGTATCCAAAAAACCGTTGCAAACTGTCCGTAATAAATCCTCGTGCCATAACAGCGATAGGCATCCATAACGGGAGGTGTCCTATCGTAGTAAAATAAATCCAAAAGGTGTTTTCAATGATTCTATCCGCGACAGTGTCAAGAACTTCGCCGAGTTTTGATGTCTCGTTCTGTCTACGTGCAATATACCCATCAACGCCATCAAGCACGAAGATAAGCACAATAGTTGCAATCAACCCGATGTCCAATGTCCGATGCCTGCCAAATAGGGCAATAACGACAAAAGTGAATAACAAGCGATGGATCGTTATAGTGTTTGCCACCATTATGTGCTTATTCCCCGGGTGTTGTTGCGAGATATTTCGGATTCGGTTGGATATTCGGCAGATATCGAATCTCCCACACCTTGACTCTTGCCTCCTCGAAATTGTCCATCGGGTAGACAGGGACAAACGCATCGCTCAACTCACTTTGCTGAAAAATTTCGGGCGATTGGCTCCGTGTTAGCATCAGATGTGTTGCCTCGTGGGTTTTCAGGAATTCTAACGCTATTCGCGCATCCGTCGCATCGCGGACATGTTTGTTAAAGAGGTGAATCCAGTGTTGGACGTAGTGATCCTGATCAATGACCGTCTTGACACCACCAAGGACGTTAAGTTGACTGCCAAACCCCCATTCCGCAGCGACGATAGCGGTGTCTGAGAGTTCAACTTTCATCCATTCAAACGCCTTTGCAACCGGGGTGTTCCCGGGCTTGGCTCGGCGCATCTCCGTTGCCGCAAAAGTTGCGCGTTTGGCATGTTCTCCTGCAGGTGTCCAATACATAAGCACAGTGACGATAACAACAGCGAGGCAGACTCTTATAACACGCAACGGCAGCCGTTCTTTGAAGTCCGTACTCAAGAATTGGGCGTTTTTGAGGTTTGCAGTCATATAGGTGACAACGCGGCGTATCAAGTCAGCAGTAAAGAATGCAATCGGAAGTCCAATAAAAAAGTCATACCGTTTCGCATCACGGGAGAGTGCCACCCACACGAGAAACCAAGCGATCATCCCAACATAAGTGAGTTCCTGTTTTGATAATTTCCGCTGTCGCCATGCGATGAAGAGGAGCACAAGGGTGATGCCTTCAATTGATGTAAAAAAGAGAATGTTGCCTCCGGACACACCTAAAAGCGTCTCAAGTCTTGCATGAAAAAAGGTGCTGAGCATAAAGAAAAATATAAACACTGCTAACACTGTGCCTCGATTCTTCCAGAGATCAATGCCTGCGCCGATAAAGCCCAAACTCCCTAAGAAGAAGAGACTACCGTATCGGAATACCCAATATCTGTAATCCGGCGTGTTGAGTTCTCCCACGGTTCGCATCAGTGCGTTTTGGCTTAACGGGACGGTGGTACCAGCGAAAGTGTCAAATTGCATCCAAACGTACCCAACCGCAAGGGCAAAACTCGTAAGCACGAATCCAAGAGATAGATTTCTGGCGTGTGGACGAAATTTGTTCGCAAACGGCGATTTTGTGATTAGGACGTGTCGGAGTACACGCATCCCAAATAGAACAAGTGGTGGTATCAGCACAAAGGCAAATAGGTGCGTTGTGAAGCCCTCTCCACTTCGATAGGCAGGCGATGCCAAGTAAAGCGTCGGCACGAAAATACATACCCAGAGGGAATAGAGTCCTAGCCCCTCATCTTCTTCAGAGGTAAGAAATTTCCAAAGTTCCACCACAAGGATGACACTAAGGAACACACCGAAACCTTCCCAACTGATACCACCGAGGAAAACAGAGAGTCCTGAAGTAATTGTTAAGAACAGACGCGAGCGAGGCGACTGCGTCTGTAGGGACGCAAGATAGGTTACAATCGCGAAGATGCCTAACATTAGGCACCAACTGTCCCTATCGCTGAAACCCGCAGCACTGCGTTCAACCACACCCGGAAGGGTCGCTAAAAGTACACCAACGATGCTCGAAAAAAGTAATCCAAAGGTCCGGTACAGAAAAAGGTAAAGCATACCTAACCCTAACACAAAACAGACAACAGGAAAAAACAACGAAACTTGATAGAGTGAAACATTGGGAAAGAGAACTGTTGTTGCTTTATGCGTGTAAGCGATGCCATAAGCATACGCATTAAGACTTTGTCCATAGTCTCTGCCAACGGGGTACCAGCGGTGCATATCCCGCGCCGGCAGCTTGCCTTGTTCAGACACGATTTGTGCTTGCCAATAGTAGAGATAGGGATCATTTCCAGTAAATTGCCCTTCCGGAATGTTAGGAACACCCTGAATGCGAATCCAGAAAGCAACAAGCAGAATAACACCCAAGAGCACCCACGGAAGGAAAGCGCGCCCAGATTTCCAAAGCGGTATTAATTTTTGTAAATATTTCATTATGTTACTACAATTGGAAGGCGTAGTGCCAACCAACCATGAGCCTCCATGTCGTTTTCAGTTGTGTACTAATAAGGTTTTGATAAACGGGCATCTGAAATTCAACGGCAAGGTGTTGCCCTACAAAGGTGCCCGTCGGGGCAATCAGATTGCTTGAAATAGCAATATCAAGCCTTTGACCGCCGCGCCAGTCAGGACGATGGCTCGGACTCATGAGAGGATTCAACTCCGGATTGTTTCCAGTGATATTTCTCCAATGCGTAAAGAAAAGTCTACCACTGAGGCTAAGCCAGTCGTTTATTTGGCGTGCCCCCCACACTGTGGCAGTGGCGGCGTTTCCGTGCCGATACGCTTGTGAATTTGTATGCAACGGAAATATGCCCCGCAATTGACCACCATAGGACCAGTTACCGTAATATCCAGAGAGTGTCACACCTGGAAGTGCTTCAAAAGAACCACTTCCAAGTTGCATTGGATAGGGAAGAAAAACACCGCTATCTCTCTTTTGAGAAATGGATCCCGTCGGAAGTGAAATACCGATATTCCCCAGAAGTGTGAGGCGCGGTCTTTTCCAGAACGTGAGCAATGCCTCAAGTTTAGCATCACCAACGCCCGAACTTGACATTTCATGAGGTCCAACAGGGTGACCATGGTGCCCTCCCATGTGGTGATGCGCCCCTTCCATCTCCATACGAAGAATTTGATAATTAGCCATCGCCATCAGAGTCAATTCGTCACGTGGCGCAAACATCATACCGACCATGTGCATCTGCATTTGCATAGTCGTCGGTGCCATCATAAAGTCCTTTAGCACTTCGGCTATTTCAACACTGGTGGTATCAGATTGCAATCCTTGCATGTCCATTACCATGAACCGATAAGAGCACATCAGTTCACCGATTTTATGTCCATGATCGCCCATTACACCGACAGGGGCGTGGCTATTAGCACAGGACTCTGACGTGTCTGCGAATGTCCAGGCAAGTGTGAAAAAAAATAGATAACAGATTAAAAGTAAACAGAAATTTTTCACGAGTTCCTCCTTAATTCTCAGTGCGGAGTGCATCAATAGGTGAAAGTCGTGCCGCTCGCATCGCAGGGTAAACGCCGAAACTAACACCCATAAAAACCGAAAAGAGAGCGGAAGTTAACATCCAAGGGAAAGAAAGGACGACAGGCCACTCAGGCACAATCGGCATAATTCTTACTGCAAGATGTGCCATGCCGTGTGCCGCGGACCAACCACCCATGATACCAAGCACTCCACCGCAGAAACAGAGGCACATCGATTCCATCAAGAATTGCCAAAAGATGTCAATCCGTTTCGCACCAACCGATTTCCGTAAACCTATCTCGCGTGTCTTTTCACCGACAGAAACAAGACAGATATTCATGATACCGATACCACCAACAAATAGTGAAAATCCAGCGATGCCGACTAAACCTATTTTCATAACTCTTTCAAAGTGTTCCAGCCGCTCGAGCGTCCATTTCACTGCCCAATGGTTGACAAACTCATCGGTGTTTCGGTGTCTTTTGCGAATCACTGCAAGCGCGGACTCAATCACCTCATCTACATCTGCGTCTTGTTTGAAAAAAACAGACATCTTTGGAATATGCTTATAACCGAATATTCGCTTTTGAACAGTAGTCAGTGGGATACAAATACTATCATCTAACGAGTGCCCACTCTGAATATTTCTCCCGCGCGGCACCATTACCCCTACAACACGGTGCCGAATGAATGCTGTATCCTCATAGTAGCGGATCTTCACTTCTCGCCCAAGGGCGGAGGTATCTGGAAATAAACGAGCTTTGATGTCGTTTCCTAAAACGCAGACTTGGGCTGTATGAGAAAGATCGGTTTCGGAGAGGAATCTGCCCTCTTGCACTTCCCAGCGCATCCAATCGGCATAGACATTCGTTACACCCTTTAAAGAGGATTCAGTAACATCTCCCTGATAGGTTTTGAAAGTAGCCTGCGCTTCGCTTTCAGGCAACACACACAAGACGTCTGGACACTCCGCTTCAATTGCAAGTGCATCTTTCATATTGAAACGCTCCCGAGTCCAACGGATGATACGCCCATTCTTGGTAATCCAAGCGCGTGTGGTAAATTTGAACTGGTTCGCGCCACCCAATTTGTCAATGTCATCCGCTATTAGTTTTTTTCCACCTTCACTCAGCATCATCATGCATAACACACTAGCAGTCCCGATGAAGATGCCGAGGATGGATAAACTGGCGCGCAGACGGTTCCGCAGGAGAAGTTCAGTGCCTATCGTGAGAATGTTACGGAGTTTCATTGTCTTCGCTCCGAGAGATGAACTCAGAAATTGCCGATTTTTTGACGTTTAAGAAACGTTTCTGATCTTCATCTGTCTCATTTTGGAGTTTTTCGTCAATCTTTTCCAATGTGTGCCGATGTTGACGTAAATCCGCATAATATGTAGGGGACGGGCCTATCATCCGGAGATCACCAGGTTCGTTCTCCAATGAATGTGTTTCATGCCAATCACCGCCGTAGGTTTTGATGCTACCAGCATCTGTTTCTGGATTGCATCCAATGACGACCCGTTCGCGATTGTCCACTGTTCCGTGTATAGTCACGCGGCCCGCACTACCACAAGATGGGTGCGCAACACTCAGAACCGCGCGAATGTCTCCTTCATTATCACAAACACTTAAAAAACCATTACCGTTGTCATCAACAGACATCTCCGCACTCAATGCCTTTTCTGGGTTCGGACTTGCTTCCCAAGTTGGGCATACCGCAATGCTGCCACCTTGATCGTCACCACAAATAGAAACGAGAATGAGACCTGTCTTGTCAAATACTCTGATAATACCACTCTCAAGTTCTTCGTGCGCATTGATTGTGACAAGAGGTTCTCCAGTGTCAGAAACAATCCGTAATTCGCGGCACTCTATTCGGTCAATAGGCACACTTTCTTGAACCCGTGTGAGTTGTTGTTCCAATTCCGCGATCCGTGCCTCTAAAGTCGTTATCTTGTTCTGCATATTAGTGTTCATAACAAACCTCGTTTTAGAAGCATTGTGTGCCAATTCGCAAGGTTTCATCCTCTCCTAATAGCACACAATGCTGCGTTTAGATGTTCAACAACCAGAAATAGTGTTTAAGCTGTTTCATCCATTACAACCATTGATATTGCATTTCTTGGCATTTGAACACTTGTGAGCACACTGTGTTCCATCGCTCAGTTTACAATACTTCGGTGCACCACCGTTGCCACGCTTTTGGCAAGTAACATTATTTTCAGCATCATTACAAGAGCTACTGCTTGAAAAGTGTTCAGCATCTGCTCCACCACAGCAGTTGGAGGCTTCTGTTTCTACAACAAACCCATCAAACGCACCCGCGTAAACGATGCCGCCGACGAAAAGCAGCACTATCATCAGTCGACCAGTGATATTAGGGTTTGAGAAAAAATTTCTAATCATTCTAAAATGCTCCTTTACAAGAGAGGCATAAAATAAAAGAGACATGAATCGGTATAACACATCTCTATAAACTATGTAAAATCGGGTTTTCGCAACCGTGCGCTTTTTACGAGTGTGTACTGCCTACGGTTTTTTAGACCACTCCCTAAAGGAAGATTGTGATATAATAACAATCTTATTGAAAGGAGTATCCAATGGCGAAACGAAGAAGATTCACCCCTGAGTTTAAAGCGGAACTTGTTTTTGAAGTCCTCAGTGGTGCGACTTCCCAAGCAGAAGTCTGTAGGCGACATAATCTCAACGAAAATCAACTCTCAGAGTGGAAGCGACACCTTCTTGAAAATGCCGCCTCGCTGTTTGAGGCACCCGATAAGCAGTCAAGCGATGCTGAGAAGCGTATCGCCCACCTTGAGCAGCTCGTTGGGAGAATGGCGGTCGCCTTAGACATCCAAAAAAAACTATTGACGGAGCTGGACTTACATTAGCTGAAAAGCGATGCCACATTTTGGCATTGCGACAGGAGCATTCCGTGCGAGATATTTGTCAAATCCTCAATGTCAACCGGAGCAGTTTCTATTATCAACCGGGCGAGTCGCCCTCGGAAGCGGTTCTCCTCGCTGAAATAGAGAAACTCGCGGGTGCGTATCCGAGATACGGATATAGGCGTATCACACAGATGCTACAGCGTCAAGGCTACACTGTTAGCACGCGACGCGTCGCTCGGTTGATGAGAGAGAATCATCTCTTGGTCGCTGTCAAGCGGGCTTCCTGTCGAACAACACAGTCGCTTCAAGGCGAGAAACCTTGGAGCAACCTGATCGAAAACCTTGACGTCTCTCGTGAAGATCAGGTCTGGGTAGCAGATATGACTTATGTGCGTCTCAAGGGACGCTTCATCTACCTCGCAGTGCTCATGGATGTTTTCACGCGCATGATCAAAGCATGGCAGATCCGTCAGCATTTCAACCAGTCTCTGACGCTCAAACCGCTTGAAGAAGCGTTCTGCCACAGCGTCTGTGAGATACATCATTCCGATCAAGGCGTGCAGTATCTTTCAAAGGCCTATGTCGCCACGCTCGAAGCACACGGTGTTGAGATTTCCGTTGCCCGTCGCGGACGGCCTTGGGAGAACGGATATGCTGAAAGACTCATCCGCACGCTCAAAGAGGAAGAAGTTGACATCAATGACTATCAAAGCATCACCGAGGCGAGAGATCGCATCGGAGAGTTTATCACACACGTGTATCATCAGAAACGCCCACATTCGGCGTTAGGATATTTGACTCCTATGGAATTTCAACGAAAAACCTTCTCTTAACTTTGCTAAATTGTGGTCTAAATAAGCGTATGCACTTCAGTGGCTATCACTTGCACACAAGCCGCATCCCTTTTTACAAACATTAACACTATGCGAAAATTGCGATTACCACTTCTTCTTTTTCGACAGCGATACATCTATCTGTAGATATTCCGCACCGACTGCTGAAACTCTTGAAGACGGGATGTCCCCATTCCTTCCAAAATCTCACATTGCGGACATCCCCATGATACGCAATTCTCCCACTTCGCTATAAATGGACCTTATCTCCAAAATATATTATTGGAGTGTCCCTTTATAATAACGTGAGTTCGATATAGTAACCGTTAGTTTGATATAAACGGATCTCGCTCCGTAAAGCCACAATCAATAGATTCTGCTATAACGGAACTTCATCGTACTCTTATAGACCAAGGATTGATATTTACTATTGCGGTCATATTTATCAACCCCCTTCTATAATTTAAGACACCACTTTGGAGAGAAAAGGTGCATCAGTGCCGAAAAACGGAAGAACTCTAAATTTTATTGTCACGTTAATCATTGGAGGAAAAGAGGTGAGTAAAAAGGAAACAACTAAAGAAACTGTTGGTTTTTGTTTACTGGATTTCGCCGCGGATGGTGAGTGCGCTTGCGACGGAAAGGAAGTCTCTGCCTTCTTCGACTCTATCGTGATGGTAGCTGAGACCGAGATGGAAGTTTGCTGTGATATGCGTGCTGATTTTGTAACCGACGCGCAACGTCGTCTCGTAACGTTCTGAACGTTCCTCGCGGTTCGCGCCGAAATTTTCTCTACGAATCGCCCAAGAGAGCGTGTTCGTCAACTCTAAGTCGTGTTTGAGTGGAATTCTGCCGAAAAACGGAAACCGTATGCCGTTTTCTGTGCGATACCGATAATCGATACTGAGGTTTGGGGTGACAATTACCGCATTACTCTGTATGCCACTCCGTTGTTGGTCTCGGAATGTTGTGCGTATACCCAATGCTGTCCGAGGGGTGTCTGAGTCACTCCATGTGTGTATCCAACTCAATGATGGGGTGTGTGCTGTGCTCTCACTGAGTGTTGTTTCCAGCGTAGCATTATCTCGCTTCGTGAAGCTATAACGCAGTTGAAATCTGGAGGATTCCTGTGTCTTCAGTTCTATATTCGCTTCGTATGAATCTGCGTGCGACGTGTACGTACTACCTGAACTTTTTCGGAAGCTTTCGGATGTGCTGAAGTTCGTTCCTAAGGATGCCCAACTCCACGGGTCTACCGAGCCGCGGACCGTGTAACGATTGCTGCGACGGGAATTCGTCCGCTCCTTTGCGTCCTCCGCAAGCGACCAGATTTCTAAAGCAGACAGCCCGGATGCAAGCTGCCGATACGATTCGGTAGCCATAAAGTTGGCATTCGTACTAACCGTAAAAGTTTTGAGGATTCTATGCAAGATGCCATCCTGAGCGGTTTGTGCCACATCGCTCGCGCCTCCACTACTTCCTATTTCACCTTTATCGCGTTCAATCCAATCACCTCGGTTTTCTTCTAACTCTTGAATTTGTGCCTCATCAATGCCGTTTTCTCGCAGCTGCTCAATTGTTTCTGTGGAGGAGTCATCAGTTTTCGGTTGTCGGTTATCAGTTGAGAGGGAGTTTGTTCCATCAGATGCCTCTTTAACTGCTGACTGCTGACTATCTGTTTTTTCAGGATTCAAAAACCAGCCGAACCATTTTTGAACGCGGAGGTTTACGCCGAGACTGACGTTACCGTTAAGGGATGCATTTTTTTGTTCTCTGAACCAATTCTCACGAAAACTCATACGGCTTGTCACAGTTGGACGCATGCCGAGCAAATCTCGATTCAATCGCGGTGTTAAGGAGAGGCGATGCTCCCGTTCAGCGATTGAGAAATCTGGTTCTGGTGTCTCCTCTGGTTCTTCTTGCGCTGTTGTTACACCACTTGTAAAGGGTGTTCTGTAGTTCTGATCTTCACGTCTCTCAAGCGTCCGACGGACATCGTAACTTGGGTTCAAACTGAAGATGCTTGTTGGACTAATGTTGAATGCTATTGTGCCGCTATCGGTTTTTTCGTCTCTGTTTCTGCCGTACCCGTAGCTATAGTAGGATGATGAGGTTGAAGAGGTATCCGTTGCCGTTTCGGGTTTGGCAAGCACATCCTCGTGGCGATATTGCACGTTAACACCGAGTTTTGATCCGAGTTCATACCGGAAGCTGCCGGTGTAGAGGTGACTAATTTGCGTGCCTTGGCGTTCATTCCAAAAGTCTTGATAGTTATATGCGAAGCCGAGATTAGGGTACGGATTTCGGTTGAATCGGACAGAAAAATCTCGGGTACGGATCTCACTTTTACCGCTCTGGAAGCTGCTGTAACTACCACGCAAACTCTCGGTTTCGGTATCTTGTTGTCGGATGCCGTACTGGATCGGCAGCCACGGGAAAATGGTGACATCTGCATCGATATTGTAGTCGTTGTTTGTAGTGCTATACCCGCGTGAAGAGAGGCGTTGTCTGCCAATTTGACCAGCACCGCTTTCAAAGTCTTTGTCTTGACTTGCGTAACCGCCACGCAATTTCACGATAGTGCCGAGTGACATTGACATATTGCCGCGACGCGCCCAACCGGCACGTACCAGCGGGTCGCCAAGGTGAATCTCGTTCACCCAGATATCACCGCTGATTTCACGTCCCGTGTCGTTACGGATGCCGAGCAGGATGCCGCCAATATTTTTGATAGAGAGCCGTGTACTGTTTCTACCCCTGACTGTAAAGCCATCGGGATGCCCATCCGGACTATCGCTATCAGCGTCGGGCAGCGGTTGCGTATCGCTTTCGGTTTCCACAAGCTGCTCTTGATTGGATACCACCGAAGGCTGAAATTCGGGGTTAGAAACCCCGCCTACTACATCCGGATAGGCATTCCTACGCAGGTCACGTAGATCAATTTCAATTAACTTCCAACCTTCAAAGTCAACCCGTACTGTGTACTCATAATAGTCTGTCAGGTTCTCGAAAACGTTAATATCTTCTTCCTCAGTTTGGTTAACAAATGGATCTGAACTATAAAACGAGCTGCGGTAGCCGGTACGGACAGTTGGCGCGAGTTGCAAAACGAAGGTTGTGTCACTTTTGTCGCCGTAGAGCCAAAAGCGCAGTGTGTCGTGCTTGCTGAAATCTTGACCATCGCTCTGTGTTACACCTTTCAGCTGTTTGGAAGTAACACCATAAGAGCCAGGAAAGAGATAATATTCAAGACTCAACGTCTGTTCGCGTTGCTGTTGTGTTTGGAAACCGAGCGAGGTCGCTGTAAATGGATGCAGTTTTTTGAAGAGTTCATTATCTTCAATATCGAGATACGCGCTCTGATACGCATCATAACTGAAATTATCCTTTGTACCGACGATAAATTTTTCGATTGTATCTTCCACAATTGTACTTGTTGAAAGTGTTTCGTCCGTAAGTCCAACCTCGGAAGTTGTCTGCACCGTTGAGCGGGTAATAATACCTTGTTGCCATTTATTGCCAACAATTTCGATGGATGCCCACTGCAGTGTGCCTTTCGCACTACCTGGCGCGTTTTTGCTCAACCAAAGTCGGAGGTGCTGCACAAAAACGAGACTCGGCACGCGAGAGCCTACCGGTGTGAATTTAGAGAGCGGGATACTAAGAAACATCCAACCGTTAGCGTTTTTGCTTTTTACCCATTCATTTGGAATCTCATTCAACGGGATTGAAATTTCAAAATAGGCATCTATAGTGTCAAGCACCCCGTCGCCGTTCAAGTCTTCACTGTCCAAAATCTGGTTACCGCTACCGACAGATGTTTTTTCGAGGGGACCATCGTAATCCCATCCGACATCTTCCCCGGTATCAAGGGTCCCGTTCCCACGATAACGATCTGCATCTGATAGATTCTCTAAATCCAAATCCAAGGCATCAACACTACCATCACCGTTTGTGTCCGTAAGTGTATTTGGGAGGTCTTCGCTATCCAACCGTTGGTCAGCATCTGTGTCCTCATTGACTACCCCAAGGTTCAAGTGTAGCGTCACATTATCATCGCCTTGAACGCGCATCCAGATTTCAACGAAACTCCGTTCGGAGTAGTCAACGCCAGAATTTGAGACACCGTTTGAGAAGCCACCCCATTCCGCCACGACATCTGTGAAATCGTAGCCGAGTTCCATGATAAGGCGTTCTTCGGTAGAGAGTGAGAGCGGTTGGATTGAAGAGGCAGGCACATCTCGGTTCCGCATATAGTTTCCAACGGCTTCCGACTCGTTTTTGTCTTTAAGGACGACTTTAAAAATGGCTCTATTCTCATGCGTCGGTAAAACGTTGTAACCATCACCACCAGGGACCGGTGTATCCTCCGAGATATAGGGGACGCTACTCTGCTTCCAGTTGTATTTTAGCGTCGGCACCGTGGTTGATTCCTTTGCCCCTTCCATGCTATCAATAAGTGCGACCCCAATGCTATTCGGGTTGTTGTGTGAATAAGCGGCTTCTCCGCTGAAGTCGAGCGAAAATGGGAGGTTTCTCATGTTAATGAACGGCAGCAGGTTGAAAATCCCCGCAATATTGAATTCTCTTCCGAAACTTGTGTTTATATTGAACGCTTGCAAACGGTTTGGAACGCCATTTACATCTGGTATTTCCGCCGGTTTTTGCCCAGTATTGAGGATATAGCCTGTTGAAAGCATGAACCCTTTTTGATAGACGGGGTTGAAATAATTCATCCCACCGCCGTAGCCACCATAATAACCTGAACCTATCCTTGACCTACCGCCCAAGCTCCCGTAACTCCCGTAACCACTGCCGAAACCACCACCAAAACCACTGCCGAAACCACCACCAAAGCTCCTTCTTCCTAAACCGCCAAGGCCCCCTCTCCGCCCCGACAATGACTCACCGAACGCATCCCTTGTTCCACCACCGAGTGGACTTGCATCCATTGATTGAATACCACCGAGGCGATCGAATCTATCTTCAAGGCTCTGTTCTTTCTCCGATTTAGGCTTCGGTTTATGCGTGTACTCCAACCAAACCCCCGCTACCGCTTGTTGTGACGAACCACCAAAAGGGGTCTTTTCAAACTCCACAACGATTTCATCGAATTCATCAAGTTGCCTGAAGAATCGGATGCTACCGACCTCATAGAGCATCATATAGTCGGTATCACGCGTCAGGAGTTGTCCGTTCAATCGAACCGTTTCGCTGTTTGGAATCACAAACAATCCTACGTTGTATGTTTCTGATTGGTATGTATAGTCCGCTATAATCGTGTAGATTTGGGCATCTGTCCGGACACCTTCGAGGTAGATCGTGTTGTTGTTAAGGGCATCACGGTAGGCGTAATATGGGTGGTTCGGGTCTGTGATTTGAAAAGGGTTTGTCCACGGAAAGCGCAGTAAACCTCTGTCGTAGTCTATGAACTGGGCATCGACGTTGCCATCCCCGTTCTGATCTAAACCGAAGATTTCAATATAAGGGACAAGCCCCTCATTTGTCTGGAAGGTTTCGTTCTGTCCTTGTCGGCGGATGGTCAATTGGAAGTCGCGTGGGTTGATATTTCGGCTGCCGAGTTGATAGACGTGCGTCGCCTCCGTGCCGCGAAACCCTTTTTCCTTTAGCACGATGTAGCCGATTTCTTCTCCTTCTTCGTCAATCGTGCCATCGCCGTTTTCATCAACAAAGACCTCGCTTTCGCTGGAGGTACCGATAGTCCCACCGCCGCTACCGTTATACTCATACGCGACGACAATAGTGTAGTTTGCAGAGATCGGGGAGAGAAATTCTATTTCACCGGTGTCGTAATCAATATTGTAGTCCTGTCCAGCGAATTGTGGGTTAAAATAGCCTTGACTCGTCCGTATGCCGCCTTGATTGTTCCCTACAACACCGTCATCAATATAAATCTGTTCGCTTCTCGGTTTAATAGGCAGATAAGCGTCGTGGAGTAAGTCGTCTTCACCTTTATGGATATAGTAATATCGGTTTTTGACGTAGTTGGTGTCCAAAATCTGGATCCCTGGCGGTCCGAAACCGTATCCACCACCAGCCCGCCGCGATTGCCCACGGAAAGTACGCACCTCACGTATCCCTTTACTGCGAGAACCGAAGGCAGTCAGACGCGTATTTTTCCATTCAAAAACACCTTCAAGCCCGAACAAATTCCGGTTGATATTTAGAAAACGGGTATTCGGCAAATTGAGCGTGATATCACCGAACGAGATCGTTTTTATGATATCCTCCGGTTTGCCCTCGTACCAAATTTTGATTTTCTGTTCCTTTGCACCACCAAGACCGTATCCACCGCCATACCCACCGCCGTAGCCGCCGTAGCCACCACCACCGAAACTGCTGCCGCCAGCACTATAATCTACAGCAATGTGTGTGCGTTGCCCGACGCGACCGTGTAGTCCGAATTGTTGTATCTGACGCAGATTAAAGCCTGTGGCGCGCGGGATACCGCGGCTACCGTATCCACTGTACCCGCCGAAACCGCTCCCATAGCCGCTGCCGTAGCTGCTCCCATAACTGCTGTATCCACCGCCATATCCAGAACCATATCCACCGCCACCAAAGCCGCTGCCATAGCCGAAATCTTCGTAACCGTAAGACGAAGTGAGTCCCAAATCAAGCCCTGATGAATAACTGCCATATCCACCGCCGTAACCGTATCCACCGTATCGGTTCAGGTCACCTTCACCAAAATAGTGCGTCTTGTTCGCCTCTACAGTCACGGATTGTAAGCCTGTTATCCGAAGATTGGAATCCATCGGAAGGGCAATACCTTTTTCTTCTCGTTTCGGCTTCGGTTTCCAATCATAGAGTTTACTGAGGTCAGTCAATTCGGGTGGATGCCGCCATCTGCGGAGACTGTCCAGGTAGGGTTGGATGTGCCTGCTTTCCTCGTCTTCCTCGGGTAGTGCCTTTTCGTCTTGCCAGATGAAACGCTTTGGAACACCATCAGTATCGAAAGGGTTACGGTTAAACAACCCAAACTCACTGCTGTCTCTTTCTTCCGCTGGTGTTTCGGGTTCGTCGGAATCAGGAACAGTACCGCTATCGCTGGGTACTGGGGTTTCTGCTTGCGTTTCGTCGGTGTCTTCAGCAATACGACTTACGGCAATGTCAGACGTTACGGAAAGGACGATAATAAGGATAAGCCCAATTTTATGAAGCAGGTTTTGGTGAACTGCAAGTTTCGATGATGGATTTTTCAGCACGTGTATTCTCGTTTGTAGCATAGGAAACCGTTAGTTTCCTGTGCGAGGTCCCGTTGTAGCATAGGAAACCGTTAGCCTGTGCGGAGTTCCGAAATGTGATATGCGTCTAAGTTACGAAAAATGCCCCGATTAACTCACGTTTCGTCAGCGCGATGTATCAACCGCGATGCGGAATCTTGACTTGAAACGAGAAATCGAGACATTATGTTTACATAAATTTTGCAACGCCACTATATTATTTGTCGCTTTCTTTGAGTTGGCCCCATGTTACCGCTAACTTCTCTGCAGCTTCCACCGCTTGAAATTGCTTTCCAAGCCCGTCCATCACCTCAGCGATCTTGTCTTCGTCTAAAGCTGTATTGTAGACAGCAACTTCATCGATGATGCCTCTCAACGGTCCGTTCTTCCCATCGGGACCCTGGGCGCCGATAATCAGCGGCGCGTTGCTTGTAGCGGGTTTACCCGCGGCACCGCGTGGATTAAATTGTTCGCCATCAACATAAGGGATCAGATTCTTTTCGTCGTACACACCCGCGACAAAGTGCCACTGACCATCAGTGACCTCTTTACTACCTACTTGTAGGTCTTGTGCGCCGCCGGGGAGCGTGAACCCGAAAGTCATCACGCCAGGACGAATCCACATCGTATAATTTCGATCGGGCCACGACTCTTTGCCAAGAATAACTTGGTACGGATCGACGATCTTAGGGACTTTTATCCACGCAGTCATCGTCCATTGTCTAAGATTCATGATATCTTCATGCGGCACGAGGACATGACCACCGTCAAAATCGAGCGCGTTGTCAAATTTTCCATCAGACCATGCGACCTCACCGACAATTTCACCGTGATGTCCATTCCCTGATACATCTTTAACGATTTCGCCAACGCCTTCATCAAAGAGCCAGACCCCTATTGCTTCAGCACTGGCACTAACAATCGCAAAATAATAAAAGATGCTCAATAGGAGCATTAAAACAGTTAGCTTTATCATATTCGTTGCCCTCCTTACATTATTGTTTATTAGTTTCTCTGTTTTATTTTAGCAGATTCGCCCTGAAGTTGCACATATTTTTTCTCTTGCCATTGCTTCATTGTTGGGTTAGAATAAAGGAGGTTTCCGGGATGTGAATCCATCTTTGCTTTTTATGAGTCAGGTTCTTTGCACAGCTCTGAAACGGGTTATCCTTGTCTTTGAAGGGGGCATTTTGATGAAAGTTTTTGTTGATCTGACGACGTGGGTTGGATACGTCGGATTTTTGGCACTTATGGTTTTCTTAGTGTTTTTCTGCCTCCGAACGCGGTCAAAGGGGTTGATCGTCCTCGCAACAGCTATGGGTGTTAGGGTTCTCAGATGGCTCGTCCTTGTGGTTTATAACACATATATCTCGCCATGGGAGCCGGGGTTGGATGTAAGGGGCATGGGCTTACTACGCAACTTAGAGCTCGCCATCGTGACGGGTGGTATAGAAGTCGTGTTATTCTACAGTTTATGTCTGCTCGGTGCGTTTCTGGTATACAAAGAGTGGCGAAACGGAAAGTTCAACAGAGAGGGTGAGAAATGAAAGGGATCCATACAGTGCCAAAATATCGGAGTGCAATCATCGGCTGTGGCAGTAGAGCCTACGGTCATGCAAATGCCTATCAACAAATTTCGCGGGGCGAATTGGTCACGTGTGCGAATCGGTCAGATATCGCCAGGCGTGAAAAGTTTATGGAAACTTTTGGGATTACTGGCTACGCCGATGCCGAGGAGATGCTCCGTAAAGAAGCACCTGACCTTGTGCACCTCGTCACAATGCCAGATCAGTGGTCTGAACTCATGCCGATGGTGTCAGCGTTCGGTGTACCGGCGTGCATCGTTGAAAAACCGATTGCTTGTGGTGTTGAAGATTGGCGTTTGCTGTGCGAATTGGAAAAGCGAACTGCTACGAAATTTGGCGTAGGAAAACAATACCGCTGGCATCCCGGACTTATCAGTTGCCGAAAGATAGTGCAGAGTGGTGAATTAGGAAAAATTCGGCTTTTGGATTTCTCGTGCGGCATGAACCTATCTGCCCAAGGCACGCATATCATTGATTGGGCGATGTCCCTGAATGACGATTCCCCGATCGTCCGCGTTTTCGGTGCTGTGAGCGGTGCTGAATCGCTTGACAGTACCTATCCAGCCCCAGATACATCATCCTGCCAGGTTTTGTTTGAAAATGGTGTCTACGGCTTCTGGAATACCGGTTTTACGTCCCCACGCATCATGGACGACGAAGCCATCTACAAGCATTGTCGGGTTGCTGCCTATGGTGAAAGCGGTCATATACACTTTGAAGAATTCGGTGGGTGGGAAATCTTTTCCGAATCGAAAATGGAAAACCATCGAACGATGCCTGATGAATGGCGTGAAAATAACGACCTTGCACAAGCACGTCTAACGGAGGCGATGTTTGACTGGATTGAGGATGATACCCGCCCAGTCGAAACGAATCTTAAACTCGCATTGCACCAGTTCAACGCAATTTTGGGCATCTATGCAAGTGCGATCTCTCACGAACCGATTGACATCCCTTTTGATCCGCCCATAAACCTTGATTCACAACTTCGTGAGGTGTTGTCGCGTTCCTGACCCGCCCATGCCAAAATTTGACAAATTTATCATTTTATGCTATACTATTAAAGGTTTTATGTTAGAATAAGCATAGTAATTTGACACTACGGAAGTGCTATCTTGTCTACGCCAAATACGGTATCTTCAGAGCCGTACGTCCATATCGCGCCGTCGGTGATGTGTGCAGATTTATGTAACTTAGAGACTGATGTTCGGGAGTTAGAAGCCGCTGGCATTAATATGCTCCATTTCGACTTGATGGACGCACATTTCGTTCCGAATATGCCGATTGGGCTCGCCTTAATTGAACAATTACGTCCGAAAACAGACGCTGCTTTTGATGTTCACCTCATGGTGGAAAATAACGATTTCTTTGTAGATGCAGTCGCAGCGGTTGGCGTTCAGCAGATAGCTGTTCATGTTGAATCGGCAACGCATCTCGACAGAACGTTGTCGCTTATTCAGGCACATGGTGTTAAAGCAGGCGCAGCACTAAATCCAGCAACCCCACTCTCTGCATTGAATTATGTCCTTGACCGACTCGATTTTGTGCTGATTATGACGGTAAATCCGGGGTTTGCAGGACAAAAAGTAGTTCCAGCGACGCTCCGAAAAATCGCTGAATGTCGCACTTTTTTGGATGCGCACGCTATTGATCTACCGATTGAAGTTGATGGCAACGTGAGTTTTGAAAATATCCCTAAGATGGTATCCGCAGGCGCGGATATCTTGGTCGGTGGCACGAGTAGCGTTTTCCAGAAATCCGGTTCACGGGCTGAAAATGTCCAGCGGATTCAACAGGCTATTACGCTCGGACTCACAGAAAGATCTGTTACCGATAGAATGCGCCATGGTTAAAAAGTTTACATCGATTGGCTCTGGCGAGATTTTCACAGGATTTATGACTACAGCAGTGTTCAACGGAGTTAGGCATAGTTAGAAAATAATGGAAGCACTTGTTCTTCATGGTGTTGGAGATTTACGATTAGAGCAGATTCCGGTGCCACCTCTCACTAAAGGTCAGGTCCGTGTCCGAATCGGATTCTGTGGGGTCTGTGGTTCCGATATTCCGAGAATTTTCGTCAAAGGTACTTATAGTTTCCCGACGGTTTGTGGGCACGAATTCGCTGGTATCATTGATGCGTGCGGACCCAGTGTTGACGATTTCGCGCCAGGTGATCCTGTTGTTGTATTTCCGTTGCTCTGGTGCGGCACTTGTGCAGCGTGTGAACAGGGCAGGTATGTCCAATGCCACGACTACGATTATCTCGGTTCACGAAGCGATGGCGCGTTTGCTGAGTATGTCGTCGCGCCGAAAGAAAATTTGATTGCTGTTCCACCGAGTGTAACTTTAGAGGAGGCAGCAATGACAGAACCCGCTGCAGTCGCGCTACACGCAATCTGCCGTGCGAATACGTCGCTCGCTGGAAAGACTGTCGCTATCTTTGGCGCAGGACCCATCGGATTAATGACAGCGCAGTGGGCAAGAATTATGGGCGCGACAACAGTGTTTCTCTTTGATATTGTTGCGGAAAAACTGGAATTGGCGAAGCAACTCGGATTTGACAAGGTATTTAGCACTACAACTGAGAAACCCGTTGAGATTGTGAACGCACATACTGGTGGAAAGGGCGCGCACGTTTGTATTGAAGCGGCGGGTGTCCCTGCTACCTATAACGATGCCCTCGGAAGTGCCGGGCGCGGCGGTAGCGTCGTTTTACTCGGTAACCCTGCTACAGATGTGACGCTTCCGGCAGTGCTTATATCGCAATTAATGCGGCGTGAAGTGAACGTTTTTGGGACATGGAACTCTGATTATAGTGCCGCAGGCAACGACGACGATTGGCGCATTGTACTGCAAGCAATGGCTTCTGGAATGTTAACGCTCATGCCGCTCATAACACATAAAGTTTCGTTAGCGGATGGTGCTAATATATTACATAAGATGCGAGATAAGAGTGAGTTTTACGCAAAAGTTTTGATTCATCCATCGGAGGAATAGTAGTCAGTTATCGGTTATCGGTTTTCAGTTTTATTAGTTTTTAGTTGTTAGTTTTTAGTTGTTAGTTAAAGAGGGTTTCTGTGGTGGATACAATCAACGTGACGGCGACAAGTTTCCGACTCTTAACTTATAACTTATAACTTATAACTAAAAACTATTCCTCTGACTACTGATAACTGACTACTGATAACTACAAAAAATATGAAAGCGGCTATACTTGAAAGTCTTGACAACTTAAGTGTGAAAGAAGTACCCGAACCTGAAATCGATGATGATGCCGCTTTAATGCGGGTTGAAGCTGTTAGTATATGCGGTTCTGATGTCCGTATCCTCCATCACGGTAATCCAAGAGTTAAACCCCCCACCATTATTGGACATGAAAACGCCGGTGTCATTGTTAAGACCGGCAAAAACGTGACGCGCGTCAAGGAAGGCGACCGAGTGTCGATCGGTGCTGATGTTCCGTGCGGGCAGTGCCATTGGTGTCGAGATGGTCTCGGAAACAACTGCGACATCAACTACGCCATCGGTTACCAAATCCCCGGTGCTTTCGCGCAGTATATGAAACTCCCTCGCCTCGTTTTGGAGGAAGGACCGGTTACACCGTTTGATACGACCCTTAGTTTTGATGAAGCTGCCCTCGCTGAACCGCTCGCTTGTGCCATCAATGGACTTGAACTTGTTAATATGTCCCTCGGAAAAACTGTGGTCATCATCGGTCTTGGACCGATCGGTTGTATGATGATTGACTTGGCACGCGTGATGGGTGCCACGAAAGTCATTGGTGTCCAACGCAGCAAGCTCCGGATGGAGATCGCAAAGTTCTACGAGGCGGATGCCTACATCGCTTCTGAAGAGGAAGATGTCATTGAGCGGTGCAAGGAGGAGACAGGCGGCGAGGGACCCGATATCGTCGTTACAACCTGTGGCTCCGTTGAGGCGCACGAACAGGCTATTGAAATGGTCGCGCACCGCGGCTATGTCAATCTATTCGGCGGGTTGCCGAAGACAATGCGTCCTATGAGTGTTCTCTCAAATGTTATTCACTATAAGGAGTGCTTTGTGACAGGTTCACACGGGTGTGTGCCGCGCCATCATGAATTAGCGGTTCGTCTCCTTGAAAAGGGATTGATCCGTGTGAAACCGCTTATCACACACCATTTCCCGCTCGTTGAGATTGACAAGGCGTTTGAAGCGATGGAATCTCGGAAAGGAATGAAAATTATGATACATCCGCATCAGGAGGTGAGAGAAACGTAATGCAAGACTTTTCGCGATTTGTTCGAGAGGTACCCGATTTTCCGAAACCGGGTATTGTGTATAGAGATATCACGCCACTTTTAGGAAATCCAACCGCCTTTCATCGGGCGATTGATGAGTTCGCACTCCGTTATAAACTTGAAGCAATTGATGTTGTTACGGGAACTGAAGCACGCGGCTTCATTTTCGGTGCTGCGCTCGCTTATCGACTCGGTGTCGGTTTTGTCCCTATCCGAAAAAGGGGTAAATTACCACATCAGACACACGAAGCCACATACGATCTTGAATACGGTTATGATGTCGTTACAATTCATCAAGATGCGTTCCCAAAACACAGCAGAGTACTCGTATGTGATGATGTCTTGGCAACTGGAGGCACGCTTACTGCATCAATCGAACTCGTTGAGAAGCTGGAAGGGCACATCGTTGGCGTTGCTGTTTTAATTGAATTACTGGAATTCAACGGGAGGGAGAAAATTCCAGACCACGATATTTTTTCGCTCATTAAATACTAACCTAAGTTGCTACTTACGAAATTTTAGGCGTGCAGATACCATTTTTCATTGAAATGGTTCATGATTCGTAGGATTTTTATAGCGTAGGCTGTTAGCCCGCGTCCGAGGATGCACAACCTAACAGGTTATGCTGCAAACTGGCAGCTTGCGTTAAATACTAAGAACACGTGCGCCTGTAGCTCAGTGGATAGAGCAGTGGTTTCCTAAACCACGTGTCGGGGGTTCGATTCCTCCCAGGCGCATTTGAAATGGTTTTTTGAAAAATAGGGGCCGACCGTAGCCCGTAATGTAATGGAGGGGTTTTTGATAGGGTGTTTCTGCGGATTTCTTCAGATCTACGGAATGAAATGCCAGAGCACAAACCCACCTCAACGAACCGCAAGGAATTTTAGAAAAAATGTACAGATTCAGTATCTGGAAAATAGTTTTGATTCTCGGGGTGTTGCTAATCTCTGCGTTATATCTCATCCCGACGCCGGATAGTTTCTACAATCCGTTATATGGGAATTTACCGCTTTGGATGCAGGAAAAGCTTCCGGCTTTTGAAGTCACCGAGGATAGCGATTTTAAAGTGAACCTCGCAGAGGTTGAATACCCCGAAGGCATCAGTTTCCAGGATGCGACCAGTGAATTAATGGATGTCTTCCGGGTCCATTTAGGAAAACTTAAGTTTGAGCATGAAGTTGATTATGAATTTGATACGACTGAATCACACGAATTTTATGTTCGACTCATCTCGGAGAACGCACGTCAAAACCCGCAGACGACGCTTGACAACTTACACCTATACGGGAGCCTGCCGGGAATTGTCCGACGACTCATACCTGATAACCGATTAAAGTTAGGATTAGATCTCAAAGGCGGTGTCCATCTTGTACTTGAAATAGATTTAGAGACCTCCAAAGCTGAACTCTTCCGCCAACACGCCCTCTCTATTCCTGAGCAACTTCGCACAGAAGAAGTTTTGTGCCGTGAAGTTAAACAGGTAGCAGGACAAGACGCACTCGATGTATTTGTCGGTATCCCCTCCCGACTCCGATCCGATGCAAATCAAAAAACACAATATTTGGAAAAAGCACAACAGCTTCTTAACGAAATCGAATTTTTTGAAGATGCACAGGTCAATAACGAAACGGAAACACAATCCGTATATCAGTTGAGACTCAGCCAAAGTGGGATTGATAAATATAGTGAGCAGGCGATTGAACAGGTCCTTATCGTCTTACGAAATCGAGTGGATGCTTTTGGCGTTTCTGAACCCTCTATCCGACGGGAGGCGAATCACCCAAGAATCATCGTCGAACTTCCCGGTGCCGAAGACTCTTCAAAGCCGCTACAGATCGTTAGAGAGATGGGGAGGCTTGAATTTAAACTCGTCAAGAAATCGCCAGCTGGTGGTAATTTCTGGAGTGGGACTGCCGATACGCCGCCACCCGATGATATTCCAGAGGATAGTGAGGTTCGCTATCATCGCGAGACGGGTAGTTGGTATGTTTTGGAAAGTCCTGTACTCCTAACCGGAGACCGAATTACCGATGCATTTCCTACCACGGGCACAACCTCTTTTGACATTGTCGTTTCATTAAGTTTCGATGGTGTCGGCAGACGTAAATTCGCGAAAATCACAGGCGATCATATCGGTGAACATCTGGCAATTCTCCTTGATGGGAAAGTTCAGTCTGCGCCTGTCATCCAAGACCAGATTATCGGAAATGCTATTATTCAAGGCAGTTTCACTTATGAAGAGGCAAGCTACCTTTCCAATATCTTGAAAGCGGGCGCGTTTCCGGTCGGTGTCCAAATCGCAGAAGAGCGGACCGTCGGGCCCACTCTCGGGAAAGAATCCATTGACAACGGCGTTCGCGCTGCACTCCTCGGCTTGGGCATAGTTCTAATTTTCATGATAATTTACTACCGTCTCTCCGGGTTAATTGCTATTGTCGCACTCGTCTTTAATATGGTAATTCTTCTCGGTGCTTTGGCAGGTTTTGGTGCAGCATTGACACTTCCCGGTATCGCTGGACTTGTCCTCACAATCGGAATAGCTGTTGATGCGAATGTCCTCATCTTTGAGCGAATTCGCGAGGAATTACGGACCAACAAAACCGTCTGGGCAGCGATCACAAGCGGTTATCAGCGCGCATTTATAACGATTTTAGATGCCAACCTTACTACATTCTTTACCGCCCTGGTACTCTATCATTTTGGTACAGGTCCGATTAAAGGGTTCGCGATAACGCTCGGTATTGGTATCCTCGCGAGTATGTTCACAGCGATCGTTGTTACACGCGAGATTTATGGCTTAACAGTCGGGAACCGGGACGTGCAAAAACTCAGTATTTAATGGCTGGCAGCCATCAGTCGTCAGCCGTCAGTAGCGTGTGTGTTATTTTCATTGCGAAGCAGTTTTTACTGCTACACGCGAGGAACTGGCTCTTGAAAGGATTTTATAAATACCTCGTAGAATCCGTCCTGACCGCTGACCGCTAATTATAGATTTACTCTAATGGAGGAATGGTTGTTGGATGAATAGGTTTTAATAGCCGCTATCGGTTAGTAGAGAGGATTGGGTTAAACGAAACGCCTCTTTGCTGAAAGCCGATGGCTGATGGCTGACTGCCAGGAACTCTGACAACTATAAAATAAAAAATTGGAACTACTTAGAAATACAAACTTTGATTTTATTAGCAAACATCGCACTGGCTTTGTATTTTCAGCGGTGCTCATTGTTATCGGCTTGATTTTCCTCGGCATCCATCAAGGACCGAATTTCGGGATTGACTTTCGCGGGGGTGTTAAAATCCAAGCCAAGTTTAACAGAGTCGTCACAGAGGCTGAGTTGCAAACTAAACTCTCTGAAATCGGTTACGAGCGCGCCAGTATCCAAATAGATGAAGGCAAAAACGAAGCGTCTATCTCTCTGGGGCATCGTCCCGAATTTCAGCAGCAACTCATTAATATCCCAATTATGGCGGACCCGGGGGATGTAAACGTTACCAGCCTTCAGGTGAGTAAGACCGCTGAAAAAGCACATCTATTAACAGAAGGCGACACCGTCCAACTCATTGATGGCACTTCGCAGCAGCGCAATGAGATTATCGCACGGAAAGATAGTGCCGAAGGCGACGCAATTAACTTAACCTTCGCGAACCCTATCGGCATTGATTTAAGCGAGAATGCCACTGTTCAAATTCAGGCAAGTGTCGGTAGAATTCTTACAGACGCGCTTCTGGAGGGTGGAGAGGCATTGGTTGAAGAGGAAAGTCCTTGGCAAGCACTCGCTGGTGGTGTCAATGTGTCTGAGGTCGGACCGAGTGTCGGACGTGACCTCAAATGGGCCGCGCTCTGGTCTGTCCTCTGGTCGATCATCATTTTACTCGTTTATATCTCTTGGCGGTTTGATTTCCCGTTCGCCATCGGGGCTATTGCTGCGCTCGTTCACGATGTCCTGATTACTTTAGGCATCTTCGCTATTTTATCAAAAGAGATTAACCTGCCGACTGTAGCGGCGTTCCTCACAATTATCGGGTATTCGCTCAACGACACAATCGTCGTGTTTGACCGGATTCGAGAAAACTCGCAATCTTTACGCGGAACCGACTATCTTACGGTCATTAACCGGAGTATCAACCAATCGCTAAGCAGGACGGTTATCACATCCTTGACAACGCTTTTTGTTGTTTTGGTTATCTTTGGCTACTCCAGTTCCGGTGAGGAGATTAATACCTTCGCCTTAGCACTTATTGTCGGTGTATTGATAGGCACGTACTCCTCAGTCTTTATCGCAAGTCCGATCTTGTATCTCTGGAATCGCGGACAGCAAACAGCGTAGTAGCAAGAATGGCTATCAGTCATCAGCAGTCAGTAAAGGAAACTTATGATTTAATCAAAAGACCTCTTAACTGATGGCTGACAGCCGATAGCCGACAGCCGTTTATATGAAAATATTGATCTTAAGTCCTTACACAACTGGGCAAAAGCAAAAACCCGACAACCCTCTCCAGGCTGAGGATTGTACGCCACCTGAGCGTCTTGAGGCGCGAATCAAGGAACTCTGTGGTTACAATGAAGAGGGTTGGTATAGTGAAGATCGGGACTACAGCATGCCCGCTGGAGAGATGTTTTCGGGTCCCATGAATACGCAATTGCGACAGGGCTTAAAACAAATTCGGGAACATGATCAGGACGGTGAGACAACCTTCGATCTCTATTTTCCGTGGTATTTTTGCCGTGTTGACGGGAAACAGTGTCCAGTTAACGAGAAAGACATTATCGTCCCTTTTGATACCGCCCCACTTCACGAACTTAAGATTTTAGAATTCGGCGAGAGCGGTGTCCCCGAACGGACAGCAGATCTGATTGATGGTTACGACCTCGTCTTTTCACTATTGCGACCGGATGATATTCAATCATTGCAACGTGTTTTTGAGGTAGAACGGACCACAACGCTAATTTTCTTGCTTGCGAAAAGTCACAAGCATGTCGTTAATGAAGACTTACCGAACCTCCATGTTGTTGAAACGGGTAGCGATTTGCAGAAAAGTCTTCGCACCACAAATTGGGCTATGAAAGGGGTTGTGTTGAGGAGATTGTGTGAAGCTGCATGTCGTGACGGTTTCCAAGTCTTTGAGCAGGTCAAACAAGCCCCTCAACAACTCATTGAAATCGCGCGCAGTACCGAATCTGAGCCCAAATAGTAATTTCTGTATGGTGAAAAAATGAATCTCCCGACACCCGTTATCAGCGATAATTCAGAACGCATTATCGGTGAGTCTGCACCGATGCAAGTTGTTTTGCGCCAAGTCGCACAGGTCGCACCAACGAAAGCGACTGTTCTCATAACAGGTGAAACGGGTGTGGGCAAAGATGTCATCGCACAGGCTATCCACGAAGGTAGCCCGCGTAAACATAAACCCTTCAAAGCGGTCAACTGTGGTGCATTTTACCAAGACCTCCTTCAAAGTGAACTCTTCGGACATGAAAAGGGGGCCTTCACCGGTGCAACAAACCAACGACGCGGTGTATTTGAGCAAGCAGATGGCGGTACATTGTTTCTTGATGAAGTCGCCGAAATGTCGCCTGAAGTGCAGGTAAAATTTCTGCGCGTCTTAGAAACACAAGAGTTCACACGGCTCGGCGGCGAAAGAAATATTACAGTCAATGTCCGAATTATCGCTGCCACAAATGTCAATCTTGCGACATCGGTCCGGCAGAAAAAATTTAGGCAGGATCTCTACTACCGTCTTAATCTCTTTCGCATCCAAATCCCACCACTCCGCGACCGTCGCGAGGACATTCCACTTTTCGTCTCCGCGTTCATTTCTGAATTGAGCGCAGAACACGGTAAACCCATCACCGATATAACATCGGACGCACTCAATTATCTCCAGAATGCTGATTGGTACGGCAACGTGCGTGAACTCAGAAATGCCATAGAGACCGCGATTATCTCAGCCACTACCGAAGAACTGCAACTGAAAGATTTCCCGATGGATCCGGAATCTCAACAGGTTTCCTTAGTACCTGTGCAAACCTCTGGCACGCAGCTTGCACCGACACAAATCGTCGATGCAACCACCGGCGAGGTAGACCTGCTTGATGAATCAGGCGGGGCTTTACAGGTTGTTGATACCTCTGGTGGGGCAATCGCAACGGAAAATGTGGCCATTTACAAGACAATTCTCGGACTGATCCTCTCAGCGATCCGTCTACTGGAGCCAGCTGCCACAGCCGGTAATGAAGTGCCGTTCCTCATCCCAGATGAAGATACCAGTTGGATGCAAATTAACGACACAGATGATGTTGCAGATGTCCTCAGAAAAGCGTTGGAGATCCTTTCAACGATCGCCAAAACGCTTGAGCATCGCGCGCAAGAAGGCGTTTTACCGATTGCTCCGCCAACGGGACAGCAAGGCGGTTCACAGATGCCAGAGGGGTATCTTCCTGCGCTTAATGCGGAAGAGGTTATCGGCAGAGTCGGGATGACGATGGCGGAGATTGAACGGGCAGCGATCCAAAAGACCCTTGCAGAAGCAGATGGCAATAAAACAGAGGCGGCAAAAATTCTCGACATCGGCGTACGAACCTTACACCGTAAGTTGGACGCTTACAAACAGGAAGATAATAACAGTGTAGATGCTCAAGAATAGGTGGAGAAGTTTTATGGAAAAGCGATTTTCCATAATAACATTTGAGAGCATTTTAACTTGAGATCTTAGTCTTTTTTTCATATAGTAATACGTGAGGGGAAATTTGGAGAGCCACCACTGAGTTGCAACCGTTAAAAGTGAACACCTAAGCAAATGGGTAAAGAAGAAAACACAAATGTGCGAGAAATCATAAACCAGTGGATGCAATTTGCAATATGGATTGTAGCACTAATGGTTGTTCCGTACTGGCTATGGGTAGATCCAAAGAACTCATTACAATCTACCTTGACCAACGTGAGTGCTTTACTTCCACTGTTCTTATTACTTGCAACACTTTTAATTGAAATAGGAGGTTATACAGTGCGCGGGTTTATTTTAGCTCAACAGGCATTGAGAGAAAGAAAAGAGAGAATCCGTAAGGAGAAAATAGAGACAGCTTTGTCACCACTTGCATGGCGGGTAGCAGCGCGCTTTATGGATGAGTGTGATACTGAGCTTGGGGACAAATCAGATTCCGAATTGTTAGAAATGGTCCAAGCGTTTGGGGCTAACAAAGCACTTGATATTGCAGCAGAAGAAGTTCGCAAAGATATTTTGGAATTTGTCAACAGTATTAATCATCAAAGACACGCTAACCAAATAGCCGTTAAAATTTCTGACTTGATGGGTCGTGAAGATTTTGCAGATCAAGTTGTATCTTTAGTAAAAGAAAACCAATATCTGCATATTGAATGAAAACGCTGAAATCCACGTCCTGCGCGGAGGTGTTAAAATGTGTCAAATACCGCAAGTCCTTTAGCATTGAGTTGAGATGTTATTATCCACATCTTACGCTGAGACTTAAACCCGCGTATACACAGAAGGAGTAGATTGATTGTTATGGTTTGTGAAGAAACGAAAAACACTGAAGGAACATTCTAAAATGCTCGGATAACCTTCGCCACCAACCGTTGTTTAAATTCTGAGGCATTCGGGTCGCCGAGGATGATAAAAAAGTCCGTACCAGCGTACCCGGATCGGCGTAATGCGAAGTAGATGTTGATGCCTTCTACTTGCCAAATTAAACGACTACCGAGGCTTAAAGCCGGACTGAAATCATAAGCGAGGGTCAGGATCTGTTGGTACCGTCTTTCAAAATGCCATTGGATACTGGATGAGAGCCCTGCGGTGAAACCGTGAGCACGCAAATTCAAATTCCCACTAATCCGATGAATCCGCTGATCCGCTTGTTCCGCCCAGTTATAGCCAACACTGACCTTGTTGAATCGGAATGAGGTGCCCCACGGATTGATTCTTGGCAGGTTTTTCGGTGCGTTCATCTGTGAATCCAACGGCTTGCGGCGCGTTTTGCCAGCAAGCATCATCGAGAATACCGTCAATGGTGAGTGGTTGCTCTGTTTTGATTGCGGGGAGTTCTTTTTTAACGACTTGTGTGTTTTCTGCTGCTGTGGTTTTTAAACGTGTTGTTAGCATAAACCCTACTATGATGAACATTACTATCACATAAATTTTCTTTGGTTTCATTGTCAATTGGTGTCCTCCACCTGTAGCTTGGTTACTGATATTTTTCTGACTGCATTCGATAGAGTGTTGCATACCTACCGCCTTTGTTCATCAGTTGTTCATGGGTGCCTTCCTCAAGAATTTTCCCTTCGTCAATGACGAGAATCCTGTCTGCCATACGGACTGTCGAAAAGCGATGAGAAATTAACAGTGTTGTTACGCCTTGTGTAAGCGTTTTGAAACGTTGAAAAAGGGCATATTCCGACTCTGCGTCAAGAGCGGCTGTCGGCTCATCAAGGATTAAGATTTCTGCGTCCCTCATAAAGGCACGCGAGATGGCGATTTTCTGCCACTCCCCACCTGATAAATCGGTGCCGCCATCAAAATGCCGTCCCAGTAAGGTCTCGTAGCCATCAGACAGTTGTGAAACGACGGTATCTGCTTGACCTTGCGCTGCCGCCTGAATTACCGCAGACGCGTCGTTGATCCGTTTCACATCCCCGATACCGATGTTTTCCGCCGCGGTCAGGAAAAAGTGTGAAAAATCCTGAAAGACTGGGGCAATTTTCTGGCGTAAACTCTCAAGGCGATACTGATGTAACGGGACATCGTCAATGAATATCTGTCCCGATGTTGGGTCATAAAAACGGCAGAGGAGTTTTATAAGCGTGGTTTTGCCTGCACCGTTTTCACCAACGATGGCGAGCGTCTCTCCGGCTTTTATTGAGAAGGAGACATCACTGAATACGGTGTTCTCACGTCCCGGATACCGGAAAGACACGTTCCGAAACTCGACGGCTCGGTTAATGTGAGAAAACGCCTGAGGTGCCTCGGCGGTTTTCAGGGTAGGTGCTAACTCGAAGAAGGACGATAACGTATGAAACTCTATTGTGGAACCGACCAGATTCCCAATTTTCAGGGTGAGATGCCAGAACGTCGTTTGCAAGCTATCCACAATCGAAAAATACATCGCTACCTCGCCGACGGTAATCTTTCCTTGAAACGCGACCAGCACAACGTAGACGTAGAGAAGTGTAAGTCCGATGCCGTGTAAAAGTGTAAAAAGCAAGGTGATATTGGTGTGTGAGATTCTCACAGACAGGAATCGTTTGAAAAGTGTGTCAAAAAGTTCGCGATACCGGTTGATAAAGTGGGCTCCAAGGTTAAAGAGTTTTATCTCTTTAACAGACGCAATATTAAAAAGAAGTCCGTGGAAGTATCCCAATTGACGGAATTCTGGCAGCTGGTCCCAACGGGTGTCGAAGGCGTATTGGTGATGACGATATTCTGCGAAAAGGTGGGGTAAAGCAACAAGAATCATCGCAATTGGGATGAAGGGGTTGATGGTTATCGTCAAAATTAAGAGGGAGATGAGCATAATGCCGTTGCTAATCGTGGATGACAGTACCCAGAGCATGCCTTCAAGGAGCGTTGAGTTTTCTCTGAGGAAGCGGAGTTGATCGTAAAATTCGCTTTCATCAAAGTATGCCAGTCCGGTGAGTTGCGATGCCTTTTTCATGACCTGCTCGTCTATATCGGCAATGAGCAGGTCTGAAAGCGTAGAACGAACAACCTCTGCTGCTGGATTCATAACGAAGGGGAGGATGTTACAGAGGATACAACCGATACCCAAAAGGACAGTTGTCATCTCCAGTGGGGTTCCGGTCTTTACGATCGCTACGACATCGTTGACGAGGTGATTAAGCAGCCACGCGGAAGTCGCGGGAAGGCTGCTGGAAATAACAAGGAACAGCAAAAGTAAAGAGGTGCGTTTGGCTGAAGTCTGCCAAGCGAAGGCAAGGACCTTCAGACTCATTTTTACAGTATTGACGACCAATGTTTTCCAAGAAAGTAATTTTCTGACATTTCTCACAGTTGTTCAGATCATGTCCAAAATGAGTACAAATGCAAATTTTAACCCCCATGACCATTGACTTCGTGAAAACAAACGCACACACATTTTACATGAGTGAAAGTTTTCTAATTCCACTAAACCTAATAACATCAATACGAAATACCTATGAAAAACCGATTTAATGGGCGATTTTATTCAATTTTGTATTGAAAATCAGGTATATTTTTCACGTAATGGGGATTTATCAATGAGCATTTTTTAGCATTTTCATAACCGCGTATCAAGAGGACATTGATAGATAGGGGCTTCTGAGTGCTTTTGAGAAATCCCAGTTTTTTAAACATCGTAATGTTCCGCTTGGAGGGTGTAGAGTCGGGCATATAACCCGTTGTTCTTCATCAATTCCTCGTGAGTCCCTTCTTCAATCACTTTTCCGTCATCAAGAACAAGGATTCGCTCTGCCATACGAACGGTTGACATGCGATGAGAAATCAGGACGGTTGTTTTCTCTTTTGTTAATTCCTGAAATCGGGCATAGATATCGTGCTCACTACGGACATCAAGGGCTGCGGTGGGTTCATCTAAGATAAGAAGTTGTGCGTCTCTGGTGAGGGCGCGAGCGAGCGCGATTTTTTGCCATTGTCCACCTGAGAGTTCTGTACCATCTTCAAACTGACGCGAGAGGACGGTTTCATATCCGTTTGGAAGTTGGTTAATAAAATCGGCACCTGCTTTTTCAGCCGCTGCTTTGATGTGGTCTAATTCAGAAAGCCTGTTAACATTGCCGAGTCCGATATTTTCCTGTGCACTGAGTTGGTATTTGAGAAAACTCTGATCCACGACGCTCATTTGGGAGCGTAGATCGTCCAGATCATAGTGATGAATAGGAACATTATCGAGGTGAATGTCTCCATCACTCGGATCATACATTCGTGTGATTAATTTGACTAAGGTTGTTTTGCCGGCACCGTTTTTTCCAACAATGGCGACGGTTTCCCCAGGATAAATGTTCAAGGAGATCCCGTCCAAAATCTTTCGATCTGTGTTAGGGTAAGTGAAGGAGACGTTTCTAAAGGCGATCCCTTTTTGAAAGGGGCAGGGTGCCGGTTTGGCGAATGCTTTGGGGACCATTTTAATGACCGGCTTTCTTTTTAAAAAGTCATAAAGGTGGGTTAAAAAGCTTCCGGTACGGTGCATAAAGGCGAAGTTGAAAAGAGAAGTGCTCATACTCGTCCAGATGACAAGGACAGCACTCGCATAGGCGGTGAGTTCACCGACACTTAACTCGCCGCGGATCGTCTGTCGAAAGAGGATGACATAAACGGTTCCCACAGCAGCACCGCCCAATAAGGCATAGAGTGAAAGCGTACGAAACTCACGCTTTCGGACCGACCAGAGTACACTAAGAATCCGAGTAAAGATGCGTCGATACTTTTGAAAGAAGAAATCCTGTAGCCCAAAAATACGCACATCTTTAGCGGTATCGTGAGAGAGGAACTGATTTCTGAAGTAATCGAGTTTTCGTGCCTCGGGTGCTTGAAATTGAAGCGCGATGCCAAAGAGGTTTGCGTATTTATAGTGTGCCAAGGCGTAGGGTAGCGCGCAAAGCATTAGAAGGAAGGGGGCCAGTGGATGAAACAAGGATAGGAAGATGGCTACGGAAATCAGTGCCCAAAAATCACTGCCAGCCTGAAAGGCGTAGATAACTAAGTCAGCACTACTTCCTTCAACGTGCCGAACCCGTTGGAGTTGGTCATGCAGTTTTGGATCTTCAAAGTGGGCGATGCCCGGATGTTGGTTGGCGGTTTCCATGACGAGGAGTGCCACATACCGACGCATCTTATCGCCAAGGACACTTTTCACCAGAAGAAAAATTGGCTCCATTATTTGCATGACGACCGTGGCGAGTGCTAAGGCAATCAAGAGTGGTGCCGCGTCCCGAAAACTTTGATCGTTCGTATCAGCGATAGCGATGACCATATTAATAGCATCCTTGCTTAAGTAAAGGATGCAGACCGGTAACACACCTTGGATGAGCATTAAAAAAAAAAGGACAACTGTCTCAACTTTTCCTGCTTTCCATATCATGCCGAAGGCGCGGAAAATCGCTTTGTATACTGGACCCCATTCTTTTACGGGAGGATTCCACTGTTCCAACTGAATATCGGGTTCTTTCTGTTGTTTCATTTCTGCCCGAGTGCTTTCAGGAACTCTTGATCATCTTTGACATCCGAAAATTCAGGAGTCTCAAGGAAATTCGAGTAGTACATATCCCGGTTAGGATTTAGCACGTAATCCTGAGTCGCCTTTAAATGCTGTAAAGTCTTCTCTCTGTCTTTCGCTGAAGCCCAAACGCTTACCGCAAGAAAGAAGTGGGTACAAGCGTCATAACGAATCAAATCAACCGCGATCTGTAGGAAATGTCTCGCCTCGCTATACTTCTTGGACCACAATAGGCAACACCCAACATCGTGAGCAGCCCATGTCAGGTCGCTGATATTTACAGCATGGCCGGCATCCCGTTTCTCCAACTCATCTTCGATAAATGCGCTAACTTCCGTAAGAGTCTGATCAAAGCCATCCCAATCTTCCTGTCCACTATACACCAGAAGTCGATTCGTTCTCACAGCCAACCAGAACCGGAAATAATGCTCCCAACCCGGTTCACCGTTAGCACTTTCCAACTTTTCCATGCCAAGAAGCGTCTCATCTAACCGGCCGTGGGCGCGTAAGATTTCTGATCCGATTTGCAGGAAATCGCAACGGGCGTAGCGGCTCAATTCAGGATTCTCTAAGCGTTCAGCGGCTTCCTCGTAAAGTTGGAACCACTCATCAACACGCCCTTCCGCTTTCCAACAGCCAATGTGACTTAAACTATTAACAGTCTCCAACACATCCTCATCTGACAAATGCTCGCATGTCCAACGATAAAGCCGAACCTGTTCCTCAACAGCTTCCCTGTTCTGCCGAAGCCAGGCAAGGTTATTACTTAATTGCCGGTGCGACCAGAAACGCTCCTTATTATCTGAAGCAACCTTCAGATACCTGCGGTGCAAAGAGACGCTTTTTTCCATTCCGACTTTGCCTATATACTCGTATATCTCATCCGCGAGATGTGCCAATTCGGGTGTGATTTCACCCTTAAGCGCATCTTCAACTTGGTTGTAAGCTTCCGTGAGAATATCCTCCCCGGATGTCGGGTCAGATTTTGCCTGCGCTATGAATGCATCAAACTTACCCCGAATACTTTCTAATTGTTTCACAATATTCTCCTTCAGATTTTCTGATAGTTGTACATCATCAAGAATTTCTTGAAACAAGAGTTCTTGATCTACTTGTAGACGTTTTCGCGCGCGGTGGAGTCGGCTCACAATTGTGTTCACCGACACCCCCAAGAATTTGCCGATCTTTTTGGTCGGCATTTCGTCGAGATAGTAAAGCATCACGATGGTGCGTTCACTCTCCGGCAGCTTTTCCAATAGTTTTTTTACTATCGCATGAGAATGCTCGGTGCTCTCTGTTTTCGATTGTTCCGATACATGATGTGTGTAAGAAGACCGCTCAATTTCTTCCGGACGTGTATCCTCCAGCGACTGCATCACAAACTTTTGCTCTCGCATCCACTTCTGCTTTCGCATCCAATCAATACAAAGCCGATTTGCAATGACATAGAGCCATCCGGCAAATTGATTCGGATTTTTAAGGGTCGAGAGTTTTTTGTATGCCTGAAGGAAAGCGTCTTGCACAATATCTTCGGCATAGTGATAATCGCCAATTTTCCGCCATACAAGGGTGTGAACGCTCTTTTGGTATTTTTCGACCAAGATACTAAACGCAGCGTCGTCACCTGATAAGATTTTGCGAACCAGTTGAACATCGTCTTCTCTTTCCACGAGACTTCCTCCCAGTAAACAGATTGGATCGTGTTGTATTCGCCGAAAGGCTTAATCAAATATCGAGTTTTGTAAAATTAACACAGATGATTCGTTCACAATTCACGCCCTCTATTATTAAAGACGGAATTTTGTGCCCAAAGATTGCATCTTGGCAAAAAAAATAGGTGCGTTATCAGAATAGCCAGATTGTTAGGTTCTGGAGTGCGCGTTGATATGCTTTTAGCGCGTTTTCTGCGACGGAGGCTTTGATGAGGGTTTCAGTTTCTTCGGGGAGTTGTAAGATTGTGGTGTTGGATTCAGTTGTGTTGACGATGACGTTTATGAGATTACCACTGAAAATGGGTAGTGTTGTATAAATGGAATTGTCATACCGGGTTGGATACGGATTTTTTATTCAGACACTTCTCGGAAAATATGAACGCAAGACAGCAGGGGCCGGGCTGTTTATTCAAACTGTGAGTCATAATGTGCGGCTCGTTTTCCACACCTCGGTCCCCGCTTTAACGCCTCATATTTACAAGATAAATTCCTACGCCTATCAATACAGTGCCTGCTAATATACTCAACGACAGTTCATCCCCTAAAAACAGGTTGCTAAACAATACACCGGACACAGGCATGAAAAAATACAAGACGACCAATTTGCTCGCTTTGTATTTCCTTAGCACCCATGTCAACGTCAAAAAGCAGAAACCGGTGAGTATCCAGCCTTGATAGAGCATTCCTGCCCCGCTTGCCAATGTCAATTCAATCGGTTTTCCACGCTCGAAGAAATAACTCAACACCAGAAAACACGGAATGTTTAGACTTAACAACCAAAAGAGGAGTCGGTGCGGGTAAATGTCTTGAACATACACCTTCGTGAGTGTAATGCGGAGTCCAAAGAAACAGGCAGCCAGCGTCACAATCAGGTCGCCGATGAGATACTCCAAAGTGCCGCTGCCGCGTAGGTTCGGCGCGATGGCTGCAATAACACCACTAAAGGCAGCAAGAACCCCCAATATCTTCCGAACAGAGAGCCGATCGTCCGGAAGCCAAAAGTGCCCGAATACCACAGTAAAAATTGGGTAAAGCGTAAAGAAAATAGTTGACCGAGAAGCGATAGTGAACTCAGTGCCGATGTTCAACAGAACGGTATGCAATGCATGCAATACCGCAATTAGGATCAACCGACGCAATTCCTCAAAACGCAACCGCATCGACATTCCCTGGAAAAAACCCACACCACCGATAGCAAAAGTCCCTAATATATAACGAAAAAATGCCATTTTCAGCGGTGGAAAGCCTGGCAAGCTAATTTTAACAGCGAGCGAATGCCCGCCCAAGAGAGAAACGGTAGACAATACAAGGGCAATAATCTTACCGGGCGGATCTTCATTTCTAAATTCTTTTTCTATCATAATGCTAATATGAGTTCGGAAACCTAAAAGTTTTTGATATAAAAAGAACTTTTTTCTGTAATGAGGTAACCTCAATCTTACGCACGTTATGGTACGTTTTCAATTATCAATACACTATAGACAGATACAGAGAAAAGTGAGGCATGGGCCCTCATCCGACACGATTTGTTAGGATGAGGATGCGGTTCCTGAGAACGATTACATCTCAATGAGTTCGATCTGAACGTTGTCAGGTCCCTTGAGGAATGCTCTGTTGATCTCAGGTCTCAGATAGTCGACTTCTGCGCCTTTTGCCTGGAGTTCTTCGATGGTCGCGTCGAGGTCTTCTACAGTAAAAGCGAGTTGGTAGAGCCCCCAGCGTGGGTTGCCGCTGGTATCTTCTACCTCCATATCCCCTAATTTAGAAGAGAAGTATATCCGTTCCCCGCCGATTTCCATACGGACGACTTTTAACCCGCCGACATCGGCTGTTTCTAAGATTTTTCCGTCAAAAATATTTTCGTAATAACTGACTGTACCGTCCAAGTCCTCACACCGAAGATGGACGTGGTGAAATGTAACTGTCATTGTTAGGATCTCCTTTCTTTAGAAGAAGCGCGCCTGACAGCGCGCACATCAAAATATAATAGAAGGTATGTTACTATGGCATAATCCGTTGATTGTGTCAAATGAAAAGTCCCTTTGAAAACAGCAGCGATAATAAGTAGTGAAAAATTGAAAGGTTTCATTGGGTCTCTCCAAAAGTGGTTTTCAAAGAATGTAGCACATTCCTAAACGTAATAATAGGACATCGTAAACTTACGTTTTTGACTTGACATTTTTTCGCGTTTTAATTACAATAAAAGATGGCAGTTACATTTTCGTTAGGGCGCCGCAGGTGTTACCGCACCCGCGACGCTTAGCACTGCCATAGGTCAGGTATGACAGCGCTGGTTTCTATTGTATCAGATAACACGGTTTGTGTGTCATCTATAAATGGAGACCAGCACCTATATGGAAAGATTGCCATCACTCTGAAACGCGATGACAAATCCTCGTCGTCTCCGTTTCTCTTGCATAAGCACTCCCCGTATAGAGAAACACTGACCCCAAAACACGTATATCAAGCAGTTTTGAGATTTTAAGTATTCGGATATTGCCATGCTCTCGCTTATGAGATGCGGGCATCCTTAGGTGAACGCGTCACCTAATAATATCTCTTTATTAACTGCAGATGATGATTTTGAAATAATCGTTTTCTACCTAAAAAGTTGAATGGATGAACAAGTTCCCACAATTAAACTATTGTAGGGTCTAATGTATGAGGTGAAAAGTTATGAAAAAGCAACTGATTGGTTTTATATTCCTATTTTTGATTTGTTTATTAATGCCATTCGTGGCAATGGCAGACCTATCTGTAGTTGTGATAAATAGTCCTGGAGCCGGCGATCCGGGTGATTGGTTAACGTTTATAGTTGAGGTTCGGGAGGATAGGAGTCCATTGTCAGGTCAAACAGTGACGTTTAGTATAGAACCGGACGATGGGACTTTGTCAGTGCTTGGTGGTCTTACAAGCACAGTAACTGGTAACAACGGAAGGTCATCTGCGACATTGGTATTAGGAGACGATGCCTCCGGCACATACACAGTCACGGCCTCGTCCGGCACTGCTTCAGTGAGTAGAACCGTGACAGTTGGGACCTTACCGCCGCTATCGATCTCTATATCTTCAAGTAATTCAAATGCTAACCCCGGTGATACGGTTACATTTACTGCCACCGTCACGGAAAATAACAACCCCGCATCAGGTCAGGCATTGACGTTTGGAATTATTCGATATACCGGTACTTCAACCGACATTGATTTTATTCCAGTCGCTGGAACCGCGTCGTTGAGTTCCACAAGCGCAACAACTGATAGCAATGGAAAGGCAAGTACCTCGTTGAGTATAGGGAGCGATGCCTCTGGTTCATACAGTGTCTCAGCAACACTCAGCGATGGTCGACTTGACGTTGCAACTGTGACAGTTGAAGCATCAGCATCGCCCCCGTTATCGCCGGAGGTAATATTGCTCTCAATATCTACAAATAATTCAAATTTTGAACCCGGTGATACGGTTACATTTACCGTTGAGGCGAAAAAAGATACTAACCCGGCACCAGATCAAAGTGTGATATTTAGTGTGAGTCCGGATGATGGGACAGCGTCGTTAAGTCCCACAAGCGCGACAACCGATGGCGATGGAGAAGCACAGACGACGTTGAACCTTGGCACTGATGCCTCGGGATCATACACAGTCACCGCGTCGGTTGGAACGACCTCTACAAGCACGATTGTGGAAGTTGAAGTTCCAAGAGTGGCCCAACGACAACAGCATACCAATCCGAACGCGGGTGCACAAGGGGCCGCGAGCACGCGGCAGAACACTGCGCAGCAACCTGTTCAACTGCCTATTCAGCGGAACAATCTACCTGTATTTTCCGATGGTGCCTCAACGACTCGGAGTATCGCAGAAAACACAGGTGCTGATATAGCTATAGGTAATCCTATATCCGCAACAGATGCCGATAGTGGTGATACGCTGACTTATAGCCTCAGTGGGACGGATGCCTCGTCATTCAGTATTGATAGTAGCACGGGACAGTTGCGCACGGCTGCCGCTTTAGATTATGAAACTAAAAACACCTATGATGTAACGGTAAATGTCTCTGATAGCAATGGTGGTTCGGATAGCATTGCTGTTACTATCAATATCACAGACATCAATGAGAATAGACCACCTGTTCAGCGATCTGTGCAACCGTCTGTTCAGCCACCTGACGACACGCAGCAACCACCAGCAACGCAGAATAACCCTCCTGTATTTACTGATGGTGCTTCAACGACACGGAGTATTTCGGAGAATACGAGTTCAGGCGCAAGTATAGGTGCTGCTGTCTCTGCGACGGATGCGGACGGCGATACACTCACCTATACCCTAAGTGGCACGGATGCGGCAGCGTTTCGTATCGTCAGCACTACCGGGCAACTGCAAACCAGTGCAGCGTTAGACTATGAAACAAAGACATCTTATACTGTTACTGTCACTGTTAGTGATGGCAAGGGTGGCACTGACAGCATAAGCGTCACGATTAACGTTACAGATGTTAGCGAAGCTGTGGTGCAACCGTCTACGCCACCTTCCAGTGGTGGCACGCAACAGTCAAACACTCCGCCAGTTCAACCGCCAGTTCAACCACCACAGCAACAGCCTGATGATTCTGGCAATGGTAATACAGAGCCGATTGAGGAAGACACACAGGACGAGGAAGATACGCAAGAGCAAAAGAATACGACGCAAGAGGACACACAGCCAACTGTACAACCACCGACGAACAACCAAAGTTCAGGAGGCGGCGGAACTTTGCCAAAACCCGTAACACCTGTAAATCACACGATAAAACCTTTCGATTATGAAAGGGAGGGTGTTGGCAAAGTTGTCTTTAGTGAATGGATGCTATCAAGCCTCAATAACATGCCTCAATGGATAGAGGTGTATAATACAACTGACAAAGATATTAATCTAAGGGACTGGAAGATTGTCGGACGATATATGGACGGCGATGAGAATGTTCATATACTCGAATCACATACCCTAAAGTCTCTAACGGTAAAAGCGAAGCAAGCTGGGTTGATAGTTAGTTATTCAGCAAGCCTCTATGGCGGCTCTTTTTCCAAAAATTTACAGGGTAAGGTTTCCGCATTGCAATCTTCGCAGCGTTTATGGACAGGAAAAGCGATTGTATTAGAGCTGCAGGATGATGAGGGGAATCCTGTTGACAGAATCGGCAACCTCAACGAGAATGATGAGAGGCAATGGAGAATATCTGCGAGAACTCGCAGTTCTGTTAACAAGGATAGAAGAATATCACTCGTTAGAAGATTAAAATCAGTTAAATCTCGTAAGTATAATTTTCGTTTTGGTATGGCGAAATTTGGCTGGTTTCCTGCTGATGAGGTAGATGCCCTTACAGAAAGTAAGCGGAGTAAGTATTATTACGGTCATCCGACAGACATCGGCACCCCTGGCTATAGGACAGAAGGTGCAGACCCGTTGCCTGTTACGCTTTCTTCGTTTATCCCTCAGATAGCGGAAGATGGTGGGGTTGTTCTGAGTTGGACGACAGCATCGGAGATTGAGAACGCTGGCTTTAATATCTTTCGGAGTGAAGCTAAACAGGGCCCGTTCGTCAAAGTCAATGCGCGTCTGATTCAAGGTGCTGGCACAACCAGTGAACGCAACGCGTATTCATGGACAGACACAACTGCAAAGACGAACATAGAATACTATTATCGCCTGGAAGATATGTCTTTTGATGGCATCAGCGAATTGCTTACGACACAACGATTAAAAGGCATTTTCACAGCTAAGAATCGATCCCTAACCCGTTGGGCAATCCTAAAGAAAGGGACGAAATAAGTAGTTTTGAGATGAAAGTGCTTTTCAGAGTTTCAGGGAATTGCCTGCTGGTGGAGCGAAAATAAGACGGTGGACTTTTTGAGAAAACCGCATGCCTCGCAGTGAGAGTATGAAGCCGAAGCTCCACGCTTTAGCGTGTGGGTGGTATCACCATTGGTTCGCCGCCGCCATTTTCCAACCCGTTACGTCTGCCTTAATGTCCCCGCCGATGCTGTAAAGGCAGATGCCAACATCTTCCGGCTTATGCAGTTGACTCTGTACGACTGCTTGACGTTCATTGATGAAGACTTCCACGAGTGCTCTGTCAATGAATATCCGTAAGTTCAAATCTTCGCCAGCTTTCAACGCAAACGGCGCAACGCCATAAGGTTGTGAACTACCATAAAGTTTTTGCTCTTCATTGCCATCACCTATCGAGATTGTCTTCTCGTCGGCTGAGTAGAAGATCTCCATCCCATTTTGATTATCTTTGTCACAGAACACTTTTACGCCATAGTCCCTCGCTTCGGTAGGCTTGATTGTGACATTCAATTCAACCGTATCACCTGAGATTTCCTTCAGCCTGTAGTCCTCGCCGTTTTTGACCCTAATGTCCTTCTCAACCATTTCATTGTAGCGCAAACACTCAAGCTCACGAACCGGTTTAATACGCACAATTCCATCATCAGGCAGACTCAACTCCCAAGGCAATGAGAATATACAGCTCCATAAAGTGTTGCCGAGGTTAACCTGTATATTGGTAATGACGACTCTGCGTCCATCTGGTGTGAGGAAGGTTTTGGGTGCCCAATAGATGGGTATGCCGCGATAATTGTTAGTCCAACTCATCTTGGTATGGAACTCGGGTGTGAACTTGTTATCCTTCCATTCACCCAGATAGTACCGCGCCCCCCAACTATGGCTGATCAGTAGCATCATGTGCTTGTCGCCGAGTTTAAAGAAATCCGTGCAAGAATGATCGTGTTTCTCAAGTCCCGGTAACTCTTTCGTCATAAATTCACCGAGAAATTCCCACTTCTTAAAGTCTTTGGAGCGCATCAGTGTCGTTCGTTTATACCAGTTACCTAACCCTGGTCGTGTATCCTCCATGGGGTGATCACCGGAAAATATATAGTAGTAATCTCCTTCAACCCAAGCCGTCGGATCCCAGAATACCCAATAATCGGCATCCCGTGCCTCTTGCGGCACCTCAATCTCAATCGGTTTAGACCAATCCTCCAGATGTTCATCCGAAGCCTCGACATAAGTCGGACGACCGCCGAATATGCCGACGAAGATAACTTTTTTGCCGTCTTTCGTGATAATCGTACCACCCGTACCACAACCGCCGCTGCCTAAAGCACAGTCCCCACGTCGCCGCCAATGAACGAGATCGGTACTCGTGAAGTGCCCGAAAGCGTGTTCGTCGCCTTTGCACATATAACCGAAATGGTACTGACCTTTCCAGTAGATCATGAAATTGGGGTCGGTTGAATAGTTCCTTTCGTTATCACCTTCGGAATTAACCAAATGATATGTCGGGCGACTCGGGTCATGCATCAGCCGTTGACGAAAATCACGTGCAATCCGGACCGCTTCGTTGTCCAAGGTAAACATGTGTCTGTCGTCTCGATCGAAAACAATATACGCGTCTGCATCGTTCTCTTTTATCGCTGCAATGTTTCTAAACTCAGGGAATTTTCCGGCACGATCTACCCACCAACCGTCTTTCGAGAAATCGTACCAGCTGAAGGGTTGAATTGCCGAGGGAGCGTTCGGTCTCAAGTCCTTAATCTGATCTTGCGTCAAAGCCTGGGCATAAATCCGGACATCCTTGATTTTCCCTTTGAATGATGTGGCATAGTTCGGATTTAAATTGACCGAGCCAATTACGAGTTGTAGGTAGGGGCTGTTCAGAAAATCGAACGGCTCTTCGATGGTGTAGTCGGCGTACACTTCCCCATCGCGGTAAATGGTGACCGTGTTGTCCTTGTAAACGGCTGCCATCATCATGAACTGTCCGAGTACAATTTCTTGTGCTGGATTTTGCGCGAGTTGTTCAGCGGTTTGTGTGCGAGTGTTATCATCACTGGCGGTGGACCACTTACTCGGCGCATCCTGTCCAAAAGCGAGTGCGTCATATTTCTCTGCCGCCTGCACGGTAATCACGCTGCAATGCTTTGGGGCTTCCTCATCAAAACAGAACCAACTAACGAGTGTCTTATCCGTCGTCGCGAACATAAGATACCTACCATTCAGTTTTATGTAAATAGATCACCAATCCTGCACTGAAACCCTTCAATAACGTCACCGCCATCAAGGATGTCGTCTCCATGCAGAACGGTGATGTCTTCAGGAGACCGGTACACTTCTACGGTTTCTCGACGCGGATTCACAACCCACACCAGCGCACACCCCGCATTTAACCATTCATCCACTTTTTCTGCGACTTCAGTGTAAGTATCGCCTGGAGAGATGACTTCAACCGCAAGATCGGGGGCTCCTTCCCAATAACCCTTTGAAATACCCCGTTCATCAATTGTGGCTTGACGAACAAACGCAGCATCTGGTGCACGCACAGTATCTGGATTTTGGGCAATCTTAAATCCCGTTTCGGCACCACACACATAGCCTAATTTATGTTTTTCAACGTGCGCGTCAAGATGTCTTCCAATTTTAGCTGATCGGATCCCGTGTTCAAATCCAGCAGGTGGCATTCTACGTATGACCCCTTTCACCAATTCATACCGATACCCATCATCAGGTTGTTTCCACAGATCCTCAGCTGTTAAAAGTGTGTGTTGCGCTGATGGCAATTTGGATCTTGGTTGATTCTGTTGTGTTTCTGCCATTTTGTCTTCCTTATTTTATCATTCTAAAGTCAATAGTGTTGGTATTCATCGATTTCTGTATCAAACAATTTTAGTCCATTTGATATTGTTTTGGCAAGCGGAAAATTCGCTAAAACCGATCTTCTGATATCGCACTATAAAAAATCGCATTGAAGAGCAGCTTAAAGGTCCCGTAGGATTGCCCGCGATGTTGTGGTTTAAACCCGAAGAGAATAACGCGCCCATCCCCTAAAAGGACTTCTAACAGTGCGGCTTTCTGTCGTATCCGTTTTTCACCCTCAAGCCAACCGCTCATCAACGGATTAAACTCTGGATACGTTGCTATAACTTCCGCACCACCGCGTTCGGCAGCAAATACAGGCCCCGATTTAAAAAAGATTGCCATCTCGCTGTCTAACCCGTGTCCGATCGGATGCCTTGTGTCTATCCGGACACGCAGTAATGAACCAGGGCAGAAAAACGCGTCTTCGTTTGGTTGATTATTTTTTTCGACGACATTAACGATACCCTTTTCACCGAGTCCAAAGTATTTCAAAGGCAGTTCTGTTGCACGATTCAAACAGATAAGCGTCCCACCGTCCTCTACGAACCTGCGCAAATTCGCTAACCCTTCAGTCCCAATACCACCCGTGTATTCCGGTGGTAATTTTCCTGCTGCATGTCCATTGAGAATGCCAGAGGCACCCAGATCCGGCAAGATGATAGCATCGTACCGCGTTGCCAAATCCCCCGCGCGAATTTCTGCATTCGTGAGACTATTATAATTGAATCCGTATGTATCCAAGACCCAGCGCGTCCACCCTTCGTCCATATTCGCTGTCCACGGTTTGTAAAGACCAAGGCGCGGCGCATCTACTCTTGAGAATCTACGATTGAGTTCTTCTTCATCAATAGAGGCATCAGCGTGGATGTGGATGCCGTATTCCGATGCAAGTGCGTTCAACTCCGCCATTTGATGGAGTGGCGGTTCCGCAGTCTGGATCAGGATAGCCCCGGGTGGCAACGTTTTGCCTGCGAGTTCTACGTTCCGTTCTGCCCAGTAAAGCTTATATTTAGGGCTGTTGTCGCCGAATCTTGCGTTGAACAGATGGTTGAGAAAAAATGCTTCAGCGTTTGTTCTATTCTCGAACAGGTAACTTGTCGGTTCAGGGGTGCCATCCAGTGTGCCTTGCACCGCTGGAAGCATCGGTAGCTGCCTTAAATCCGCCTCGAATGGATGCACAACCGCTATCGTCCGCACCCCCATCTGTAACGGTAGCGTCCAACCTGCGATGTCGTAAGGGCGTTCAGGCGGTGATTCGGGCGATGGACGACGTTCAGGATAGCGTTGTACTTCAAGCAGATCCTTCGCATGTGCCCGAAACGGTTGGGACATTAAAACAACGTAGGTATCTGCCGGATATTCTACACCATCAGCGATAAACGGCGCGTTCGCCTGATGAACCTGTACGCCGCCACGTTTCAGAATGTCCAGCATCTTAAGCGTTGTATGGATATCGCGTTGTTCAGTCGGGATGAGAAACGCGCGCGGGGGTTCATCCTGCCCTTTTGCGATTGCAGCGAGTCCCATCTTGTAAAAATTTGTTTTCAACATTACCCGATGCTCAGCAACGAAGCTAAGGATTGAGAGGGCTGCCGCCTTCTCATAATCTACAATATTGCGCAATCGCCACCATCCTCCAGGCCACGGTTCAGGAAAATTGGTGCGAAGGGCATATTGATCAAGCCCACGCCGATAGCCTTTTAAGGTGTGATGGGGTTGGAAAATTGGCGTTGCGATTTCCACGCGCGCTGCTTCCGTCAAAATGCCGACCATGTTATGACGATACGGCACTGTCCGAAATCCGCCGTGCCACCATGTATCATAGACAGCACTTGAAAGCACACCTGTAAATCCTTCACTCGTCATATCAAAGGCAAGTTGCGCACCAATAAGCGAAAGCGTCCGCTGTAAGAGCGGCGGAATATTCGGATTAACCGGCTCAAAATACGGTGGGATTACAAACCGAGGACCGCGGTAACTCATCTCATGCACGTCGTAGACCACTTCTGGAAACCACTCTTCATAAAGCACGCGCGTCAGCAACTGCGTTTCTGTTTGTGTCAGCATAAACCAGTCGCGATTGTTATCATGTCCTGTATATTTATGATACAACCACGGGATTTCCGACCCCTCGTGAGGCGTACCGACGGTACGGTTGTACCAATCCACTACGATGTTTAACCCGTCTGGATTTGCGGAAGGGATGAGCAGAATTATCACATTTTCAAGGATCTCTTTAATTTCTGGTGTTTCGGCTGTTGCGAATTGATGTGCAAGTTCCATTGACATCTGTGAAGAGGCGATCTCTGTGGAATGGAGATTACAATTAATCAGCACGACCGCTTTGCCCTCTTGCGCGAGCGCATCCAGTTCAGCAGCCGGTTTTGTGGGTAGGGCAATTTCGCTTTGGATCTGCTGATAGCGCACCAGATTTTCCAAGTTCTCCGGTGCAGAGATCAGCAGCATCAGAAGATCGTTGCCCTCAGTCGTTTTTCCGAGTTCTTCCACCAAAACCCGATCCGAGTTTGCTGCGACATGACGCGTATAATCGGAGACAGTTTTCCAGCCTGCCACTTGATAATCCGAACCGACCTGAAATCCGAGGACCTCTTCCGGTGCCATTAGCTGCGCGGCTGTCGGGCCTTGGAGCAAAATCGTGCAGATAATCAGCACACCAAGGGTACGCCATAGTTTTGTCGCTCTAATTTCTTGAAAACCTGCTTTTCGTTGGCGAGATGGCAATACGGAATTGACGCAAAAAGATCTGAGAAAATTCATAAAAAATTCCTTTCCTATAGGCGCGAGTTGTTGAAGTTCATTCAGTCTTTAGTATAATCAAAACCAACGCACGTGTCAACCCATTCAATTAATTGGCAAGTGATAACTGAATATCTCTGCGGAATCAAAATCTACACTTGACTTTTTCAAGATTTTGTGGTATTGTTATAGGGGATATTTCCAAAGTCACAATGTAACATAGCGCGCGGTTACAAGTGTATATTACAAAGTGCAACGCGTATTCGGAGAAGCCTTACTACAAAAGTCAGGAGGAAAGTAAATCATAATGAAAAAGATTGTAATCATTCCACTCGTTGTCCTGTTGCTCGCGAGTTTTGGATGTGAAACAAAACAGAAGGGACCGAGCAATTTATCTGTAGGTAAGAGCAAATTGATTCACAGCGGAAACGCCTTGGAAGCCGTCGGACATCTTGAAAAAGCAGAAGAGGAAGAGGTCAATAAACTCGAACCTCGCGCACTGCTTCTTATCGCTTATTCTTATGGACTTTCCACTGGAGATGCCAATAGGGGCGGCGATGAAGCCAAGTTCAAAAACCAACGGAGTCAGCGGATTGAAGCACTTACAGAGGCTGAGATGAAACACATCCTACAAGTACTCAGTCAACCTTCAGCAGGACAAGTACGAAAAGCAGGTTTACAAGCACTCGTGGATAAAGGACATGAGGCAGCTGTCTTAATTCTTGACAGTCTTGCTAAGGGAAGGTATCCGTTGCTTCACGCCGATTTTACACAGATGTTGGTTGATATGGGACCTGATGAATTGGATCTCATTTTAGCCAGACTTACCAATGAAACTACGTCACCCGTTCTCAAAGGTAAATTGGTTCAAGTATTGGCTGAAATCGGCGACGCGAAAGCCGTAGATGCATTGAAATCCGTTCAAACCGAAGCAACTATAGACCCCGGACTCGCCATGCAGATTAACACGACACTCTATCAGCTCGGAGAGGCATCGTATAAGAAAGACATCATCAATGGTATCAGTCATAGTGATATTGCGGTGCGCCGTGCCGCCGCGAAAGCAATGGTAGATATTGACGGGATATCACCGAAAACGCTCATCGCAGGGCTAAAAGACGAGGATTCCGAAGTCGTCACAGCGCTTGTAGAGGCACTTGCAGTCCATAGGGATGCAGCCGCTACCGATGAACTTATGAATATCCTCACTGGTGAATTGAGCAAGGACCCGAAGCAGGCAGCGATTCAGACGCTTGACGTTTATGGACAGAACAAACTCGCCAGAGGTCTCGCAAAACGTGCCACTATGCTACTTATTGGTGGAACAGTTAGCGATCCAGATAATCGCTATTATCTCGTGCAGCTGCTACGGAGAGAGCCATTTAAAAAACAGATTAAAGCACTAAAGACGATCGAAGATCTTGGGTCCAAGCTGCATGAGTACCACGACAAAAAGGAGCAAGAGGACCTCGTCAAAATTCCACTTGCACAACTCCTGAATGAAGTTCAGTGATCTAAAATTCGCCTTGTGATATGACGGCATTTTCCGTAGAGAGACGTTCAGTTTTCCATTTTTTGCGCAGGTTATGGATGAACAGTATTCTGATAGGAAAATTGAACCGCTTTGTGAGTTGTGCCTTAAATTGTTGACATAAAAGTGTATTTATTTTAGAATATTCTTTACATCAGTACTTATCCCGATCTGTAACAACTATTCGGTGGATGTGCAAATATAGACGCTATATGAAGAACCTACAAGCTTCATCCTAAATTTGATCCCACAAGTCCGGCGAAAAGGTTTTAGGTTGGCTCTTTTTTATGCGCTTACAGATTGTGCAGTTGAATGATGTGCGTCCTACATTATCTTCATGACACATGAACGCGACACGCATCACGGACGGATGAGTCTAATTGAGATTCCAGGAGGAAAAGATAAACGGAACATGAAAAAAATTTTGACAATATTACTGCTTATAGGGGTTGTGAGCTTCGGTTGTCAGGAACAGGTCATCACCCAGCTTGAAGTCGGCAGGAGTAAGTTATTAGACGCAGGGCTCACGCTCGAAGCCGTTGAGCACCTTGAACGTGCGGAACAGGAGGAGCAAAACAAGGTCGAACCTCGTGCACTCTTGGTTATTGCATATAGTAACGCGCTTTCATCCGGTGCTGCGAGGGTTCACAAAGTGGATGCCAGATATAAAAGTGAGCGGGACCGACGCATCGGCGAATTGGGTGAATATGAGATGAAGAAAATCCTGCAAATCCTTGATGAACGCCACAGGATACAGAAGGATGCTATGCAAATCCTTGTTGATAAAGGCGCACCAGCCGTGCCTTTCATTTTAGAGGACCTTGTTAAAAACCGGTATCGCCATGTCCATGGCGACTTCGTTCATATCTTGCTGGAAATCGGCAGCCCAGCTATTAAAGACATATTGGAGGCAGCCGGCGATAGCAATACGCCACCGGCTGTAAAGATCCAGCTGGTTCGTATCGTAGGCGAGATAGGGGACACATCCGCCAGCGCGGGGTTAGAAACCCTCCAAAATGCTACTACTGATAAAGGGTTGGAGATGGAAATTAACACCGCACTCTATCTGCTTGGCAATGAAGGCTCCGAACAAAAAATCATCGAGGGTTTGACTGATAGTAACGTGGTCGTCCGACGGGCCGCCGCAAAATCTATGATATTCCTCAAAGAACATCCCACGACTAAGATGATTGATGCCCTTGAGGATTCTGATGACACCGTACGTAGGGACATTGCTGTAGCACTGCGGAAATATCCTGACGCAGGTGCTGTTGACAATCTCGTTGCAATTCTGACTTATAATGGATCGAGTCCTGATACGAAGCAAGCCGCAATTGATACTTTGAACCATTATGCCGAAGAAGGGCTCGTTAATGAGTTGGCTGCCCGTTTGATCGAGTTGTTAACAGATACGGAAATCATCGACCACGAAGATAGACTCCGCATCGTGCAACTTCTTAAGAAACCTGCCCTAATTAAGCAGGTTGAAGAAGCCGACGAGTACGACAATCTACCGCATAAAATTTATCTCTTTTACGACAAGAAGGAAACCAACGATATGGTGAGAGACGAACTCAATCAACTGCTCCTCGCACTTGAGGAGGAGTAGGGGACTGAAGCGCACAGTTCGTGAGTGCCGAAATGTCCAACGCTGGGTGAGTGATTGTGTCAAGTCAAATGCTAAAACTCCGGGACCGAATAGTGGAAGGTGATTAACGGCTATGCAGAATTATCCCGCTGACATCAAGATTAACAAAATTGAGCAGGTTACAGTCGAGATTGACCAACCCGCAATCGGTTGCAATTCCGGGGCAAAAGAGATAAAACAGCCTGATCCGAACGGAAAGTGGCACGAACGCATTGTCCGCATCTATACCAACGATGGAACACTCGGATGGGGAGTTGGCAGTTGGGCGACAACATCCGCTGAAGATGCAGAAGCCGTACTGAATCAAAATCCATTTGACCTCCTGAATCCTGAAGATGGGGTTGTTGAAGAATTTCGCGGGCTTGAAAATGCACTTTGGGATACTATCGGCAAAATTCTCGGTAAACCTGCCTATCAACTCATGGGCAGTGGTGTTTTTTCAAACGGGCTGCCTGCTTACGATAGCACTATCTACTTCAATGACCTCCTCTACGAGACGAAAGCCGAAGGACTCAAGCGGATTGAAGACGATGTTAAAAGCAGCCTCGCTAATGGGTTTACCGCATGCAAGATGAAAATGGGACGGGGTAACCATCTCATGGAGCGCACAGCAGGGTTACAACGGGACATAGAGGTCGTCCAACTTGCCCGCAGCACAGCAGGTGAAGGCTTCAATATCCTCGTCGATGCAAACAACGCTTATACCTACGACGAGGTCATTACCTTCCTCAATGAAACCAGCAATTGCGATGTCTTTTGGATCGAGGAAATGTTTGAAGAAGACGTTGAATTGTATCGCAACCTGAAAGCCTTTATCCAAGAAAAAGGGTTAAAAACATTGATTGCTGATGGCGAGACCCGCACCCGCGCCCCGCTTGAGTTCTACGACCCTTTCTTTGAGGCTGGCGTGATCGATGTGATTCAGCACGATATGAAAGGCTTAGGTGTTACCGGTTGGCGGCGGCTCGCGGATATGGCAGCTGCGCACGAGGTCCAATGCGCACCGCATAACTGGGGGTCTCTGCTCGGCTTCTTCCTCAGTCTCCAATTCGCGAAGACGATTCCGCACTTCCTCTACGGCGAAGTCGCAACCCTCACCAGCGATGTCATTGATACCTCTGGCTACGGTTTCACCGATGGCACGTTCACTGTGCCGGATACCCCCGGACTTGGCTTGGAACTCGATCAAGACGTTTACGATGACCGCTACGCCGGAAAAGAGGATTGGCAGCTCTCTTAATTATTTATCCATTCTCCTTAGTAGGTGCGGTTTGTAACCGCACCCCTAACCTTGCCCTTCATCTCCATAGAAACTACAACTGTGTGGGATACCAATTTTAGCCTGACAAACCCACTTTTGTGTGATATAATTAAATACAATTGATGATTATATTTCAATAAATCGGGTAGTTCCATGAGAAAAATTCTTGTCGCAATGAGCGGAGGTGTAGACAGCTCCGTCACTGCTGCCATGATGGTTGACGCAGGCTATGATGTCACCGGCATCACCATGCGTCTCGGCGCGCCTGATACTATCGAGGTTGACCCGGAGCGTCCGAACTGCTGTTCCCTTGAAGGCATTGAGGATGCACGCCGCGTCGCCACACAACTCGGTATCCCTTTCTATGGCGTAAACTACGAGGATGTTTTTCGCGAGCAGATTATCGACTACTTTGTGGAAGAATACCTCGTCGGCAGGACCCCCAGTCCATGCATGGTATGTAACCGAGAGCTCAAGTTTGGTAGACTGCTTGACCTTGCTAAGACATTGGAGTGCGATGCCATCGCCACAGGACACTATGCCCGTATTGAGCAAGACTCGGAAACCGGACGCTATCTCTTACGCAAAGCCTTTGATGTGAGCAAAGATCAATCATATTTTCTCGCCGCACTCACGCAAGAACAGTTGCAATGTGCAATGATGCCCCTCGGTGAATATACGAAATCCGAGGTCCGTGACCTTGCCAGAAAGTATCAGTTGCGTACCGCTGAAAAAATTGAGAGCCAAGAACTCTGCTTTGTCGCTGATACTAACTATAGACGTTTTCTTCAGGACAGAGTCCCAGAGAAAATTGAGGGTGGCGATATTGTTGACGAAAAAGGCAATGTTCTTGGGAAACATGACGGTGTCCCGTTTTATACTGTTGGGCAACGGCGCGGGTTAGGCATCGCAGTCGGCAAACCGCTCTATGTGACGCAGCTCAACGCAGCAGAAAATACTGTCGTTGTTGGTGAATCCGATGATCTCTTTGAGGACACGATGCACGTTGAACGTATTAACCTTATCGCTATTGAGAAGTTAACGGAACCAATCCGTGCGCACGTCAAAATCCGTTCCCGTGATGACGGTGGACCAGCGACCATCACGCCTATCAGCGACACCGAGGCAGTTGTGAAATTTGACGAACCACGCCGTGCAATTACTCCCGGTCAAGCCACCGTCTTTTACAATGGTGAATACGCCCTCGGTGGTGGTTGGATTGTAGACCCGCGCGACACCGCTATGGAACAGTAACCCTGAATAGGGATTCTCAAAATGCAAACTGCATTTACACCCGAAAACTTTCAAAAAGCGTTCAAACCATATCGGATAAAATTCGGCATCGCTTATCTAATTGTCATATGTCCAGTAATTATCATTAGTTTGTGTATTAGCATACCTAATTGGCGGTTCTCGCAGTGGCTTATTTCCGTAATTATGGACACAGGTGCGATCTATGATGGCAAAACGCTTCATTATGGTATGTTTGCTATAGGGACAAACCTCACTAATATTATCGGTATTGGTGTGAGTGTGGCTGGCGTCTTTATTGGCGGTGTCAACGTTTGTGGGATTGTTGCTATTGGTGTAAACACTGTCGGTGTTATTGCCGTCGGTACAAATGCTGTCGGTATTGTCACTATCGGTGTAAACACTCTCGGCGTTATCGCTATCGACCTGGGAGGGTTTGGTTACGGTATCTATGCACTTTCCCGTACACACAGGTACAAAGGTAAATACCTGTTCGCACCACATCGCCAAGATCCCAAGGCTGTTGCCCTCTTTACGCGGTGGCTTCCGAAGTTGACTGAATCCGGCATACAGGATAACAACACATAGTACGCAACAGATGAAGTCAAGACTCCTCTGTCTCCTCGGTCCTACAGCAGTCGGCAAAACAGAGATAGCCATTCAATTAGCACAGCGTCTCAATGCCGAAATTGTTTCCGTCGATTCCCGGCAAATCTATCGGCAAATGGACATTGGCACCGCCAAACCTACCGCTGAAGAACAACAAGCAGCACAGCATCACCTCATAGACTGCGTAGACATCTCACAAACCTTCTCCGTTGCTGATTATCAATCCCTCGCAGACACAGCGATCGCCGATATCCAAAACAGAGGCAAACAGGTGCTACTTGTTGGTGGGGCAGGTCTCTACTTTCGCGCGATTGTTGATGGCTTGTTTGAGGGACCAGGGGCAGATCCCTTACTCCGTGAACGACTTGATCAGGAAGCCGCACAACAGGGCGTTGATGTCCTCCACGAACGCCTTCGCGCCTGCGATCCAGCGTCTGCCGATCGTATTCATCCCAATAACCTCGTCCGTGTCATTCGTGCCTTGGAAGTCTATGAATTGACAGGAATTCCTATGTCCCAACACCAGCAACAATGGCATCAAGGGAGCCAGCGGTATCCGTTTATCGCCTTCTGCTTGACGATGCCGCGCGCGTTGCTCTACCGTCGTATTGAGCAACGCGTAGATGTTATGCTTGCGAACGGATTGATTGCCGAAGTGGAATCTCTGTTAGTAGCAGGTCATGCGCGTGATACCACTGCGCTCCGAAGTTTTGGTTATAAAGAGTTGATCGCTTATCTTGATGGGAAGTGCACATATTTGGAAGCGGTTGAGCAGCTGAAACGGAACACCCGTCGATTCGCCAAACGGCAGCTAACATGGTTCCGTGGGGATACGCGTATTGAATCGGTGGATCGGAACTCGACACCGGATATTTTTACGTTTCTATCGGGGAAAATTGGGGATGTGTAGCAGATTACGATTATGGGTTATCAGATACTGAGAACGGAATTCCTTGTTGATTTCGTCAACCGGATGTAATACAATATTTTGTTGATACACTTCGCGGAGAGGAGGGAAAAATGAGACGTTTTTGGACGCAAGGTCCCGTCAACGCCCAGGAGCACTACGTTGTTTCACGTTCTGATGAGATCGCCGATTACATCAAACGCGTTGAAGAAGGCAAATATGTTGTCTTGTTCGCACCACGTCAAACGGGAAAAACTACCTTTTTTCAAGATGCCTTAGCAGCACTGATAGCTGGCTCAGCGTCAGTTGAGCAGACTATAGACTATTTTCCGATTCAACTGAACTTTGATGTCTGTAAAAACCTTACCTTGTCTACTTTCTATGAATATCTTTATGAACAGATGCGTGAAGAGATAGAAACCGTTTTCCAAAGACGTGGATGTGTCCCCTCTGAGGCTTTACGTGGATTTTTGGAAGGGACAACTTTAACAAATCATCTTTCGATGATGACATTTTTTAAACGGTTCGCACGTTTTCTGGACGCTGAACATGCTGGGCAGCAGGTTATAATCGTCATTGATGAATTTGATGGTATCCCGCAGGCTGCCCTGAGCGATTTTCTTCATACACTCCGTCATATCTATATTGCTGGTAAACCTCGGTGCCCACACAGTGTTGGTATTATCGGAGTTAAGAGTATCGCCCAACTTAACTATGACCGCTCAATTTCGCCATTCAATATTCAAGATGAGTTTCATCTGCCCAACTTTACCCTTGAACAGGTACAGGAACTACTTGGGCAATATACGGACGAAGTTGGACAAGTCTTTGGGGCAGAGGTCATAGCCGCTATTCATAAGCAAACTGCTGGGCAACCTGTACTTGTTAATCGATTTGCACAGATCCTCACTGAAGAGTTAGATATTCCGAAAAGCGAACCGATTACCATGGCGCACTTGTCAAAAGCACACGCACAACTCCTTGAAGAAGATAACGTTAATCTTACGCACCTGATTACCAATATCCGAAGAGACCGCCGATTTGAAAGCGTTCTCATGCGAATTATGGCGCGGGATGAGGGCGTTGATTTCAATCTACGGAGGGACATTATCAGTGAACTTGCTACGTACGGGGTTATTGCCAGAGGTGCTGATGGTATGTGTGAAATAGTTAATCCAATTTATCTGTATTGTATTCTACAAGCATTCAAGGCAATCGTGAACGGTCTGGAAGATAAGTACTTACATGAAGATTCTCGTGAAGGTTTTCTGGATTACCTCATACCTACAGGACAGATTGATATGGGGGCACTGCTGGATAATTTCCGAGATTTCGTTGCCCGCGCAGGGTTCAAAATTCTGCAAGTCCCTGATACACCACAAGAATCTGTTGGCAGGCATCTTCTGCTCGCGTATCTTGACCAGTTTGTTAAACTCATCGGCGGTTTTATGTATATTGAAGTGCAAACTGGCCGCGGTAGGATGGATATCATTATCACCTACAACCAACAGAAGTACATCATTGAAACGAAAATATGGAGAGGCGACAGTCGCTATCAAGCCGGTAAAAAGCAGCTTGCAGTGTATCTCAAATCTGAAGGTGTAACAGCGGGGTACTACATCGTCTTTGATCATCGGGAAGAGCCAGAGCCGCGCGTAGAAACGGAAACTATAGACGGTTTGACGATTCGGAGTTACGTCATTCCTGTGATGCAAGAACCACCTTCAAATATCCAAAATACTCCTGGATCGCAGTAAAAAGAACCTTCAATCAATACCGTGTTCCTTGCAATAGTCACGAATAATTGGCAAAAAATCGTCTGCGTATTTTTCCATTTTCCTGAGACTAATACCACGAATCTGCACGAACGCCTCTCTGGTTCGCGGAAAAGAGGTTGCCATTTCCCGTAACGTCTTGTCGTGGAAGACAACAAACGCTCGAACCTCTTCCTCATCTGCTACAGTTCTGCGTTTATCACGAAGTCGCTCAAAAAGTTCCGGAGCGTATGTATCCGGTTCTTCGGATGTGGGGACATAAGTATTTAACCCTTCAGTTCTGTTTTCTACCAGATCCGTTCCATGTTTCTTACAATAGTCACGAATGATTGGTAAAAAGACATCCCCGTATTTTTCGGCTTTTGCAGGGCCTACACTTGGCATCACTCTGAACGATTCCTCAGATGTCGGAAAATAGGTCGCCATTGCTCGCAGTGCTTTATCGTGGAAAACCTCATTAGGGTGTACCTCTTCCGCCTCAGTGATTCTGTCTCGTTCAGTCTGGAGCAATTTGAAGAGTTTGAGATCGTATTCAGTCAGCGCTTCAGATGTGGTGTGGTGTACCGATTCTACCGAAACTCCCCAAAACTGATCGCCGCCGTTCAGCACATCCCAACCTTTCTGAGTTACACGGAGGCTGCCGTGCCGCGCATCTCGCTCAAGGAGTTTGTGTTGGAGGAATTGATGCGACAGATATCGCCACTGCCTCTTGCTGTAGTCCATACCGATGCCATACGTGGAGAGTTTATCGTGTCTGTTATCAAGGATCTTTTTCCCCTTTGACTCCCGTAATATATCAATGATATACGCTTCCCCGAATAGTTCTTCTGTCCGGACGACACAGGAGAGAAATTTTTGTGCTGGGACCGTCAAGTCAACTTTCTCTATTTCCGCTTTACGGCAGTTGTCACACATCCCACAATTCTCTTGATCGTATTCCTCGCCAAAATAAGCCAGCAATACTTTTCGACGGCACGCTATTGACGTTGCCCACGAAATTAGTGTTTGTGATCGTTCTTGCCGTCCGCGTTTTTCGGATTCTGCACCTTGATCAATGAAATGGTTGATAGTGTCAACATCGCCGTAACTAAATAGCAAAAGACATTCCGCTGGAAGTCCATCGCGTCCGCTACGTCCGATCTCCTGATAGTAAGATTCAGGCTCCTTTGGCAGTCCAGCGTGTAGAACAAAACGCACGTCCGCCTTATCGATTCCCATACCGAAGGCGATTGTGGCGACGATCACTCGGATTTCGCCATTAATGAAAGCCTCCTGATTCTGTTTCCGAGTTACGTTATCCAGGTCTGCGTGATAAGGACGGACTGAGATGCGTCTGGCAGTTAAATTACGACAGAGCGATTCAACCCGCTTCTTGGTTTGACAATATATAATGCCAGATTCACCACGGTGCCTATTAAGAAACGCCAGTGTCTGTTCCAGTGATTCAACTTTCGGTTCAACAGCGATAAATAGATTTTCTCGGTCAAAACTGCCTATGAATTCATTTCCCTCGTCAAACTTGAGTAATTTTTTGATGTCATTTTGAACCCGCGGAGTTGCAGTAGCTGTTAAGGCAACGCAAACAGCGTTTTGGAATCGTTCGCGAATAGAAACTAACTGTCGATATTCCTGCCGAAAGTCGTGTCCCCATTCTGAGATGCAGTGTGCTTCATCAATCGCAAGACAGGCAACTTCTGAATCCTCAAGCATAGTAAGTATTTCAGCACGGACAAGCGTTTCAGGAGCAAGATAAAGCAGCTTGATTTCACCCTGTCTAACTCGCTGCATCGTGGCGACGTATTCTGTATGTCTGACGGTATGGTTGAGAAACGCGGCATGGATACCACGATTTTGGAGTTGCATCACCTGGTCCTGCATCAGTGAAATTAGGGGTGAAACAACAACGGTTACGCCATCAAACATGAGTGCAGGCAATTGATAACAGAGCGATTTTCCGCCACCTGTCGGTAAAACAATCAGGGCATCCTGTCGTTTTAGGATGTGGTTGATGATAGTCTCCTGAAATGGACGAAACTCTTTATGTCCGAAAACGTCTGTGAGGATATCTAAAGGAGTTTGCGTTGAAATTGTAGGTGAAGGCTGTTCCCGTTCTCTGGGACGTTCCGATTGCCCCTGTTCTACTTCTTCAAAAAACCAGCCAGAGAGCTGCGCGTAGTGCCGTTCTTCAGCATCAGGCTGATCTTTTGGTTTCCACCGATGTGCCAACGATACACGCAGGAGCATACCTGCAGGAATTGTCTCAATCGGTTCTTGGAAACCGACAAAGGTGAACGTACAGCTCCCATTTTCGATAGGGTAGCGATATCGTATTCGTTTCTCTTCTGTATCGCGAGTAAGCGGTTGATCCGGCCTCCAAAACGTAGTACTGTAAGGTGGAATATCACCGTCCACAGCGATGTAGAGTGAACCGCTACTTGTCGTTTTCAGTAAGCCTTCATAAAGCTCTCGTGGATCCCCAGTTTTTGGCGGCATCAAAAGTTCAATCGCACTTACTAAATCTTTAGTGTCTTTTGCGGGGTGAAGACGCGATTTTTTATGAACAACAATATTTTCGTTATGCGGTGGAATCAGTGAAGTCTCGGGCTCGGCGGAAATCTCCCAAATCTCACCAACCTCATATTCGCCGTTCGCGCCATCATGGGGATCAGCATTAAACGGAATAAGTCGGACGCTTTGTCCTGTCTCTGTAATCGCGCCGATGCACGCACCGCTGCCCATTCGGGTTTTCGCAACAATTAAGACTCTCACGGTAAAATGTCTTCAACCTCCCAATTGAATGTTTTCGCCAGTTTATCGGCTACCAACGAACGGTGGCACGCCTCCGGTGCAGTTTCTACACAAAAAAATGCTACGATTTTCGCGTCCGATTCCAATTCGTCAAGTAGACTTTGCGAGTCAAATGCATCAAGACATTCAGTGTGATAGGCTTCAATAAATGCTTCTCCAAGTTCAGTCCGTTTGCGTTTGGCAGTTTTTGTTCCTTTATCCGCCGCTGCCTGTTTTTCTCGAACGGTTTGTGTTGGGGCGAGATCTTTGCGGTAGATGTATCGGATCCCAAGTTCTGCAAGGCGTGCTTGTAACCGCTTGCTATTGGCGAATGCGTAAGTCGCACCGCGGACACCTCGCCGACTTCGGATATCGCAGAAAGTATCAATCTCTGCGTCGCATAATGCATTAAAAAAACCGGCTTCGTCAAAGCCGTATACACCGATGGTAACAATTTTGATTTTCTGCATAGTGGATCGAATTAGGAGTATTTTTTCCGAGAGTGAAATGTATCTTCACCAAACATCGACAATTGCCCGCCTGTCAGACGCTCAACGACTTGCTCTTGTGTCACTTGCTCGCCATTTTCGTCAATATGAATGACCGGTATATTCTGCCTTGTGAGCGTCGCACCGATAAGTTTACATCGGTGACATTCTTCCGGCTTCCCCTCACTGCACATCAGCACAACGCTTTGTTGTTGCAGAAAAGCGGTGTGCAGGCGTTCAATCCCGCTCTGGTAAAACGCCGTGGCTTTGACCTTTTCGTAGTCAACTTTCCCATTGACGTAACACGTTTCGTCATCAGGTCTGCCGCCGATAGTATCTCCCATGAACACGTAGCGGATACCGTGTCGTTCGAGTTCATTCGCAAGCCGTGCTTTGGAGAATTCCGGTTTATAGCGAGAATAGGGTGCCGAGCGGACATCAATGAGGTAGGCGATCTCATGCTGATGAAGCACTTCAATGAGTTCCGCTATCGATCGACTTCCATAGCCTATTGTGTAAATTGGAATGGCGGTAGGTGATTTTTCCATAATAGGTAAATCATACCACACAATCCCGCCAAAAAGCAACCGAATTCTGTTCCATCTATGTCCTCCTTTGCTGGTGAGGTTTCTAATCTCTCCTACTGATAACTGAAAACTATCAAAATATCCTTGCCATCTCTATGTAGGATTTGCTATATTAACTTACATGAGAAATAGGTTTTCAAAATATAGTCTTCCGCGAACCCACACCCAACCATGAAAAACTACAGCGTCAGAATGATCCGTGAGCACATGGAAAATATCCCACAATATCCTATTCCAAAAGGCTTTGCCATCCGCAATTACCGTCCCAATGAAGGACATATCTGGACGCGGATTCTAAAAGCGGCGGAACCCTATATTGACATTGACGATGGGCTCTTTGATCGCGAGTTTGGACGCTATCTCTCAGTGTTGGAGGATAGAAGTTTTTATCTCACCACGGACACAGGTGAGGAAATCGGCACAATCACAGCGTGGTGGCAAGATATAGATGAAGAAGTGTGGGGACAGATCCACTGGGTCGTAATTCATCCCGACTATCAGGGACGCGGGCTTTCCAAGCCGATGATGTCTGTAGCGATGACCCGCCTGAAACAATCCCATGAACGCTGTTTCCTTGGTACATCAACCGGACGTATGGCAGCAATCAAAGTCTACCTTGATTTCGGATTCATCCCAGACCTTTCACGTGAGGATAGCCAAGAGGCTTGGACGGAAGTCGCGTCCGTTTTGGAACACCCGATCTTGAAAAATTGCGGTTTTTAAAATGAAACACAGGTTAGTTCTAATATCCCATCTCATTTTAGTGGTATTCGGATTTATCGCCTCGACACCCGCGCAGGATGGTGAGCCTGTACCGGTCACCGGTATACGCGTTCTGACGTTAGATGCTATAGAGAAAGGTGGAGCTTTGCTTGAAACTTGGAAGTATCATCCAGGTGATAATCCGGAATGGGCAAGTCCAACTTTTGACGATACGGCGTGGAAATCCGCGAGTACACTGCTATCTCGAAAAGAACTCTCTGAAAAAGAATGGCAGGGTATCGGTTGGTTCAGACTTCGTGTATCCGTTCCTGATGAACGGCTTTGGCATACGCCGTTGGCACTCCATGTGCTGTTTCAAGCAGGTGCGTCTGAAATCTATCTTGATGGGGAGCTGATTTATAAATTCGGGACAGTCGGAACGCGCAAAGAGGAAGAAAAACCGTATTGGGAGCGCAACCCGCAAGTGATTTCGTTCTCCGGCAAAACCGATCATGTCATTGCAGTCCGGTATTCCAATTTCTCTTCTGCCGAATCGATGCCAACACTTGGTTTTAGACTTAGGTTGACAGAACTGAACCCGAACATTAAAAGGCGTATCACCCTTGTCCGCGAAGTCACTACTTTTCAGATGGTGTGGACGGCGATTTCGGTTTTCATGATGCTGCAGCACCTGTTACTGTTTATCTTTTATCCACGGGCACGGGAAAACCTCTATTTTGCGATCTCAACGGGGAGTATTGGGGCTTTTGTTTTTCTTTTATTCCAGCTTGTCTTTTTAACGACAAATCCAACACAAATTCTGTTTTTACTTCAGTTACTTGCGTGTGCTTACGTACTGATGTTTTTGACGGGAATCCTATTTCTCTACACGCTCTTTTATCCGAAGTTGCCTAAACTGGCTTGGTTCTTTCGTATGGGTTGGGTTATAACTATCTGCTTACTCTTCTTTAGTTTCGATACTGTCCCAATGTTCCAGGCGATTACGGGGGAAATCGAAGTGTCTGGCACCCAAATCCAATTCATGCTAACGCCCGCTGGAGCGCTATTCCTACTTTTGTTAACCGCCCTCACGTTTTTTGAGATGGCGCGTGTGATTGTCGTCGCTATCTTCAAGAAAAAAGATGGCGCGTGGATTTTTGGGCTTGGCTCGCTCATGCCTATTATCCTGCCGTTCATGTTCGCTTTTTGGGTCTCATATACAAGATATGATGGAAACATAAACTGGCAATTTAGCACCCTCGCTATCACCCTCGCGCCACTTTTTTCAATGTCGGTGTATCTTGCTCGCGATTTCTCACGGACTCACCGAAAACTTGAGACGGAGGCGCTTGAGCGTCAGTTTTTGGAAGTTGAAAACACCCGAAAAACGGAGGAATTAGAAGAAGCACGTAAACTCCAAGTGTCGATGCTACCGCAGACCGCCCCTCAACTTCCGAATCTTGATGTCGCCTTTGAGATGCGCCCTGCGACAGAGGTCGGTGGCGACTATTATGACTACAATCTTACGGAGGACGATCAGCTCACGATTGCGGTCGGAGATGCTACAGGACACGGTATGAACGCCGGGCTCGTTGTTTCCGCTGTCAAGAGCCTTTTCAAGACATCGGCACCGGATGCCAACAACTTGGAAACGCTTGAGCGTATCTCGCAGGGTATTAGGAGCATGAATCTAAAGCGGTTGTACATGGCGATGACACTCGTCACATTCAACCACAACATGCTGAAACTTACCGGGGCTGGAATGCCGCCTCCACTCATCTATCGAGCTGAGGAAAACCTTGTTGAAGAGATACTCCTTGAAGGGATGCCGTTGGGCGGGTTTATCGGAGCCGAGAGACAAGAAGCATCGTATCAACTCCAGAGCGGTGATACTGTCTTGCTGATGAGTGACGGCTTACCAGAAATGTTAAACCCTGAAAACGAAATGTTAGACTATCCGAAGACAAAAGAACTGTTTGAAGAGGTCGCCGATCAATCCCCAGAAGCGATTATTGATCATCTTTTCAAAGCAAGCACGTCGTGGGCGGACGGAGAACCGCAAGCAGATGACGTAACACTTGTTGTCATGAAGGTGAAATAACTTATCTTTTCTCCGGAAGGGCAATAAATTGGGCTATTAGTTTTCAAAGAAGCTTCCATTATGACTGCCCGGAAGTCGCGTCCGTTTTGGAACACCCGATCTTAAGAGCTTACGGTTTTTAAAATGAAACACAAATTAGTGCTGATATTCCATCTCATCTTAATGATGTTCGGATTCATCTGCCAAGCATCCGCACAAGATAGTGAACCTGCACCGGTCACCGGTATACGCGTCCTGACGTTGGATGATATAGAGAAAGGTGGAGCTTTGCTCGTAAATTGGAAATATCACCCAGGCGATGATCAGGAATGGGCAAATCCAGCTTTTGACGATACCGGGTGGGAATCCACCGAGAGTACATGGTTATTTCTAAATGAAATACCGAGAATTGGTTGGGAGGGTATCGGTTGGTTCAGGCTTCATCTCTCTGTCCCTGATGAACGGCTCTGGCATACGCCGTTGGCACTTCAGGTGATATATCAAGCGGGTGCCTCTGAAATCTATCTTGATGGGGAGTTGATTTATACCTTCGGTAAAGTCGGAAACACGAAAGAAGAGGAAGAACCTTATTGGGAGCGAAACCCGCAGGTCATTTCGTTTTCGGGCGAAACTGATCATCTCATCGCCGTTCGGTATTCCAACTTCTCTTCCGATCAGTTGACACCCGTGCTCGGATTCGTGCTTGGGATCGGGCCCTTAAATTCGGGCATTAAAGGTCGTGTCGACATCGTTCGCAGCGGCACGACTTTGCAGATGGTATGGACAGCGATTCTGATTTTCATGATGCTGCAGCACCTGTTGCTATTTTTCTTTTACCCCCGTGCGCGAGAAAATCTTTATTTCGCGCTTTCAGCAGGAAGTATCGGGGTGTTTATTTTTCTAATCTTCCAATTTTTCTTGGTAGCAACAAGCGTGATAGAAACTTTGCATTTGCTGCGCTTGCTTATGTGTGTGTATGTACTGATGTTTTTGTCGGGAATGTTATTTCTCTACACGATCTTTTATCCGAAGCTGCCGAAACTGTTTTGGTTCTTTCTTGCTGGTTGGGTTCTGGTGCTCTGCTTTGGCCTGCTTAGCCTCAGGATAGGCTTTCCGCTCTTCGGTGAAGGCGAATTCCACTCAACGATTGAGGCATCAGGCGTTGTCTTTGCGTCGTCGTTCAATATCGGATTAGCCTTTATGTGCTGCGTTCTGTTTGCGATTCTCACATTTTTAGAGATGGCACGGGTGATTATCGTTGCAATCTTCAAGAAAAAAGATGGCGCGTGGATTTTTGGGCTTGGCTCGCTCACCCCTATTATCCTCCCCTCCCTGTTCGCTTTTTTCGTTTCACATACAGGATTTGAAAATATAAACATAAACTGGCAACTTAGCACCCTCGCTATCACCCTCGCGCCACTTTTCTCAATGTCGGTGTATCTTGCTCGCGATTTCTCACGGACCCACCGAAAACTCGATACGGAGGTACTTGAGCGTCAGCTCTTAGAGGTTGAAAATACGCGCAAAGCAGAGGAGTTAGAGGAGGCGCGTAAACTCCAGATGTCAATGCTACCGCAGACCGCCCCTCAACTTCCAAACCTTGATATCGCCTTTGAGATGCGCCCTGCGACAGAGGTCGGTGGCGACTATTATGACTACAATCTCACCGAGGACGATCAGCTCACAATTGCGGTCGGAGATGCTACAGGACACGGCATGAACGCCGGACTTGTCGTTTCCGCTGTCAAGAGCCTTTTCAAGACCTCGCCACCCGGGGCAGAGAATTTGGAAACCCTTGAACGTATTTCACAGGGCATTAAAAGCATGAATCTCAAACGGCTTTACATGGCGATGACGCTCACAACACTCAACGGCAACACACTGACGCTTGCAGCCGCAGGTATGCCACCAGCACTCATCTATCGAGCTGAGGAGAACCTTGTTGAAGAAATACTCCTTGAAGGGATGCCATTGGGCGGATTTATCGGAGCTGAGCGAGAAAAGGCATCCTTTGAACTCCAAAGCGGTGATACTATTTTGCTGATGAGTGATGGACTGCCAGAGATGTTAAACCCTGAAAACGAAATGTTAGACTATCCGAAAACGAAAGAACTGTTTGAAGAGGTAGCGGATCAACCCCCGAAGGCGATTATTGACCATATCTTCAAAGCAAGCACGTCGTGGGCGAACGGGGAACCACAGGCGGATGATATAACACTTGTTGTCATCAAGATGAAATAACTTATCTTTCGTCTAAAAGTGTAATAGATTGTGCTATTGTTTTCAAAGGAGCTCCCATTATGACTACCACGCTAACACCATCCCTCACCGAACGGCAAATCGCAGACTATCATGAGGACGGTTATCTAATCGTGCGCAATGTCTTATCCGCTAAGGAAGCGGATGAACTGCGGCGCATCGTCCAACAAGAGGTGATGCGCGATGCCTATCCGTCAACCCTTAAGTATCCGCAACCGGCGAAATACACCGTCAGTGGCAATAGGCTTGCCACCCCCGGACTCACTGCTATTGCCGAACATCCGACGGTTGTTGGTACTGTAGAAGCAGCATTGGGTCAACCAGCGCATCTTACTGCCTACGTCGCCTATCTACGGACACCCGGCGATAAAGGTGCCGGCGCACATTGCGACTACAAACGCTGGCGACCTGTCGGTTCGTCAATGAACTGGGTATTCGCAATCATTCCACTGACCGATTTTGATTCGGAATATGGTCCTTTTCTCGTGTCCCCCAAATCGCATAAACTGACACAGGTGATTGACAAAGATGCACATATCTTGGACCTCACCCGTCCCGATGCCAAAGAGTTGGCACCCTTCATTGACCCGGAACTCAAGGCAGGTGATCTGCTTGTGGTGAACGAACATGTCTGGCACAAAGCACCTGCAGGAATGACGACTCAAGACCGGTGCGGTATTTTCAATAAATATTGTGCAGTGAACGCACCCCCCGCAGCTGGATATTACCCTTACAACCCCGCCGCTTGGGATGCAGTCAGCGACGATGCCAAACGCCTTATACCTGTCTGTTTTGATAAACCGATTACGACGACACGTCTCCTTATTGAAGATACATCAACACAAGAATCAAAGTTTTTACTGCACCGTGACAGAGAATGGAAATTGCCGGGGGGTGAAGGTTGGGAAGAGGAGAAACTCGTCGGTTGGGATGTCGGAGCAAGGATAGGTTCCCTGCAAGAACTCGCTAAGACACAACTCGATTTAGAGGTATCTTGGATGTCCTACATTGAAGATGTTGAGACGGAAGAGGGTATCTGCCGAGTTTACGGGTTCTCGGATGAAAACCTTAATCTTGATGCCCTCGCAAATAACGGCTACGACTGGTTTACAGAATCTGCACTGCAACAACGTCTTGGTGAAACTGATGCTATCTGCCACACTGTTGGTATATGGCAACAGGCGGGTGTTGTTCGTGGGAAAGGCAAGGCGTGTCACCAGAGTCGGCAACAATTTGAGTGAATGCCGTAATCATCACACCGCACTCCATGAGCAGTACAAAGGCGATTGCTCGATCCAGTAGTATAGCTGGCGAGCAATCGTCTTTTTTATTTTCACGCGCTGATACATTCTTTATCCACAAAAACGTTCAATAAATGAACGGTATAGCACACATTATATCAGACGCGCGCCAAAATTTGCCGATTTCCTGCGGAATCGTGGGTGGCATACAATTTGCACATTGTCATAAACCATTCTCATTTTTTCTCTTATGATGCTGAATTCCGAAAGAAACTCGCTCTTTAAGCGCAACATCTGGAAAAAATTGCAAAAAAATGCATAAGTACCCTAAACTTTTTCCTTTTCAGGTATATATATACAATAACAGGCAATTGGGTCTGATTTATATCTAACTTTCAAGAAAGATAATAAAGAAGGAGTTCAGCCATGCGATATACAGGTTTGCTCACAATCCTTGCCATCCTTGGGTTGGGTTCACTGCTCATATCAGATTTTTCCAAACCTACCCACGCAGATGAAGAGCCGGAAATCGTCTCCGGCACCCTTGAAGATGTTTATGGATCGGTCGGTCTCTGGGGACTCGATTATTGTGACCCGAGGACCTACAGTTACCATTCCACTTATCTTCGTAACGGTAAAACCAAGTCAATCACTTATACATACGAGTGGAATCACTCAGTAATTGATGCTGAAGATAATAATGTGGTTGCTGATGACTCGGAGTGGCTGCATAGTGAAGAACCGTTGGACCCAGGGGAAACATGGACGATATATTCTGAACGGCAGCGTGTGGACCTTGAGGATGCAGGAGTGATGAGAGGTAAAGAGTATATCTTAGACTGCTATACCTCTATTAATGTTACAGGGGTCAAAGGGAGTTGGAAGGATAGCCAGAGAACAGGACCATTTCTTCACCCTCTAGATGATTAGAATGCTCTATTGATGGACAGGGTGCCAAGTGTCTACTTGGCGCGAGGCACCTTGTTCACAACCCTTAACAGGAGAAACTGAATCATGCAGAAACTTTGGATACACATTTGTCTTCTCTTACTTGTTTCAAGTTTTGCTTTCGCAGATATCACCTTCATCTCTAATCGGGATAGGAAAAGCAACATCTATGTGATGAACGATGATGGGAGCGATGTGCGCAGACTCACAGATATACCGTTCACTGTTGGGGGGCCAAGATGGTCACCCGATGGCAGGCAGATTGCCTTTATGGTGGATTTACATTCAATGCAACCCAACAAATGGCAACAGTATGATGTGTTCGTAATGAATGCCGATGGCACCCAACAACGGAATCTTACCCTGCACCTCAAACAGGACTTCATGGGATCCTGGTCGCCGGACGGAAAATATTTTGCATTTGGTAGTGGACGGGCGGGACATGCCACATTAGAAATCTTTGTCATGGAGCTTGCGACACGCGAAGTCCGGCAACTCACAGATTTAGGCTTCGCATCATCACCCGACTGGTCGCCAGATGGAAAAAAGATCGCCTACGAATTCGTGAGAGCAGGAGAAGGGAGACACATTTACATCATGGACACCGATGGTCGGAATAACCGCCCCTTGCTCAGACAACCCCGGCGAGGTGCCTTCGGTGGAACTATATTCAGTTTCGATCCGCGTTGGTCCCCGGAGGGTCATCATATTCTTTACCAAGAGTCGGAGTTGGTAGCTGGCAAAGGGCGCGTTGCCGACTCAATCCTGATTGTCCATAAGGACACTCGGCATCTGAAAGTATTAGACACACCCGCAAACTGGCAAATAGATTCAGTCTGCTGGGCAGATGGTGGCAAGGCTGTCCTTTTCTCCGCTGTGCCAAACGGACTTGGAAAAGGTAAGAAAATGGTCAAAATCTTTCGATATGATCTCCGTGATGGGCAGATAACGAATCTTATTAACCATCCAAGTAGTAACTGGGTGATGGATTGGACACCCCGTCAGTCTTTAGCAGTTTCTTCAGCCGCGAAACTTAGCATGCTATGGGCGGAGGTAAAGAAAGGCACAGAATAGCACACATTTTCATCTTTTGTCTTATGGCGCACGCATGCCAACAAAAAACTCAGCCTTTAAGAACATCGTCGAAAAAAATACAAATGTGGGCGGCCGCGCTTCAAGGGCGTGTTGTCCGCATTCCTTCTAATACTAAAAGGAGAAGTACCATGAAAAACAGAATCACTTTCATCTGTGCGATGCTCTTCTTGCTTTCGCCACTCGCTCACGCCAAGATCGTTTTCGCAGGCGGAAGAATGCCGGAAGCAGGCAAAGCATGCGATATTTACGTGATGAACGATGACGGCTCCAATCTCCGAAAAATAACGAACACGCCAGAGGGTGAAGGTAATCCCAAGTGGTCGCCGGATGGAAAATACATCGCTTTTACCAGAGATCGTCCGCCTCACAACGGAAGACAAGTCGTAAATATCTTTATGATGGACGCAGATGGTAGCAATGAACGGCGGTTGACAAACCATCATGCCCTTGACAACTACCCCCGTTTTTTGCCAGGTGGCAAACAGCTCTGCTTCTTAAGTCTCACAAAGACCGAAAGTGCCCTATATAACGTGAGTTTGATAAATAGTTGAAAGTTTTTGTGTAAAGAGAACCCTCTTGGTATAATGAGATTATCTACACTCTCTAACCAAAAGGAGTTCTCTGATGAGTATCCTAACACTTTTCTGTAAAATTGACGACTTTTTTCTGCTTTATACGCAATGGCAGGCGACGCATTGTCTACCAGAGACGACGACACCGGAAACACGCGGACGCCCTCGGCAACTGCATCCGAGCGAAGTGATGACGATCCTTATTGCCTTCCATCAAAGCAACTATCGGACGTTCAAACACTTTTACAACAGACATGTTTGTGTCTATTGGCGTGCTGAGTTTCCGCATTTGGTGAGTTATTCTCGGTTCGTTGGACTCAAGAAAGAGGTATTGATGCTTTTGACGCTTTATCTTCATGCTCATTTCGGTGAATGCAGTGGTATCTCCTTCGTGGATTCGACACGTTTGCGGGTTTGCGACAATAAGCGCATTTCATCGCATCGCGTCTTTGCTGAACACGCTGGACGCTCGAAGACTTCAATGGGGTGGTTCTATGGTTTTAAACTTCATCTAATTATCAACGGAAAAGGCGAACTCTTAGGTTTTCAAGTGTCCCCAGGGAATACCGATGACCGTCAACCGCTATGGGAGTTGTCATCCGAAGATCTCTTCGGAAATCTCTATGCGGATAAGGGGTATATCTCCAAAGACCTCCGAGAGTTGCTCAACGCGCAAGGCATCAACTTGATCTATAAAGTCCGTAAGAACATGAACCCCCTTGAGTTATCGGTTTCTGATGAGGTGCTGCTGAAAAAGCGTCTGATCATTGAATCCGTGATCAAGGAACTGAAAACGCAGACGCAAGTCGAACACAGTCGCCATAGGAGTTTCGCTAACTTCCAAGTTAATGTTGTTGCTGCATTGATTGCGTATCAGCTGCTGGAGACCAAACCCTCGGTGAATCTCTCCGAACTTCAAGCGAATAACGATTTACCTGTGCTTTTCTAACTTATAAACTTTTTTCAAA
>PYIY01000199.1 GCA_003635195.1 Candidatus Poribacteria bacterium | reverse complement strand
ATCCTGAAACGTGGATACCGTATCAGTTGAGCCAATCGGCTGAAGTGTCGATCCACATTCATAATGTAGCGGGTCATCTAATTCGCACGTTGGATTTAGGTCTGAAACCGACGGGTTCCTACATGACACCTGCGACAGCGGCGTATTGGGATGGTAAGAACGCTGTTGGCGAGAGCGTTGCGAGTGGTATCTATTTCTATACGCTCCAGACGGCAGACTTTGCTGCAACCCGACGGATGGTTATTCTGAAGTAAATGGCTGTCAGTTGTCGGTTAAAGAGGGACTTTGTGACAAATTTATCACTGCCTGGCGTACTCCAAGTAGGCGAGGTTTGTTGCAAACCGTTCTTACCAACAACTAAAGACTGACAACTGATAATTATTAAAAAATAAAACGCCCCGACCTGCCGGTTTAGCTAACCGCGAATCAACGCCGATTAGCAGTCGGTGTTGGGGCGTTTTTTTACTGTATACGCAAGGGAGAAGTTTTTTGAATTATCTGAAAAATATGTTACCGGTTTGCGGAGTGCTTGTGTTGCTTTTGATTGCAAGCAGCGGAAATGTATTTGCTTTATCTTCTGGGCCGCCGGACGAGAAAACAGGTGCCCCGAATGAAAACACCTGTGCACAAGCAGGATGCCACGCTGGCAACGACCTTAATGTCTCAGGTGGTTCCTTGATGCTGACAATTCCCGAAACATACATACCAAATCAGGTATATACGATTGTTGTCAATTTGTCGCGTACTGGACAAAGTCGTTGGGGATTTGAGATGACCGCACTGGATGCTGATGGGGCACGCGCGGGGTCGTTTGCTATAGACGATGCGGGGAATACGCAGCTATCGGAAACAAATAGTAAACAGTACATTAAACACACTTCTATTGGAACTGCTCGAGGCACAACCGACGAGCACAGTTGGGAATTCCAGTGGACCGCCCCTGATGCGGATATAGGTCCCATTACCTTCTACACCGCTGGAAATGCCTCGAATGGTAACTTCAACCCGATAGATGATTATATCTACACAGCACAAGAGGAATCAACACCACCAATACCTGTAGTTGCGGGTGTGTCCTTAGAAGTTGTTGGAGCTGATGCGCTTTCCACAACGGATGCGGTTGCAGGCGTGAGTTACACGCTTAAAGTCACGAATACCGGCAATATGATGGATACGATATCGCTTGCAGCCTCAGCGGAGGTTGGTATTGAAGGCAGTGTGCTCGGCAGTATCAGCGACAGTGAACGTTCAATCGAACTTGAGGCTGATGCATCTGCAGAAGTGACATTGATAGTGGCTGGAGACTTATTTACAACACCGGGTGATTACGCTATCACTGTGACAGCGACCTCTGGCACTGATAGCACGATGACTGCTGAAGTCACGACTACAACGACTATAGAGGTGCCGGTAATCGCGGGCGTGTCCTTGGAAGTTGTCGGGGATAATGCGCTTTCCACAACGGATGCCGTTGAAGGTGTCAGTTATACCCTTAAGGTTACGAATACTGGCAATATGATGGATACGATATCGCTTGCAGCCTCAGCGGAGGTCGGCATTGAAGGCAGTGTGCTCGGCGGTATCAGCGACAGCGAACGTTCAATCGAACTTGAGGCTGGGGCATCTGCAGAAGTGACATTGACGGTTAAAGGGGATCTATTTACAACACCGGGTGATTACGCTATCACTGTGACAGCGACCTCTGGCACTGATAGCACGATGACTGCTGAAGTCACAACGACAACAACTATAGAGATGCCGCCGACACCTTGGGATGTTAACGACGATGGGACGGTTAATATTCAGGATTTAGTGCTTGTTGCTGGTCAATTAGGTGAGTCTGGAGAGGACCTTAAGGGGGATATAAACGATGACGGCACGGTTAATATTCAGGATTTAGTCATTGTTGCATCGCATCTCGGTGAAGATACAAGCGGCAATTAGCCATTAATCCACAAGGCGCATCATAGGCAAAAGGCTACTATGGACTAACCATTGTAGCCTTTTATGCCACTTGTCGTAGAATCCATTCGGTAGGCGCGGTTACAAACCGTTCCTATCGGGGTATGAATGATTGCGTAATTTTTTAAACGATGACTGGACTTAGGAATGTCTGGAAAACCGGACAAGCACGTTAACCCAAATGACAGCGAGTGCTATAAGGAAACTCATCTGTATTTTCCTCATCTTTGAATAATTTTATAAAATATGACAACTAATACGTAATTTCTGTGAAAAGGTAACAAAAAATTTAATTTTTTTGAAAATAGGAAGTAGGAATATGGCAACTTCTAAATATCGCGTTGGAATTATTGGATGTGGTGGTATTGCGAATGCCCATGCGCGCGGTTATCAGGGTGTTGAACAGACAGAGATCGTCGCGCTCGCCGACCCGATTCAAGCGGCACTTGATAAGTTTTCGGACACCTACGGTGTTCCTGCGGAAAACTGTTATTTGGATGCGCGTGAGATGCTGGATAACGAGAACCTTGACATTGTGAGTGTCGCGACGTGGCATAAGCTCCACGCGCCGATGACGATCGCAGCGTGCGCACGAAGCCCAAAGGCGGTGCTTTGTGAAAAACCGATGGGTGTGAGTTTGGGTGAGTGTGATGAAATGTTGATCGCTGCCAGGCGGACCGATGTGAAGGTCGTCATCGGACACCAACGCCGGTTCAACTCCGCGTGGACAGATGCCCGAAACCTCATCGCTGACGGCGCGATCGGTGAACCGAGACAAATTGTCTGTCACGGTGGACAGGGTTTATTGAATGACTGTTCACACCTGTTTGATATGATGCGCTATGTCCTCGGTGATCCCGCATCGACGTGGGTGATTGGCAATGTTGAACGTAAAACCGAGCGTTATGAACGTGATATTCAGATTGAGGATCGGAGTGCTGGCATCGTCGGCTTTGAGAACGGCTGCATCGGTATGCTTTTGCAAGAAATCGGCAGGCCGAATTACCAAGGCGGCATCGTCTACGGCACAGATGGCATCGCCGATGTAACAGAGGGTCGCGTCCGCCTGCTCAACAATAAAACCGCCGAATGGGAAGAACGTCCCTCTGATGGTGCGAACCAACATGTTGCGCAAGCCGCCGAACTCGTTGAGTGGATTGAAGACGGTCCCGAGCACCGTGGGGAAGCTCAACACGGACGCGCCGCTGTTGAAATTATCATGGCAATCTATGAATCGGCACGCATGCACGAAGTTGTTCAATTACCGTTGCGGACGCATGCCAACCCGCTCGATTTGATGATCGAGAACGGTGATTTACCGATTGAACGTCCCGGGCGTTATGACATCCGTGCATTTTTGTTGCACGGTGAATCTATGAAACCGGAGTAGTTTTTAGTTGTCAGTGGAGAAGTTACCAGTAACCAGTGGCCAGTTTTTAGAAAGAGACTTTGAAACTATCCAAAACCTCTGGTAACTGGTAACTGATAACTGATAACTATTAAAAAATCTATGCAGATTACACAAGGCGTTAGCGTCGGTGTGACAGCACTACGGCGCAACAAGTTACGGTCGGTGCTAACAACACTCGGCATTATCATCGGTATTGCTGCCGTTGTTGCAGTTGTTTCGGTTGGCGGTGGTGCTGAACACCTTATGCTTACTGAATTAGAACGGATCGGTGGTGCGGGCATGATCGTCTGCTTTCGGAAGGAAGCAATTCGGCGAGAGGACGGATCGTATATCGAAAATAAACACCCGGAATATATCGAATACGAAGACCTCGCCTTTATCCTTGAGAATTGCCCCTCTCTTAAACTCGCTACGGCACAGTCAGGGACGAACCGCCGTGTGTCTCACAAACACGTTAATCAGTCGCTTGAAATCCACGGCACGACCCTCTTCTACCAAGAAGCCAATAACTGGTTCATTCAAATAGGTAGGTTCATCACAGAGAGCGACATCGAGCGAAGGGACCCTGTGTGTGTGATCGGGTCTGAAGTCCATAAAGACCTATTTCAGAAGCAGAATCCGATTGGGCTTGAACTCAGAATAGGTCAAGAGCGGTTCACTGTGATAGGGGTTATGGAGGAGAAAGGCAATAGTATGGCGAGTGAGGGTTGGGACAATCGGGTGATTATCCCGCTCACTACAATGGGGATCCGTTTTATCGGGAGATATAAAGGTTGGATACACCTGTTTTGCCAAGCCGAGAGTTATGAAAAAGTCGAGCAAGCCGTTGCTGAAATCAAGGTCGCTATGCGGCAGCAACACGGCGATGAAAAATATTTTGAATTTTTCACCGCGAAGCAGATTATAAAACAGGTAGGCAATGTCAGTCGGATTGTCCAGATACTCCTCGGCGGGGTTGCGAGCGTCGCGCTATTTGTTGGCGGTATCGGGATCATGAACATTATGCTGGTCTCTGTAACAGAACGGACTCGCGAAATCGGCTTACGTAAGGCGATCGGTGCGAGGCGGCGTGACATCTTGATTCAATTCCTGATTGAAGCGATTGTTTTAAGCGTTTGTGGCGGTCTCATCGGCATTTTTATCGGGAGCAGCCTCGCTTCTGTTTCCGGTTTGATCATTTCAAAACTCATGAAGGCGAGTTGGCCTGCTATTGTCTCTATCGAAGCCGCGTTGATTGCGTTTGGTGTTTCCGCGTTCATCGGGGTATTTTTCGGACTCTATCCAGCCAACAAAGCCGCCGGTCTCACTCCCACAGAAGCTTTGCGCCATGAATAGATTTGTACCTAATTGTAATAGATTTCACTATTAACGATGCACCGTTAATAGGCGCGTGGGCAAAGTACACCATAGGCATCAATTTAAAAAATATGGTAGTTTTACAATTACTTAGACATCCTAAAGAGGCAAGGTTAGAACCTCGCCAGTGGCGGTGGAGGTTTTCGCTTCTATTGAAATTGCCTCGCAGTGAGAGTTAATTCTATAATTCACCATAAATGGTCCTATTGAGGGAGAAGAAGTGAATTCTTTAACACTTAAAGATTTGCTTAAATTTAACACGTTTGCTGTGAGAGTTCCTATTGATATTTCCTCTGACGGAAATTGGATTGCTTACAACACGCGGAACCGTAAAGCGTATGAAGGTAGC
>PYIY01000198.1 GCA_003635195.1 Candidatus Poribacteria bacterium | reverse complement strand
TCATTGAAAATATGCGCTATCACCCGATGGTATGGCTGTATCGCAAAGTGTGTCTAAAGTATTCGGGAAAATTGCGTTATTTTTCCGTCCGAGATATTGAGACCGTCGGTGCAGAATTTGAAAGGTTGGAGCATCACGAGTTTCATCTCTCTGCAGTGAGTGCGTTGTTCTGGCAGCAATGCATCGCTATCCCAACCCTTTATAGATGGACCTTCCGCATCCTCAAAGCGATTGATACATCTCTCCTTAAATGCTTCCCCTTCCTCAAACGGCTATGCTGGATCACAGCGATGGTCTGCCAGAAAAATTAGTACGCTGTCCATCGTGGCTATCCGTATTTCAACCAATTGTCAAACAACGGCTTAAGTCGATCGGGAAGACTCTCCAGGAAAGCAGATTCATTGAGCCATTCTTGACTCGTTGGGCTTTCGGGATTTGGGGGTTCGTTCTCCGGTGGTGCGGTGAGAACCGCATAGTGAAGCGTTTGCCGTTTTGATCCGTCAATATTGTGGCCTTTGTGGAGTATACTTGAATTATAAAAAACGATGTCCCCGGCTTTCAGTTTGACAGCAAGTTGATTCGGCATCGCTGCTTTTGGTGTCTGCTGTATGACTGCGCGTTCAGCATCCGTGAGTTCGCGGCGATGGCTACCCGGAACGATGTAAAGTGTCTCGTCGTCATAGAGGGCACCGTTAAGTTGCACGTGGTTCCTGAACCGACCCATCAGCGTTTCAAGCGGCACTTCTCCGTCCGGTGCGAAATCTCGGTGCCAGTTGATATGATACGGTTTTTGCTCAGAACTGACGAGAAGGGTACAGAGGTAATACCTTAATCTTTCCCCAATAAGTGCTTTGATAACATCCAATATCTGTGGGTGTGCAAGCGCGCTCACAAGTGCCTGCTCACGAATGCTCGGATGAAAAATGTTATTGACCCCCCAAATGTCGTCGCGTTCACCGTCTACATAGCGTAAGTGATCGGCGTGTAAACCTTCAACGCGGCACTTATGAAGTATCCGATCAATGGCACTCTGGTAGGCTTGGATGTCTGTTGGGGAGAGCGCGCCTTTACGGATGATATAACCGTTTTCAAAAAACGCGTCGATTTCTGAGCGGGTTAGCATTGTAGTTCCCTCCGGTGTTATGTTATTGTGGTGTCTCCGCGTGATACACTAACTCGCCGCCGACAATTGTCGCAATCAGATTGATTTCATATTGTGCTGCGTCCCATTCAAAGAGGATTAGGTTTGTTTCTGATTCTACTTGTGCTTTCGCGCCAAGCAGATCCATCGGTTGTCGCGTAGCAAGTGATACGGCTTCTTTAAGCGAGATGCCTGCAAATCGGACACTATTTTCAATACCACGCGCCAATTCGATGGCAGAGCCAGCGAGATATTCGGTGCCGACTAAACGGACACACCGCTCTGCAGTCAATTCTACGGATTTTCCGGCAAACTGATAGATACCCGGTTCCATGCCTGCCAAAGCGACTGCATCACTGATGAGGACACATCGGTCAAGCGTCTTTGCACGCATCATTGACTTAGCGACAGAGGGTAGTAGATGATGTCCATCGACGATGAGACTTGCCCAGAGTTCATCGGCACCGAGCTGCTCCCAAATGTAATTCGGATGCCGCCGAATTAAGGCGTGTGCGCCATTGCCGAGGTGTGTGGAGAGTTTCGCACCGGCATCAATCGCCGCTCGGATATCGTCCGCTGAAGCGTCCGTGTGTCCCAATGCGACGACAATTCCATTGGCAACCAGTTTTTCAATGAATGGAATAGCGTTCTTTTTTTCAGGGGCAAGGGTTACGATGGAGATTTTACCTTCGGCGATGTCCTGCCACCGCTGAAATTCATCCCAATCTGGGTCTCTGACGTGTTCCAGTGGGTGTGCGCCGCGCGGTCCGTCTTCAGCAGAGATATAGGGGCCTTCGAGATGGATTCCAAGTATAGAGTGCGCAACCAATGCGTCTGTTTTACACGCTTCTACGATGGCGCGGAAGGAATTGCATATCCCCTCAAAAGAACCGGTCACGACCGTTGGACACAAGAAACCGGTGCCGACACACCAGAGGGCACGCACCATTGCACAGACATCTTCCGGTGTAACGGTACGGACATTGAGATCAAACCCCGTAAAACCGTTCACTTGAATGTCTATCAGCGCAGGCGCGATCCATATACTACTGTCGACGGTGGTCACTTCTTGAATTGACTGAACGCGGTTATCAGCGACAGTGATTTCAACAGGCGTATTATTGAAGAGTGTATGTCCCCTATAGACATGGTGCCCCTCTGGGGCTAAGTCAGTGATGCTCTCCAGACTGTTTTCTCGCAAGGAACGGCTCTTGGTCATCGATAAATACCTCTGCAACGTTTGCGTGCTATTCCTATGATACCCGAAAACTGATTTGTTACCAAGAAAAAAGGGTTGCATCTTTGAGCGAAATTCGGTTAAAGTATATTAAAGCATATCTGAACCAGTTTACAAAATTATCGTCACATAAGCATCTACTGAAGAAACCAACGACTGGATGTGGAGGATACAATGGAATATTTAGCGTACGGAAAAACGGGTTTAGAGATCTCACGGCTCTGCTTCGGTGCGGGACGAATTAGGAATACCTGCGATACCCTCGAAGCGGGCAGCAAACTGATGTTGAAAGCACTTGATGAAGGCGTTACTTTCTGGGATACTGCCGAAGGGTATGGGACGCAACCACATCTCGGAGAGGCAGTCCGACAGATTGACAGAGAAGAAGTCGTCATTCAAACGAAAACTGGCGCGAAAGATTACGAGGGTGCCAAAGCGAGTATTGCGCGTTCGCTTCAGGAACTGCAAACGGATTACTTGGATGTTTTATTATTGCACGGCATCTCCACTCCTGAAGATTTGGTGTCGCGTGAGGGGGCATTAGACGCATTCCGAGAAGCGAAAGCCACTGGCAAAATCCGAGTTATCGGTTGCTCCACGCACACTTACACAGGTCCTGTGATGGATGCGGTAATTGATCACCCAGAACTTGAGGTTATCTTGGCGACAGCGAACAAAGAGGGTAGGATGTTAGAAGGAGGTCCCCTTGACAAGCATCTCGAATACCTCCAACGGGCGTATGATATCGGTAAGGGTATCAGTATCATGAAAGTCGTTGTTGCAGGTGATATTCCAGAGGCAGACATGCCAGAATGGATTGAGTGGGGGTTTAACCTCGAAACAGCGCATGCAATCAATCTCGGGATGACGGATTATCGTCATATCACGTTAGATGTTGGGCTTGCACGGGCGAGTGCGAGGCGACGTTTGATACAACGCAAGGCCGCATAACTTCTCTCTTGTGGGTGGGGTTTGTAACCCCGATGTTTTTATAGGGTATGAAACAATTACGCGGCAAACCGCTCAAAGATTTTCTGAAACAGTCGGAACCACCAGAAAGAGAACTGGTTTTCATCCTACAAGACGTGCAAGACCCCGTTAATGTCGGTTCCGCATTTCGGATAGCCGATGCGTGCCGCGTGAAAGAGCTTATCCTAACAGGTATCAGTGCGCAACCACCCCACCCGCTTGTCCGCAAAGTTGCACGCGGAAAACATCGACGGGTGAAATGGCGGTATGTAGAGCAGGCGGCAGACGCAATCGTATCGCTCAAAGCGGACGGCTACACGAGTTGTGCTTTGGAGGTTACTGCACAATCAGTTCGTTACGATGCAGTAGACTATCCTAATAAAGTCTGTCTCGTCGTGGGACACGAGGACCACGGCGTAACGAAGCGGACGCTTGCTGCCTGCGATATGGTCGTTTTCCTTCCGATGTATGGGCAGGGGCATCGCTGAACGTCCATGTCTCGTTAGGTATCGCTGCCTACCACATCTTACATCTTTAATAGTTATCAGTTATCAGTTAACAGTTTTCAGTTAAGAGGGTTCTTGTGGCAGTTGAGGTTCCTGTTCAAGCAACAAAAAATGTCTTTAACTGTTCTCACTGCGAAGCATGACAACTATAAAGCGTTACATATCTAATCAGAAAACGACGATTGATCGAATGAGTCAATTATAGTGAGGTCCATAGTTAAAAGATGTCGAAAACAATGCGAGCGATTATGTGTCGCGAACCGTGGGATTATCGTCTTGAAGATGTCCCGATGCCAGAAGCGGGTCCGGGTGAAGTCGTCATTAAGGTGGATGCCTGCGGCGTATGCGCGAGCGACATTAAGTGCTACACAGGCGCGCCGCTTTTCTGGGGCGACGAACACCGTCAACCGTATGTAGAGGCACCTGTTATCGCTGGCCACGAATTCATCGGTGAGGTTGTAGAACTCGGTCCCGGAGCAGCCGAGAAATACAAGCTGGAAATTGGTGACCGTGCCATCGCGGAGCAGATCGTTCCATGTTGGGAGTGTCGGTATTGCCGAACTGGGAAGTATTGGCTCTGCCAAGTCCATAACATCTACGGGTTCCAACCGGTTGTCAACGGTGGGATGGCGGAATATATGAAGTTCCCAGCGCGTTCGCTCGTCTACAAGGTGCCTTCTGAGATTCCGATAGCGGATGCGGCGGTGATTGAACCGCTCGCTTGTTCTATCCATGCCGTGCAGCGGGGTAACATTGAGTTTGGTGATGTCGTTGTGGTGGCGGGCGCGGGCACACTCGGTCTCGGCATGATCGGCGCGGCAAAGTTGAAAAACCCCGGTATACTCATCGCTATTGATCTGATACCGAACCGGTTAGAGGTTGCCAAGAAGTTGGGAGCAGATATCGGGATTAACCCATCAGAAACCGATGCTGTCCAAGAGGTTTTAGACCTCACGGAAGGCTACGGGTGCGATGTCTATATTGAGGCGACGGGACATCCGAAGGCGGTTGAGCAGGGACTGCACATGATTCGGAAGGCAGGCACCTTTGTCGAATTTAGTGTCATGCGAGAGCCTGTGACTGTGGATTGGACAATCATCGGTGATACAAAAGAGTTGAACATCCACGGTTCGCACTTGGGACCGTATGCATACCCGCTGGCGATTGACTATATCCATCGCAGTTTAATTGATGTAAGTCACATTGTGACGCATCAGTTGCCGTTGGAAGACTATCTTACTGGATTTGAAATGGTTCAAAAAGGGACGGATTCGATTAAGGTGCAGCTGATGCCATAAGATTTACACTTGCTGATAAGCCTCCAGAAAGTCGACTCTGGAAATTCCTGACTGGGTACAGATTCGGCGTAAAGTTGTGCCTTTGATGCGACGGTGATTTGGCATAGTTAACGGAGTTCGGCTTCCATCTGGATTCTTCCGTACCATTGAAATATGATTTCCTTCACGAATGACACGGAAGCCTAACTTTTCCAATGTTCTAATCGCTTTAGTCTTTGGCACATCAACTGGAAAGTGACGCATCAAACGGTAACACCTGCTTCCGTTATGAAAACATCTAAGACTGATTCTTCAATTTCCAGTACCTCTGTCCCAAATGTTTCAATGTGAAATTTGATTGCAGAGGTCGCGTCAGCGACAGCATCCTCATAGGTATCCCCCTCTCCCACGACAACACCTTTCAGACCGAGTGGATAGGCAACATAGCTTTCCTTGTGCCTTTCAACGATAATTTTGAACGATTGCATTTGAGAAGTCCTCGCTTTTCTATATAGATTTAACGTGGGTTTGATACAAATATCTTGGTATAATGTGATAAGTGCTTCTGAAACAGGAAATCGACTTTGTCACTGCCGATCTCTTCAGTATATCGCTTGACAAGCGCACTGGCATCAAAGTAGAAATAATACACACTTATTTCTCACGTTCTTCAATAATTGCGCGACTAAACTCGTTATCCTCTGCACGAATGCCGTGGCGTGCCATACTCTTGCGAAGTTCTTCAAGTGGCATGAGTTCTATATTGGCAATTCCGAGATGTTCACGCATTTTCTGAATGGCTTGTGCTTGCTGTGTATTTGATTCTGAATTTTTCTTGGACTTCAGAGATTTGTTTGAAATCGCTAAATGCCATGACATTACACCTCCAGTGGAAAACGGTGTATCAAACAGCAACCCTTGTCTCGGTTATGAAACATCTAAAACAGATTCTTCAATTTAATTGTACTACACCTTAGCTCGAAAAGCAATCTTTTCAGGTAGCAAGGTGTATAATAAAATACTTTTGACACATTGTTTCGAATGGAACGCCCGTGTAAGTAGAGAGTCCTACACCTACGAGAGAAGGAGTGAACTGATTTCAGCACTTTAGGTTGACTCTTTTCAGGGGCTTTGATAGAATAACTTGGGAACACGAAGAAACAGTAAGGACAACCTAAAGCCAGAGACGATAACCGAAAATACGAGGAGGTAGGCGATCCCTCCGATGCCTTGCCTAATTTTCCGATGAGAATTACCGAGATTGAAGCGATTCCGTTGCGTGTGCCTTACGAGGAACGGATTCGTAAAAGATATTACCATTTTGCAATGACCGAGTTGGTGACGGTCTATAAATTCTATACCGACACCAGTCTCGTCGGTCTTGGAGAGAATCCAGGACCGCCTTTTGAACAGGACGTGTTGGATACCTATCTCGGCACGAACCCGTTTGATCACGTCATGGGTGAAGGACGTTTTAACCTCGACATGGCGTGCTACGATCTTATGGGGAAACACCTCGGTTTGCCAGCATGGAAACTGATGGGACAGCAGGTTCGGCAGTGGGTCGCCATGGGGTGGTGGATGCCGTGCATGTCGCCCGAAGATACCGCTGACGAGGTTCAGGTTGCGGCTGAGCGAGGTTACCGCGGTCTCAAATGTAAAGCGCGCGCCTTCTACGATGTTGTCGAACAGTCAAACGCAATTCAAGAGGTCGCGCCGCCGGACTTCCGGGTGGAGTTTGACTTCAACGGCTCGTTAATCAATGTTGAGAAAGCACTGCCTATCCTGCGGGAACTGGAGAAGATTCCGGTTGTCAAGGGTCTTGAGGAACCGATTTTCGCGTATGATGTGGAGGGGTGGCGGCGGTTGCATCAAGAGATTCGGATCCCGTTTTATCTGCACGGTGTCGGTGTTATTCGAGAGGGCGCGTCGCGTCAACCCTCTGGTCCTTGGATTGGACTTCGGGCAGGAGATTTCGACGGTGCGCTGTGTAGTCATGAAACTATCAAAAGTGCATTGGCATCGGGCTGGGCTTTCGCTGCCGCGAATACACCGATCCTGCTACAGTATGTCGGTACGGGTATTACCGCAGCGTTTGCGTGTCATCTCGGAGCCGTGATGCCGACTGCCACGCTGCCGGGTGTTACTGCCAGTCATGCTTATGAGGACGACTTGATTATTACGCCGCACAAAGTTCAGCGCGGATTTATGCGGGTACCAGAGGGTGATGGTCTCGGTGTTGTGTTAGATGAAGATACTGTGAAACGCTATTCCGAGACACCTGAGCCGAAATGGGATCGTCACATCTCTGTTGTCACTTTGCCGGGTGGCATAAAGCACTACTACCGCAATCTACAACAGGCAGAACGCCTCATGAAACAGGGTGTGGACGAATCTTATGCGCCGGGTGTGCGTCTGGATGAATGGGAGGATGACGGTAGTGAAGCGTTTGATAAGTTATTCCAGCAGCTACAGGAGAATGATTGGCCCGTATGGGAGGCTCCAGAATCTTAAAAATCAGCACTTGGTGTTGAATAGTTGAGGATGATTCATAATTTTGGTTTGTAGTAGCACAATTCTGCGGCGTACTCGCCCAAATGCGATCTGCATTATTACGCGTTTGAGAGGTAAGAACGGGCGATGAATCGCCCTACTACGAACCTGATGCTTATCCTGAATATTTTTAAATAAAAATTATCCGATTGGCATGAATGAGGAGCAAAATGCGATGATGACCCCTGAACAACGGTATCTATTTGATGTCACTGGATACCTCCACCTAAAGAATGCGCTAACTGACGAAGAACTAAAAGCGGCACAAGCAGCGGCAAATGAATACATCAATACGCCTACCGAAGAACTCCCACCTGGATTTGATTCCAGCCAAAAAAACCTCCCGAACGGCTTTGCCTTTGCGAAACCCTTAGAAGCACTCACACTGCACCGAGCGACGTGGCCTATCATCAAAGAGTTGACAAGGGACAAACCGCAACTCTTTCGCGGAACAATGATTGCGGATCGGGCGGGTGTGTCGGAGTCGGCGGAAGGACTCCGCTTGCATTGCGCACGCGAAGATTTTGGATGGCACTGCAACCGCTATGAGGTACGGGATGGTCGCATTTTTTGTGATGATTTTGTCGTTTTTCCCTACCTGTACGATGTGCATCCGGGAGATGGTGGGTTGCTGGTCGTTCCGGGTACACACAAGACCCTATTTGATCGTCCTGAACACCTCTATAACAACGGAAAGATTGAAGATGCTGATGATATTCCAGAAGGGGTTGTTAACATCACGCCGAAGGCAGGGGATTTCGTGATTATCTCTGAACTCTTGACACACGGTGCGCTGCCCTGGAAGCCGAAGGATCGGTATCGTTGTGTCCTGACCTTACGCTACAGACCCCAGCACCGTGGTGAGAGTCGCGTATCTGAGGAGGTTAGGGAACGGCTCTCACCGGAAACGTTGGAACTGATTTCTCGTGCCGACCATTATCACACGAAAGAGATTGTTAAAAAGGATGTCGTCACGTTGACGTAATTGAGGTTACAACCCCTCCTACGACTAATGGACGGGTCTTACTGCTGGCGCGCCGTGCTGCTCACACCATTCAGCAAGGGGACTTTCACTGCCGCTGGGAATGAATTCTTTCGTTTTCGTGAAGGGTTCACCGACCAAATACTGCTCAAGTGGCGTGAGTTTATCTAACAACATCTGTTCCTGTGTCCGATAGTCCATCGGCATCAACCACCGGTATCCGTAGCCAAACATCACGCCTTTACGGATCTGGTCGGTTAAGTTCGCAGCCCCCGCATGAAAAGTACGGTTTTCAAACAGTAGGCAATCCCCGGGTTGTAAACTCGCTTCAAGCGCGCCTTCGGGATCCGTTTGTCCTTTTGGAATGGGAACCCGTTCGAGGAGGTGGTTGCTACCGGGTGCGACAAGTGTTACGCCGGAATTGGGTTCACTCAGATCGGTGAAGTAGTAGGCGCATTTTAGCAAGATGCGTGGCACCTTGTTGCCGTGTGTTGTCGTTGCCATGGCGTAATCGCGATGCCAACCGGGTCTGCGAGTGGTATCGGGTGTTCCGGGCGGATCTGGGTGTTTGTATATCAGGTGTGAGGTCATCAGTTGCAAGTGCGCACCGAGCAGCTGGACAACAACGGGCAGGATAGTCTTCTGTGTGAGTAGCGGGATGAAGGCATCAAGAATAGAGATACTATTTCGGAAACTGTCGTATAATCCGTCGAAATTTTGTTGACGGTTCTCGCGTCGATCACTCGCTATCAACCGATCGCTTGCTTCAATGAGTTCGCCAATGGTGTCTGAGTCCAGCACATTCCGCACAATGAGATAGCCGTTGGCATCAAAATGGCGGATTTCTTCGTCAGAGAGTGGATGCCAGTCGAGGTCGATTGTTGCTTCGTTTGTGTCTGTCATTGCTTTCTTTTCCTGTTGTGTTGGAAGTCCAAAGACAATCCGTCCATTTCCTCAAGTTCATTCTCGAAGTCTGCTACTGTAACAGTTCCACGAGTGCTTCAGTATCCGTTGTGGGGGCTTGACAGGCGTAATTCTCACAGACGTAAGCGGTTGCAGTGTTGTCAACTTGGGCTTTGTTGGCGAGGAGTGGTAACGTCTGTCCGTCTGCGGATTCACTTAAGGCGACGATCTTGTTGGGTTGATAGGTGCTATGTAACGCCGCTAACATTGCGTCTGTTTTGGCATCGCCTTTTTCACCGACGATGGCAATCTCTTTGGGGGTTGATAACAAGAACGCTAACTCACAGAGCAGCTGCCCGGACCCTGTTGGCATCCCTTCCATCTGGTGGAAGTAGAGTTTCAAAGTTTCAACGGCTTTGTCGTGGAATTCAGGGTTGTCGAGGTGTTTGGCGAGCCGTAAGAGACTGTGGATTGCCATGGATGCGCCGGAAGGTGTGGCACCATCATAAGCGGATTTGGATTGGACGATGAGCGTCTCGTGCGCTTTGCCGGTGAAGAAGAATCCGATGCCCGCGTCGTCGCTGAACTGGTCAATCATGATGTGTGCAAGGCGTTCAGCTTCGGTGAGCCATCGCGGTTCAAAACTGGCTTCGTAGAGCGCGATTAATCCAGCGATGAAATAGGCGTAGTCCTCAAGATAGGCGTTGAGATGGCTTTTGCCAGCACGGTAGGTACGTAATAGCAGACCGTTATCTTGGGATAGCGTTGTTAAGACGAATTCTGCGGACTTTTCGCATGCCTCAAGGTATTCGGGTTTCCCAGTGAGTTGGTAACCCATCGCCATGCCGCGGATCATGATGCCGTTCCAACTCGTCAGGATTTTGTCGTCCAGACCGGGTTTAATCCGCTTTTCTCGCTCTTCAAAGAGTTTCTGCTTGCTGTCCGCGAGAAGTGCTTCTAAGTCTCCGAGATCCATTTGCAGCTTTCGGGCAAAGATGTCAGGTGGCACTTGGACGTGGAGAATGCTTTCACCCTCAAAATTACCCTGTGGCGTGATGTCGTAATACTCACAGAAGATTTCGGCGTTCTCTTCACCGATGATATCTTCCACATCATTCAGTTCCCAGACGAAGAATTTGCCTTCTACACCTTCACTATCTGCGTCCTGTGTGGAATAGAAACCGCCGTTCTCTGCGTCGTACATCTCGCGGAGCACATAATCAAGTGTCTCAACGGCTATATCCCGATAGAACGATTTTTGGGTGGCTTGGTGCGCCTCGAAATAGGCGACGACGAGTTGTGCGTTGTCGTAAAGCATTTTCTCAAAGTGTGGGACAAGCCAGTGTGCGTCGGTAGAATATCGGTGGAAACCGCCGCCGAGTTGGTCGTACATACCGCCACGTGCCATCTTCTCCAGCGTGAGTTCGACCATCTCTAAGGCATTGGCGTTACGGGTGTGGTGCCAATAGCGTAGTAGGAAAGGTAATCCCATGCTGGGTGGAAATTTGGGCGCATTGCCGAATCCGCCGTGTTGCGAATCGAATTGTGAACGGTAGTGTTGGAATGCATGGGTCATCAGTTCTTCCGTGAGTTCATGCTCGTGTGGATCGACGACATTGCTTATCTGATTCAGCTGTGCCGTGAGTTGGTCTGCCTGTTGTAGCACTTGCACCTTTTTGTCGTTGAATGCCTCTGCTACGGCTTCCATCACCTTCGGGAATCCGGGTCTACCGTACCTGTCGGTGGGTGGATAATAGGTGCCGCCGTAGAAGGGTTTGAGATCCGGGGTGAGGAAAACCGTCATGGGCCATCCGCCTTGGCGCGTCATCATTTGGACGGCGTTCATGTAGATTTCATCTAAATCGGGACGTTCTTCTCTATCGACTTTGATGTTGATGAAAAGTTCGTTCATGACCGCGGCGATTTCCTCGTTCTCAAAGGATTCGCGTTCCATGACGTGGCACCAGTGGCATGCGGAATAACCGATACTGAGGAGGATAGGCTTCTGCTCCTGTTTGGCGCGCGTGATTGCTTCTTCGCCCCACGGATACCAGTCAACCGGATTGTGTGCGTGCTGGAGTAAGTAGGGGCTTGTTTCGTGGATAAGGCGGTTGGTGTGTGTCGGAGTATCGTGCATGTGTATTTTCTCCAATATGTAGGATTCTACCTCAGAAGGCATTCGCGCGCTTAAGACAATGGGCGGGTAGTATGTACACCCGCCCTTATAAGTGAAGAGATACCGCTACGGGGATTCGAACCCCGGTTTGATGGCTGAGAACCATCCGTCCTAACCCCTAGACGATAGCGGCACGTTGATATAATGATAGAGAGAACTGCCCGGGAAGGACTCGAACCTTCACTACATGGTCCAGAGCCATGCGTCCTACCATTAGACGACCGGGCATTAATACAAAGCATGATAGCCGTGCGCTGTTTTTAGGCACTTTGGTTTACCATACCGGAGAGGATACCGAGAATTTTGTCGCTCTGCTGGATTGGATAGATTGCAATATCGATCTGTAAATCCTTTTCCTCCAATTTCAGGAACTGCCAATCGACTCCTGTTGTGGTGGCACCATATACGCACGGGATATCGTTCCCTTTTTCCTGATTGAAACGTTGTGCGGCGATCATTTCGGCAACACATTGCCCGAGTCCAAGCTTCATATCCGTATTTTTTGCTTCAACAAGGGCGATGATAGGTTCTTCCAAAAAAAGTTGTCCCGGTGACAGACTGATTAAAAAATCGCAAACGCCTGTTAAATCGTTTTCAAAATCAACATTGAAGTCGATTCCAGAAAAAAAACTGATCCGATAATCGAACTTTTCACAGAGTTCGACAAGGATATCAGCAACAATAAGTTCAGAGCGTGCCTTCTCAGTCCCGATTGCGGCCGCCAAGGGAACCTTTTTCGCTAGCCCTGTTGTGAGATAGTCACTCGGGGTGATTGGTTCTATTTCGGAAAAGAGGCCTATGGATTCAGTCTTCTTCAATTCAAACTTTGTTACGACTGATTCCAAGGTGAAATTGCTATAACTCATTATGGCAAAATCCTCAATTCGCGCCAGCAACTAATGCCTGTTATCCACTTTTAAGTATACCTTAAGTGCGTTGTGTTGTCAACTTTTTTTCAGAATTCGCAATATCGCGAGCGACAAGAAATACACAAAAGCACTCGCTCCTACAGGAAAATTCGTAGACCGCAGGACATACACAGGCGCGCGAAATACGTTTCACCCATTATTTTTATGTTGACGAAGCATTAGAGAGTTGAGAGTCTACTGCATCGGTATCACAGAGACCGAGATATTGGAGAATGTATAGAAGATATTCAGAAATCCGATGAAAATTGTCGGGATTACGAATACACTCAGCAATGCAAAGGTGCCGGTAGAGAAGGGGACGCGTGTGGTTTCCTCGCCTGCATCTTCCAGAAACATCGCTTTTACAATACGAGCATAATAGTAGAGCGAAACGACACTATTGAGTAAACCGACAAGTGCGAGCCAATAATATCCTTGCTCAAGGACGGCGGTGAAGAGGATCCATTTTCCAAAGAACCCAGCGAACGGCGGAATCCCGGTTAAGGAAAAAAGGAAGATCATCATTGCAATGGCGACTAAGGGCGCGCGTGAACCGAGCCCACGGTACCCGTCAATCATTTCACTTCCCACCTCATTCGCGACGAGGACAACAACATAAAATGCCCCCAGGTTCATAAAGAGATAGACGACGAGGTAGAAGAGGATTGCACCGATACCTTCGGAGGTGAGGAGGACACCCCCCATCAACAGGTAACCACCGTGTGCGATGCTTGAATACGCCAATAGACGTTTCACATTTTGTTGGGGAAGGGCTGCGAGATTACCGACGGTCATCGTCAATGCGGAAACGATCGCCAACATGAACCTCCAATCAACTGCTTGCATCAATTCAGTGTTGCCGAATCCGGCATAGAAAAACCGGATGAACAGGGCAAACCCTGCGGACTTTGAGGCAACGGATAAGAAAGCGGTTATCGGGATAGGCGCGCCTTCATAAACGTCGGGAGACCACATGTGAAAAGGCACGGAGGCTATCTTATAGCCGACCCCTGTGAGGACGAAAGTTATCGCGATTAGCACAGCAAGTGGCGCGATTTCCCCTGCTGCGAGGAGTTCCGTAAGCCGTCCGCTAATTTGTGCCAGATCACCTGTACCTGTCATTCCGAATATGAGAGAGAGTCCGAAAAGCATTGTTCCAGATGCGACTGCGCCATAAGTGATGTATTTGAAAGCGGCTTCACTTGAACGGGGACTGTGTGTTAAGAATCCAGCGAGGATATAGGAGGTGAGGCTAACCGTCTCCAATGAGATGAATATCATCAAGAGATTCGTTGACGATGCCATCAGGAACATACCGAGGGTGATGGCTAACAAGAGGGCGTAGTATTCACCCTTCAATCGCTCATCGAGTTCCTCGGAACGGAGCGAAAAGAGGATCGTAGCGGCGGTTGCGAGAAGCAGCAAAATCTTGAAGAAACTGGAAAACACATCGAGTCGGATCATTCCGAGAAACAGGGAGATGGGACCTTCATCACCAAAAGAAAAGTGGGTGAAAAGGACAGCAGCAAATGTGCAAAGACACCCAACGAGGGAAAGATGTGCAACAGCGACACTTTCCCTGTTTTTCACAACGAGATCAAGAATAATAACGGCAGCAGCAAAGATTACGAGTAGAATTTCTGGACTGAAATAGAGGAGGCTATCAATATTTTGCATGTTTTCCTCAAACCTCCTATATCGCGTTCAGGACATCTATAAGGTTGGTAACCGATTCTCTGAACATATCAATGGCGAAGTTGGGCCAAACACCGAGTACAATAGTTAGGATACCGAGTGGTACGAGTGTCAAAATTTCACGTCCGTTGATTTCAGGAAGTGCTTCGTATTTCGGGTTGAGGTTCCCTAAGAAGACCCTTTGAAGCGTCCAGAGGAAATATGCAGCACCGACAACAATACCTATTGTGGACAGGATAGTCAAAAACTTGAATCTCTCATAGGCACCGAGTAGGGAGAGTGCCTCTCCGACAAACCCGCTCAAGCCGGGTAACCCTAAAGAAGCCATGAACGCGAGCGTCGTGATACCGGTATAGACTGGCATTCTGCTGCCGAGACCGCCAAAACCGTTAATCTCACGGTGGTGTGCCCTATCGTAGAGGACACCGACAAGTAGGAAGAGCATCGCACTGATGACCCCGTGGTTAAACATCTGGAGGATAGCACCTGTGATACCACTGTCATTTCGTGCGGCAAGCCCCAAGATGACGAAACCCATGTGTCCGATACTGGAATACGCGACCAACTTCTTAAAGTCGGTTTGTGCCAATGCGCAGAAGGATCCGTAGACGATGTTAATAAACCCAAGCAGCGCGAGGCTATTGCCCCAGAAACCTATTCCGTTGGTAAAATGATCTAACCCTTGTGGGAACATTGCCATGTTCACTCTGACCAATCCGTAGGTCCCCATCTTTAGGAGGATACCTGCAAGAATAACACTGATGGCAGTCGGTGCTTCGACGTGTGCATCAGGGAGCCAGGTATGGAAGGGGAAGATTGGCACTTTAACGGCAAACCCGATAAAGAAGCCGACGAACACCCATATTTGGAAGTTTGGGTCAGCGAGCGCGTGTCCTTGTGTAGCGGCTAAGGTGATGAGTGTGGGAATATCAAACGTTCGTAAACCTTCTGCTACCCCGTTAACGATATTGCTGTTGAGATAAACGGCTATCATTGCGATCAGCATTAACACACTGCCGAAAAGGGTGTAGAGGAAAAATTTGATCGCAGCGTATTCGCGACGCGGTCCACCCCAAACACCGATCAGGAAATACATCGGCAATAGTGTGAGTTCAAAGAAGACATAGAACAAGAAAAGATCCAATGCAGCGAAGAAGCCGAGCATCCCTGTTTCAAGCAGCAGGAACAGTGCCATATACGCTTTGATCCCTTTTTCTATATTTCGCCACGAGGCGATAACACAGATCGGACCCAAGAGTGCCGTAAGGAGCAAGAGCGTGACGCTGAGACCGTCGATGCCGATGTGATACTGGATATTGAATGCATCAATCCAAGGAAAAGGACCGTGGACATACTGCGTGCCAGCGGTTGATCGGTCATAAGTGATGAATAAGTACACCGCAAGTGCGAGTGGAATGAGCGTAAAAATGAGCGTAACGCGTTTAACGAGTTCCTCCGACGCACGCGGCAGCAGTAAAACAACAATCATCCCCAGCAATGGGATAAAAATCATTAGCGACAATAACATCTCGTGGGAATCCTCCTTGTCCCATCAAAAGGGCAGCTACAATGCCCGGAAAATTAAGATTAGCAACACAATCCCTGCCAGCACGACGAAAAGATACGTCTGAATCGCACCCGTTTGAATACGACGGATTCTTCCACCGACTGACCACGTAACTTGGGCGACGCGGTTGACGATGCCATCAACGACACTATTATCGAAAAGACCTACGAAGGCAGCGAGAATATCTCGCGTTACGACCCCGACACCGTTGACGATACCGTCAACGACACTTCCATCAAATTGCGCAAAGAGCCGTGCTTTCCACACCGTCAGAGCAACCAGGACACCGTCGTAAAATTCGTCAAAGTAGTATTTGTGCCAGAACAGATTGTAGATCGGTCGGAAAGTGGTTGCGACAGATTCGGCAGACAAGGTTCGTCTATGGTAGAACAGCCACGAAAGGAATATACCGAACCCCGCAACGATGATGGATAGCACCATCGCAATCGTATGAGCGGGCCCGTGTCCGTGATGTCCGGCATCTGCGTGTGTGTCCTGTCCACCCTCTTCTTCAGCTGCGACTGCCTCAGAAACGCCAAAAAGTGATAGCGCGACTCCCTGTCCACCTGTTTTACTGTCAGGTGAGAGGTATACATGTTGCGGCGCGTGAAGATGTGGTTGTGGTGGTGGTTTTACATAGTCTTTGTTGAACCAGAGTGTATTCACAACGGGAAAACTCAGTATTGCCAAGACGATGAGCGGCACAGTCATTGATCTCGGAGATTCGTGTGCCATGTCGTGCATTTCTTGATTGCGCGGTTCACCGAAGAAGGTCATGAAGATCAGACGGAACATGTAGAATGCTGTAATTCCTGCGGCAGAGAGTGCTATTATGAATAGGATATAGTGATGGACGGAGCTCCATTCCATCGCCCGTCCCAACACACCTGCTAAAATTTTATCTTTACTCCAAAATCCTGAAAAAATGAACGGCACGCCAGAGATAGACAGTGTTGCGATGAGCATCGTGATGAAAGTAATC
>PYIY01000197.1 GCA_003635195.1 Candidatus Poribacteria bacterium | reverse complement strand
AACACGACAGCACCCGCGCATTCCTTGCAGAAATATATCGCAGGGGGAATCCTATTGTTAGTCTTGCCTATCGCGACTTCACAGCAGGCTTTAATCCTGTCAATGGATACGTTCGACTCACAGACATCCGGCAACCCAGTTTCTGGGGAGTGTATCGCTGGCCTGTTGAGAAAGGGTTTTTGCGAACTATCAAATTTGAATCTGTCCAATCTGTGACCTGGAACCAAGATGGAGAAAAAACACGTGGCAATCATTTCCAACTGATCGGTTTTGATTTGGGAGAAAAGATAGAGACAGGGTTTTTCTACAGAAACTGGTCTTACGATGTCCACTCAAATTGGGTGATCGCAGCGCAAACAACGTATAACCGCCAAAAACCTGACCGCATTTTTGTCGTTTATCAACACGGCGAGTTTGAGGGTGCCACGGCAACATTTGTCACCACCGCGATGAACCTAATCCCATTTCGCTTTTTATCTGTCGGAATTGAAGGTGAAAATCTCTGGCAGACCTTTCCGGATGGAGAAAAAACCCGTGAATTTTCTCTCCGGGCAAGTATGAATATTGAGATAGGCACAGAAAAATGGATAACATTTCGGCTGCGTTCAGCGCGTGAACATAAGCCAAATTTCAATGCAGTCTTTAAGTATACCTTCATTGAAAACCTTGTGCTATACGTTGTCTACGGAGACCAGTACGCTAAGGGGACAGTCAACCAACTGTTTACAAAAATTGCCTTCAATTGGTAGTTATCCTTATCTGACTAAAATTTAGACAATTTACGGATTATGTATATGGATTTCGTTAAAGCACTTTCCACAGGTAACTTAACCGCTATAAAAGCATCTCCTAAAACCGATGTTCACTGCCATGCTTTCTTAAGCACACGTCGAGAGAATGCAGAGCAGTGGCTGGGACACTCTCTAACCAAAGCACCTCTTAAAATGAAAGGGCTTGGTGGAATGATGGAATACATAGAGGAAGTCTTAGCACCTCACTTAGACCACCGCCAAGGTTTTGAGTTCATCGCGGTGTCAGCGATAAACGATGCGATCCAAGATGGTGTTGTTATACTTGAAATGAGTTTCGACATCCGGTTGCTTAAGTTTTATCCGGGTGGGTTAACCGAACTTCGTTCATTTATTGAAGCGTTAGTTGAACAGTATCGAGAGAAGGTTGATTTGCGCCCAGAGCTCGGCTTTGCGCGAGAATGTGCAAACGACCCAAAATGGATGAAATCGGCACACGAAGCAATAGAATTAGACATATTTCAGTCGATGGATCTGTATAGCCATCAAGAAGCGTGTGCGCCTGAAGCTGTCCAATCCTTATATGCCAAAGCGCGCGCCGCAGAAATGAAACTCAAGGCACACGTTGGAGAATTCGGAGGGGCAGAAGAGGTTCAGCAGACGGTCGAAGTCCTTGACTTGGACGAGGTGCAACACGGTATCGCTGCTGCAGGATCGGTTGAAGTCATGCGGTGGCTTTCGGAGAATCAAATTCAGTTGAATGTGTGTCCAACAAGTAATGTCATGCTGGATGGTGTACCGGATCTCGCCTCACATCCGATCCGTATCTTATTCGACAACGGCGTACCGGTAACGATCAATACAGACGATCTGATGATATTCGGTCAGAGCGTCTCTGAAGAGTATCGCAATCTCTACCAAGCGGGTGTCTTTAGTGCACAGGAATTAGAGGATATTCGGCGCGCATCTTTCGCGCCTGTAGGGGCGAGGTTACCTCGTCCATACATAAAGGAGAAGTGAACTGTGTCTAACACACAGAAATGGCAAATTCGACAGGCTTTACCGGGTGAAGTTGAGCACTTGAGCAGACTTGCCTTCCGTTCTAAGTCATATTGGGGTTATTCCGATCAATTTATGCAGGCATGCCGTGAGGAACTCACTATTGACAAGTGCTATATTGAGAACAACCCAACTTTTGTGATTGAAGCTGCAGGAAACGCAGTAGGGTTCTATTCCTTAGAACGCATCTCTGCTACCGAAGTAGAGTTGAGTCTTCTATTTGTTGAGCCGGATTTTATTGGAAAAGGCTACGGTCGAAAGTTAATGATACACGCACAAGAAGAAGCACGGCACCTCGGATATAGTAAAATGATTATTCAAGGGGACCCAAACGCCGAACGATTCTATCGCTCGGCGGGTGGTTTACTGGTCGGCACAAGGAAGTCTGCAAGTATTCCCAACCGTGAACTTCCCGTATTCTGTATCAATCTGAAAGAATCAGACGAAAATCTCCTCGGATAAGTATATTGAAATGGTTACTCGACCCGTGGTTGCCTTGCAGTTGGATTTCTTTGCAAACGGACTTTTGAGTCTTTCAACGGCAGTTCAATACGCGCGCCGTTGTGGAGATGTGATTCAATGATGCCAAAAATCAGTTCAGTACTGGCATACGCACACCGGACCCCGCCTCGGGTCGGTTCACCTGTATCTAACGCGTGAACAAGGTCTTTAACCAAATTTGCTGTGCTACTGGTGTTTTCAAATTCAGGAAAAGTTTCAGGGACCTGACACGTCCGCCACCCCGGGACATCTTGTCGTTTGCGGAGATGCCACTGCCAACCGTTGTTCCAGCATGTAACGGTTCCGTCATCACAAATCGCTTCCCATTCACTACCGCGTGGCGTTAGCAGCGCATGTGCCGTCACACCATTTTCAAACTGGATTGTTCCACCCCCAGACGGATCCGCTCGCAGCTCATTTCCATCAAAAACCGAATCGCCTTGCGGAAGATAACCCGTGATCCAACTCGCAGGCACATCACTATTCAAACGTAAAATTAGATCGAAGTGATGGCTGGCTGAATTGAAAAGTGTACTGTTTGAATAGATAATCAAGGTTCGGAGTTTACCGATTTCACCACTGTCGATAATCTCCTTCATCTTGTCAAAACCTGTATGCCACCGGCGATTTGTGCCAAGGTTAAAGGCGACCCCGTTTTCTTCTACCGCAGATACCATTGCTGCGGCTTCATCCATAGAAGCTGCCATCGCCTTTTCGGCATAGATGGCTTTCACACCGTGCTCCGCTGCGTAAACAACAATTTCTGCGCGATGCTCGGGTTGTGTGGCAACACTGACGATATCAGGCTGTTCTTTTTCAAGCATTTCACGATAATCGGTGTATTGATTCGCTTTTGGGACGTTATATCGGTTGCCGAAATGTTCCATGACTTCTGGACGCAGATCGGCACACGCGATAAGGTCAGTGCGTTCCTCGGCAAAAAAGCCTGCAGCATGGGAATATGGTAACTTAATCGCTTCATAGTCGGGGACTTCGTTATCAATAAATGCACCCATCCGGCTGCAACCGATAACAGCGGCACGATACGCTTTCATCTGTATTCTCCTTGTCCTCAATATAATGATTCAACAGGTCTTTCTATCGCACTCGGTCAATTGTTCACTTGGTAAAAGAATAACCAATTTCCTAAAACACGTCAAGAAAAATCAGCACACCGCGCGAATCTTATTGTTTTGTAGCTCTTTAATTTAAAATGATTTCCTTTAAAACCTCTGGGTTAAACTTTTATCTAAAGTCTTGATTTTTCAAAACTCCATGCTTTAGCTTGGAGATGTAGAAAAATCCTAAGGGCGTGTGGCAAGAAACTAAGTTTGGGATAAGAAAAACATCTTCAGGTCCCCTTTTCAATTGTTGATTCAATAAAACAGCAGGTACTTTTCTGTTGAAATATGTATTAGTATCTCTCACTTACTCAAAATCTGTCAAGTCAATTTGTCTTGACAGATTCTTGTTTCTGTGATATGCTATATCTTGCATGGAAACCGGTAAAGAGTTCCAGCCCGTCGCAAGGCGGGTCTCTACCTCCCATCGACTGAAACCGGAAGCCATGCCAAAGGAGTTCGCTGTGCGTACCCGAAAGTTAAAATTGCAGTATACTCAGCAGTTGGACACTATTAATGCCACCACTGCGTCTGTATGGCGTGAGTGTTTGGTATTGAATGAGATGTGGGACTATGCGCATGGTTACCGCACGGGTGGCGCACTTGATGTGCCTTGTGAGTTGTGGATGGATAAACAGTTGTCTAAATCACAACCTCTACATTCACAGAGTATTCAAGAAGTGCGGAGACGCTATTTCAAGAATCGTAAAGGTTTTCGTGAAAAGCGTAAGAATGGTGATAAGAAAGCGAAACCGCCGTATAAAGATAAAAGATTTCAAACAACCACTTGGAAGAAATCTGCGATTTACTTCAAAGGCAATATGCTTGTCTTGTCTAACGGTAGACAGAGTGATCCCTTAAAAGTGAGACTGCCAAAAAACTTTGATTTGAAGTATGCTATAACGCATATTGCCATTGTGGAGTTGGTCTATGACAAGGGTCAGTATACTCTGCATTTTGTGTATGGCGTAGAAAAACCACTGAAGTCAGATGCTGAAGGTGTTGTAGGCGTTGATATTGGTGAGATACATCCTCTGGTCAGTCATGATGGTGTTGCCACTACGATTTTCAATGGGCGGTATATACGCAGTCTATACCGGTTGAGAAACAAGGTGATAGCATCTTATGGCAAGAAGATTGATAGGTGTAAACGCCATTCACAACGCTGGTGGTATCTTGTAAAGCGCAAATGGAAACGCATCAGACAAATCGACAATCAGATACTTGATGGTTTACACAAGCATTCCACTAAGTTTGTGAAGATGTGTGAAGATCGCGATATTTCTACCATTGTGATTGGCGATTTGACGGGTATACGCGAGCATATAGATTACGGCAAGCGTACCAATCAAAAGCTACATCAATGGGCATTTGGTAAAGTCACTGAACTGATTTCATATAAAGCGAAAGCTTTAGGTATCAAAGTGGAAGTGATTGATGAGGCTTATACTTCACAGACCTGCCCGAAATGCGGCAACAGGAAGAAACCCACCACTCGCGAATATACCTGCCAATGCGGTTTTGAATACCATCGCGATGGTGTAGGCGCGATAAACATAAGACGAAAGTATCTGGGATGCTTAGGTGTCCCCGTAGCGGCGACTATGGCATCGCCCGTCGGCATTCGTTTAGAAGGCCGATGTTGCTCCGCTTGAGCGGAGAATGTTCCCACGAGGAACAAAAGGAATCTCCAGTCTTTAGACTGGAGAGGGTTCAAAAGAGCAATCCACCTCTTTCATTTACGCACATCGGATCCAAACAACCCTTTCTGGCAAGTGTTCGTAAGAGGAATTCCAAAATCCGAAAATCTGGAAGATTGGGCTTACGAATTCTATCTATGTCGTCAAAAACAATTGCGGCTTCCGCGGCGGAGAGATCCTCGCATCGAATTTCCAGAAAACTTTGAGAAAGACCGCAGAATCGGTTGTTTCTCCTGTTCAGGTCCTGGTGCGGATGGTGTCGTCGAGATCCACTTTAGTCGTGACGAGTCCGGAAAAGGAACAATTAACAAAGCGCGGATGGAGATGAGAAAGTCGGAATTAAAGAGGTTGTTCGAGTACGTAAAGGAGACCAGCCCGACAGCGACAAGGGTTCGGGGTGGGTCATGGCTTTACAATGTAGAGGCGTATCGCCGACTCTTTCCACCAGCATACATCAACTCCGCACAACCTCACGGTTATCCAACAAATGATTGGGCATTGTGGGGACAGTTTGTCGCCCGCGACGGTTCTTTGAGAGAACCAGCAAGTACGCAGTTCTTGGATTGCCTTTCACAACAAAAAACGGTAGACAGGTGTCTCAAGTGCTTTCCATTTCAGGTTTTGCGTCTGGAATGCCCTATCGAAGCTTTTTACACCTTCTATGAAATCAGAGTATAGCAAACTATATGGGACGCCTTACAAGGTCAGATTGGTCGCCGCGAAAGAACCTTGAAACGTTCACGTAATGCCTCCTAAAGTGCATCCAAAATTGTATGTAGGTAAAAGATTACTACCTTTTATCAGAGTTTTAACGAACTGATCTTCAAATTATTCGCGAAAATTCGCGGTGATTTGGAGTAGGCAAAACAAAGGTAATTGAAACCTATGGCAATGTCTGTTTACGCAGGCACAACTTTAATAGAAGCACAAAAAATTGTTGAAGGTGATTACTCAGCTTTTGATTGGCGGGAGCGTGTCACCTATCGCAAGGTGTATCTTGGCATGAATCCAGCCATTCGGGATGCGGAGAATGCGCTTGACAACGACACGGACAAACCTGTCGTTGTCGCACTGCTACTCAAATCAGAGAAAATGCTTGTCAAAAATAGGGTCAAGCATCTCAGTGCCATCAAAACCGCACGCATTATACCGGACGAGGAACTTCTCAAACGGACAGGCTATCTCTTTGATAACGAAAAATTGGTTGGGCTTCCCGAAGGGGTCGTGATGCGTGCGAGCAATGGCGTTTACCTTGTACAGTGTGATGTGAATCAATATCAGTGTTCGCTACGCGGAAAACGAGATGCGTTTAGCAGAAATCAGCAGGTCTATGTCGGGGACCGCGTCAAAATTCAAGTGATTGATGAAAGGCATGGTGTCATTGCAGCCCTTATGCGTCGCAAGCGTCAATATAAACGCAAGGGAACACAATCTAAAGGGGTCATTCTCATTCCGAATCTTGATGGACTTGTCATTGTTTCTTCCGTAAAAGAGCCACCGATCTGGCAGCGAATGCTGGACAAATTCCTTGTTATCGCCGAAGCATCGGGGATTGAGCCACTTGTCTGTTTTAATAAGATTGATATGCTTGAAAACCGTTCAGAAGTAGACGCGATGGTCACACTTTACGAGAAAATCGGTTATCCGGCTATCGTCACGAGTGCAGCAACCGGTGAGGGAATCGAGGATTTGAAAGCGTGGATGAAAGGGAGGACTTCTGCAGTCTCTGGGTTATCAGGCGTTGGAAAATCCTCGCTCTTGAATGCTATCCAGCCCGGTTTGAAATTGAAGACGAACGCAGTGAATCCGAAACGAGGTGGAAGGCACACGACCGCTGCAACCCAACTTTACAAATTGGATTTCGGCGGTTTTATCGCCGATACGCCGGGGCTTCGCGAGTTGCACTTTTGCGACATTGAGCCTCGCTTAATGGACCGCTATTTTCCAGAGATGAATTCGCTCCGAGAGCATTGTACAAAAGGTGCCTGCACGCATACTTATGAGGAAGGTTGTGCGGTGGAGATGGCGTTGAGAAAAGGCGACATCTCGGAATTTCGGTATCGGAGTTATTGTGAATTTCAAAAATCGAACGGTTAGTTAGGTAAAAGGACAGGAGATTTTGTCGGATGCGGTCTAATATGGAACTGATGGAAATACAGGTTGAGGTGCTATTCACACAGGATGAGAATGGATACCTTCAATATATCAACGAACCTACTGATGATACAAAAATAGCACCTCGTTTTTTCTCTGGATATACCAACGAAGGTTCAATCTGTAGATTCCGACATGACCTGCCCGACAATATCGTTACGCAGCTGAGGGAAGTCGCTGCCGCCGAACCGGTGCCTATGAATTCCGAGAAAATTCCAAGTGTTCACGGACAATTCAAGGAAATTCTTCAGCGTCATGCCCCAATTGAACGGGTTTGGGTCGGGCCCGCTTATCGCTTTCCCGAGCATATTGTCCCACCAACAAATGTTGTCCGGCTGTCACCCGCAAACATAGACTTTCTGAAGGGAAATTTTGCCGAAATGATGTCGGAACTAAATAACTCGCAGCCCTGTTTAGCGGTCATAGAGGATTCACAGGCTGTATCAATTTGCCAAAGTGTTCGCTTATCATCACGTGCCCATGAAGCAGGTGTTGATACGTTGGTTGGTTATCGTCGGCGTGGGTATGCAACCTCGGTTGTTGCTGCGTGGGCACTTGCTGTCCGTGCCTTGAACCGCATTCCTCTCTACAGCACATCGTGGGACAATATGGCTTCTCAAGGTGTAGCCCGACGATTGGGTTTGATACAGTATGGTGTGGACTATCATGTGACATGATATGAACTAAGGAAACGTTCTTACGTCACATTACATATCGCTGTTCGATTCTTCGATTCCGAGACAGTTGAGTTGTTGTGGACTTGACATCTACTCCACATTATGATAGGTTATAGTGTTAGTGCGTTTAAGATTGCGCCGAAAACAACCTCTTCAACGATTAGGAGGAATACACCATGCAACAGGCATCAAACCGATATAACACTATCATTAAAAAAAGAGTTAGCAGCCAATTGCCCTTTCTGCTTATCGGCTACATATTGCTCTTCACTTTCACTTCAGTAGGTTTCACCGATGAACTGAATCTTGTCACTGAGGTGGAATTTCAACCGCTCGCGTCAGCAACACAGCGGCTTATTGAGGCGTTGGATTATCTCGGTTCACCTTTATCTGAGAACAACCTTTCAGTGATCGAGAAAGCGTTGGTGTCCGAAGACCATAAACAAGCAGTTATTGACATTCAAAAGATTCTTGATGCGTACTGTTTGGCTGGTGTCAATATCAATCCTGAGAGCCGTGTGAAGGTTAAGGAAGGTCCCGTAAAGAAGGAGCTGATGCAACAGGGTTGGCGGACCTTTTTAGTCAAGGTACACAATGAGGCGGGCGTGACGGCACCGTTAGCAGCAGAGAGTGAAAACGCCGCACCGCTTTATAAACGTTCCACTGGAAGTCCTGACCCAGAGATGACCGTCCCTAAAAGCGAAATTCCGCATCGGTTTCTGGATATTGCAGTCTATGCCAATCCACCTTTGAAGGCCGGTCTATCGGGATTAGAACTGGAGTATCGCGTCATTCAACTCTACAGCCGTGATGAGGGCAAACGAGAAGCAACGTTGGGTTTCAACGTCGGTCAGGGAACACAAGACATCGGCTTCCGCGGTGAAGTCCCTATTTTGTTCCAGTGTGTGCCAGCCGTAAAAGTAATCTTAGAGGTATTCGATTTTGATGGAAAACCGACAACCGCGGCTTTTATTATTCGTGACGAATTGAACCGAGTCTACCCGTCGCGCGGACGGAGACTCGCACCCGATTTCTTCTTTCATAACCAAATCTATCGGCATAGTGGCGAATCGGTGCTCCTACCGCCGGGCAACTATACTGTTGAATACACGCGGGGACCGGAATATAAAGTAAAAACCCAAGCCGTTACCGTTCCCAATGCTGAGACGCATCAAGAGACCTTTTATCTCGAAAGATGGATCCATATCGCAGCAGAAGGTTGGCGTTCCGGCGACCATCATGTCCACGCCGCGGGTTGCGCGCACTACGAAAGTCCCACTGAGGGCGTTACCCCAGAAGATATGATGCGCCACATTCTCGGCGAAGATCTCAATGTGGGGTGTGTACTCTCGTGGGGCCCCTGCTGGTATTTCCAGAAACAGTTTTTCGATGGTAAGGTTCACGAACTCTCGACCGATGATTACGTGATGCGATACGATGTGGAGGTTTCAGGTTTCCCCTCCTCACACGCTGGACATCTCTCGTTACTGGCACTCACTGAAGATGATTACAAAGGGACTGAACGGATTGAGGAGTGGCCCAGTTGGGACCTCCCTGTTCTCCAATGGGCAAAGGAACAAGGGGCAGTAACGGGTTTCAGTCACAGCGGTTGGGGTTTGAAAGTGGATGGCGACGAACTCCCCAATTACAACATGCCACCTTTTGATGGTATCGGTGCGAATGAGTATATTGTGGATGTCGTTCATGATGCTGTTGATTTCATCTCTACAGTGGATACACCGGCTGTTTGGGAACTGAATATCTGGTATCACACGCTGAATTGTGGGTTCCGGACACGAATCAGTGGCGAGACGGATTTCCCTTGTATTTACGGTGAACGCGTCGGATTAGGACGCATATATGTGAAAATGCCGCCCGGTGCCCTTGACTTTGACGCGTGGGCAGCCGGATTGAAAGACGGTCGTTCTTATGTCGGAGACGGCAAAAGTCACCTCTTAGACTTCACCGTAGGCGGTGTACCGGTTGGCGAAAAGACAGCTACTGGAGAGCTTAGCCAGTTGGATTTGGAAGCACTCGGCACGGTAACGATCACGGCTCGCGTCGCTGCACGGCTTGGTGAAACGCCTAATCTTGAGATAAAGAACCGCGCTTTGGATCAGCAACCGTATTGGGACGTTGAGCGTGCGCGTATTGCGGAAAGCCGAAAGGTACCTGTTGAACTCATTGTCAACGGTCAGGCGGTTGAGACGCAAGAAATTATCGCTGACGGTGAAATCGTACCCATTCAATTTGAGACATCTATTGACAGATCGAGTTGGGTCGCGCTCCGTATCTTCCCGTCGTCTCATACGAATCCGGTCTTCGTCATTGTAGACGGTAAACCGATCCGCGCAAGTCGCAAAAGCGCGCAATGGTGCTTAGATGCTGTAGAGGTCTGCTGGAACCAAAAAATGAACCGCATTCGAGAAGAAGAACGCGATGCCGCTCGCGAAGCATACAACATAGCATCACACACATATCAAAAGATTCTTGAAGAATCTGATATAGATTGAAACTGAAATGTGTGAAGTCCACCCAGACTCGGTAGGTGCGGTTTCCTAACCGCACCGGATCTTAAAAATGAATGGCTTTGGAAGTGTATGAAATCTTTTGAAAAAACAGCCATTTGACATGGAGATAAACCCGATGCAATACGACAAAAACAGATTCAAAATACAGGCACTGCCTCACCCCTTTACTTTACTCTGGGTATTGTTCCCAGCAGTTATGTTCAACGAACTAATTTTTGGACAACGACTCCCCAAAGTCACCTTGATTGACAAAGAGAGTGATAAACCGCCGGAGGAACGCTCTTACGTTCCCTGTCCGCACTGTGAGACGCTGAATGACCGCCGTTTGTGGGCAACAAAAGGAAGTGTCTTTGGACATGGACATTGGTTTGGCTTGGTTTGTCCAAGCTGTCATCAAATAATTCCTTGCTTATGGAACATTTTTAGTCTCGCCGTATTGGCGGTTACTTTCCCGCTGTGGTATTTTCCCGTTCAGTTTTTTCGCCATAGATGGATAGAGAAAGAAAAAGAGAGATTGGCGAAGGTCCTTGAACGTCCCCTGCTCCAAGCAACGTCCATAATAGATTCGCTTTCGATAGGCATCGTTTCCGGTATATCTATGTGGGTGATGTGGGTGATTCTCGAGGTTGTGCGGAACGGAGGGGAATGGGATTTGAAAATGATACTCGAAAGTTTGCCATTTTCGTTGTTAGCAGGCTTTGGGATAGCCTGTTTCATGAGATGGGAGGAAAAAGATAAAGAAGAAATTGAAAAAGAAAGATTGGCAAATGTTCATGAACGCCCCTTGATTCGAGCAATTCGAGCAAAGTCCATAAAGTCCACCATAAAGCCCATGAGGTGGTTTTTAAGAGGCACCTTCTACTTCGGTGGAGGCATGTGGGTGGTTTTCGGGGTGTGGGATGTTTTGAAAGAAAGAGAAGGGGATTTAAGAACGATGTTTGATATGTTGCCAGTTTGTTTGTTCCTAGGCTTTGCGTGGGGCTGTTTCGTGTATGTTGTGGCGAATTTGACGAATCTACTAGAGGGCAGAAAGAGCTGAATCTGACTGAAATCTACTATAAGGAGCAATGTTATGAAACTTACGTCCCAAGAAGTCGAGCAATTCGGACGCGAAGGCTATCTCAAAATCGACGGACGCGTCATTGATGACGAACACCTTACCGTGCTACGCGAACATTACGATGCCCAATTTTCACAGAAACGCGGCACAATCGGTGAAGGATTGCGGAACCTTGCAGTCGTCGGGGACTCCGAAGGCGATGAAGATGCTGATCGTGAAGAAGAGATGTTGCAGATTATGGAGATGTGGCGTTTGGATGAGGAATATCGGAAGTTACTCTACCACGAACCGATGTTAGATATTGTTGAGAGTTTAATCGGATCCGATATCCAACTGTTTCACGATCAGGCACTCTACAAACCCGCCTATCACGGTGGCGAAGTCTATTGGCATCAGGACAACGCATATTGGCAGTGTACCCCGCCGGATCTTGTGAGCATCTGGTTAGCACTTGATGATGCCGACGAAGAGAACGGTTGTATGAACGTTATCCCCGGCAGTTATCTGGAAGGCTTAGCGGCACACGGACGTGCTGAGTCAGAGAAAGGTAAATTGCCAGCGTTGTTGCAGGTGAATGCCGATGTAGACCGTGCTGTTCCCGTACCCGTTAAAGCCGGATGTGTGATGGTGCATCACTGCATGACACTCCACCAAACGAATCCGAACCGTTCACCCCGAGACCGTCGGGCGATGGCAATCCACTACATGCCATCCGGTACGCGGAATCGCGATGGCGAAGTGATGAAAGACAACCCGTTACTCCGCGGCAAGTTGGCGTAGACGAGGTCTTACAACTGATATATGTGAGTTCTGTCCTCCAATGTAGAAGGGGTTTTCAACCCCGATTGCGAGCTTACTTCTTAAAGTCCCCCTGATAAGGGGGATTTAGGGGTTGGATACTGTACATTGAAAGTGTCCAAGTAATTCTAAAATCTATTATGTCAAGTACCGAGCTCAAAACTACGTTCAATACCGCTGCAGTGCTTTATGAGGATATACGCCCCGGCTACCCTGAAGAACTGATACAGGATATCGTGGAGTTCTCTGGGATTAACGATCACAGCAGAATCCTTGAAGTCGGCTGTGGAACTGGAAAGGCAACTCAATCTTTTGCAGAACGCGGATACGAAATGGTCTGTTTGGACATCGGTGCCGACTTGATTGCCGTTGCGAGGGAAAAGTTAAGTGGATTTCCGAATGTCTCGTTTGTGGAACAAGCATTTGAGGCGTGGAAATCTGAAGGGACGTTTGATCTTGTTATTTCTGCCACTGCCTTTCATTGGGTAGACCCAAAGGTAAGATACCTGAGAGTGTCCGAGGTGCTTGAATCAGGTGGTTTCCTCGCTGTTTTCTCAAACCAACATGTGCGGAAGGACGAAGGCTTCTTCGCGGAAAGCCAGCGTCTTTACGATAAATACTATCTTCCGCTGACCACGAATCGCCCTACACACGCTACAAACTGTCCGGGAGTTGAGGCATTTCACTCCCCAATTCAACGCGTCTATCCATGGACACAGACGTATTCATCGGAGCAATACATCAAACTCTTGGGTACTTATTCAGGGCATATCGCCTTGCCAGACGAAAATAAGCGTCTTTTATTTCAGGAGATTGTTAATCTCATTGAGACGAGGTACGACGGTCAAGTAACCAAACACTACCAAGCCGTTCTTGACTTTCGGGAGACAAAATGAAAATCACAAAGATTGAAACCTTCCAGATTGAGACACCGCGTTATTACGGGCACATATCAGGGCATGTTATCGTCAAAGTCCATGTAGACGACGGACCCATCGGGTTAGGCGAAGCCTCGGACAGCAAGGCTGACGATTTAGGCGCAGTGACCAAACGCTACAACGATTTACTCGTCGGACGTGATGCCACCCGTATCACAGAGATCAATGAATTCCTACGGGCACAAAATTTCGGTAGCACAGTTAGCAATCCACACCTTGCCTCCGCCATTGATCTTGCACTTTATGATCTGAACGGCAAGGTCCAGGGCGTACCCGCTTACCAAATGCTCGGCGGTAAGATGCGAGACAGCGTCTATTGCTGCTATCCAATCTTTGGATGGCAGGTAAAAGAGGATTTTGAGAAGACCGCAGGCTATCTGCAACGATTGATAGATCTCGGACACCATCTCTTCCGTTATTATATATCCGGCGACAGTGCCTTGGATAATCAGTTCCTGACTGAGATGAAGTCCAGATTTGGTGAGCAGATTAAGCTTAAACAAATCGACTGCTCCGGTCGCTTCAACGACTGGGAGACCGCACTGCGTTACGCCGATGTCTTGCGGCATCACGCTCCCTACCATTTTGAACAGCCCTCACGAGACCTGCAAGTATGTGCGGAGTTCACCAAACGTATGGATTTACCTGTGAGTCTGCACATCGGTAGTTTGGGCTATGGGTATGAAGCAGCCGAACGCGGTGCTTGCACTGTCTTCAACGTGGCGTGTGTAGCCGGAGGTCCGACCCATATCCGTCGTCTGTTTGCGTTGGCAGAAGCAGCTGGAATTGAATGTCTGATCGGCACGGATCAGGAATCGACGCTTGGGACAGCCGCGCAAATCCACGTCGGCGTTTCGATGCCGAACCTCTCCCTACCATGCGATCCGATGGGACCCGTGCTCTATACGGCATCCCCAGCGAAGGCGCGCATCCGAGCAGAAGCTAGCCACCTCTATCCACCCGAAGGACCGGGACTGGGAGTCGAATTAGATGAGGAAAAACTAAGGGCGTTAACAGTTGCGTCGGCGTAAGATTCAACTTCAGGGTCATTCAATTCTCCATTTTTTGATCGAATTTTCACCCCCAGGCCCGGTAGGTTCGGTTTCCTAGAAGAAACACCCCAGCAAAAACACCGAACCGGATCCTTGAAAAAAGACGTGAAACCTAATAATTTCTTAAAATTGAATGGCCCTGGATTCAACTTTGAACTTAATTGACATCTGTCCCCAATTGTGGTAGGTTAATGTGAATTCGGTGTCAACACACCGAAAATCAGAAAAAATCACTTATAGGAGGAAACATTATGTTTGTTATCATCGCACCGATTCAGATTAAGGAAGGTCATAGGGATGCGTTCATTGAAGCCATGATAGACGATGCCAAAGGCTCTGTCGCGGATGAACCCGGCTGTCTCAGGTTTGATATAATTCAGGACGGTGCCGATCCGAATCGGATCTGGCTTTATGAGGTCTATACAGACGAAGCGGCGTTCCAAGAGCATCTGAAAGCCCCACACTTCATTAAGTGGCGGGATACCGTCAAAGACTGGTTCGCTGAGAGCGACTTTAAAGGCGCAGGCGGCGGAAGCTCCAACATTTACCCACCAGACGACGCTTGGCAGTAAGTCAGTTTTGATAGTTAAGGCACTGTCCATAGTTTCACCATCTGTACAACGGATTATTTCGGGAGAGAAGATCGTCGAAATCCGACGTTGGCTTCCGCCGGAGATCCCATTTCTCGATCTCGTGCTTGTGGAGAATGAAATTTACTTGACCGAGGAAGGGCAAGAAGATCCAAACGGACTGGCACGCGCAATCGTTGACATTACGGATGTTCACGAATGGACACGTGAAGAAGCGGAATCGCAAGGAGTAGATTGGATCCCTGACTATGTCTGTTGGGAACTGTCAAATGTGCGGCACATAGTGCCGCCTATCCCGTGTGCCGCACGACGGAAAATTTACAAAATCGACATTAACGCTTCGTTACCTATTGGTCGTTGACATCGACTTGGTTTGTCAATTGGAACACGAGAGGAGAGATGCTAACATGATGCGGTTCACTGACGCACTTGTTAAGACGTACGAAAAGTACGCCTATGAAAGAGCATCGCATTCTTCTGACGAATTCAAGCTACGAGAACGGTCGGAGTTTCTAAAATTCTTGAAGGCTGAAGGACGGGAGACGCTCCTTGAAATCGGGTGCGGTCCCGGTCAGGATGCCCAGTTTTTTCAATCTCAAGGATTCCAAGTTTTAGCGGTGGACAATACACCAGCGATGGTGAAACTTACTGCTGAAAAGGGAGTCCCGGCGCAAGTCTTGGATTGCTACGATCTCGACAAGATTAACAAGCACTTTGATGCGGTGTATACCATGAATTGCCTCCTGCACATACCGAAGCGGGATATTGATCAGGTCTTACGTTTAATCTCAGAACGGCTCAATGAAAACGGCTTAATGTATCTCGGTCTATGGGGAGACCAAGACTTTGAGGGTATCTGGGAACACGATAGATATGATCCGAAACGGTTTTTCTCTTTCTGGAAGACAGAGGCACTTCTTGAAGTCCTACAGCGATCATTTAGATTGGAGTATTACCGGCGATTAGAGCCTCGTGAAGGCTGGATATTTAATTCTTTTATTGTCCGTAAACATGGAGGTTCAAAGTGAGACGAACAGTTATTTATATTCTGAGTGCGGCATTCATTTTGATAGTTCCCTTCGTGAGCGAAGCGATTCAGGACGACGCAATGGTGCTTTACTACTCGTTCGATGCCGGAAAGGGAAAAGAGGTTGAAGACTTGAGCGGCAAGGGGAATCACGGCACGCTCGAAGCCAATGCCAAATGGGAGAAAAACGGAAAGATCAAGTCGGGGGTGTTTTTTGATGAACAGATTCAGAAAGGTGTCGTCGCCGCCCCAGCATCTGATAGTCTGGCGATTACCAAGAGTTTGACGATGGAGGTATGGGTATATCCAGAGAGTGTCGGCGATTATCGCAATGTACGCGGGCAAGCAGGACCGCACACGTATTACCTGAGCATCCATCAAGGCAAACCATCAGTGTGGATGGGATGTCCCGGCGCGGGCGGACGTACATGGAACAGCGCGAAAAGCGATATTCCGACCGATAAATGGTCGCACGTTGCTGCAGTTTACGACTTTAACAAGGAACTTCGGCTGTATATCAACGGCAAACTTGATAACACCTATAAACTGGAAGGCGTAATTCCGGTTTCTCAATCAGATCACTGGTTCGGTAATCGTCTTGATGGTCCGTGGCCCTATGGAGGGAAACTTGATGAATTCGTCATTTATAACCGTGTCCTGACTCAGGAGGAAATTCAGCAAGATATGGAGCAGGTTTTGAGTGTGTCGCCGTTAGATAAGGCTGCCACAACTTGGGGGCTGCTCAAAAAAGATAGAGATGTTGACTAAACTGACCCCGCAGCTGTTTGCTTGGGTGGAAGTTCACGGTGCGTCGCGAAATCAAGCATACAACTGGAATAGTTTTTTAGTGCAAGACGAGAGCAACAGCATCCGAGTATTGATAGATCCGCTCCCACTCTCAGCAAGTCAGGTTCAGCAGATTAACGAACTTGGCGGTCCAACGCATCTAATGTTGACCTGTGCCTATCACGAGAGGCGTTTGACAGAATTCAAGCGAAGATGGGACTGCCAGGTTTTAGTCCATGAAAATCAGGTAGATGAGGTCGAATTTACTTTTAATGCCACGTTCGCGGACAGAGATATGCTTTGGGATCTCCTTGAAGTCGTGCGTGTACCGAATGTCCGCCATCGTGAGGAGGTCTGTTTCTACCTAAAAAATCACAAAGGGGCACTGATCATCGGCGATCTCCTCAGTGGTGGCAGAAAGGACAGCGGCATTCCGGATGGAAAAGTGGGATTTAACGCGCCTGAATATCTGGTGGCTCTCGACAAAGCCCGCTTGTCTCTCAGAATGCTGCTACATTTTGAATTTGATCTTATGTGTTTCGGGCACGGATCGCCAGTTGTTCGTGGTGCTAAGGAGGTTTTGAAACACTTTATTGAGTGCGATGCTACGTGGGAAGACTTGGCTCAAAAACGAGAAGAAGGATTTCGTTTAAATCCTGTACTTAGAAAGCTTCACTGCACCTGACAAACGGATACTGTTTAACTCTAACGGGGAACATTAAACAAACGCCACTAATCACGGTCAGTACCACCGGTGGCAGTATGTGGGCAAGTAAGAATTTAACCTGACAATCGACCAAATGAAAGTCGTTCCGGGAGGTGTGTGAATGAGCGAAGACATCTGTTTCAGTCAGGAGGATCAACAGTTCGTTGATCGTGCCATGGATTTTTGCCAACAAATGGGTGAACGTGCCGTCCTTATGTTGATTGGGAGTCGTGCCGCTGGTTTCACCGATGGATGGTCGGATCTTGACCTGTGTATCATTGGCGATAAGCGTCACCTTTCCGATGAAGATTGGGAAACTTATGAACAAAGCTGGCAGCTCTTCGTTGATCGAGGTGATTTTGAGGCACATTGGTCGTTTTACGATGAAAGTGACCTACGGGCGTGGTTGGAGACGTGCCCAGATGAGATGATGTGGGTTATTGCAACTTCACAAACTCTCTACGGTTGTTCAAATACTGCTAAGGAATTGAAGGATAGCTATTGCGTGTATCCGTCCGCGATCGCGGAGCGCAAGTTGAAGTGGATGTTCGGCAAGTATTATTTCTCGCAGCGCGGTCCTTTGGCTATGGCAGCTCGAAATAAGGTGGAAACGGCATTTGTTGCAGTTGGAAACGTCATCGAGTACCTCTGCAAAATGTGCTGTGTCGCTGAGAGACAACCGTTTCCCTATGAAAAATGGGTGGTTGAAGCAGCGAAACAGACACGATTGGGCGCAATGGTGTATCCCTCAATTCAACGCGCTGTGAATGGCATCGGAGACTTTCTCGACCCGCCAGCCGACCAGAACTGGCGTGAATGGGCACCTGTGAAAGAATTACGCGGGACATTGCCAATTGTTCAAAATGGACTAAAGGAACTCGGTTGGATCGGCGATTGGATTGACGACCCGAATGCAGTTTACTTCGATGAGACAGCCAGACGACCCGCACCCTGAACGTCAACAGAAAATATGAATACACCCGTTGCAAAATAATTAACACAAAAAGGATTACTATGACACAACCGTCTCTCCAAGTCGGAAATATTGTTCAACCTATTACGCCTGTTGATGTACCTCAAAAAGCAGACTACGAAGGTAAATTTATTACACTATCGCCAATCAACCCACAAACTGATGTTGCGGAACTCTATCGATGCTCTCACGGATCGGATGTAAAGGAGCAAATCTGGACCTACATGAGTTACGGTCCCTTTAATAGCACACACGACATGCATAAGTGGCTTGGGGAGGGTGCTGAGTCTGAGGATCCGCTCTTCTTTACCGTCCATCATCTTGAATCAAAGCAACGGGTTGGTATGGTAAGTTTTCTTAACATCGTCTCAGATATGCGACGACTGGAACTCGGACATATTTGGTATTCACCGGATTCCCAGCGATCGAACGTGAACACAGAAGCCATATACCTAATGCTCTGTGAGGCTTTTGATCGGTTAAAATACCGCCGTGTTGAATGGAAATGCGATGCTCTGAATGAAAAGTCTCGAGCAGCAGCGCTGCGGCTCGGTTTTAAGTTTGAAGGTATCTTCAGACAACACATGATCATCAAAGGTCAAAACAGGGATACTGCTTGGTATTCAATGTTGGACAGCGAATGGGCTGCCATTAAGAAGAATATGGAAATGTGGTTGTATCAAGACCCCGACCAGCAGTTGTCCTTAACATCACTCAATAGTAGAAAATATTGAATTGAAAGGAATATATCCATGAGCAAATTGAAATTCGCTTGCCACCTGATCCAATTTGGTGGGGAACAACAAGAGAACCCAGAAAAAGTATTACGAGAAGTCGCTGATGCCGGTTGGGAAGGTGTAGAAAGTGTTCCTTTTGAAGGAGCAGACGGACTGGTTGAGATGGCGACGCTCGCACGGAGCCTCGGACTCCATATCGTCAATGCCGGTGGCGCAGGGCTTGACAGGGTTAGGTTCAACATCACCCTCGGCAACAATGCTGCGGAAGTGCCGTCACTGAGGCGTTCAGAATGGGGCGGACCCGATCCAAGCGATGAAGATTTCGAGAACGCCGCCCGAACCTTAGACGACATTCTCGCGTATTGTGACGCTCACAACATCAAAGGCTTCCACCATGCCCATCTCGGCACGTTACTTGAAACGGTTGATGATGCGGAACGCTTGTTGGCAGCAGCACCAAGTCTCTGGTTGCTATTTGATACAGGACACATGCTCGCCGCAGGTAGCGATCCGATGCAGGTCTTTGAGAGCGAGAATTTACGGAATCGGATTGGACATGTCCATCTCAAAGACTGCCATGCAGATGATCCCGATACTTGGGATTACAGAACACAACGCTTTGGTGAGAAGGCGCGTTTCGCGGAACTGGGTGCCGGAAATTTAGGACTTGATGTCAAAGCCGCACTTGAAGGACTTGAAGATGTCGGTTATGACGGATGGGTTTCTGTCGAGCTTGATCGTCCCTATCCGCCGCGCCCCGCAGCCGAAGCCGCAGTCGTAAACCGAGAATATCTGCGGGGTCTCGGATATTAAACGGAGGTACGCTACTATGCTGAAGCGCATCAAAATTCAAGGGTATAAATCACTCGTGGATCTTGAGGTAAACTTTGGGCACCTTGCTGTGCTTGTGGGTCCCAACGCTTCAGGAAAGAGCAATTTTCTTGATGCCTTACACCTCCTATCACGCATAGCCACCAGTCGGACCCTGAAGGAAGCGTTTGGGCCACCTTATCGGGGACACGCATTGGAGTCGTTCACTTTTGGAAAAGAGGGCATCAAGAGCCTCTTGGCACAGGAAACAGTATCGTTTCGTATAGAGGTAGATGTTCAGCTTTCTCCGAAGATCGTTGAGAATGTCAACCAACACATTCAGAAGATGAGACCGGTACCACTGGATGAAGAGGAATCTGTTGCAAGGCGATCACCACCTACCGTGCGTTCACAAAATCTTCGATATCGGATTGAAATTGAGATGCTCCCGAAGTTGGGTACTTTACGGGTCGCCGACGAGTATCTCGCTGCACTTAATGCCACAGGTCAGGTAAGTCAAAAACGCAAGCCGTTCTTGGAACAGATCGACAATCAACTGCATTTGCGGATGGAGGGGCAAGCACGTCCAACCCACTATGAGCGAGGTCTCGATTATAGTATTCTTTCGATGGCACACTATCTGCCTCACCACCCACATCTGGTCGCGATGCGGCAGGAATTGGCGAGTTGGTTTACCTTTTATTTTGAACCGCGTGAACGCATGCGACTCCCAAATCCTGTTAAGGAAGTTCACCATATCGGGTTGATGGGAGAGGACCTCGCCGCCTTTCTTAATACTTTGCAAGGTCTCAATCCCCGACAGTTTGCGTCCGTCGAGAAATCTCTCCATGCCATGATTCCCTCTGTAACAGGCATTGAGGTCGGAATCAATAATTTGGGTGAGGTAGAATTGGTGCTACGTGAAGGCGAAAAACGGATTTCTGCACGGGGCTTATCGGAAGGAACACTCCGGATTTTAGGGCTTTTGACACTCGTTGCCGCCAAAGAACCGCCAGCGTTGATAGGCTTTGAGGAACCGGAAAACGGCGTTCATCCGCGTAGAATTCGACGCATCGCTCGATTTTTGGAAGCTCGTATGATTCTTGAAGATATCCAGTTCATTGTGACAACACATTCGACGCTTTTGCCGGATCTCATCCCTCCTGAGTCTGTGTACGTTTGTCGTAAAGTTGATGGCAAAACAGAAATTGAACCCTTTACTATGATGTATCTCGGACCCCTATGGAAGAAGGTAGATATTGAGGATGTGCTGGAGGATGAAAGCGCGTTATCTCCTTCTGAATGTATCTTACGGGGGGATTTTGATGCGTAATATCAGTCTGTTCGTTGAGGATGCAGTCCATGAAGATTTTCTCGTGGCACTGGTTCAGCGGGTTGCTAATGCGTACAACATTGAAATCAACATCAAAGTTTCCAGTGTCCGCGGCGGCCATGAGAAAGTTATCACGGAATTGGGAGAGTATCAACAGGATTTGCAACACAACGATGAGGATTTACCAGATCTCATCGTCGTAGGCACAGATAGCAATGGCAAGGGATTTTTACAGCGGGAGAAAGAGATCAATCAGGCAGCCTCTAGTTTGGCAGATCGCGTTATCAGTATGATCCCGAAACCGCATATTGAGCGATGGTTACTTCTCGATGCGGAGGCGTTCAAAAAGGTATTTGGTGGCGACTGCTCGGTTCCGAATCGAAAACGCAACCGTGATCGTTACAAAGGTCTTCTCCTACAAGCGATCCATGACGCAGGCGTGATCCCGCTTTTAGGGGGTATTGAATATACCTCAGATCTCGTCAACGCCATGAATCTCCAACATTTGGAGCAGAGCGATAGATCCTTCCGAAGGTTTTTCAGAGCGTTGCAACACCGTTTTGAAAATTGGCAGCAGATAGAGGATTGATGCTACGCTCTCCTTTTTATGCTAAACCCGCCGCATACCTTCCCGCAGCAGGGTCACCAGCAGCATAGAATGTCCCACGATCTTTGTCGATATGTAGCATAGAAGGCGCGGCAATAGCACCTCCGTGCACCCTGAGTTGATGCCCACGACTGGCAAGTTCTTCCCTAACGTTTTCGCTTACACTGTTGTTGATAGTCAACGAACCTGCTTGCCCGAAGGTCTCTATACGGTTCGGATTCGGATCGAACGAATCTTGGTGATGCGCGGTGGCGAAACGCGGGGCTGTAACAGCATCTTCCGGTAGCATGCCGAACTCAACAAAATTGAGCAGTAAATTCATCGTCGCTTGATCTTGCAAGTCTCCACCCGCAACGCTGATGGCTAAGATCGGAGCACCGTCCTTAAGAACCAATGTAGGGGTAAGCGTGATTCTTGGACGCTTTCCGGGCTGGATACAGTTCGGGTGTCCGGGGGTTGTGTTGAGACTCCGTAAACGGTTACCATAACTGACACCTGTTGGACCGACCATGCCTCCTGCATGATAGACGTTAGCACTCGGTGTTGCAGCGACGACATTTCCCCAACGGTCAGCAACTGCGCAGGTCGTTGTTCCACCTACACCGGGTCGAAACGCACCTCCTGCTTTTAGCGGTTCCATGTTATCCACATCGCCGGGTCTCGCTTCGTGTGATGCTTTCTGCATATCAATTAAGGGGCGGCGGATCTCAGTATAGGCATCGGAGAGTAACTTGGATAACGGTACATCTACAAACTCCGGGTCGCCGTAGTAAGCATCGCGATCAGCCATCGCCAGTTTGAGTGCTTCCGTGACCACATGCACGTAGTCCACCGAGGCGTTACCCATCGCTTTGAGATCGAAACCTTCCAGCAGACGCAACGCCTGACAGAGGTAAGGACCTTGCGTCCAAGGACCGCACTTATACACCGTATAGCCGCGGTAGTCCACTGTTACAGGGTCTTCAACAAGCGTGACATGCGCAGCGAGGTCTCTTTTACGGAGAAATCCTCCTTTGTCAATGTAAAAACCTTCCAAGGCATCGGCAATATCGGTATCAGCACCGTTCCGTCCATAGAAACGATCGCTTGCCGCTTGGATTCTTTCCTCGCGGCTCCCAGATGTTTTCTGTTCCGATTCAACCATCCGACGTAGCGTGACCGCCAAGTCAGAATGCCAGTCCGCTTCACCAGCATCAAGCAGTGCCAGTGTAGGCGCGACGATGTCCGCAAATGTTTTCGTGCCGTACAGTTTGAGCGTCGTCGTGCAGAGATCCACAACCGATGGCACGGGTGCCATCTTAATATCACCGTTCGGGATCCCGTTTTCCATATACCAATCAATGGCAGCTTGCGAAAGCGGCGCGCGCCCTTGTCCTGAGAGTGATTTCACTTCCTGTTTTTCCGCGTCAAAAATAAGGAGCGGTACCTCACCCCCAATAGAACAGGCACCGTGATCTGTAACGTTGAGTGCGAGAATCGTTCCTGCCGCTGCGTCTGCCGCATTTCCGCCCACTTCCAGAATCTCTATTCCCGCCGCAACGGCTTTTGCCCCACCGGCAGCAACGGCTCCAGTTTTACTAACAGCATTCCATCCAATTTCTTGCGTGTTTGGCATCGGTTTCTCCTTTGCTTTAGCATCAGAAGCTGATCTGATTTTCCAATTCCTTCCTTAGCATTAGAGCATAGCACAAAATTTTATCTTGCGCAACGCCCAAATCACAATCGGCGGTCTATTGCTTGAATAATGAACGGAATTCGGCTAAAATACTATTGACGATCAGAAAGACCTTAAAGGAGATGGAAAAACAGTGGTCGAAATAATATTTCACAACCATGCAAGCGAACTGATTTCACTTTCCGGTGTCTACTTAGAACAGAATGAGAGTGAAAACAATAGAGTACTCGGTTTAGCTTATAAGCTTGCTGAAGCTCCACACCATCAGGACTCTGAGCCACGGCTTCTGTTGAGTATTCTGGAGCAAGGGAAAGTCGTCGGTGTTGCAA
>PYIY01000196.1 GCA_003635195.1 Candidatus Poribacteria bacterium | reverse complement strand
AGATATTTTTACGGGTCCCAAATCGGATGTAAATATGGATGGAAAAATTAATATCCTTGATCTAATCGTTGTTACCAAATACTTTGGCGAACCGATAACAGAGGATAATCAACGGGCGGATGTCAATGGTGATAAGGTTATTAATATCCTTGATCTGGTTGCGGTCGCAAATGCTTTCTGAGCAAGCGGCACCGGATCTGAATGGCGATGGCAACGTAAATTGCGTAAGCCCCATCTTATGATATTCTTGTTCGCCCAAAAATTTGTTAACTTTTCCTTGAAAAATTCGTTAAATATCTTTAAAATTCTTTAACCATAGTTAGAGAAACGGCTTTCAACCCTTTTAAGCATACTGACGTATCGCAATAATTTCCGTCAGCACGCTTGGTGCGACTTCAACGAAGAAGGATACAAGACAATGGTTGAACTTACACGGAAAGACATCGAATTTTTCAAGACTGAAGGATACTTAGTGAAACGGAACGTCCTTGACCCAGAATTGATGGAACGCGCACGCACAAGACTCTGGGACGGTGCCCCTGAAGGACGTAAACGCGAGGATCCTGAAAGTTGGATAGGTCCCTTTACCCCTGAAGAAGAAAACGTTGACAAAAATAATAATCGACGCGGTTTCCGTTGGAACTTCCGAGAACCCGGCGGAGAAGAGTGGATGGTTCAACTCCTCGCTACCGATCCGAATGTCTGGGGGATGGCGGAGCAGCTTTTAGGCGAGGGAAATCTTGTACAACCAGACCGTGTCCGAGGTATTTACTGCACGCTGCCTTACGGCGATGTCCCGAAAAAATCAATCGGGTGTCATGTGGATGCGCATCCGTTTCATCTCGGCGCAGTTGGTTATATTGACGATGTACCACCGGAGGGCGGTGGGTTTACTGTCTGGCCCGGGAGCCATCAAGTCTTCTATTACGATTACTATTCCCAATACAAGAACGAACCGACACCACAATACGATGTGGACCGGGAGCGTATCAGCAGAGGTCCAGGGATTGAATGCTACGGCAACGCTGGAGATGTCGTTTTCTGGCACCATCGCATCGGACATGCTGCTGGACATAACTACTCACGGCAGATCCGACAGGCGGTTCTATACGACTTCCGAAAGACAGAATTGGAGCAAACACAGGAAGAGCCACCTAACGAGGACATGTGGCGCGATTGGCCCGGCATTAAGGCGTTAGAGAATGGTTCATCATAGCATTCCACAGGTGCGGTTTGTCGTCACATTTGCCTAACAGTTTTAGAGGCGCGGTTTTTAGCCGCGCCTTCCGCTTTTTTACCTCAATCCCAATTCCTTCAATGTTCCTGCCATCATATCGTGAGCAATCTGTGCCTTCTCCATCCGCATGTGTGGGAACGTTTCCACCGAGATATACTTATCATATCCGACTTTTCCTAAACTCGCCGCAAAGGTACGAAAATCCAACTCATCTCCCGCCTCACCCGGAATCAGAAAAGTACTGTAAGGGTACATCCCTGTCACGCCTTTTACGTGGCAATGCGCCGTCAGGGGTCCCAATTTTTCGGTGACCTCAGCGATGTCCTCTCCGAGATGATAGAAATTGGTGATGTCGTTAAGCGATTTCAGCGCATCTGATCCGACATGTTCAATCAGAAGTGTAACTTTCGCAGACGCATCAATCGTTGTCGCTTCGTGGTTGTGGATGTTCATTGTGATGCCCAGTTCTTCCGCACGACGACAAATTGGTTTCAGCACATCGACAAGCAGTCGCCATGCGAATGCGTCGCCTTTATCACCACCATAACCCGTGAGGAAGTTAACGCCACCTGCCCCAAGTGCGACTGCTACGTCTTGCAGAAGCGCGTAGTGGTCAACTGCTTTCTGTTGATCTTCCGCTGCCAGTTGGTATAGCCCGCCTCCGGTAAACGGATTGATAACGGAAACCTTTAATCCGCTGTCGGCTACCATCGTTTTGACCTCTTTGAGCAAGTCGTCTGTGACTTCTCCAGAAGGAATATGTGCCTCTGGACCGCACATCATCTCGATTGCATCATAGCCAGCATCGGCGAGAATTGTGATAACTTCGTTGAGCGGAATATCCTTCATCCCACCCGCATGATAAGAAATTCCAATCACTGTTTCAGCTCCTTTCGTCCTTCATTATTCCCTTACAAGCAGTGAACCTTCCTGTGTCACACATAGCAGTTTTTCGCTATCTGTTGAAAACATCAACTCACGGATAGCACCTTCCTTGACCGGAAACGAGGATATAAGGTCATCGGCACCTATGTCCCATAACTGAATGTGCCGGTCCCTGCCGCCACTTGCAAGCAGTTCGCCATCACCAGCGAATGCTACAGTATCAACCGAGTCGGTATGTCCCCTTAAGACAGATAGCACACGCTCACTGTTCACATCCCACAATCGAACAAGTGTGTCCGAACCGCCACTCGCCAGTACCTTACCTTGTGGCGAAAACGCCAGAGCCAAAACAAGGCCGTCATGTGCTGTGAAGTTTGACAAAAATCTACCCGTCTCAACTTCCCACAATCGAATCTTACCGTCCGCGCTTCCACTCGCAAGGATTGTGCCATCCGGTGAGAATGCCAAACTTCTAATACGTCCTGGGGCTTCAGCAGCACCGGCAAGCAACCGTTCTGTGCGCGGGTCCCACCCCGGCAGCGGAACGCCATCGGGTGATGATGAGGCTAACGCCTGTACTAAATTAGAATCTCCGGCGAGCGTCAACGTCTCACGGGCAGTAGCAGTATCCCACAAGCGAAGTGTATTGTCTTCACTACCACTGGCGAGGAGGGTGTTATCTGGCGCGAATGCCAATGCGCGCACGCGTTCCGTGTAACCTGAGAGCATCGCAAATTGCGAACCGCTATCAGTATCATATATCCAGATACGACCATCACCGCCTGCCGCAAGTCGTGTGCCATCTGCCGAGAATGTGATGTCCGTCACTTCATTTTTATCAAGTCGCAATTTGAGTCCTTGTGGCAACTGAGACTCGATGCAATTCTGGAACAAGTCTGTTTTTTCCATAATGTTTTCTCTTATCAAATTAGGCAGCAGTCCAATCCAGAACGACCCCTGTATACACATTCGGTTCGTTGAGGAGACCGTCGTAAGCCTGCTTAATCTGCTCCGGTTTGAGGCGATGCGAGATTAACGGTTCAACGTGTAACTGCCCACGCGCCATCCAGTCAAAGATAGTTTGCTGTTTACCGAATTGCGAAGTGCGGTTCCCAATGTCTGGATACATCGGTACGCACCATTCTAATGCACCACGGATGGTAATCCACCGTAGATGCGTTTCAGACAGCAGATCGGTCAGATCTCCTTGGACTGAGACGCGTGGTGAACCGAGAATGATAAGTTGCCCGTGATTAGCGGTAGCACGGAGTGCCTGCATAACGACACTGCTATGCCCGACGGCATCAACTGTAATGTTGCCGAGTTCGCCGCCCGTAATCTCCTGAATCTGTGCTTGTGCTTCATCGGCATTCCCGCCAACAGTGTGTTCAATGCCACACCGCTGCGCGAGTTTCTGCCGTTCTGCTACCGGATCCACACCGATGACGCGACATCCATGAATTTGAAACATCTGGGATGCCAGATTCCCTACGAGTCCTAAGCCAAAAACGACAACCCACGGATTCGTTCCGATTTCCCCAACGACGATAGCAGTCATTGCAACACCCGCCATCCGTGACGCTGCAACCACAGCCGGATCTACTGTTTCTCCGACAGATGCAACCAATCGGTCTTGTGAATAGCGAATCGTTGAGGCGTGTCGTCCATAAGTAAAAACTCGGTCACCCGGAGCCGCGCGGGTAACACCTGAACCGACTTCACGGACAATCCCAACATTCGCATAGCCAGAACGCCACGGATATTCGCACCAAGCCCCCTTCTGAAATACTTTCGGTTCTCTTCCAGTATAATTGGCGAGTTCCGTCCCACTACTAATGAACGTATATTCTGTGTCTATCAACAACTCGTTGGCAGCGAGCACCGGGGCATCTATGTCCGCAGTCTGCAGCTCTACTTGGTTCTGACCGGTTACAACGACTTCTCTTATTCTCATAGCGAGTCTTCCTCTCCTAATTCTTTGAGTTCTTCCTGTTTAATCTTGTGGATGAGTGCCCGCATCCGCCTATATCTCACAAATCCAACGAAGAAGGTAGCAATGCCGAGTAAAATAAAGATGATGCCGATGACCTCAACGACATGTGAACTAAAGATAGCGACCTGTGAGCTAAAAATGTCTTTGAAGTGCACAAAGGATAAACCTGCGACAAACAGCGTTAACGCCGTGCGAATATAGGCAAGGAAAGTACGCTCATTCGCAAGAATCGTCCGGTCTGCCGCGAGATGGTCGCGCAAGATAAGTTGGTCTTCCAATCCCGTATAAGGCGTTGATTTACCTTGCATTTGCTCTTTTTATCCTTCTTTCAAAAAAGATTTAAAATAATAACCCCGGTAAGCCATCCATAAAAAGTCTGCATGCACCGTAATCGCTTTGCCGTGCGCCGATATTCCACGGTATAACGCGCCGGATTTTGAAAATAAAGTGTTTGTCGCTTAGACGTGGACAAGTCAATTGCCGGTGTTAAGACCCTCAGGACAATAGTAATCACGCCGAGCAGGATGACATTGATAATAGGCACGATACTGAGAATCACGCCGAACATTATCCATCGCCACCTTACGACACTGCGCGATGCGTCTAATCTTGCTGCATGAACCAGCGATATAGAGGGCGTTTGCGTGCTAAAAGCCATGCGCGATGTCCGTGTTGTTGATCAAGCTGTCCTTACCCTACGTCTTTAGATTCATCAAAACGCATTCTGACGCGAACACACCTTAGCCCTCGTACCGTAGATTCTTGCCATTATCAGGACCGCCTTGATGCCAAACCCAGACGTTGCGGAAGTATGCCTGTTTTTCAGGTGGTAATCCTTCAATAATATGCTTTGGCACTGACGGTTTGTGAAATTGACACCCGACGAAATTGTAGCAATTGAAGATAGCAATCCGCGGTCGATCCGGATTTTGCCACGCAACTCCCGAATGACAAAGGTTTTCCGTGAAGATAATCACAGAACCTGGCGGACAACTGTAGGTCTCAAAGAGTGGCGAATCTGTCTGTCGGTGCGTTTCAGGAATTCGGAAGTTCGCTTTATGGCTCCCCGGCAAGAATAGCGTGCCACCTTCACCCGCTTTGACTTCGTTCAATTCAAAGACAACGCGCGTTAATGCAGAGTATATCTTCCCATCGTGACACTGGTAGTTAAAGTTCGGGTTTACATTTCGCACACCGCCATGGGGTGGCGGTCCGCCGTTTCCTACTGTCCGATAGGTGAACCAACTCGACTCCATCCGAACTTCTCCGAGGATCTCACGGAGAATGTTCATCACGACAGGATGGTCAATTAAAAATGAGGCAGTCCCCCCCGGAAACCGCCGCTCGTGTGGTGGCAAAGATTCTGGGTCAGTACGGATCGTCTCAATCTGCGTTTTTAGTGCCGTAATCTCCGAAGTCGTCAAAACTTCAGGGATTAACAGGTAACCCTTGAGATCAAAGATAAATTTCTGTTCTTCAGTCATAATAACCCCTTCAAGCAAATAGTGCTGTTGATCCTCTAACACTATTATATCAAATTTCTCCTTTAATTCAAACGCTTTTTCTTTCCTATGGAAGCCACACTCACTGATGGCTAACTGCTGATGGAAGCCGTTTTGCTGATCGCCGACGACTGACGGCTTCTGGAAAAATCGATAACCTTTTCTTGACACCGATGCATACGATATGCTATATTTAAAGACATATCACAAATGGCGTTTTTCAGTTGAAGCAGCGCCTCGGAATTGAACTCTATTTATAGAAAAGAAACGGAGTAACCAGTTTAATGGATTACAAACAAGCGTTAGACAACAAAATTGCAGATTACAACTTGCTCAACCATCCGTTTTACCAAGCGTGGAGCACTGGCGAGTTGCCTGTCCAAGTACTACGCACTTATGCCCGTGAATACGGTGCCTTTATCGCTACGATACCAAACGGATGGGAAACAATCAATGACCCCGAAATCGCAGCGGAAGAGACAGAACACATCAATATGTGGGCTGATTTTGCCGATGGACTCGATACCACGGTCTCTGAAGCACAGATCCTACAAGTGAAGGCACTGCTTGAGACAGCGGGTGAGCTCTTTTCTGAACCAGCGACCGCGCTCGGTGCGCTCTATGCCTTTGAGGCACAGCAACCGGCAACGGCACAATCAAAACTCGCCGGTTTGAAGGAATTCTACCAACTCCCTGAAACGGTTGAACCATATTTTGAAACGCATTCACACAATGAGCATGAAGCAGAGAAACTGCTTGAGCGCATCGGCGCGTTACCATCGGAATCTCACACGACTGTCGTGCAGGCATGTGAACAGATGAGTGTCGCCTTGTGGAATGCACTCACAGGAATTCATGATGCCGAATGCGCATGATACAGTGACATCATATTTTGACGCACTCGTTGCCAGAGATGCTGAAACCCTCATTGAAATGATGCTTCCTGCCACACATTACGTCAAGATCGGCACCGATGCAGACGAAGTTGTTGAAGGCAGCGCAGAAATCGCGGCGTATTATCGAAACCACGTCGCAAGCACTGAGGATTTCAGCATCAAGTTTATTAAGCTTGATGTTCAGGAACGCGGCGATACTGCTTGGTTCTACACGCGACAGGTCTGGAAACTCAAATGGCGAGGCACACCAGAGGCATTCGTGATGCGGATGACAGGGGTGTTGGAAAAAATGGATGATTCGTGGAAGTTCGCACAGATCCACGCCTCGGTCGGTGTATCAACAACGGAGGAGCAATTGTGATAACCCTTTCTAAAGAAATTAAACAAGCAATCAAGGAGTCTCAGGAGGATCCTGTACGGTTAGTGGATCCAGAAACAAATGTAGAATATGTTGTGTTACCTGTCGAAACGTTTGAACGGATGCGAAAAGGTGTATACTACGATGACGGTCCAATAACAGAAAAGGAACGAACTGCTCTGCTTATTGAGTTTGGGCTACGCGCAGGATGGGATGATCCAGAGATGGACGTTTACAATGACATGGTTCCACGGGGGCGTGATGAGAGTTCAACGCGGTGAAATAGAGAAACCCTTGCAAATTTCAACAATCTCTTTTGACGGTGACATGACCTTATGGGATTTTCGGAAAGTGATGCGGCATTCGCTCAAGCAAACATTAATGGAGCTGCAAAGACAAATACCAACGCCACGTGTCTTGAAGCTGACTGTTGACGAAATGATTGCAATCCGTGATCAGTTTGCTGAAGAGGTAAAAGGCGAAATCTGGAGTCTGTTGGAAATTCGACAGCGCGCGTTTGAACGGACACTTGAACACGTTGGACACCCAGATAAAGAACTCGCTGCACACCTGAACGCTGTATACCGTAAACACCGTTATGGGGATATAGAATTGTATCCAGATGTTATCCCGACCTTTGATGCCTTAGCACCACGTTTCAAGTTAGGATTGCTTTCAAATGGAAACACCTATCCCGAAAATTGTGGACTCGAAGGACGTTTCGCCTTTGTTGTTTTTTCCCAAGATGTACAAGTTGAGAAGCCGGATCCAGAAATCTTTCAGATAACGGCTGAGAGAGCGGGTTGCGAACTGAACCAAATGCTACATGTAGGTGATTCCCTTAAAAGTGATGTCGCAGGAGCAAAAAACGTTGGCGCGCCTTCCGTCTGGCTCAACCGCGACGAACTTCCAAATGACACAGGGATTCAGCCTGACTATGAAGTCACCTCATTAACTGAAATTCTGACAATTATGGGATTGGATAAACTTGATCTGTGAATCAGTAAGCCACGAGCAGGACATTAGTGATTTCCTGAGAAAATAACGAAGGAACAACTGCCACGAAAAAACACCTTGCAAAAAACGCTTTCTTTATGCTACTATAGTAAACATGGAACGCACAAACAGCGTTACAACAAAAAACACACTAAATATAACAAAGTCAAGCGCGTCTCGACTGGCACTGGTAGAGAGCAATACGCCAGAGGCACTCCGAAAACTCAGCAGAGACTATTGGACTTGGCATTTCGATGCGTCGTTATCTGAAGCAGTCCGACGACTGCTAAGCACAGAACTCGGTTGGGAAACGATGTCGCAGCTTACCATGCCACCGGTCGGTGAAGTCATCTCACCGCTCGGGTACGCGCTTGCACACGAAAATAAAGAAGTCCGTAATGCCGCACTACAAGTATTAGATGCAACCGTTGACATCCCCGCAGGGATAGCCTATATCGGCGAAGATAATGCCCCGCTTGAAATGGATGGGTTTGAGATCGGGGTCTACCCTGTAACCAACGCGCAATACCAACGGTTTGTTCAGGAAACAGGACACCCGCCACCACAGGATTGGGCAGACGGTATTTATCCAGCAAACAGAGGGGATCACCCTGTTGTCTGGATAACGTGTGAAGATGCTGAGGCGTATGCCGGTTATATCGGTGGCAGACTACCGACGTTTTCTGAGTGGCAATACGCTGCACGCGGTGCTGATGATAGACTTTTTCCGTGGGGACACGAAATCGACAAACCGCGATGCAATACCGCAGAACTCGGCGCAGGCACAACGACTCCAGTCGTTAGTTTCAGGGACGGCATCAGTCCTTTCGGTTGTTACGATATGGTCGGAAATGTGTGGGAGTGGACAGATACACCTTATGACGATGAGGGGAATTTTCGTGTAGCATGTGGCGGTGCATGGTATTACAATCATGACTATAGTACCTGCACCAGTTACGATTTCTTTAGCAACGGATACGCGGAGTTTGTGATTGGGTTCCGCATCGCGCGTTAAGCCATAGGAAAAGACAGATGAAAAACAACAAAACCGATCCAGAAAACGCCTTAGTATCTGACGATTCCGCAGTGTCTTCAAACCAGACACAAAAGAAACTCATCCAGCGTGGACAGATCGATATTCATACACATCAGACCGCAGCGAAACACTTAAAAGACGGCGCGGATGCCTTAAACGCTCGGAACTACACGAAAGCCATTGAAGAATTTCAGCAGGTAATTCAGTATAACCGTGAGTCGGCGGAGGCACATTTCCATCTCGGTTTGGCGTATTTTATGCTCGGTGATTATGAAAAGGCGATAGATGCCTACAAAATGGCGGTCGCATGTGAGCCGAGCGAAGCGACAGCGCACATTAATCTCGCCGCAACTTATCGCTTGCTGAAACGCTACGACGAGGCTGTTGACGTTTACACGCGCGCCATCCGTTTTATTCCAAATCACCCGGAGTTGCATTCTGAGCTTGGGGCAGTCTATACATTCCAAGGCAAGCGGCGTGAAGCAATCAACGCATACAAAGCAGCAATGCGAATTAAATTGAAACTTCAATTCGATTTTGACCAGAAGGTGTAAGTCCAACCGTCGGGTAGGCTGAGTCTACGGAAAGGCGTATCAGCGAAAATCACGCCTAACCGAACCGCAAGGATTTTTTATTTTTCGCGAGGCGTGTAATCAGGAGTTTCGGAAAAGTCCCATTTTCTGATCAAATCCTGCCTGCGCGGTCATTGCAGGCGACCGCAAATGTAGTCCCAAGCAACGCGCCGGGACGGGTCTACGGAGAGAGACGTTTTTGATACGTTTACCCTCATCGAACCGCAAGGAACATTAAAAAAATGTTTGTTTCAGATGAAGACTTGATGATGAAATGTCGTAAAGGAGATATAGCGGCGTTTGAGTTGCTCGTGCGACGGTATCAAAACCCGCTGATTAACTATATCCACCGCTCTATTGACGACTATCACCGCTCTGAGGACCTCTCCCAAGAAACGTTCCTTCGGGTCTTCAAGAGCGCGAGCCGCTATGAACCGACCGCATCGTTCAGAAGCTGGCTCTATACAATCGCCACAAATTTGTGTCGAAACGAGATTCGGAACCGTTCACGTCGGAATACCTGCTTCCTTGAAGACCTTGTTGAGGAAGGCGAGGATGTGTATCATAGTGAAATCATGCGGGATACCCGCTACCTACCTGATATACTTCTCGAAAAAAAGGAACAGCGACAAATGATCCGCAAAGCACTCGCACAGTTACCAGAAAATCAACGCGTCGCGCTGACGCTCGTTACATATCAAGATTTGCGGTATGAAGAGGTCGCAGAAATTATTGGATGCTCGGTAGGAGCTATTAAAGCGTTGATCCATCGCGCTCGGCAAAAAATGAAAAAACTTCTTATCAAGGCGGGAATAGGGGAGGAAAATGTCAGTGAAGAAATATAGACAAACCGAATTCCCACACATACATACATCAGAATGTGAAGCACTACTTGTGAGTCCAGACGAGCTCTCCGCTTACATTGACAAAGAGTTACCCGCATGGAAACGCCACCTCATCCGACGGCACCTCAAAAAGTGCGAAGTTTGTGCCGATCATGTACAACTGCTACAACAGACCGACAGGTTTCTCCGTCACGCCGGAAGCGTAGAGGTCTCTGATGATTTCTTAAGCGGTGTCATGGCTCGCGTATCGGAATCGGCATTGCAGCAGCGACAACACGATTCGCTGCGATCTCGCGTCGCCCGGTTTGTTGAAACATCGCTTGGATGGACGCAGCACCTCTCAACATTGATGGGAAACCTGCGTTACAGTATTCGGACACGCAGCCCAGTTTACATCTTCATATTGACCTTCGCCGTCTTTACAATGGTAGGCGTAACGCTCTATCCACCTTCTGGTGATAAACTGGTAGAGAAATCGCATGAACTCGAGCTGAATGCCGAGAAGTTAATTTCTTTTGAAGTTATTCAGCCTGAACCGCCTAAGCGTTTACTTACAACCTACCTTCAAGGGAAGTAAGCCGTATCTTTAGAAGCAAGCGTTCCTATCTGCTTGACGGAGTTCTACTGTAACACCTTAATATTGGATTTGAAAAATGAAATCAGTAAACCGTTTATATAGCACTTGGAAAACGAAGTCAGTAACCCGTAAGGCATTGTCCATTTCTCTGGTGTTCCATCTGTTTTTTTTCATTACAACCTTTTACGTCGTGGTGCAGAATCAACCGATAACATCAGATAAGGCAGGTCTTGCAGCAGAACTCATCCCAGTGGAAAACAGTGCACGACCGAAACCTCCGCTGAAAAAGATCATGCCGCGTCTTCACACGCCTCCACGTGATCTTGCGGATGTTACGACCGCGGAATCCCTACCCTCCTTGGTATCTCCTGTCGCCGTGCCGACTGAAAATCCGCGCCCTGCCGTAGGACGCAGCTTACACGCCGAAATTGAAACAGAAAAACCTTCAGCATCTCTCGATCTGTCGAAAAAAAACTGGGATGATGTCAGCACGGCTGCCCGTACGCTTCGCGATATTGAAGGGAATTTGTCAAAAACAGAAGCGGGAAGTCCCGCAGGGAACACGACCTTTGGCACGAAACGCTCAGGACCGCCAAGAATTCAACGCGCACCAAAAGTTTCGACCCTTAAAATAGTAGAAGAGGAAGAAGAGGATCTATCAGCAGCACTGGTGGAAGAAATCCAGGAAAAACGGAAAGAATTGCCTAACGTGCCGTTCCCGAGACTTATGCAAAAACTTGCACAAGAGATTCTCGAAACGAGCGAGGGCGGTCCAATTGATGTCGTCTTCGTTATTGATGCCAGCGGCAGTATGGGTGATAATATCGAAGCTGTCATTGAGCATCTCAAAGAAATGGTAGATGTCTACAAAGCCTCCAAAATCGATTACGCACTCGGTGTCACAGAATTCTGGGCATATAAAGAACACAACGTTATCAACGTCGTCCAGTTAACGAAAAGTTATACTGAATACAAACGTACGCTCCAAGCCATCGGCGTCCATCAGGATGAAAACGCCTTAGATGCTATCGTTCAAACTGTCAAAGAACTCCGATTCCGTCCTACATCTAAAAAGCATTTTATTCTTGTTACTGACGAACCTTTAACGAGTCGAGAAGGGGTAAAGGTGAAGGATGCTATCGCTTACTGCCGAGAGTTCGGTATCTATGTGAATGTCCTTGGGCTTCCCCTTGATGAACATCATTTACTTGCCGCTGAAACCGGCGGGAAATGGCATCTCATTCCTGAGAAACCACGACCGCAAATGGCGCAACGGCTCAATAGAGCGATGACACCGAGAAGTAAAGCCGTGTCGCTACGGAACGCACTATGGGCGAATGTTTCTAAAAAAATCGGTAGCGATGTGCTCAAACATGGCAGTTACACGCCAATTGATCTTATTCTATTTGTTGACAGTAGCGAGAGTATGGACGATAAACTTCCAAATTTTTTAAAGCAACTTGATATACTTGTTCGGGACTTGGATAACGCTTTAGTCGATTATCAGATAGGGGTCGTCCGTTTCCGGGCGCGGGCATCTGTGAACATGATCAACGTCTACAATCCCCCGCAAACGCTTGAACAGGTGCGAAAAATCGTTGAATTGCGGTGCCAAGACGATGAAACGTTATTGGACGCTGTAGCGAAAGGACTCCGACAGTTAAAACTCCGTTCAAATGCCAAACCCTATTTCCTGCTCGTTACAGATGAACCCGCGAAAGGTGAATACTCACCACTCGCTATTATCCAAATGTTAGAGCAGAAACAAATCCTCGTCAGCGTCGTCGGCACCTATGACGATTTCCAACAAGAAGCAGCGACCAAAACCCATAGCGTTTGGGTGCCTATTCCAGAAGGACAGAGGACAAATAACTCGTATTGGTGATACAACCCACACGCTAAAGCGTGGGGCTTCGGCTTCATAGCGACTGCGGTTTTCGCAAAGCGTCCACCGTCTTATTATCGCTCCACCCGCGGGTTCTTATTCCGTTTCCGCCGCACTCACGAAGTTGCGATCGAACGGTTTTATCTGGCTTAGGTCCAGGGTACCCCAACCCGCCTTGTCCAAATCGACGAAATAATGAGAGGTAGCAATACAAGGCGCGTGTGGTAATGACTTCCACACTCCGTCTGACATGAATGCTAATACGTAGGAACATTATACAACATTTTTGACTGAATATCAAGTTTTTTGGAGGTGTTTCATCCCTACCCTAAAGGGAGACCGGGCTTTCACACCTCAACGTGAGGTAAAGGATCAAGATTGAAAATCGCAGTACTTGTCTCAGGGAGCGGAACGAATCTCCAAACCCTGATTGAGCAGCTACATCAAGACGAAACAAGCGGTATTGAAATCGCTGTTGTGATTAGTGACCGACGGAAGGCTTACGCACTCACACGGGCGAAACGGGCAAGTATACCGACACATGTTGTTAAAACCCAAGATTTTGAGAATCGTGTCGATTTTGACGCAAAAATTTCAAGTCTCATTGACGACTATGCAGTGGAACTCATTGTCCTCGCAGGATTTATGAAACTGTTCCAACCCCCCTTCGTCCAAAAATACCAAAATCGTATTATCAATGTCCACCCCGCACTTTTACCCGCATTCCCCGGTGCACATCCTATTGCTGATACATTGGCTTACGGGGTGAAAATCACGGGTGTTACCGTTCACTTCGTTGACGAGGATGTAGATACCGGACCCATTATCGCTCAGTCGGTTGTCCCTGTTTTGGATACGGATGACCAAGAGAGATTACACAATCGGATTCAGGTAGAGGAACACAAACTCTACCCTGAAGTGATTAAATGGTATGCACAAGGTAGATTGAAGGTTGAAGGACGCAAAGTTATCGTAAAGCCATAAACACGCTCTGTAACGAGCCGCAAGGAACGTTAAAAATGAAGTAAATCGGGTGTGTAAGCCTAACCAACGGGCGGGCTGGGTATACGGAGTAAAACGTTCCTGTACGATTCGCCTCAACGAACCGCAAGGAACGTTAAAAATATGTTAGCAATTTCAACGATGTGGAACGCCTTACAACAGCAAGACGGTGCCGCCTTATTTGATGAACTCAAAAATCTTGGCTTTGAGGCACTCGAACTCAGCAGGCATCTTACACCCGAGCAGGTCGAGCAGCTTAAGCCGTATTTCCGCGAAAACCCGCCCTGTTCCATCCACAATTTTTGCCCTATTCTCCCGGGTACATCTCAGGCAGATGCAGAAAAGGAGAAGATTTTGCTTTCCAGTCTTAACACAGATGAACGCAGAGAGGCAGTCCGGCGCACCCTCCAAACGATGGAACTTGCCCTTGAATTGGAAGTTCAAACCGTCGTTCTCCATCTCGGTGAAGTTGATACCTACGACCGATCATACCTGATGACGGACCTTTACACTTACGGCGAGCGCGAGTTTGAAGCCTTCGGTCAAAAGGTAACAGAAGCCACAGAATGGCGGAAGCGCAAAGAAGCGAAACACCACGACGCTGTTTTACGGAGTCTTGATGAATTAAACGAAGGCGCATTACGGATGGAACTCTCTATCGCCATTGAAAATCGTCCACATTACTACCAAATCCCGAATTTTGATGAGGTCGGATTGTTCTTTGAGAAATTTTACGGGAGTCCAATGCGTTATTGGCATGATGTCGGACATGCAGCGCGACAGGAAAAACTCGGCGTATGCTGGGCAAATCAATGGCTTGAGCATTATGCCGAGCATCTTGTCGGTGTAAACCTACACGATCTCCAAGATCTCGAGGCGTACCATCCACCCGGAACCGGAGACCTTGAATGGGACGAAATCTTCAAGCAGCTGCCTTCAGATATATTAAAGGTATTAGAAATTCGTCCTTGCGAAGCGGAACCGGTTATAGAGGCACGGGAATTGTGCGAATCCCTATCACAATCCTGTGAACAATCTGATGTCTAAAACACCCCCAAGTGCCACTTACTTTTTTACGCAAGTTGAACACGAAATCCTCAAGTCCGTATGTGCGTATATGGTGGGAGTCCCGTCCGATGCAGCGTTGGATATACCCGTTATTACTATCGACACGTTCGTTAAGCAATTGCCCAAGGCGTTACGGACGCAACTCCGTTTCGCACTCCTCCTATTTCAATGGGGACCGCCACTCTTTCTCTGGAAACCGTGTCGTTTTACACAACTTGATCCGCGTGATGCGGTGAAATATATAGAGGGTTGGGCGAAAAGTCGTCTTAGGGTCAGACGAAAACTTTTTCGAGGTTTAAGAGATGTCGCGTTTCTCGGCTACTATAGTACCCGCTAAGAAAGCACGAATTGCAGATTGAATCTTTTAGGGAAAAAGCAGCTTTTAATGTTGACAAAATTTCGCTAATCTTCAATAATTAAACGCCAATTATATTCAATAACATGAGAAGGAAACTTCATGAATCCCGTTCAAACCTTGGGACACAGATATACCCAACCCAGAAGATTGAACTTTAACACCATAGAAAGGGAAATCCTGAAGGAGGAATTGAATGATTCGAGGAATGATTTGCATAGGAGGTATTGCCCTACTCCTATGCGCGCTATTACCAATCACGTCAGCGAACGCGCAACGGGATGAAGCAACGGTCGCTGCAAACTGGACGTTTAACGACGGTAGTGCTAAAGATACTTCAAAAAAGAAATTGAATGGCAATGTTGTTGGAAAACCACAAGCCGCTGATGGTATCGCTGGAAAAGCGTTAAAGTTCAACGGCAAAGATGACGGCATAAAAATTCCAGACTCCGCAGACATAAACACAGGCGGTCCCTATACCGACCGGACGGTCGCTGCACTCTTCAACTGTGATGATGTGAAAATTAAAGATCGGAAGCAGGTGATTTATGAAGAGGGTGGACGGACACGCGGCTTAGTTATCTATGTACATGACGGCAAAGTTTATGTCGGCGGTTGGAATCGCGCAGAGTATAACTGGAACGGTGCCTGGCCCTCTGCCGATGTTAAGTCAAAACGTTGGTATCACGTCGGTTTAGTCATTCGAGATGCAGCCGGTAAGGTCGAAAGCAAAAAGTTTGAAATGTGGCTTGATGGCAAACGCATCGCCCAAGAAAAAGGCGGTCAACTCCACGCACACGGCGATGACATCGGGATCGGATTTACCAACCAGAACGCTGTCTATCATGATAACGCCGGTGGTGGCACTAACATTGATTGGTTTGAGGGGCTAATTGACGAGGTTATCGTCTACGGCTCCGCTTTTGACGAGGGCGATTTCGCGAAACTCACACAACCGTTAAGCGTTGAACCGCAAGGCAAATTCACAACAACTTGGGCACGTCTGAAAGCCCAACGCACGCAAAAGTAACCTCAACATCGAAATTGCGTTTTGTAACAATAACAACCTATAAAGGAGATATGCCGCAATGGTAAAATATCGTTTTACTTTCGTTTTCAGTGTTTTACTCATGCTAATAGCCGTAGCGACTTACGCTGCGAGGGATGAAGCAACTGTTGAAGGCATCTGGAATTTTGACAACGGAGATGCCGAGGATACTTCTGGAAAAGGCTTGAATGGAAATATCGTTGGAGACCCGGAAGTCGTTGATGGGATCGTTGGCAAAGCACTGCTTTTTGACGGTGAAGATGATGGCGTTAAACTCCCTGATTCCGCCGGTATCAATACAATCGCACAACCTAATTTCTACACCGATCGGACGGTCGCTGCTTATTTTAACTGCACAGATGTCAATATTACCGAACAAAAACAGACGATCTTTGAAGAAGGTGGACGGACCCGCGGTCTTGTTATCAACGTTTTTGATGGGCAAGTCTATGTCGCCGGTTGGAACCGTGCCGAATATCAGTGGGCTGGCGCATGGCCCTCTGCGCCAGTAGAGTCTGGTGTATGGTATCACGTCGCTTTAGTTATCCGTGATGCCACAAACGCAGTTGAACCCGGTAAATTTGAGATGTGGCTTAATGGAGAGATGATCGCCAGTGAAGATGGCGGCGCACTCTACGGGCACGGCGACGATATCGGCATCGCGCATGTCAACGCCAACGCTGTTTTCCACGACGAAGATGGCGCGGGTTCCAACATTCACTACTTCGGCGGTATGATCGATGAAGTCATCGTTTACAATTCCGCTTTTGATGCAGATGATTTCGCTGAGTATGCAGTCGCAGTCACAAGCGTTGAACCACAAGACAAATTCACCACCACATGGGCAGCGATCAAAGCACAACGCACAGTGGAATAATATTTATTGATAATTGTGTATTTCTGTAGGGCGGGGTCTCTGTATCTCAGCCCTACAACGCTTTTTAAGGGGACAAAATATGCTGGGTGCAATTATCGGCGATATTGTTGGGTCTATCTATGAACCCAAAGATCGCCGGATCAAGACTAAAGATTTCCCTTTCTTTAGTGAGGATTGTCGTTTCACAGACGATTCGGTTTGTACAACCGCTGTCGCGGATGCTCTCCTGCATAACCTCCCACCGGCGGAGACAATGCGCAAGTGGGGAAAACGATATCCCAACTGCGGTTTCAGCCAGATATTCAAAACATGGATTTACGCTGAATCTGAGGAAGCGGCACCTAATTGTACCTTTCGCAACGGCGCAGCAATGCGGGTCTCACCGGCAGCATTCCTGAATCGCGATGATCTCAACGCTGCGCTTCTCGCAGCCGATAAAGTGACAGTTATCAGCCACGATCATCCAGAAGGGATAAAAGGGGCGCGCGCAACAACACACGCCATCTGGCTCGCCTATCGAGGCGAAAGTGTTACAGCGATCCGCGAAGTTATCGCTGCCGAATACAATTACGACTTGACACAGACGGTTGACGACATCCGTCCCGACTATACTTTCGATATGACGTGTCAGGGGGCAGTGCCACAGGCAGTCACGTGTGCTTTGGAATCCGAAAATTATGAAGATGCTGTGCGTAATGCAATCTCTCTCGGCGGTGATTCCGACACGCTTGGCGCAATCGCCGGTGCTATTGCTGAAGCACTACACGGCATTCCCACAGATATTAAAGAACAAGCAAAACTTCGTTATCTTGCTAAAGCTCCCGATATCCTTGAAATGATTACAAAGATGTATGACACAGTTGACAATTAAATCCAGTGAAACGCAGACATTATGGATGTACTCGCGTCTAACCCCTTTTCAAGGCGAGATAGTTTTTACAGTTGCCGTTCCAGTTGGCTGGCTTTAATGACCACCATTCCCATCCTCTTCCTCTTTACGCTGACACCACCCGTTGCACTACCTATAGAATCGTCTATTCATTTTACAGATGTTACCGATATTGCCGGTATTCGCTTTACACACACAGATGGCGCAGCTGGCGAGTTCCATCTTCTTGAGACGCTCGGCGCAGGCGGCGCATTCCTCGATTATGACAACGATGGCAACCTTGATCTCTATCTCGTCAATAGTGCTGCGCCAAGTATGCTCTATCGAAATAACGGCAATGGCACTTTCACCGATGTCACTGCGTCTGCCGACGTTGATAACCAAGGGAGTTATGGACACGGAGTCGCATGCGGAGATTACAACAATGACGGTTTCGTGGATATTTACGTGACTAATTTCAAGGCGAATCGACTCTATCATAACAATGGCAACGGCACCTTCACCGATGTCACAACGAAATCAGGCACAGCCGACGCGCGTTGGAGTAGTAGCGCGACTTTTTTTGATTACAACCTGGATGGCTACCTCGATCTCTATGTTGTTAACTATCTCAACTATAAGTTAGATGCCGCCTATCCTCCGTGTTTTGAGAATCCTGCGTTCGGCGCAACCGAAAGGGTGCGCGGTTACTGCCATCCGAAACACTTTGAAGGCGCGCCTGACAGACTCTATCGAAACAACGGTGACGGCACCTTTACTGATGTAACGGCGGCTGCCAACATTCGAGATCCGGGCGGCATGTTCCTCGGCAAAGGATTAGGCGTTGTTGCCGCCGACTTTGATGCCGATGGTAACCCTGATCTCTACGTTGCCAACGATGACACGCCGAATTATCTCTTCTATAACAAAGGCGATGGCACATTTGCCGAGATCGCCATCCTCACAGGTTGTGCATACAGCGCAGATGGCATCGCTCAAGCCGGTATGGGAGTTGATGCAGGTGATTACAACGGCGACAGTTTTATCGACCTCTTTGTCACCAATTTTTCCTATGAGACAAATACCCTCTATCGGAATAACGGTGATGGAACTTTCACCGATGTCAGCTATAAAGCGCGGCTCGGTGAAGAGAGTTATCTCTCCTTGGGATTCGGCACCGGGTTTTTCGATGCCGATAACGATGGACATCTCGATATTTTTGTCGCTAACGGGCATATCTTTCCGACCGTTGAGCGAACCACAGATGTGCTTTCATATAAACAACCCAATCAACTCTTCTGGAACCAAGGCAACGGCACTTTTACTGAGGTCCCATTTGATACACACCCTGCTGTCAGCCGCGGTACCCTCTTCGGAGATTACGATAACGATGGCGATACAGACTTGCTTGTCACACAGTTGAACGGTGCAGTAACCCTCTTCCGAAATGAAAGTCAGACCGCCAATAACTATCTTCGTCTCAAACTCATCGGCACCCGCAGCAATCGCGACGGCATCGGCACTCGTATAACGTTGACTATCGGTTCTGAATCCCAGACGCGTGAAGTACGCATGGGTTCGAGTTATCTCAGTAGCAACGATCCAAGAGTACTTTTCGGGATTGGTCAACGAACGACTGTTGATCAACTTAAAATTCGCTGGCAGAGCGGTGTCGTCCAGATATTGGAGGACCTCACCGCGAATCAAGAACTCGTCGTAACCGAATCCCTCCCAGATGAATAACCTTGATTGATAAATTGGTTTGACTTAACCCATTTGCCCTGCCAGATTTGCAGATCAATGTCAAAGTGGCACGGGTTTTTAGCATGCAACCATCCGTTTTTGACCGCCAAGGCAAAAAGAAGAATGGCATAAATCTTGCTACACTTGTGTTGAACTGACTTAGATGCAATTTCAATAAAATATAGGACTTACGCATTTTCTTTTAAAGTCCCCCTGATAAGGGGGATTTAGGGGGTTAAATATACTAAAATGCCGCGCTGCGTGCCAAATTTACGTAAATCCTGAAAATAGATACAACAGTGGAGGTTCATCATGAGATTTGATAGATTAACAATTAAAACACAAGAAGCCCTGGAAGCCGCACAAAATTTAGCAACAGATGCGCAAAATCCTGAACTTAGCGTTGAACACCTGATGTTGGCACTCATTCGACAGACTGACGGAATTGTCCCACCGATTTTTCAGAAATTAGGTGTTGATATTACCGGCGTTACATCAGCAATTGAGGCTGCCATTGAAAAAACACCCAAAGTGCAAGGTGCAGCTTCTGAAATGCGTATCAGCCACGCCCTACAATCCGTTTTGGATACTGGATTCAAAGAAGCAACAGCACTCAAGGATGCGTACGTCAGTACAGAACATCTTTTGATAGCCTGTGCTGAAGCGAAGCAGACGGAAGTCGGTAAAATCCTTCGAGAAGCGGGTGTAACGAGAGACAAAATCCTCAAGGCACTTGTGGACATCCGTGGCAACCAACGGATTACCGATCAGAACCCGGAAGACAAATACCAAGCACTTACCCGATTCGGTAGGGAACTCACACAGGAAGCGATTTCAGGCAAACTCGACCCGGTTATCGGGCGTGATGATGAAATCCGACGCGTGATGCAAGTCCTCTCCCGGAGACGGAAAAACAACCCTGTACTTATCGGTGAACCCGGTGTCGGAAAAACAGCCATTGTGGAGGGATTGGCACAACGGATCGCTGACGGTGATGTGCCAGAAAGCCTCCGCGAGAAGCGGCTCATCGCTCTCGATTTGGGCGCGCTCATCGCGGGCAGCAAGTATCGCGGTGAATTTGAAGATCGGTTGAAAGCCGTCCTTGCTGATGTGGAACAAGCAGAGGGACAAGTCGTTCTTTTTATCGACGAACTTCATACTATTGTCGGCGCAGGGGCTGCCGAAGGGGCTGTTGATGCATCCAACATGCTCAAACCCGCATTGGCACGCGGTGAATTGCGGTGTATTGGTGCGACAACGCTTGACGAGTATCGCAAACATATTGAGAAGGACGCTGCTTTAGAACGCCGGTTTCAACCTGTACAGGTGGAAGAACCGTCGGTTGAAGACACGATTGCGATCCTGCAAGGTTTGAAGGAACGCTATGAAACGCATCACGGCGTGCAAATTCAGGACAATGCTATTGTCGCTGCGGCTACACTCTCAAAACGTTATATCTCGGAACGGTTTCTACCGGATAAAGCCGTGGATTTGGTAGATGAAGCTGCATCGCGCCTGCGAATCGAGATTGATAGCGTCCCAGAGGAGATTGATGAGGTTGAACGCCGTATCATTCAACTCCAGATAGAGCAGCAGGCACTGGAGAAAGAGGAGGATAATGCCTCACAGCAACGGCTTGAAAAACTGACCGCAGAACTCGCGGGACTCAAAGAGCAAGCCGACGCACTCAAAGCCGCATGGCAGAACGAAAAAGCGAGCTTGACACAAATTGGCGAACTGATGGAGCAGATTGAGGCACTCCGTATTGAATCCGAACAAGCCAAACGCGCAGGCAACCTCGCCAGAGCTTCAGAACTTGAATATGGCAAAATACCTGAACTGGAGGCACAACTCAAGAATGTCCGAGAAGCATTGGAAGCAGATGCCAACGGCACCCAAATGCTGAAAGAACAGGTCAGCGCAGAGGACATTGCCGAAATTGTAGCCAAGTGGACTGGTATCCCTGTTTATAGACTCATGGAGGGCGAGACCCAGAAACTGATCCACATGGAAGAACGTCTATGTGAACAGGTCATCGGACAAGATAAGGCAGTAAGTGCTGTCTCCAATGCGATTCGTCGTGCACGTGTCGGTCTCGGCGATCCTGATCGACCACTCGGTTCTTTCCTCTTTATGGGTCCCACCGGTGTCGGTAAAACGCATCTCGCCAAATCACTTGCTGAGTTCTTATTTGACGATGCAAACGCTATGACGCGCATTGATATGAGCGAGTACATGGAAAAGCACACCGTCTCTCGCTTAATCGGGGCACCCCCTGGGTACGTCGGTTACGATGAAGGTGGGCAGCTGACCGAAGCAGTCCGACGGCACCCGTATTGCGTTATCCTGCTTGACGAAGTGGAGAAAGCGCATATAGAAGTCTTCAATGTCTTGCTCCAGATGCTTGACGATGGTCGGATGACGGACGGGCAGGGGCGCACCGTCGATTTCAAGAACACGGTTGTCATCATGACTTCCAATATCGGTAGCCAATGGATTAGCGATGCGTTGTTGGATGGAAAAGAAATTCGTCGAAAGGTAATGGAAGCGGTACAGGCACATTTCCCACCCGAATTCCTGAACCGTATTGATGACTTGATTATCTTTGATCGACTCGGTATTGAAGAACTGAAACAGATTGTCGCACTGGAACTTACGCAGTTGAGCCATCGCTTTGCTGAGAAGGAGATGACCTTGACCCTCTCTGAATCCGCAAACGAGGCATTGGTGGAACGCGGATTTGATATGGTATACGGTGCGCGTCCGCTTCGCCGAACAATCCAGCGGGATATTCTTAACCCGTTAGCGATTCAGATGCTGGAAGGCACCTTCCACGATGGCGATGCGATCGCTGTTGACTTTGAAGACGCGGCATTCGTCTTCCGAAAGGCGTGATTTATGATAAAATCTGAGAATAAATGAACACTTTCGCTGACATCCTCCCGCGGTAGGGTTTTGCATCCTACGTCCATCCATTCTAAAATTCGTTGAATCAATTGACAATGCCCAAATTGTATGGTATCCTTTTTTAGCATAAAAGGCGAAAGAGAAATATAAGAGAATACATGGCTGAGGTAGGGAAAAATGAAGCATTTTGGCACCCAAGGGCCTGTGCACCCATCGGAAAACTACGTCGTCCCACGCACCGAGAAGATTAACGATTTCATCAATCGTATCAAAGCCGGTCAGTACGTCGTTATCTTCGCACCGCGCCAAACTGGTAAAACCACCTTCTTTCAGCGTGCTCTGGATAAACTGACAATGGAAGCACCAACCTACTTGCCAATTCCGCTGAATTTTGATGTATATAAAAACCTCTCCGTTTCTACTTTCTACGGGCATCTCTACAAACAGATTCGTCACGGTATTGAGCAGATCTACCAACAACGCGGCTGTCCACCCTCCGAAAGTTTGACGCAATTCTTGGAAAATACGACACTAACCGATCATCTTTCAATGTTAGAATTTTTTCGGCAACTTGCAAGTTTTCTGGAGGCTGAGGATAGCGAACAGAAGGTTGTCATTATTATAGACGAGTTTGATGGTATTCCCGAGGCAGCCCTGAGTAATTTTCTTCACACGCTCCGCCATATCTACATTGCCGGTAAACCGCGATGCCCGCACAGCGTCAGCACCATCGGTGTCAAGAGTATTATCCAACTCGACTATGATCGGTCCATCTCGCCCTTCAACATACAAGATGAATTCCATCTACCCAACTTCACACTTGAGGAGGTTCGCGATCTACTCGGACAATATACGGAGGAGGTACACCAAGCCTTCGCGCCCGAAGTTATCACATCTATTTACAAGCAGACGGCAGGACAACCCGTGCTTGTGAACCGCCTTGCACAAATCCTCATAGAAGAAATGGACATCCCGAAATCCGAGATGATTAGGATGACACATTTCACAAAAGCACATACGCAGCTGCTCCGCCGCCGGAACACGAACATTGAGCATCTGACAACCAATATCCGCAAGGACCCACGCTTTGAAAAAATTCTTATGCGAATTACAGCACACAATGATGGAGTGGACTTCAATCTGGACGATGAGATTATAAGTGAATTGGCGACTTATGGAGTCATTACAGAAGGTACAGATGGGGCATGTAACATTGCTAACCCGATTTATCTCTACCGCATCCTACGAGCATTTAAACCAACAGTAAACGGTTTAGAAGAGATCTATTTCTCTGAGGATAACATCACAGGCTTCCAGGCTTACCTTACAGACACCAGACAGCTTGACATGCGATCGTTACTCGATAATTTTTGTAATTTCATCGCGCGCGCAGGTTTTCAGATTCTGCAAGTGCCTCAAACCCCACGAGCGTCTGTCGGAAGACATCTCCTCCTCACCTATCTTGACCAGTTTGTCCAAACTGTGGAGGTAGCATATTCCTTGAGGTGCAAACTGGACGCGGTAGAATAGACATTTGCATCATCCACAATGAAGAAAAATATATCGTTGAAACCAAGATTTGGAGGGGCGAGAGCCGTTATCAGGCAGGTAAGCAGCAACTCGCTGCATATCTCAAGTTGGAAAAAGCACTCGAAGGCTACTACGTTGTCTTTGATCATCGCAAGGCATCAGAGCAGCGGGTAGAGACAGAGACAGTGGACGGATTTACGATACGCAGTTACGTCATTCCCGTTATCCAACAAAGTCCGTCATCTCTTCAGAATTAAACACAGGAGTAATTGATAATGCTTAAACACATCATAGATCCCGAAGTTGAAGAATACGAGGATGTCTACGATGACGATGAATACTTCGCAGCCCAAGAGATGGAGCAACAGGAGGGCTCACTCTTGAAACAGGGCGATGAATTCAAAGCCTCTGTCTGGCTAACATCTGAAGATGCCGAGGTTGTGATAACACTTGCTGAGGAACGCGGCATCCCAGCAGGTGAGCTTATTAAAGAGTGGATTCTTGAGCGTATTGATGAAGCGTTAGACCTTGGGACCTAACCGTTCGTAGTAGGGCAATTCATTGCCCGTTGTGCCAAAAAGTGCCCAGATATTTTCAGGTTTCACTATAATTTGACATTGCTCAAGTTTAGTGATATTCTTTAGTTGAAAGATCTCAGTTTCAAACTGCGCTTGCAACAGAAAGGAGAAATCGACAATGCAACACTCAAATTGGACAGAAGCCGATTCACGGAATGCCAAGCGTATCTGGGCAGAATACCAGAAACAGCACGATATCACTGAACGTATTGGACAAACAGCCGGGATCGATCCTAAAAGTGGGCGAATTTGGTTCGGTGATTCTGCTATAGAAATTGTCGAACGTCGGCGTGCTGAAGGCTTGACTTCTCCGCTTTTCTTTGAACGGGTTGGTTATACAACCTATTTCCGCAAAGGCAGGGGAAGTGATTCAAGGAATTATGAAATAACTTCAGGGACGCGTCTGTAGATGTCTTGCAAAGGGAGTTCACATCGGATGGAGTTAAGAGACAACACATCTTCATGTCGGCGCAACTCGGTCTGAACCCACTGTGTCTTAGCAAGGCGATAGTGTTCAACGCGAACCCTGTCCTGTGAAACGAGGATGTATTCCCGCAAAGAAGTGAGTTCTTGATAGTGCCTAAATTTTTCGCCTTTGTCATACGCTTCGATTGATGGCGAAAGTACCTCTACAACAAGCGTCGGATTGAGAAGTGTATCGAAGACATTATCCTCAACTTTGGGTTCGCCACAGAAAACGACAACATCCGGGTAAAAGTAGGCACCTTTTGGGCCCGTCTTTACGCGCATATCGTTACTGATAACTTCACACTCCCCACCTCTCAGTTGGTTATTCAGTTCAGTGACTATATCCGCTGTGATGCGAGTAGGTGCCAGACTCGCTCCAGACATTGCAAGTATTTCGCCGTTAATATATTCACTTTTGACTGTTGCCTTGCGTTCTAAAGCGAGATATTCCTCTGGTGTTAAAAGCGTTTCTGCCGCAAGTGATGACATCTGTCTCTCCGTAAATGCTGATCAACCTGTTGTGCCTTCATACTTTTGAGAAAAATATATCGTAAATAGCGTTTAATGGACGGTTAAAATAGATTAGCATATACTTTTAGTGTAGTCAAGCCGCTTTGTTGAGATGCCTCGTGAAGCACTCGAAGCATTTATAGCGATAGATTAAGTGTCCTGTAACCAAACATACTCCCTTGACAATTCGGTTCGTGCAAGGTATAATTAAGAAAACGCAATAGGAAGCCGAGACCCACGTATACCCATGAATCGAATTGACCAGAAATTTCAAGCACTCCGACACCAAGGCGTTCAGGCATTTATGCCGTACCTCTGTGCCGGAGACCCGAACCCCGAACTTACCTCTAAACTCCTTCTTACGCTTGAGGCAGCAGGCGCAGACCTCATCGAACTCGGTGTCCCTTTTTCCGATCCGATTGCAGACGGACCCACCGTTCAACGCGCAAGCGAGCGGGCACTCACACATCACATCTCACTCCAGCAGATTCTGGAGATGGTCACGAACCTCCGTACACAGACAGATATCCCTATTGCCCTGATGAGTTACTATAACCCGATCTTTCGGATGGGGGAGGCGGCATTTTGTAAAGCAGCACAAGCGGCAGGTGTTGACGGGGTCATCGTACCGGACCTACCGCCAGAACAGGCACAACCCCTCCTTGAGGTCGCGCCGAAGTATAATCTCGCCACGATCTTTCTCGTCGCGCCGACAAGCCCGCCGGAACGGATGCAATTAATCGCATCGGTTAGTACGGGATTCATCTATTGTGTTTCGGTAACTGGCGTAACAGGCGCGAGGGCAATGTTATCAGATGAAATCGCACCGATGATCACAGAACTTCGTAAACACACAGACAAGCCAATCAGCGTCGGTTTCGGTGTATCAACACCTGATCAAGCAGCACAAATAGCGCAAATCGCTGATGGTGTGATTGTGGGGAGTGCTATTGTTGATGTTATTGAAGAAAATATGAATGACGAAGCAGGGTTGCTCGCTGCGGTGAAGCAATTCGCATCAGATCTGGCGGCGGGAGTAAAGGCGTAAAATTTTGCACTTACATCCCGCGCTTGATACCAAATTCCGTTTCAAACGCCTCCCAAATATCCTCTGGAATATCTGCAGTCGCCGCCTCATATCCGTCTTCTACTTGTGCTTTATCCGCCGGACCGAACATAACAACGCCATCTATCGGTGCAGAGAGACAGAACTGAATCGCCAGATGACGGATATTGACACCGCGTTCCTGACACCACCTCCACATCGCATACGCCTTCGGTTCTGCATCGGGATTCCGTCTGCGTTCCTCTTCAACTTTCGGCTCCGCACCCGTCAAACTCCCCATGCCTAACGGACTCGCGAGAATAATACCGACATCGTGTTCGCGCGCCAACGGCAATGTCGTCTCTGCCACGGATTGCGATAACAACGTATAGTCTAAGAAGGTAAGGATAATGTCAATATGTCCGGTTTCGATCAGCTCTTTGTGGAATTCGTGAGAACGCACGCCAGCACCGATGTGTCGAATAGAACCCGCCGCTTTCATCTCTACCAATGTATCCAAAGCGCACCCCGGTGCCAGCACGCTCTCCATATCGTTCGGGTCGTGAATAAGCACGGCATCGAGGTAATCTGTGCGGAGGTCTTTGAGACTGTTCGTGACGCTCCAGCGTGTACCATCTTCGGAGAAATCTTTTCGTCGTTCTGGATGCGTGCCTACTTTAGCTTGTAGATAGACGCTTTCTCGCAATCCATTAGAAAGTGCCTCTCCCCAGAGATATTCGGCGTGACCGGGGTAAGTATCAATATAGTTAATACCGAGTTCAATAGCACGCCGAATCGCGCCAATGACTTCAGCATCAGGTTTCTGCCAGATCCACGCTGCACCGAGCGCGAGCGCGTTTGGTTTCATCTCCGTACGTCCCATCCGTCGCGTCTCTAATTTTGTGGTTTCCATAATTGTCCTATAGGTTACGGCACGACGGCGCGTGCCTACTACTTTGAGAGTTACGGCATGACGGAGCATGCCTACTACCTTGCGAGTGCTTGCTTAAGTTTATGTGTGGATTCAGCAAGCGATTCTTGTAGATATGGATAAGGAAAACCACCCCATCGATCAGGCGGTGGTTCGTTTGCTTTCGCAATTTTCAGACTCACAAAGACAGGGCCGACTTCATTCCAGATTTTCGGGAGTGCGGCTGCAAGTGCGTCCGCATCCTCAAATTCATAAACCTGTTTAAAACCAGCACCTTTCGCAATCATTGTCCAGCTAAAACCGGTGTTACCAGCAGGTACGGGTTGATTGCCTGTAACCTCGTAGGTCCCATTGTCACAAACAAAAAGCAGATAGTTCGGTGGTGGTGTATTCAGCGCAGTAATCGTTGCCAATGTGCCCAAACACATTAGCATACTGCCGTCCCCGTTGAGCACAACTATCTTCTTATCAGGTTTTGCGAGTGCGATGCCGAGCGCGAAATCGGCAGCGTGTCCCATCGCACTTCCGACGGAGGCATAGTCTAACGGATGTGTCGATATTTTGCCCCACGGCACTGTGGTTCCCATCGTTGTAATAACAATTTCATCTGTCCGTTGGTTTGCGATAAGTTGTAGACACTCTTCCTTGATGAGCATAGTTTTCCCCAATCGTAGGGGCGAGGTAACCTCGCTCCTACTCCTCTTTCGGTAGGAACTTGATGTGTGGAGGGATCTTTAAAGTGGTTGTCGTATCTTGAACATATTGTACGAATTCTGCTTCTGTCTCAATACCGTCAATACCACCACCCCAGATAACGAGCGTCCGATAGTTGAGTCTGCCGTCTGTATCGGGTGTTAGGATAACCGGCAAAAGGTCGGTGTTCTCAGGCATACGTGTGTTGTCCGGGGCGCGACCGGCGGGAACAATGAGAGCAACACCCAGTGTGTCTATGCCACTTAAGTCTGTTCCCCAACTCCATATCCACCCTTGTTCTCTGTCCTCTTTATAAGTACCTTTCAGATGCGGAATACCAGTGAGGATAGCGTAACCCGTAGGTAGGTTTCCATCAATATGGACGTAGTGTTCAATCCACGGGTTTTCTCCATAGATGAAGGTTGTTGATGTTAATCGACGTGTCTCGCCATTGATTTCCCACTCTGGCACTATCCTTTGAACAACCGATCGAATTGCACCATCAGCGAGAATCCGAACGTAGTCACCTTCAACAGGTAGTGGAATCATCTCTGCTTTTCCTTTATGCCATAGCGCAATCCCGCCGCAGCCAATTAAACCTTCACGGGGGTTTAGTGCTACCATCTCGGTGGTTTCAAGATCAAGAAGCGCGTTCAGCGATAACCCAATTGATTTCACGACATTTAACTGCCCATCTGTTTGTGTTTCCTGTCCGAGATTGGAAACCTCACTATCGTACGATTTGCGAATAAAGTAGTTCTCTTGGTTTTCAATATCTCGTACAACCCACCGTTGGTCGGGTTTCTGTACCTCTATTTGAATCATTTGAATCTTTTGAGAAAGGGATATATCGTTACTTTCAAAGTGTTGCCTGAGTTCGGGTGAGAGCGGTCTCTGGGGATCTAATTCATATTGAAACATTGCGTCCATACTGAAAAGTTCCACCCGTTTTTTGCCGTACGCGATGAAGGCACCGTTCGGCTCCAGTAGATACGCTATTAAATTTGATTCCATCGCTGCTACTGCGTTTAATTCAGGAAGGATCGCCGCTCGCGTCTGTTTGTTAAAATCCAGCGTGAATGTCAGTTTAGTAGTCGGCTCGTAAAGGATTGAAATTTCTTTTGTCTCTTCTGCTTCTAAACTTAGTAGGAAACAGAGTTGATCAGGCTCTCCATCGTAATCCAAGTCATCTGCTTGTGCTGGAATCATCACTTCCCGCTGTGCTATTTTAGTGGTGACTGAGTAGGCTTTAAAAGAGAAATCGGGGTTCACCTTTCGGAGTTGGACCCCAGTTAGCACAATCGGAACGTTTTTCCGCGGGATGGGTAAGGTATTTTGAATGGAGAGACGGATTTTATTAACCTTCTGATTGCCACCCGGCATTGTACAAGCACTGAGCATTAACAAAGACCCAAGAATAAGTGATAGGCAAATTGTTAAAACATGCCTGGCTATATACGTCTGAGTGTTATCTTGTGAGTGTATGGTTTCCAATTTTCTTCCCTTATTTTAGATGTTAGCATATCTTTTTATATATCAAAGGTCCGGTAACACTTCAAGCAGACGTTCGATTTCAGTGGGTGTGTTGTAAAAATGGGGCGAGACTCTGACCCCACTCCCACGTTCTGCTGTAATTATGTTCTGGTCATAGAGGATTTGATAGATTTCAGCGGGCGTATGCCTTTCACTTTCAAAGATAACGATCCCTGCTCGATCTACGTCTGTTTTTGGTGTGATGACCCGATAACCTTTCGCCGCCAATCCTTCTATTAAGCGTGCGGTGAGTTCCAAGACCCGTGCTTTAATTGCCGGGATACTGACATCATGTAGTAAGTCCAGGGCTGCTTTGAGTCCATATAATCCGACGCTGTTGTAAGACCCCTCTTCAAAACGGGTGGCGTCCGGTTTCTGGGTTAGGTCGTAGTTGAGGAAATCGCGCGGATTTACGACACTCGCCCAACCGACATTGGTGTTAATCAACTGTTCCCGTCTTTCATCGGCACAGTAAAAGATCGCCGCACCCTCCGGTGCTAATAGCCACTTGTGTCCATCAGCAGCGAGAATATCAACGTTACAGGATTTCACATCCACTTCAATAACACCGAGACTCTGAATAGCGTCCACAACAAACCAGATATCCCGTTCTCGACAGAGCTCGCCGAGCACTTTGATGTCGTTTCGGAAACCGGAGGCAAATTCCACATGGCTGATCGTTAAAACGCGTGTCCGCTCGTCAATCGCGGCAGCAATATCTTCAATAGAGATGCGTCCATCGCGCTCTGGCACCATACGCGTGCTAACACCGTAACGTTCCTTCAAACACCACCATGGATAAACATTCGCTGGAAACTCGACCGCTGTTGTGACGACATTGTCCCCCACCTGCCAGTCAATACCGTTCGCAGCGATGAGGATTCCTTGCGTAGTATTCTTCATAAACGCCATTTCGGTGGCATCGGCGTTGATGAGCCGTGCCGCGCCTGCACGGCAGACCTCTGCTGCTTCCGCCCAATCGTCAGCATGCACTGCACCATTAAGCGTGGCATCTTCTATGAATCCTGCCATTGCGTCTCGCACCCGACGCGATAACGGCGCAACACCGGCATGGTTCATATAAATGTAAGTTTCGGTTACCGGAAATTCACTGCGCCAATCTTGGGAAAATTTAGAATCAGAAGCACGATTCACCACATATTACCCTTCCTGACCTAACCGTAAAGAATAATCAAAAATTCAGAAATGTTTCGACGGTGTAGTCTTTTACCTGTTTTGCATTCGCAAAAGCGATGAGTTCCCCGAAGAGTCCAAAGCAGAATACCAAAATGCCAGTTGTGATAGAAATAGCACTTAGATCTGATGCTGCAACGTTCAACACATTTGATAACAGTGAACCCACCTGCGGAATTAATAGAATTCCCCCGAGTATCAACAACATCACGCCGATGGGACCAAAGCACCGAATGGGTCTCCGTTTACATCTAAAGATGAAAAAGCGAGTGAGTTTCCCCAACTCTGGTAACTTCTGTTTAGCTTGTTGAATGTGGTGCTCTGTCAACCACCCAAGCCCCAGTAAGGCGACTGCTAAGCTGAAGCAGCTAACCACTACGATGTTGGCACTACCGAATAAAATGCGTCCTAAAATGAAAAAAGGGAGACTTAAAATCGCAGCAACACGAAATGCCCTCTGCTTTCGGTGAAAAAGGACATCTGATAGGCGTTGCCACAGTTTTTTCGGTTTTTGCGATTTCGGGCGCGATCTGAAGACAGAAATTATAAACTTAAAGGCAATAATATCTAACATAACGCGCCATACTCTCCCAAGCCCGTACTTGCTTTTTCCGAAACGTCGCGGGTGATGTGACACAACAATTTCGGTGATACGCGCGCCTGCCACCGTAGACATCGCAGGAATAAATCGGTGCATCTCTCCATAGAGCAATACCTGTTTAATGACCGATGCCCGATACGCTTTAAGGGAGCATCCGTTGTCGTGGATAGGAACGCCTGTCACTTTAGCGATAATCCAGTTGGCAACGATAGACGGGACACGCCGCGTCAAAAATTTATCTTGTCGCTCTTTGCGCCACCCACAGACTAAGTCGTAGCCTTCGTCAAGCTTTTCAAGTAGCCTCGGAATATCACTCGGATCGTTTTGCAAATCACCGTCCATACTGATAATCCGTTGTCCTCGCGCGAATGCGAAGCCCGCTGCCATCGCAGCTGTCTGTCCGGCATTCTTTTGGAATCGGATGACTGCCAATTGCGGTGCCTGGTTGCTTAATTCTGAAAGTACGGCGAAAGTTTTGTCCTGACTGCCGTCGTCCACGAATAGCACTTCATAAGCATCACCGATTAACTCACATACCGTTTGAATCTTGTCAAACAATGGACGGATATTGTCCTCTTCGTTGTAAACCGGGACTACGATGGATAGAATCGGTTTTTCCTCCATCTTTTTAATGTTCCTTGCGGTTCGCAGCGGAAACTATAACAAAATCGGTCCTCTCTGTATATCCAGTCCGCCCGTTGGTTGGACTTAGGGGCTCCAGATAATTGTCTTCCGCTCAACCGAACGTAGGTGTTTTATTACCAATCCGAGGAATTCAGCAGAATCTGATGCGCTTCAGTGAGCGAGTCAAAGGTTCCTGCGTCAATCCACTTGCCGTGAACAAGACTATATTCGAGTTCACCACGATGGATATAGGCGTTATTGACAGCGGTTATCTCGTATTCCCCGCGTGCTGACGGTTCAACTGTGCGGATGATGTCAAATACGGATGCGTCATAAAAATAGGCACCTACCACAGCGTAATCACTTTTCGGATGATCCGGCTTTTCCTCTATTGCAACGATACGATTCCCATCCAAGGTTGCTACCCCAAGATCCTTTGGATTCAACATCTGCTTGAGCAACACACGCGCCCCGTGCTGTTGCGCGTGGAAATCGTTAACAGCATGTTGGATCGGGGATTCAAAAATGTTGTCGCCTAAAAAGACAACGATTCTGCCACCGCTCGCAAACCCTTCCGCCAGTGCAAGGGCATGCGCGACCCCTTTTGCCTCGTCTTGTATCCGATATGTAAATTCGCACCCGAAGTCTTTTCCACTCCCCAAGGCACTCACAAAGTCTCCAACGTATTCCGGATTCGTTACGATAAGAATATCTGTAATTCCTGCCGTCGTGAGTTGTTTAATGCTGTGGAAAATCATCGGCTCGTTGCCGACTGGCAGTAGATGCTTACTGGTGACTTTGGTAAGTGGATACAAACGGGTGCCGAGTCCGCCTGCAAGGATTACACCTTTGAGCATAGTTTTTAACTATCGACCTCCGCTCTGCTCTCCATTTCATTTCGAGTAGGTTCTTGGTTAACTCAGGACCAGGACTTAGGATTTGTACGTTTTAATTCTTTGTCCCTCGTCCGGGGAAGGTCAGTTCAGCGACACCAGATTTATCCAAATCACCCAGTCCAAGTTCAATCATCCGATCATACTGCGCTTTCGTCGCCTGTGCGAGCGGGAGCGAAATCTCTGCAGCATCTGCCAAGTCGAGGGCAATACCTGAATCTTTAGAGGCATGCGCAGCTGAGAAATAACATTCATGATCGCGTACCTCCATATCCTCTCCATCTGTCTCCAAAACCCGCGAATTTGCCCCGGTTTGCGCGAAAACCTCTTGCAACATTGTTAGATCCAATCCGAGTGCAGCCCCTAAGCCAAGTCCTTCGGCGAGTCCAGCAGTGTTGATATTCATCACCATATTGACGAGTGCCTTGACTTGTGCGGCTTGTCCAGCTTCACCGATATAACGCAGCGAAATGCTCATCGAATCCAGAATTGTGCGTGTCTTGTCGAATGTTTCCTGTTTACCACCGCACATCAGATATAGTGTACCTTCCCGCGCTTGTGTAATACTGCTTGCCATGCACCCTTCAAGACTCTCCGCACCATGTTTCGCAGCGAGCTGTTCAACGTCTACGTGGACTTGCGGACTAATCGTTGCACAGTTGATAAAGACCTTTCCTGATGCCCCTTGGAGAAGACTATCATCCGCATCGTCGGAAAAAATTGTCCGCATCGCCGCGTCGTCCGTTACTACAGTAATGATGTAATCCGCCAGTGCTGTAACTTTAGCCAGTTCCGCTGCTGCTGTTGCACCAAGTTCTGTTGCGAGTTCTTGCGCGCGGTCGCTTGCGACATCGTATACAACGGTCACGTCAAATCCTTCGTCATTGAGATGCCGAGCAATGTTCGCCCCCATTCTACCTACACCTACAACGCCAATTTTATAATCAGAATTCGCCATGTTTGCCTCCTTGCTACTACTAACCTTCACCCTGCAAGTCTATATTATTAAGTAACGCAAGTTGCCACCTTGCAGCATCATCTGTTAGATTGCGCCCGCAAATGCCACAAACTAAAAGTTTGTGCTACAAAATGCTTGGATCATCGACATTTTTCACTGAAACACAGGGTTTACCTGTCTAAAATCTTGTTAGTAGCAACTTGGGTTATTAAGTAAGTCATCCTACGATTGTGATATCAATCGCTTTAAGTGGTTTCAATTTTTACATATTTGCAGATGTTTGTCAAGTCTTTCGTTTCTTTTCGGTGTGTAAATATTTTATGAAACAATGCGATTTGTAGGCAGCAATTTGGGGCGATTAACGTGAAAATTAAAAAGTGTTGACATTTTTGTAAATTTAGTATAATGTTCGGAATGATGAATAGAGTGCCAATTAGCTAGGTGCTCTGGTTGAAAAAGCATCGGTACGTTTCTTTGTGCTAAGGAGCACTTACCATGAATCATTTCACATACGCCTTCGGTCTCCGAATAGATCGAACCCATCTTCTCGTCCTTGCAGCCGCTTTTTTCGTGGTGCTGATCCTCGGATGCACACCAAGTGGTGTTAGGACCCTTCCGATCAGCACCAAACTTCAGAACGCCGATAATGTGTTTGATGAAGCGGAAACTATGGAAGTGCGCAACGAGGACCCGAAAAAAATGGAGAAGAATCGCATAAAGCAACAGGAACTTTACAATAAAGCGATGACACTCTATGTAGAGGTTATTGAACGCGATACGAAAAGGAAATACGCACAGCGCGCCCATTACCAGATCGCCAAAATCTATAAGCGTCGCTACGATTGGGATAAAGCAACTGAGCATTACCAAGCTATTGTCGCCCTTGATCCTACGGGGTATTACGCAAAGGAAGCAAAAGGTGGAATCGCAAATATTCGCAAGCAACACGAAGTCATTAAAGCCAAGCGCGCTGAATACCAAAACTATAAAACTATTTACGATAGTTCCGCAACAGATGAAACCTTTGATATCGCGGCAGAGGCACTCTACGAGGTCGCACGTGCTTATGAAAATTTAGAGAATTACACCGAAGCCATCCGTAACTACGAACGGTTCGTTGAAGAATTTCCTAAGCATTCCAAAGCACCGCAGGCACAATTCCAGGTGGGTAGCGTTTATTTCTACACGCTTTATGACTATCTCGGTGGATGGCCCGCATACGTCGGCGTTACTGAGAAGTTCCCCGATTCTCATGAAGCACGCCAGGCCAGAACGCTCCTAAAGCAGACAGCAGATACTTTGCAGGAAATCAGCGAATTGAAGGATGAAATCGATAAGTATCGGAATAAAAAAGCTGTTGAATACCGAAAAACGGGTCGAAAAATCACACCTGCGGATATGTGGGTCATGGGGTTTAGCGACCAAGTGGTTCAGAATTTTCAACAGATTGCGAGCAACTGGCGGAAACTTCGCAACTATCCGCGTGCGATTAATGCCTACAAAACATTGGCAAGAGACCTATCGCATAAGAAATTCGCCGCCGCTGACGCGTTGTTCCGAAGCGGAGAACTCTTTCAGCAAAATGGTGACTACGAACGCGCGATTGAGGCGTATGACGCGCTGTTTGAAAACGCACCGGAGTCTGTATGGCGGAACGAAGCCGTTTACCAACAGGCGGTCTGCTATCGTTCCATCCGTGAATTCGGTGCTGCTTATGAAGGATTCAAAGCCTATATGAGCATTACAAAGGGAGATACACCCTACCTTCGCGAAGCCGAGCAGATTGTACGCCAGTATGAACTTGATCAGGACCAAGACGGATACAAGTTCTACGAAGAACAGGAAGCCGGAACATCCGACCAAGACGCAAATTCGCATCCGGGTATGGGCAGCTAATCTGAAATTAATCGGACGTATAGCGCAGTTTGCGAGCCAAGACTGAATATAAAAGTAGGGAAACCAACTTTCTATGTTTTGGTTTCCCTTTACTTGTTTTAGTAGAAAAGTGTGGGTATAGAGGTAGAAGCATGCAAAACGCATTGGAAAACACGGCGGATGCTGTTGAGATGCCTGAACAGCATTCGGGATTTGTGTCAAGCATGTTCAGAGATTATCGGAACAATTTCGGGCTGTTTTGGCGAGTGATGTTCCCCCTTATTATCGTCAACCTTTTGCTCTATGCGGGGCTGTTTCTATTTTCCAAATTAGTATCTCCAGAAGGACAATGGACGATAAGTACAGATAGCAGACTTACTGCTTACACATCCTCTTCTGAATCCGTCCAACCCGTAGGGGTCATATGGGGAATACATCTTGGTGTTTCATCTCCCCACATCAGTTTCCTTTGGTTGGCGATGTGTCCTCTTATCTTCGTCATAGTGCAGCACCGTAACGGCATAGATACAACTTTCAAAGCAGTTTGGCAACAGACATTCCGTAAGACAGTTCCTATTTTAGGTGCCGCTTTTTTCATCGGGCTGCTTTTCTTTGGCGTTCCGATAATCTTCGGTTTCCTTACTTTTGAATTCTTTTTTCAAGAGCTCGTTCAGTCTAATGCGCCCACCTTAATTTTCGTGTTTTCGTGTATTATTGCTGCTTGGTTCGTTCTCTCTGCATATTTCACTGTGAAATGGAGTCTTTACAACCAAGCGATTATGATTGAGAACCTGTCGGCAATTGGTGCGCTTCGGCGAAGCAATGAACTGGTACGCGGTAGTACTTGGTGGAAGTTTCTCAGAATATATCTGCTGCTGGCTTTGGCATTTACGGCGTTGACATCCTTACTGCTCGGTTTAACGATGGCACTTCTCTCTTTTGCTGCTCCCGAATTTATCCCGATGCGTGAAGCCTTGCTGCCCGGAAGGTTTATCAGTCTCCTTTTCTTTGGCTATGCGAAAATAACTTTAGAGAATGCTCCTTCTTTTTGGACAGTTGGGGCGATCCTTGGTGTATACACGCTGATATGCGCTGCATTCGCGCCTGTTTGGGCAAGTCTGACAACGCAGCTCTATATGGAACAAGCAGGCGGAGATGCGCAGCAGGTCCCAGCATAATCTGATGCTTTGGAATTAGAGAAACAGCTGAACGCGGGAACGTTCTTCCGGTGGTAAATAGTTGTAAACTTTTTGACGGATTAACTCTGGTGTATAGCGACGCGAGAAGTGCGTTAGGACGATATGTTCGCTCTCAATATCCGATAACATTGAGGGTAACATCTCAAGGTGTAAATGCATTGTCTTCTTGGCACGGGTCCGATGCTCCGGTAGGATAAACGTACATTCACAAATCAGCACTTTGCACTGTTTCAGCAATGGATGTGCATCAATCGGGATACTCCGTGTATCGCCGAGATAAGCGACCAACGGCAATTGCACCTCCGTTGTGACTTCGACACCCGATCGTTTCAATTCCACGATGTCATGTCCTGACAAATGTTGAAACTCCGGCTTCAGCTTTTTCCGAACCTCACAAATCAAATAAGAGACAGCGGGAACACTGTGGTCGCCGGGCAAAATGTGTGCCACTAAATTCTGTCGAAACGGGATCGCTTCACCTATCCGAACCGGCGTGATTTGATACGCCCAACCTCTGCCCGTATCCAAAGCGGATATTCTATCAAGGATGTGCATCAGTTGTTTAGAACCCTTCAACGGAACATAGATATTCCCGGGCGGTATACCAGAAAGCCAACGTTGACTGATGTAGATAGGCAACCCAAAATAGTGATCCAGATGGAAGTGCGAAATAAAGACATTGCCGATCCCGATAAAATTCATCGGGCATCTGCCTAAATCGAAAACGAGATCCAACTCCTTTACGCGAACGTAAGTAGCAACAGCGGAACTCGATTTTCCTTCAAGTGTTAAATTACCACAGTGCAACAGTGCCATATTAGATTATAGTGAAATATAAAAAGATGTAGTCCTCTGATAATAGAGGCACTTTATAAGCACACCAATTGATGGTATCTCGTTAATTGTAATGTTTATTTTATATAATAGTTGGTGAGTTGTCAAATGCTTTTTCTAACAATTGATAATTATTCTTAACTGTTAGAACTTACGCAAATTTATCACGTCTTGCGAAAGGACAAAAAATGCGTATCGGAATTATTGGTGGCAGCGGTTTTTATCAGATGGAAGGCTTAACAGATATCGAAGAAATTGAGGTCGAAACCCCGTTCGGTAAGCCGAGCGATGCTTTGATTCTGGGCAACCTTGATGGGAAGCCCGTCGTTTTCCTACCACGGCACGGTGTTGGTCACCGATTACTGCCTTCTGATATTAATGTCCGTGCCAATATCTATGCCCTAAAATCGTTAAATGTCGAGTGGCTCATTGCCGTCAGTGCTGTCGGGAGCCTAAAACTGGAGATTGAACCGCGTCATTTTGTTGTTCCGGATCAACTCTACGATCACACTAAACACCGAGCATCGACTTTCTTCGGCGATGGTATTGCCGCCCACATTAGCCTTGCACATCCCTTCTGTTCACACCTCAGCACATTTTTATCCACAGCGGCTACAGAAGTCGGTGCGACTGTTCATGATGGCGGCACCTACATCTGTATGGAGGGACCAGCATTTTCGACCCAAGCAGAATCGAACGTGTATCGCTCCTTCGGATTTGATATTATCGGGATGACTGCAGCACAGGAAGCGAAATTAGCGCGCGAAGCGGAAATCTGCTACGCTGTTCTCGCGTGTTCTACCGATTATGACTGCTGGCATCCTGAACACGATCACGTTACTACCGAAATGATTCTTGATAATGTCCAAGCCAATGTAGAGGTTTCCAAAAAAACTGTGAGAAATGCTGTCGCTAAAATCCCAGAAGGACAACGGGACTGTGCCTGTTCAACTGCGCTTCAATATGCCCTTGCTACCAGCCCAGACAAAATACCGGCTGCGAAGCGACACCAGTTAAAATTCCTCTTGGAGAAGTACTTGGCGTAGTGTCTCGAAGATCCTATCTGCCTCCGCTTCTGTCAAAATAAGCGGTGGTGCGATGTAAATAATGTTTTCCGGTTCCTCGACAGCATGACCGATTTTTCCGACAATGATCCCTTTTTCTCGTAATTGTCCTATGATTCGGTTTGTCTTTGCCGTTTCGAGATGTGTCCCATCGGTTTCAATGAACTCCACAGCGAGCATTAACCCTTTACCGCGTACATCACCAACGATGGGAAGTGTGCCGAGTGTCTCTAACTTCGAGAGCAGATGTGTCCCGACTTTCTCCGCATTTTCCCACAGGCGTTCCTCTTGGAGAATTTTCAGGTTCGCGACTCCAGCAGCACATGCAACTGGGTGTCCGCCATAAGTACAGACCTGAGCGAACTCTTTGTTTTCGTCGGCATCTCCGAGAAACGCGTTGAAAACCTGAGTTGAAGCGACACAGGCACCAAGTGGCAGATACCCACTCGTCAATCCCTTTGCCAGTGTGATGATATCAGGCTGTACATCCCAATGCTCGCATGCGAACATCTTTCCAGTCCGTCCAAATCCAGTAATCACTTCATCAAGTATGAGGAGTAAACCGTAATCATCACAGATTTGCCGTAGTTTTGGAAAATATTCGTCTGGTGGAACAATCACACCTCCACCACCGATGATAGGTTCCGCGATAACAGCAATTACAGTTTCTTGACCTTCCCATTGGATCATCCGTTCAATTTCATCGGCACATTCAGCACCACAGGATGGATAATCTAATCCGATGGGGCATCGGTAGCAGTAGGGTGGATGCGCATGTAGAAACCCGGGAACGAGCGGCTCAAACGCTTTTCTTCTTCGTGCTTGTCCTGTTGCTGACATCGCGCCATAAGTAAATCCGTGGTAACCACGATAACGACTGATGATCTTGTAACGGTTCTGACCGGGATAGGTTTGTCTACCATATTGCCGTGCAATTTTGATCGCGGTTTCGTTCGCCTCCGAACCGCTGTTAGAAAAATAAACGTGATTCAAATCACCCGGAAGGCAAGCGGTAAGCTGCTCGGCTAAAATCGTTGCGGGGACGTTAATCTGTGAGTGTGGATAGTAGGGCAGCTTCTGTATCTGTTCATAGACTGCATCTGCGATCTCCTGCCTGCCATAACCGACATTGACATTCCAGAGTGCTGAGTATGCGTCTAAGTACTCGCGTCCTTCTGCGTCCACAACCGTTGTTCCGTGCGCCGATTCATAAACGGCTAACGTTGTTTCCTCAAGCCGTTGATGTTGAAACAACGGATGCCATACGTGTGCCTTATCGACTTGTCTATAATCTACTGCCATTTGTGGAAAATCTCCCATAGCGGTGATGCGGTTTAACGGCACACGGTGTGCCTACTACTTCACATTGATTCTGGGGCGGAAATACCGAGAAGCGTCAGCCCATTTTTTAAAACTGTCTGCACGCTCTGTATCAAGATAAGCCGCGCGTGCGTTTTTTGCATGTCTGCCGGATCGAGGACCCGATGTTGGTTGTAGTACGGGTGAAAAATTCCCGACAGTTCGTGTAGATAATGCGGGATGCGATGTGCTTCGCGCGTTTCTGCGCTTAGCAGCAGAATTGATGGAAACTCGGCTAACTTGCGGATCAGTTCATGTTCCATCGGTTCACTCAACCGTTTTAGGGAGACTTCTTCAATGGGTTTCGGTGTAATTCCCTGTTCATCTCCTTGTTGAAAAATGCTGCAGCACCGGGCATGCGCGTATTGAATATAAAAAACAGGGTTTTCACTGGCGTGTGTGATTGCCAATTCCATGTTAAAATCGAGGTGGCTGCTGTTGGCACGCATGAGAAAAAAGTAGCGGGCGACATCGACTGCGAATTGCTCACCGACAGTCTCCGCCAATTCGTCAATAAGGGTATCAAGTGTATAAAACTGTCCGCGCCGTTTCGACATATCTAACCGGTTACCTTCTGCATCTACAAGATTCACCTGTTGAATGATAGATACCTCTAACCAACCATCCGGTAAACCGAGGGCTTTCACAAAGTTTTTGAGGCGGCTAATGTGTCCTTGATGGTCGGGGCCAAGTAGATCAATAACTGTGGTGAAGCCTCTGTCAAACTTATCACGGTGATAAGCGGCATCCGGCACAAAATAGGTATATTCGCCGTCGCGCCGGATGACGACGCAGTCTTTATCGTCGCCAAAATCTGTCATCCGAAACCACGTCGCGCCTTCGGCTTCATAGAGGTATTCTTTCTCTTGAAACAGTTGGATGATTTCCTCCGGCTTTCCGCTCCCGCGGATCGCTTTTTCACTCGACCAGACATCAAAATTGACCCCGAAACGTTCTAAAGATGCTTTTTGTTGTCCTAAGATGTGTGCAATCCCTTTATCCCGGAAAAGTGATACCCGTTCGTCTGTTTCAAGCTGGAGATGCGTATTGCCCTCTGTTTCGGCGATAGTTTCTGCAAACTCTCGGATATACTCTCCCTGATACCCACCCTCTGGAATTTCCAATCCTTCTTCACCGAGTGCCTGTCGGTAGCGGACCTCAATGGATTCACCGAGTCGTTGGACCTGACCACCGGCATCGTTGACATAGAATTCACGTATCGCCTTATAACCTATAGCATTTAGGAGATTAACAAGCGTGTCACCAACGGCAGCGGCACGTCCGCTAACGATATTAAGCGGTCCCGTCGGATTGGCACTGACAAACTCTATTTGGACCTGCTTCCCGTTACCTTTGTCGCAGGTGCCATAAGCTGCTTGCATTGCCGTAATCGTCTGGAGGGTGTCATAGAGATAGTTGTCGGAAAGGTGGATATTAATGAAACCCGCACCAGCGATGTCAATTTGGCGGATAATCGGATGTGCATCGGGATCTATGTGTGAAACAATTACCTCGGCTATGTTGCGCGGTGCCATCCGCGCGTGTTTTGCAAGCCCTAACGCAATGGGGGTGGCGATGTCGCCGTGTTCGGGCGTTTTGGTCGGTGAAAATGGAATAGTGGGTACTTCGGATATAGCAAGTTCTCCCGCCGCAACAGCAGCGTGGATTGCCTCTTCTATAATATCGTAGACTTCTGTTTTAATTGCATCCATATCAACAAGATTGAGATGTGTATTAGTCAGTTTTTGTTTTGAGATTCACATTTGCAACAAGCAAAATTATATCACAATAGCAGATGTATGTCAAATATTCGTTTGCTGTTGGGCAGGGTCATTCAATTTTAGGAAATTATTAGGTTTCACGGCTTTTTTCAAGGATCCGGTTCGGTTAGGGGATTTAGTCTGGGAATAGACTGGATTTAGTCTGGGGATAGACTAAATCCGTTCCTTGTATTACATTTCCATTCCTTGTATTACATTCCGAACCTACCAGGGGATGAAAGTGTCTCTTTATTTTTCGGTTTCACTATAAATACGGTAAATTTGTCAAAAAAAAGAATTATTTAACATTTTCTTTACATTTTTTTACAATAATGTTATCATTTTTAGCAAATGAGTACAGATAACGTGAGTTTGAAAAAAAGTTTTAGAAGTCAAAAGGCATCGGTAAATCTTTTATCTCCTGAAGTTTTCGCAGCTGCAGCGTAGGCTGCTTCAGCAGATACGTGTATGCGATTAACACAGCAATCGCATTGACTTGGAAGTTTTTCAAACTTCTATGTCCCGTGTGTTCCAACTGCGTCTGGGTCTTCAACTCCTTGATCACCGATTCAATGATGACGCGTTTTTTCAACACCACCTCATTATCACTTTTATCGCTCTAAAGAAAGGACGAAGCGGGTTGGGGGGCCCTGGATCTAAACCAGATAAAACCGATCTGATTCGGAATAAGAACCCGCTGGTGGAGCGATAATAAGACGGTTTGACCTATAGAGTAAACCGCAATCGCTACGAAGCCGAAGCCCTACCTTCAGATAGGCGGTGGTATCACGTTTAGTTCGTTTACCCATAACTTTAGGATATTTACCCTATTTAGTCAATTATTTTGGCGAAGGTATTATCACTCGAAACGCTTCAAAATCAAGAAGGAGAAATTCCAATGACTAGACGAATTCCCTTTTACCTATGTCTCTGCTGTACATTTGCATCTCTAGCTTATGCCTTTGACACCCCTAAACTCTTTACAAAAGATAATGTGCTTGCTGCGGGATGTTATAATGATGGGTTCAGTAGTAGTGATATGACACTTATTATCCAACTCACCGTCGAAAAGGATGTTATTTTTGACGAAGGCTTTGAGGTGAAATATCATGTTCCTGACGAAGACGTTGATGATTGGACTGAACTCGAATTTGACGATACGAGCTGGAAAAAGGGCATCACCAGCATCGGTTACGGTGATGGTGATGATAATACGGAAATCAAATCGGGGGAAGTTGGTTCGCTTTACACGCGCTATCACTTTGATGTCCCTAAGGCAACTACATCGAAAAAAATTATGTTTCGGATTGACTATGACGATTCCTATATTTTGTGGCTGAATGGGGTCGAAATCGCACGTTCAGCCAATATTGCTACACTTTCTCCTATAGGCGAAATTCCTGCATGGGATGTATCGAAAATTGTGGATTCGATGCCCGATGTTGAGGCGACCAAAGCACCTAAGGGGAAACCAAACAAAGACCGTTGGAAGAAACCGGTAACGCCTAGGGATCGGGACGTACACGAGACAATTCATGAATTTGAGATTGATGTCAAATTTGGTGGCGGATCAGGATTGTCAGTTGAAGCTGCAAACAAATTAACAACGACATGGGCACAACTGAAGGGTAATTTAGATTGAGAGGAATCATCCGTCTTTTCTGCTACTACGTAGTCTGTCAAGTTTGAATCTGAGGGTAAGTTCGTAATAGTGCGATTTATCGCACTGCCTCGCAGTGAGAGGAACGGGCAATGAATTTCCCTTACTGCGCGTGCTACGCACTTCATTATGAGCAGACAATGTGTTGGCAAATGCGTTTCATACATGATAGGACTTACGCATTTCTTCTTAAAGTCCCCCTGATAAGGGGGATTTAGGGAGTTTATAGGACGGGAATTACTACTTTTTGCGTCTAAATGTTCAGCATTTGCTTAATTTGCGTAAGTCCTGCATGATAAAAAAGTCGTGTATTTCGGAAAAAAGTGATACAATAGACATTGGAGAACTCCTTTGGGTTGAAGATGTTATACTTCATTATACCAAAGAGGTTCTCTTTATACAAAAATCTCTGATTTATTTATCAAACTCACGTTAATTCTTTCAATGCATTCCCTAATAGTTGCGGATCTTTGCAGACGAGGAAGTCCCATTTTTTCAGTTTGCCCCAGTTATTGACTGCGGATATCCATCGCTTGGCGGCAGCGTGTTTGGCGTGGACTTGGTCGGGTTCAAAGCCCTTAATCTCCAAAACAAGGTGGACACCGTTGGTGAGTCTGACGATAAAATCGGGTTCGTAGAGATGGAATGTACCGTCGTGTTCGTATGGGATGCCGAGACCGAGGTGATCGTTGCGTACGTAACATTGGACAACTTCTGATTGCTCAAGCCGAAACTTGGCTGCGCGTTCCCATGTGTCGGTATCCAGTACAACTTGGTTCACATGGCTCTTTTGCGTTTCGGTGCAGGGACGCGGTGTCAGGAAATCGACATCCGTAGATGTACCGATGGGTGTGTAGCGGTTTAGGATTGGAAGGAGTGGAATTTCACCCTTTGCCTCATCGGGTTGGATTGCGGTCATGAGGCGTTCCACGATACGGGTGACGTATTTCTCTTGTCCAAGTTCGCACGGATTACAGTCTCGGAAATTCACTTTCGTTTTGATATAGGCATCAACAAACCTGAAGACTTGTGGAAAAAGGCGGTGCCGAGAGAGCAGTCGGAGTTTCGGGTTGCTATTTGGATCTGGGGCAGTTTGGCTGTCGCCGACCAACTTGTGGACAATCCGATGCACAATCTCAAACTCAATGGCTTGTAGGTGTGTTGTTCGATAATATTCTTCGCGATCTTGTAGGATTGCGCCGCCTGGGCCTGATGCGGAGGGGGTCCCGGTTTCATAACCGACAGCGGCTTTGACGTAAAGCGCGGTGGGGTTGATTTCGGGTTGGATGCTGAGCGGTTCTGTGGATTCGATGTCTGCCTTAATCTCATTCTTTTGAAGCGCGAAGGCGTATCCCTCTACGACTGGAAATCGGATTTCAAGATGTTCGCGTTCAGAGAGTGCTCGGACGTGGTTTTTCGGCTTGTCATCAGGGGCACGCGCGCCTTTGGCTCTGCCTCTGAAGGGGATCACAGAAAACGGGATGCCGTAGACATCGACGTATTCCTCGGTGAGCAATCCTGTCTCTGGATCGGGTGTGTAATTCATACGACGTAACCCGCGTCCGACGACCTGTTCACAGAGCAGTTGGCTGGTAAAGGCGCGCAGTCCGAGGATATGTGTGACATTGTTTGCGTCCCATCCTTCATTGAGCATAGCGACAGAGACGACGCATCGGATCTGTTCACCGGGTTGGCCGCGTTTGCCGATTGTAGCAACAATCTGACGTAAATCTTCGGCGGCTTGGCTCCTGTTTTTATTCGGATCTTCGCTCTCCGCTTCCGCTAACATTTTGCTGTCAATACGGAGGGTTCGGGTAGTGCCTTCGCTATTGCCGAGAAGTTCGGGAAAGACCGAACCTTGTTCATAGACTGTTTTCATCTGCTTTTTCTTTCGTCGTCCGCTGGTGTTACCATCATCAACGACTTCTGTTTCACTTTCACCGGAAATCTTTCGGTAAAAATACTCAGCAATTTTGGTGTCAGCACAAACGATAATCAGGACAGGTGGCGTTTTCTCTTGTGCATCTGATGCTTCTTGGATGTATTCAAAACGTTCTTTCCACTGGCTGGCAAGCGTGATGAGCGCGGGTTCCGCTTCGCGATAGATGGCTTCAGGGTTTGGTGTGCTTCGCCTCCTGCCTGGGGATGTATCCCCTGCTGAGAGATCGTCATTAATCGTTTTCCATAACCGGAAGAATTTCGGCTCCGGTCTGCCGGTGGTATCGCTGACGGGGAGGCGTGGAATCTTGGTGATACCGCTCTCGATTGCGTCAACTAAGCCGAAGTCGCTAACGAGCCACGGGAAGGGTGTGCCTTCTGGGTGTCCGCTGCCTTGAATGTAGAATGGTGTGGCGGAGAGGTCTACGCAAAATTTCACGCCGCACGCTTGGTTGAATCTGTCCAAACCGCTGACCCAGACGGTTGCTTCTTCACGCTCCTTCCTTTCATCGGCGGAGAGTTTTTCCTCGGTTGGTTTGGGACGGTAGGCGTGATGACCTTCATCATTTAGTACCATAATCGGGGCGCGGTCGTAGAGTTCACCTAAGACGCGTTTGGCGAAAGCCTCTGGTGTTTCGTCGCCTTTATCAACAACGGCGTAAGTTTGTCCACCTTCACTATGCGGTGATTCTGGTGCGAATTGATGCCAATTGGTGATCAGCACTTTCCCACTATTGAGCAGCGGACGGAGTTTTGTCGGGATGAGCTCAAATTCGTCGTAGTAGTTGCCACTGTCTTCAGGACGGAGCACTTGCAGCCGTTTTTTGATTGTGAGGTTCGGGCAAACGACGAGTGCTGCTTGTGGAAAACGTTCATCGGATGGAACTTTGCCGCGGTTGCAGAACGCCCACGCGATGAGCATCGCCATGACGACGGTTTTACCACTGCCGGTTGCCATTTTGCAACCGTAACGGATGAGGTCTGGAATATCAGGTTCGTTGGGTGTATCTACCAGTTTGGCGAGGTCTTCATCAGTGAACTGTGGGTTGAACCCGATTCGCTTTCCGCCTTGACGGATTTCGGCGAGATAGATGATTGTTTCGGCGGCTTCGCGTTGGCAGAAAAAGAGTCGTCGTAAGAGATCGTCTCGTGCCCAGTGCCGTAGGAGTTCACGGGTTACTGGTGTGGCGTTTCTGTAGTTTGTATCGCGCCAGCGTTCAACATCTGCACGTAGTGTGTTGACTAACGGGAGGTCTGCCCATTCTTCTTGTCCGAAGAGTTGGAGTTGTTGGCTGCCTGCAGGTTGGGTTTTGTACCAGTAGCCTGCGTCGCGCCGTTTGGGTTCCCTGACCGCTTCGCCGGTTTCGGTGTCGTAAATCCAGTGTGCATTCGGTTTGTCGTACGGACCGCAGAGGATAGGTTGTTCTACGGGTTGGATTGGGATGTCGGGTTGGTTTTGGTTCATGAAGATTCCTTGTTTTTTATGTTAGCGGTCTCTTTTTCTGTTCTCCATTCTTTTACAAATTCGGGATCAAATTCTTCCAAGAATTCCAAGCATACCTCTTCTACATCAGGCATTTCATTTGTTACGTGCTCAGTCAAGATGTGCTTTAGCAGTGAAGGCTCATCCATTGCCCAAAAATTCTCAGCGACTGATATTAATCCCTCGTTCGGTGGATATACAAAATGGAACATAGCCAATTTGATAAGCGGAATTGCATCTCTCCTCTTTAATACCACACTAATATTAGTAAGTGAAATGATAGTGCCATCGATGAATATGTCCTTATGTTTTAAATCCTCTGTCAACAAACGGTGGAGAAATTTTTTAACGCCCTCATAAGCCTCTGAGGTGTTTAAGTATCCAAGCAAATATTGAAATCCGGTTATGCCCTCTCCTGTTTCATTGCCCTCTTTAATATCAAAATCTGAGTCAACGATATCATTTACAAATTCCAGAATAGCAGGCACGAGTCGTGTAGATTTCTTATTAATCAAGCTACGGGCTGCCCTATATTTAAGTTTTAGAGTACTCGCTCCATCTGTGAATACATCTAAAAGTGCTTGTTCTGGAAGTGCTTCGGTTTTTCTAGGGAAAAACTGTTCAAGATAGAAATCGGCTGTTGTAAAATTCTCTAATACAGCGGCAACATACTTTTTCTCCAAAGACCTAAGAGGATTTAACATTTTTCTTTTCGTCCTTAACGATAGGTAGGACTGACCTTAACTTCTGTACCACAAGTGTATAAAGGCTTACTCCTGTTTTCGTTGCTTCCTCTGTCAGAAAATGATAGAACTGAGCATCAACAGGGACATTGAAGGTGCCCTCGTATTCATTCCGTGAGAGTGCTTTTGGAATGGGTTCCCTGTGTTATCTCCAGTTTTCTACTTGCCATTGTTTTACGAAATCGGGGTCGTACTTTTGTAGCAAATTCAAACATTTGTACTCTATATCGCCCATCCCGATGCGTACATGCTCAGTTAAGATCTTTTTTATACTCTCAGGATCGTTCAAATCATCAAAATATCCAATCATTATCCTTAGGTCATTTGTATCCGGTGGATAAGCGATATAGGAGATGGCTGCTCTAAGTAAAGGGATTGCATCCATCATACTCAATTTAATGCTTACACGGGCAAGCGAAATAATGATATTATTTAAAAAGATCTGCTTATGTCCCGGATTTTCAGCCAGCAACCGGTTGAGGAACTTTTTGAGTCCTTCGTAAGTTTCTAACGTTGGGATATATCCGAGATAGGTTGCGAAAGAAGATAGATGGATGGCGGTTTCAGGCAAATCATCTTCTGAATCAAGCTCGAAGTTAAAGAATGAATTCAAGAACTGAAGGAGCGGCGCAACGATACGTGTAGAGTTCTGCTCCACTAACATTTCGACTGCGCCATATTTGGTTTTGATAGAATATTTTTTGCTTTCAAATATCTGCAAAAGCGTTTCTTCTGAAATCGCTTTAATTTTTGCAGCGTAAGCACCATTTTCACTAACATAGTCCCTGATATTTTCCAGCATTGCGGCTGCTTGTTCTTCTTCTAATATTTCGTCGATTTGATTTTTCATTTTTTTCCGTTGACTTCAACCTGTGTATCACAAGGGTGTAAAGATTCATTTTAGCCCGAGGGTGAGACCAAAATTCTGTTTGTAGTAGTGCGATTTATCGCACGTTCTCGCGGTGCTGAATTGCATTCTTTTGGTGAACGGCACTCGGCGTGTGCCTACTACTTTTAATATTGATCCTTCAAATTATGCACGCGCATGACTTCGTTTCCGCGTGGGTCAATGACTTTGACGGCGACGCAAGCGTGTTTGCCAGCAGAGAACGGTAACGATTCTGTGCCGCTGAATTTTTCAAATTGGTCTTCGTCGATGACACCTTTGAGGGCGCGGGCGATTTTGTTCCATGCAGACTTGTCCGGAAAGAAGGCTTGCGTGATGCAAAAGGTACGACCGTCATAATCTGAATCAACGAACCATGCGGCAACTTTGTCCGCACCTGCGGAATTCACGGTGTTGTCTACTGGATTGTAGATGTCTACGCCTTCCATCTTGATATAGTACTCTCCGTTGGTTGTTTCCTCAAGCTGCGTGCGTGGCATTCCGAACACGGTAAATAGTTGTGTTGAGGGCGTTTCCTTGAGTAGGTCTCCCATTGCGATATCGGGGTTAATATGTGCTATATGGGTACGGACTCTTGGGTTCGGATCTTCTTGGATGATGGCTTGTGCTGCTCCATCAAAACTGAAACCAGCAAACACCAATTCATCGTACCCCCGGCGCGATGCGATGCGTAGGCAATCCTCGACTTGTATTGCTGTTACGGGGCCGTGTTGTGGACCAAATACGACTGCAATGAGGCGTTCCGTATCGCCATTTTCCCAACTTCCTTCAGCGTGGAGGATGTCCCCTTCAATTGAATCAAGCGTGGCGAACTTTAATGTTTGGTTGTTAGGAAATCGGATGCCATCATTTTGTAGTAGACGGATCATCTGGTCAATATATGCTTCGGCATTGTCAGCATCGTGTCCATCTGTTTCGGTATGGTATGTGTCCAGAGGCTCATCGGGTTCGCCCCCGATGGGAGACGCAACATCAAGTGCCTCTTCTGGGGGTTGCACTGCCTCTACGGTGAAGGGACCGCTTACCCGTATCCGTTTTCTGTCTATTTCCGGTTGGTCAACCAATTCCTCGCCTTCTGAGGATTTGTTGATGCAGGCGTTCACTTCGTCCATCTTTGCACACCAAGCTTTACGGTAATCGGTTAATGCATCCTGTAATGCCTCGGGCCAGTCGGGGTCGGTATCAAACGGAACTTCCCATTCCTGCCACACTGTATCGGGAAGTATCCAGCGGCGACGTTCTGCATTCGTGACAGATCTTTTGCCTTCGCGCTTTTCCTTATCTACAAGTTTGGCGAGTAATTTTGATCGGATTTGTGGTGTAACTTCCGCTAAAGCACGATTTAGCAAATCCAATTTCTCTTTGAGAATTGGTTCATGTCTGGCGAAAATCGGATCAAGAGCAGTGGTATGGGAAATACGTCCAAGGGTAATACGCGGGGCTATTTTGTTAACTATGCCCCCCATAATTCCTCCCGATTCGTCTTTAAGTCTGTAATAATCAAAGGTACTCGCCAACAGTCGTTGCCGAGCCAAGGCAATTGAAACGCGACTCGTATCAATCGTGATCCAACGTCTACCCCACTTCTCTGCAACGTAGGCAGTGGTCCCACTTCCGCATGTAGGATCTAGGACAATGTCTCCGGGGTCAGTAGTCATGAGGATACACCGTTCCATAATCCTCGTCGAAGTTTGAACAACATAATCCTTGTTAACTTCGGGTCCTGTATCACTCCAAGTCGTTGTGATCTCAGATACACCAAAGTCGTCAAAATAATATATAGCTTCTAAAGCGGATTTTCCGGCTTGAAGTCTATCAGTCTTAGAAAGTCGAACAAAACCTTCTTGCGAGTGTCTCCAATGTGCCGAATTAGGAATTTTCCAATTTTTTCCTGAAAATTCCCGTTCTTGATTGTCTCCAGCACCTTGACTATGCAATGGTAAAACTCGAAACGCTTTTGAATGTGTTGGTAACAAAGTAGGATTCTCACGTTCATTTTTGGTCATGGAACGACGGCTACCATCTATTAATTCAACCCCCTTAAAGGTGGAATTTTCTCCGAGTTCCTTTTCTACGTAAAGGCGATGGAATTTGCCGCGATCTCTATCCCGTGCGTACCACAAAATGAAATCAGAAATACGACGAGGTCCTATCTTTTGCTCAGTTCCACTTGTTACCTTACATGTTATTTGGGCAATAAAATTCTCATTGCCAAATACTTCATCCATTACACATCGCACTCTGTGGACATTCTCGTCACTGATTTGTACAAAAATACTTCCACTGTCCGTCAATAGGTCTTTAGCAATAATTAGGCGGTCGCGTAGGTAGGCGAGGTAGGAATGGATACCGAGGGTCCATGTGTCGCGGTAGGCTTTGATCTGCTCTCGTTCGCGGGTCAGGTCTTGCTCTCTGTCCTTTACATCGCGCTGAAAGACGGTGGGTTGGAAGTTGGAGGCGAATTTGATGCCGTAGGGTGGGTCAATATAGATCATCTGCACTTTACCAGCAAGGTCTTCTCGGTGGGCAAGGGAGCTCATCACGGTAAGGCTATCGCCGAGGATGAGGCGGTTTGCCCAATCTACGTCGTGCTGGTAGAAATCGACTGCTTTGCTGTAATCCTGTTGTGGATCGGCGAAGAGTTCACGTTGGACGTTTTGACGTTCTGCTACTTTTAAAATGGCTTTAGCACTGACGCGCTCGTGGATGTGCAATGCTACCGGATCAACCGTGAAAGATTTCGTTTCCTGTTTGCCTGCCCATTCGAGCCATGGGCTGTGGTGTCGGAGTGCGTCGGCGAGGGTTTTGGCTTCTTCGGCGGTGAGTGCGCGTTGCTGTGCTATTTGTAGAAGTTCGGGGAGTTTGTCTGCGTCTCCGTTTGGGTCGGTTCGGAGGTTCGGGGGTAGGTGTGGATTGTATGCGTATTCCTGCTTCGGTGTTTCTTTAATTTTCCCATGTGCGGCGATGCCTGCGGGTGGGTTGTTCTTTCGGGTTGCGGTGTCGTGTCGGTAGTCTTGGACTTCTTTTTGTTGCGTGGTGCGTTTGTTTCTTGCCATTATGAATCCTCTTTTATAAAAAGCGAAAGCGTAGGTGGATGGTAGAAAATTTAATTAGTCCAAAAGTAAAGGCTATGGTATCATATATGTGCGATGTAATATATCAGATAAGTGATTTTAAGTCAAGGAAGGAAAGTTATTAGTGACACAGCGTCCCGTTAGAGGTAACACAAGGGATAGCCTCAATGAATACCTCAATAGACTTGAGGATGTTCTCCAGTCAGATGTCCTCACGATCTTCGGTCCGATACGACCTGGGCTAGAGAATATCACCAGAGACAGTATTGAAAGGCTTCGGAATCACAGGAGTAGAATAGCCGTTGTTTTAGATACAGTTGGTGGTATCGTCGAAGTCGTTGAGCGGATGGTAACAGTGATTCGCCATCATTACAATGAAGTTGACTTTCTGGTTCCTGACCGCGCCATGTCTGCAGGCACAGTTCTTGTGATGGCAGGCGATAAAATCTTTATGAATTATTTTTCGTGTTTGGGACCGATTGATCCTCAAATTCAGAAGGACGGAAAGTTTGTACCGGCCATGTCATATCTGAACCAGTATCAACGGTTCTCCGAAAGAGCAGAATCGGGTCAGTTGAACATGGCAGAGTTAATTCTTCTCAACAATTTCGACCCGGGAGAACTTTACCAGTTTGAACAGGCACGTCTGTTATCGCAGGATCTTTTGACCAAATGGCTCTCTACCTATAAATTTAGAGATTGGGATACCCACAGCTCGACAGGAGCCCCTGTTACCGCTGAAGAAAGAACGGGAAGAGCAGAAGAAATAGCCAAAGTATTGGGTAATTATGAACGTTGGCGTTCTCATGGACGCGCTATCTCAAGAGACACATTAGTTTCAGAACCCATTCGTCTGAAAATTGAGAAGATTGAAGATAATCCATATCTCCCTTCTGTGCTTGAACGTTATTTTAGGCGGCTTGAACGTTATATGTATATGCAAAGAAATAGATATGAATTGTTTGTACATACCCGAAACACTTTTAACACAATAAGATCCGCAGCGCGTGCGCTATGAACTCCGATCAGAAGAACGTGAGTAGTTTGTTAATAACACAAGAGAGTTTACTGATGAGAGACTTACGCCATCCGGCCACTCCCTCCACGACAAAAGAGGGCCAGGACGATGCATCTAAGGTGAATACATCCCCCGACCAGAATGTTGACGATGCGACTATCGAAAACAATCCGAAGGTTGATGCTCAGGTTATATCGGATTTTTATCGTCTCGTTGATGCGGCAAAAGGGGCTATTCGGGGTGGACGGGGTGCTAATTACGGCTTGTCACATCCGCTTGATTCCAAGGTCGTACCAACCGATGATCCACGTCGGGATGAGGAAAGTCTGAAAGAAGTGAAAAAGACCGGAACATAGGTAAGTTGTGTTTTATAGCAACCTATGATGATTAATTGGACACATCCAAACAGTGTGAATGCCTATAACAGGCATTCACACTGGCACAACCTAACAGGTTATGCTACAAAGATGTTTATTTATTTTTACGATTTACTATAAGCGACGCAGCTTTATACTCAGAAGAAAGTCTACGGAATCCAGCAGAAAGAGGGAGTGGAATCGTGCGAGTACTCATCATGTCAGATATGGAAGGTGTCAGTGGTATCGTCGTGTGGGATCAGGTGACTGGGGGCGCGGCGATGTTTGAAGAAGGACGACACCTCTATACGGAAGAGATTAATGCAGCGGTGCGCGGTGCGAAAGCCGCTGGTGCGACGGAAATTGTCGTTGTGGATTGCCACGGCGCAGGACAAGGTTGGACTTTTAACTCGCTTATCCCTGATAAGATTCATCCGGATTGTGAGTGGGTGGCACATCACGGATGGGGACGCTACGACGATATGTGGGAGGACGGTTGTGATGCCTGTCTACTCATCGGTATGCATGCCCGCAACGGCACGCCTGATGGTGTGTTGTGCCACACGATTTCCAGTGTGCAATACCGGAACCTCTGGTTCAACGATGATTTGGTGGGTGAAACGGGGGTGAACGCTGCGCTCAACGGCGCGTATGGTGTTCCTGTAGCACTTGTCACTGGCGACGCGGCAGTCTGCCGAGAAGCCAAAGAACTCCTCGGCGACGCACTGCCCACAGTCGCGGTTAAACAAGGGTTAAGTCGGTTTAGCGCACGACAACTTCCACCCGTCCGTGCCCGTCAATTGATTGAGGACGCAGCGAGAGAGGCACTCACAGATTTAACGCACCTTAAGCCCTACGTCCCTGATGCCCCCACGACAATCAAAATCGAACTCAGCAGCGTCGATAAACTCGCAGAATTCAAAGGACGACAAGGGATTGAAATCACGGGTCCTGTCACCGTTGAAAGCCGAGCGAAAGATTGGCTGACAGCGTGGAATCAGTTCTGGCCCTACGCCTAAGATTCGTCAAGCACGTCAAGTGGATCGCCAGAGGCATCTGCACGTTCTAAAATTTCGACTTCGTAGCCATCCGGATCGGTGATGAATGCCATTTTCATGCCGCCAGACGTGAATTGTTCACGCCATTCATCGGGCCAGATTTCCAATCCTGCTTTCTCTAATCCGTCGCAAAACTCAACAATGTCCGGCACACCGATAGCGAAGTGCATCAGATCCTCTTGAACCTGAAGTTCAAAATCCGGTGAATAGGTCAGCTCTAACGTGTGTGCGTTGCCGGGGAGTTCAAGGTGTACGATCTGGTTGCCTGCCGGGGATTTATCGCTTCGACTGAGGACTTTAAACCCTAAATGATCGCAGTACCAGTCGATAGAACCGTCAAGATCGCTGACGCGAACCCGTGTATGTAAAAAAACTGCCATGTTCAGTCTCCTTGTAAGATTCAGAAACTACTTCGTTTGCCGTAGCTATATCTTGCCCTGCTTGGCGAGCGGCTTCCACTACACGGTCAATAGCGTTATCAATTTTCTTGAGTGTAACGGTAGCTCTATCCTCTACATTTACTACAATATCTGCCATGAGAATTCGCCTTTTTAGGACAGATTTAAGAATTGTGAGCACATGATAACATACCCGGTAGATTTTGGCAAGGGCGTTATTCTAATGGTAGCGATTTTTCATTGAAAACTGACATAATACTGTGTATAATAAACCTAAACAAGAAAGAAAGGAGAGCCCCATGGCACATACCTATACTGCGCTCATCCAGCAACGCGGAAAGTGGTGGGTCGGACGAATCCAAGAAATCCCCAGCGTGAATTGTCAGGAAAAAACGCGAGACGAATTGTTGAATACACTGAGAATCACCCTCGGTGAAATGCTGGAAATCAACCGAAATGAAGCCATCAATCTCGTTGAGGATGGGTATCAGACAGTCCCAATCCAAATATGAAGCCAAGAACGTTTTGCTATAAATCACACCTATAGGACCTTTAAAATGAACCGAAAAACCGATAGACCTAATGTCCTCTTTATCATGTCGGATCAGCACCGATACGATTATCTCGAAACTGCTGAGAATGCCCCGACTGCCCTCAATACGCCTAATCTGCGAAGGTTAGCAGAAGCGGGAGTGAGTTTTCCAAATTGCACAGTCAATGCACCGGTTTGTGCGCCATCACGCATCGCGCTTGCATCTGGATTGCAACCTTCTCGGTTAGGGGCAGTGGACAACGGGAGTTTTCTCCCTGCCACTGTGCCGACCTATTATCAGCAACTCCGCGACCACGGCTATCGTGTCGGGTGTGTCGGTAAACTCGATCTTGCCAAACCCGACGGCTATAACGGACGCTACGGCGATCGTCCACGCACCTATAGTTGGGGGTTCACGCATCCAGAGGAATGTGAAGGTAAGATGCACGCTGGAAGCTCACCGACACCTATCGGTCCCTATACTCACTATCTTGAAGAAAAAGGCGTGCTTAAGGCGTTCCACGCAGACTATCGGAAACGCAGTAGCGGCGGCTGGATTAAAAACGGTTCCCACGATTCTGTCCTCTCTACGGAAGATTTCGCCGATACCTACATCGGCAGGCGCGCAACCGAATTTATTGAGACCATCCCCGACGACTTTCCGTGGCATCTGTTCGTCAGTTTCGTCGGACCGCACGACCCGTTCGATCCGCCTACTGAATATGGTGATAAGTATCGACATGCAGAAATGCCGCCTGCTATCGTTGATAATATGGACGGCAAGCCTGAATGGGTGAAACAGCGCGTTGTTAATGTCAGTCCTGAGGAGATTGCCGTGACGCGACAACAGTACTGCGCCGCGACGGAACTCATTGATGACCAGATCGGCGAAATGCTGCGTGCGCTTGAACAGCGCGGGATGCTTGACAATACATATATTATTTATTCAAGCGACCACGGTGAAATGCTCGGTGACCACGGGCTTTATACCAAGAGCGTCGCTTATGAAGCGTCGCTACGGGTGCCACTCCTCGTCGCTGGACCTGGTATTCCAAGCAATCAAATTTCAAACAACTTGGTTGAACTCATTGATCTGAACCCGACAATATGCGACTTCGCGGATGTACCGGTGTTGCCTCGGATTGACGCACGCTCTATTGCCCCACTGCTTCGCGGTGAAACTGAAACACACCGTTCTGAAACAGTCAGTGCGCTCCGAAACTTTCGGTGTATCCGTACGGCTACCCATAAACTTATCGAAAACTACAACGATGTGACCGAATTATACGATCTGGAAAACGACCCCGCTGAACTACATAACATCGCGCAATCGGAGCGCAAGATTGCTGGGACACTCAAAGGGCGTTTGGGCAGGCGGTTCCGCTCTGAGTTGGTTTTTTAATTCACCTTGCGGAGTAACTCAGCAGGATTATTAATCAAGTGCCTGTCTTAAATCTGAAGAAACACCCAAGCAAAACACTCCTCCATTTTGCGGCGTATTCGCCCATAAGCGATCTGCTTCATTACGGGCTAAATTTTCGCGGTAAGCAAAAATAGAAGAAGTTCCCTTATGCGTACAAGCCACACTTATGATGCAAAACTCGCATATTACCATATCACACAACTCGCTTTTCCGAGGTTGGTGGACAGCGTGGGTGAAGCAGAGGCGCAGGACTATATCGTAGAGCAATTCACTGCGTTAGGACTGGATGTCTCATGGGAACCGTTCTCCTTTACAAAATTCCCCGCCGAAGTCCTGCCACGTATTCTTTCGGCTCTTTTCGTGCCAGTGGTTTTGTTCGTGCCGTGGTTCGGTGAACGATTTCCGCTGATTCTCTGTTTCGCTTGCTTACTGAGCCTTGCGATGGCGATGTTCTTTACCCAGTGGCAAAAGCGGCTTGAAGGGTTGTATGATGTCGGTAGGAGGCATCGCACAGAGAACATCATCGCAAAAAACGGAGCGAAACAAGACGATAATACCCCTGCCTTTTTATGCATTGCGCATTATGATTCTAAATCACAAGTATTGCCGATTGCTGTCCGCGCAATATGTTACGGGATCGCGATTATCGGGCTTGTTGTATTGACAACCCTAATGTTCGTTAGACTGTTCACCCTCATTTGGTTGCCTAATTACATCGTCTGGGGTGTTGCGGGGATTACGAGTTTTTGCCTGTTGCTTTTGCAAATTAATTTGACGCGGAACCACTCACCTGGGGGGTTCGATAACGCTTCTGGTGTTGGTGTTATGCTTGAAGTGGCACGCGTAGTGATGGCGCGCGAGGAGAAAAAATCTGTAACGTTCCTCGCCACTGGGGCAGAAGAATACGGCATGTGCGGTGCATTGCGCTATATCCAAGCGCACGCCGATGAGTATGACCCAAAAAACACCTATGTTATCAATTTAGATGGACTCGGCGTTGGAGACGGCGTTAACCTCGTTACGCGCTACGGGATTCCACCGACTCACACGGCGAGGGCGTTAGCAGATCTGTTTCGAGCATCAGGCGAGTCACTTGGCATCCCGGTTTCGGATCGTTATCTACCAATAGGTGTCGGATTGGATAGTATTCCGATTGCCAGTCATGGATTTGAAACGGTTACGTTAACGGCAAGAGGCATCGGCAGGGTCGCATTGAAAGTCCACTCAAAAGAGGATCGGAGTGAACTTCTCAATGAGGAAAGTTTGCAAGAGGTAGGTGAGTTAGTTGTCGATGTCATTGAACGTGCAGGGTAGGGACGAGGCGACCTTGAAGAAATCCGCAGAAATCCGCAGAAACGCCCAAGCAAATACCCCAAGCAAAAACACCTCAAGTAAAAACCCGTTACAAAAGGCGGTTCCGGCTACGGGTGTTATCCTCGCGGGTGGTCGGAGTCGGCGGATGGGACAGAATAAGGCGTTTTTGCAACTCGGCGACAGTCCGCTCATTGAACATGTTATCCACCACATGCGGCTTGTTACAGACGAACTTCTGCTTATTACCAACACGCCAACTGAATATACACACCTCGGTCTCCCGATGCATAGCGATAGGGTTCCAGACGCTGGCGCGTTAGGTGGTATCTATACCGGCTTGACGTACGCTTCGCATGATGTAGTGGTCTGTGTTGCATGCGATAGTCCGTTTTTACGACCGAAACTGCTCTCCTATCTCGTCGCCATTTTAGGCGAATATGATGCGGTGATGCCTTATACCTATAGTAGTAACAAAGACATCGGGGTTACAAACCCCTCCGCCAGCAATGATCGAATAACCCTCCAAACGTTGTGTGCTGCTTATTCTAAACGTTGTCTGCCTACCATTGCGTTGATGCTGCAGGAGTCCGAATTGCGTCTTCATGCGCTGGCAGAACGCGCATACATCCAACGCGTTTCGCCTGAAGTCTGGCAGAAGTTTGATTCAGAAGGTATGTCCTTTTTTAACATCAACACACCCCAAGACTTTGAGAAAGCAGATTCCTATATGAGAATGCAAGTTACGCAGTAATCCATTTTTACATTATCCATAGTAATACCATTCATTATCGCCAGAATGGAATCTCAAACCCCTTGTGATAATCCTACATCCTCCTGCGAAGTTTGAAAAATAAAAATTTGCAGAATTACGAAACTTTTTTATTTTAAATAGCATCTTAACTGTTGATATCAATTGATGAACATCCCCTTTTCAGAGGTATCCGATGAAAAACAACGATGCTCAACTCATCCAACGCGTCCTTTCAGGCGATGATACTGCATTCTCCGTGCTTGTGAGAAAATATCAGAAATCCGTTCACGCACTTGCGTGGCGGAAGATCGGGGATTTCCATATCGCCGAGGAGATTACACAAGATACGTTTCTGCAGGCGTATCAAAAACTCTCAACACTGAAAAAACCGCAGCGTTTCGCGAGCTGGCTCTATGTGATAGCGGCGAACTACTGCAAAATATGGCTGCGTAAGAAACGTTTATCAACGCAGTCGTTGGAAAACACAAGCAGCGCGGAATTAGAAAAAGTGGCGTATTCTGGATATGTTATTGAGGAAAACGAGCGGACAACAGCAGAAACACAGCGCGAAGTTGTCAAGAAATTGCTTGCGAAATTACAAGAGAGCGATCGGACAGTCATTACACTCCATTACCTGGGAGGAATGACATACGAGGAGATCAGCGAGTTTCTGGGGGTCTCGGTGGCTGCGATTAAGAGTCGACTCCACCGAGCGAGGCAGCACTTAAAAAAGGAGGAACCGATGATTCGAGAGGCTTTAGGCAACTTCCAAATCACACCAAACCTTACAGACAACATCATGCGCGAGGTCTCGCGGCTGAAACCGATTGCACCACCTAACGGTAAACCGTTCGTTCCATGGGCAATAGGTGTTTCCACATTGGTAGTTGTCCTTTTGATGTTAGGTGTCGGCACACAATACTTAGCGAGTTTCCAGAAACCCTACAGTTTCGATGCGACTTCGGAGATGACAGTTGAACTCATTGAAGCCCCCGTCGTGCTAAACCTTGAATCCAAACCTGATGTTCGGACGCAGCTCGGGAATATTAATACGCCAAGCAAGGACAAAACCTCTCATCAACAGCTTGATGAGGTTGCAGCCTTGGTTGCCGAATCAGAGGAAACGGATACAACCCCTTCTCAATCGGAACTACCTAAAGCAGCGAAAGCGCGTTTCGGTAAGGGCGGTATTAATGCAATGCAGTTTTCACCGGATGGGATGCAACTCGCTGTGGGAACGGATATCGGTGTGTGGTTGTACGATATGGAAACCGGTGAAGGGAAGTTTCTATTTCGCGGGATGTGCCAATCCATTGCATTTTCGCCGGATGGCCGCTTCTTGGCGAATGGCGGTGGCAAGTTTCCTGGACAGGAACTCCAGTTGTGGGAGATAGCAGCGGAGCGTCCGGTACCACTCATTGGTGGACCTTTTGTCGGAGCTGTATTGCGGTTTTCTGAAGATAGCAAAACACTTGTTAGTGTCAGTAACAGGGGCGACACAATGGGTTGGTTAGATGTTGAGACTGGACAGGGATATGTGAAGGAGATCGAAGGAATATCTGGCTTGCGAACACGTTATCCTAAGGTTTTTGCCCTCACAGCAGATAAAATTGCAATTGGATACGGTGATGGGACAATACAGTTGTGGGACTCAAAAACTGGCGAAGCGTTATCGACGCTCGACGAACATGCAATGCCGGTGGATATAATGGACGATCCCGAAGTCTTCGCATTTATGTGGGAAGGTCCCCAAATCTTAGCATTGGCATTTTCACCCAATGGTACTCGCCTCGCCAGTGGAAGCAAGGATAAAGTTGTCCGATTATGGGATGTTAACAGCCGCGAAGCGATGACCCTTCAAAAACATACCAAATGGCCAAATGTGTTAGCGTTTTCACCGAACGGTAAAATGCTTGCAAGTGGGGGTGTTGATAAAACAGTGCAGTTGTGGGATACGACCACAGGGGAGCCACTCGCGACATTCACTGGACATGTTAACGGTATGACTGCGTTAGCGTTTTCACCCGATGGCAGAACGCTTGCAAGTGCCAGTGCCGACGGCACCATCCGGTTCTGGCAGACAGAAACCGGTGAGCCTCTACCGCCCCATATCACCGGACATGCGGCATCGGTAAGAGCAGCGACTTTCCTTCAAAATCGTAGGGGCGAGGTGACCTCGCCCCTACTGGTAAGTATCGCCTTTAATGGTGAAATTACATTTTGGCATCTGAAGACACCACAAAAGTCTAGTGTTCATACGGCAGGAGATCAAGATTGGTTAGCAACTTTAGCATTTTCGCCGGATGGGACGAAACTCGCCAGTGTTTGTGCCTTTGGCAACGTAATCTTCAGGCCAGGTTTCAACGACGCGCTTTGGAGTGCAGGTTCTTCGATTCGTTTGACAGATGTTAGCACTGGAATCGAAGTGGCGACCCTTACGGATATTAAAACCCCCTCACGTTTGACTTTTTCGCCTGATGGGAAAACAGTAGCCTTCGATTCTGAAGCTAAAAGAATTCACTTGTGGCATACAGAAACGGGTGATGAATTGAATATCCCTGTCGTTGATCGGGAAGCCGATCTTCACAATACGCCACGCGTTACCGCTTTGGCGTTTTCACCGGATGGCACGACACTTGTTAGTGGGACCCATCAAGGTGGCATCCAGACGTGGAATGTTGCAACCGGTAAAGCATTAGCAGTCTTTGCGAAGCCGACAGACCAAGGGAAACGTGAGTATAGTTCAGAGCGTATTTTAGCACTGTGTTTTTCATCAGATGGCACCTTGCTTGCTGCCGGTTCGTATGAACTGATCCATATATGGGAAGTGGCTACGGGTAATATACTTCTATCAGTCAACCCTGATGACCATAAGGGAGAGAGTCCATGGACGTACAGGAGCTATCCTGAATCGTTAGTATTTTCACCTGATGGCGCGATACTTGTTAGCGGACTTGTCGGCGGGACAATCGAATTGTGGGAAGTTACAACAGGAAACCAGATCGCTGCACTTGATGGACATACACAACAAGTAGAGACGTTAGCATTTTCATCTGATGGTAAAACGCTCGTTAGCACGGGGACGGATGGTACAATTCTCTTATGGGATTGGAATGAAGTCCTCACGGGTTCATCGAAAAGTGAATGATGGGAAAACAGATACGCGTACGCATTGAAGGGTAATTATGCTAATAACACTGATCCGCCGCGAGCTTCTCAACAATCTAATGACGTTCCGATTCGCTGCAGCTGTCTTCATCATGCTGTTGCTTGTGGTTACAAATACCGCTGTGCTTATGAAACACTACGAACAACGTCTGGCAGACTACGACGCTACTGTCAAAATGAATCAACGGCAGTTGCAGGAGACAAAAACCTATTCGGCGGGTGAAATGTACGTTGACCGTCCACTCAACCCGTTGCGCATTTTCAATGCCGGGTTCGATGAGCGACACAGCAGACAGAACATGGCTCATCCGAAAACCTACCTTGGAGGACATCTACATTAAACCCGCAAATGTCGAGCGCGCCTGGTTGAAACTTTCACCCGTCGGGCTTTATGATACCGCAACACAAACGTGGGCAGGGACAGACCTGCTCGGTGCCAGAGATTTTTTCGACACCGTGCGGCGATACAGACAGCAGATAGTTGACTATCTTCTCGATAAAGATGCCTTCGGATCTCGTGAATGGTTTTCTGCGGACAAAGGGGCACCCGATTGGCGTAACTTTCCACAATTTTCTTTTCAAAGAGTTGATGTAGCGACAAATGCGAAGCGAGCATTACCGGATGTAGGTGCCCTGCTCATGCTTAATGTCATTATTTTTACCTTGATATTTCTGATCTTCATCAAGAGTGAAGTGTAGTATAGTTTTCAGGCATCAGTTATCAGTTGTCAGTTAAAAGATGTTTTGCTTAAGTCAAAATCCACTATTGACGGATAACCGATGACTAATGACTATTCCACTGATAACTGAAACCCAAACGATAAGCTCTTAACTGAAAACTGGTAACTCTCACTGCGAGGCAAACTGACAACTAATAAAATGTGGCATATCGCAAAACGTGAACTCTATGATAATCTCAACAGCCTCCGCTTCGCGCTGACAACCGTCCTGCTGCTCGGTTTGATGCTGACTAACGCCGTTGTGCATCTCCAGGAGCACCCAGAACGAATACGGAAGTATCGCGAGGATATCGCTGCGTATCAAAACCGTTTAATGAATTCCAGCAAGAATACGCCCCGCGTCTATACCGTGCGCGTGAAAATCCGACCGAAGAAATACAAGTCCGGAGCGAGTACGTTACCAGAGATGCTGAACAGCAGGAACAGTTGTACGCAGAACGCCTAAAACAGCAGATTGATCAGGTGAACCAGGCGCGTGTTATCACCCGTTTTTCGCCTGTCACGATTTTCCAGCATCTTCTTGAGTCATTCGCCGGAACGGGTTTCAAGCGGCATCTGCAGTTTTTAGAGAATGTTCAATCTTACGCTCGTCAATTCCGAGAATTCATCATTGACACTGATAGAGCAGATCCAGAGAGTCTCCATATCTTTGGTGTCCGCGAGGGTATGTCCCAGAGTCCTGTCCCTATAGAGGCAGTCCCAAAATTTGAGGATACGCTGAGTCTTAGTAAGGATTTCAACGCAGCGGCAGGCGATCTGCTGTTGCTAACGTTGTTTGTTATAGTCCTGCTATCGGGTGCTTATCTCGCATTTGTCCGTGTTGAGATTTAGCGATTGACCGCACAACTCCGCTGACTCTCACTGCAAGGCAACAGGCGCATTCGGCGTTGATTCCCTACCTCTACTTCGTTCTATTATTGAACTGAAGGCACTTTCCAAGACATTTGAAACAAAAAATTACGAATTTGCAACCCTCTCGCCTATAATATCTGTCACACGTCACAAGCCAATGTTGTTGATTGGAGGATAGGCATGAAAAACGACGATGCTAAATGGGTCGAACGTATCTTGGCAGGCGACGCAGATGCCTTTACAACTCTCGTGAAAAAATACGAAAAACAGATACACGCGTTCGTATGGCGGAGGGTCAAGGATTACCACGTCGCCGAAGAAATTACGCAGGATACTTTTCTCAGGGCTTATGAAAAACTTGGCACACTGAGGGACCCAAATCGGTTTTCAGGGTGGCTTTATATGATTGCTACCCGCCGCTTTCTCACGTGGTTCGGGGAAAAAAGAATTCCGATGGAATCCTTAGAGGCGATGAGTAAAGCAGAAGTAGAAGCACTGTTCTATGCCCAGTATATGGTAGAGCAAACTGAGAAATTGGCGACAGAAAAACAACGCGAGATCGTCCAGTATCTCCTTCAAAAGCTGCCTGCACACGAACGGACAGCGGTCATACTTCACTACCTCAGTGAAATGACATGCGAAGAAATTGGCGATTTTCTCAGCATACCGCCGAGCACGATTAAGAGCAGACTGCATCGCGCCCGAAAGCGGCTGAAAAAGGAAGAAACTATAGTTCGCGAAACTTTGGGTGGTATCCAGCACTCAGACGATCTCATGGAGGATATTATGAATTGGATTCAGACAAACGAACCCGGCATACGACATATAGTAAATACCCTTTCTGTGACTGCAGAAAGGACGCTCTACGCTGTTATAGGAGATCAGAGTATCTACAAATTGCCAGCGGGTGAAGAAGCATGGCAGTTGGTCAACGCCGATTTTCCGCGTCAAGACAGCCATAATAATGGTCCCATAGTGGCGCACAATGACACGCTCTATACTGTTTCATCTCATGAATTGTTTGCATCAACTGACAGCGGAGCGACATGGCATTCGATCGGTCCTTGT
>PYIY01000195.1 GCA_003635195.1 Candidatus Poribacteria bacterium | reverse complement strand
CTTACGACTTAGGACATAATTCTTCAGATGTTCTTTAACTCCCGGAATTACATGTAGAGGTGCATACATTATATCTATACGATTACCAATTAAACGAGTTGGAGCGTGTTCAAATAAACTAAAAGAATGTCCAAGCTCATGTGCCAATAATACTTCGAGAAGTCGATCATTATTAGCTGGAACAACTATCATGCTATTACAATCTTTTAAATCAGCGGGTAAAACACATAATGGCTTTGATACAGCTGATGCCCCTGGTTCAACACCCCCTGTTGCTCCACCCAAAAATACAACATATATCTGGTTCTGTAAACCCCATTCTATTAGAGATATTTCTCTATGAATTTGAACAGAAGTATACTGGCTTAGTTTTAACTTAGCATCTATCACTACTATATCAGGATCAAAATCAAAGGTTTTTCGACCAAAGCCGTGTTTATCCATTTCTGATGCAAAAAAAGATTGAACCGTTTCCATCAACTCTATAATAGAATCAAGATCCTCTTGACTCGGTATTTTGACATCTGACGGATTCAGATAAATCACTTCAATTGGCGGTTCTGCGGACAGCTCACTCACAGCTGCAAACCCCAACAAGAACAGTAAACATAACAAAAGTTTTCTAAGATACATCTATCCCTCATCATAAAAATTGTAAACCTCTTCCCAGAAGCCCGGCAGCGTGTCTTCCGTACTAAACTTTGTTCGGAAGGTTTCCCTCGTCTTCTCATCAAATTTTGAACCTGCACGAATAATGTCTCGCAAAGATTCTGTCGGATTGTTAATTAGGACTTACGCAAAATAGTTGACATGATTTCTATACTTGTAGGACTTACGCATTCCGTCTTAAAGTCCCTGATAAGGGGGATTTAGGGGTTGATTCCTACTTTTTGCGTCATGTCCAATATTTTTCTCAGTTTGCGTAAGTCCTGTCTAACATATTCCGCTTGTGGCAGTAGGTCAAGGAATCTTCCGTAAAACTGTATTGCTCAATAGAATTTCGATCCCCAACAGTAATATTGTCGGTATCAGGAAATATCCTGCTAATTCTTTACGAACGATAGCATTGGCTACCTCAAATTTCGTCTTTTCAAACCTGTCAATTTCTGTATAGATCTGTTTCAGCGATTGCAAATCTGTCGCGCGGAAATAACTGCCGCCTGTTGTACTGGCAATCAGTTTTAGCGTATTCTCATCGAGATAGGTTAAAACTTCTCGGTACCGTTTGCCGAATGTTGTATCCGCGTAAGGAATACGCGCCCCTCCTTCTTTCCCCATACCAATGGTATAAACCTTAATCCCATCGGATGCTGCGAGCGATGCTGCTGTTTTGGGCGCAATACTTCCAGCGTTATTCTCACCATCGGTCAGAAAGATAACGATCTTCGTTTTCGATTCCGAGACGCGTAACCGATGTATAGCAGTCGCCAGGGCATCGCCGATCGCCGTTCCGTCCTCCAGCTGCCCAAGTTTTACATCGCTAAGCAATTCTGCCAATACTGGATAATCTAATGTGAGCGGGCAGAGTGTGAAACTTTCGCCAGCAAAAACGACCAGACCGATGCGATCGTTTTCGCGATGTGTCAAAAAGTCGTTGATGACCGATTTGGCGGTTTGGATGCGATTTGCTCCCTCAAAATCCTCTGCCCGCATGCTCTCTGAGATGTCGAGGGCTAAGAGAATATCAATTCCCTCCGCTAATCTATACGCTTGACTTTCAGAGAGTTGCGGACGGGCGAGCGTAACGATCAGTAGCGCGAGGACGATGAATCTCAAAACTCTCAGGATAGGTAGCGCTCTAACCGAGAAGGTCCGTCGCATCTTCTGAACGCCAGCTGCAAAGCCGTGATTAAAATCAGAAAAACGCACAACCGGAATGATTGTCCGTTTCTGCAGCCATCGGGAAGCAATAAACAGCAGAGGGATTGCGATAAGGAAAATTAAAAAGAAGGGAGATGCTAATTGCATGTTGGCTACACTCTTTCTGACCGCGGACTCCACTCACTACCGGGGAGCAGGGATGCGTTTCTCCGCCGGTCCTGTGGTCTCATCATGCTGATGCCGCTCAGTAGGCAGATCCCAATGCCGATGGTATTGACAACGAGAAACGTTATCCAATCAATGTATGGCAGTGCCGTCGCCATAAAGTAGAGGATATAACCGAAAATTACCGCGAGCGGTTTCAATCGACCTGAAAAGAGGGTTCCGCCGAGCGTCACGAAGATCGCTGCTTTACCACAGATCGCTAACGGCAGTAGAACCGATACCCCTAACAACATAAATGGAACACCAATAATTGACAACGTCAGCAGCGCAAGCGTCAGCGGTATTACAACTAACACCAAGGCGCTAAATAGTATACTCCCAATCGGTCGATGTGTCAATAGTTCACTGACTGTGTTTATCGGTCTTGGAAATATTGCGACCACTAACAGATACATAAAGAGAAAAAGGATAAACTTAATGATCATCAATCGAAGATCCGTCTCTTTGCTAATTTTCCAGAGGGTCCACGGATGCATCACAAGCTTCACTGCCGCCGGAATCATCTGCCAGCGATTACTTACCTGAAGATTCTCTGCTTTCTCTATGTTTCCTGTAACCGCTCCGCCAATAATATAAAGTGTTCCATTCACCTTGGCACTTGGTGTGAGTTCAACGTTTCCACCGAGTACTACAACGTTTTCGGTAACGCTCCCTTCTAACTTTGCGTCACCCGCAATCATAATGAGGCTTGTTAATATCTCACCCGCTGCCAATTCATAGTCGTTGACGATTTTGAGCACCCGCCGCCTCTTTTCCCACTGCACATCTGTTTCTCCAACGGTTTCACCATTCTCCGAATTGACACTCTCAGTTTGCTGCGTCGGCATATTAGGAACTTCTCCCGAAGTCGGTTCTGCACCTGCAGGTTCAGCACTATCTTCTTGCGTTGACTGCCCTGACTCGGTTTTCGTCTGAAAATCTGATTCTTGCGCTGTTAAACCCTGTGCAATGAGCGTGTCGTTCGCGAGATTTTCAGGTCTGAAATCGGGGCGTAATTGCAGGCTATCACTCTGCTGGTTTCCTAACGCTACCGATTGCCCAAACAAGGGCAGCACACCAAAGTTCAAAAGTAAAATAATGAATCCTATCGCCTTCATCGTTTTCCTACTTATGTTAAAATATATGAGGACATTATAGGCGAAACTTGCTTTGATGTCAACGCTTTTTTAGAATATAGCAGCGTCATTCAGTCCTTCCGTAATTTCGATTTTTCACTCACGAGTCCTTTTTTCGAGGAGCAACTTGCCTTGACTGCTGATTACTGACACCTGAAAACTAAGTATTTCTGAAAGTTTCATTTTTCACTTGACATGTACCATCGAATCTGATAGGATAAATATATTGGTATTTTAAGCGTTTTATGCCTTAGTCTGTGGTCGCTATATTTGGATAAATCGCTTATATGTGTAGGTAGAAGTGCTTGAATTGCACAAATGGAGGTTATAATGAATTTCAATGTTATTTTTTCTCGAAAGTTCTGGCTTTCGAGTATAACGCTTACATGTTTCAGCCTCTTTTCTTTTGGCGTTCTATTCATTTCCACCATTTCAGCCGAGATTGATCCTGATACAATTGTCGGGATGTGGCTTTTTGATGAAGGCAAGGGGAATGTCGCAACCGATGAGACCGGAAATGGACTGGATGGTGAGTTCAAAGGTAAGCCGAAGTGGGTTAAAGGTCAGTTCGGGCAGGCACTTGAATTTGATGGAAAATCCGCTTACGTTCAGATCCCGGGGCATGATAATCCAACCAAAGCAATCACGGTCTCAGCTTGGGCGAAAAGCGCGGGCGACACTTGGAACCAACCCGGTTGGATAGTTGAAAAACGGAACGCCTATATCATCCATCCTAACAGCGGGACAAAGAATGTCGCGTGGCCCATTTGCAATGGCGGCTGCTGGAATAAACCCGGTCATTGGAATGACGGTAATGTTGGCACTGATGATATTACCAAATGGCACCTGTACACAACCACCTTTGATAGTAAGACCGGTAAGTGGGCTATCTATATTGATGCCGAAGAAGTGAGCACAATGGATATCGCCAAGACTCCCATTGATGCCGACAGCGGTCCCGTCAATATCGGATTTGATGACTGTTGCGGTGGCAATCGCTTTGGGGCAGGGGCTATCGACGAGGTTGTAATCTTTGATGTCGCTTTGGAGCAAGAGGACATTGAGTCGATGCTAGACGGTATGCATTCAGCCTTAGGGGTTGATCCTGCTGACAAGATGACAACCACTTGGGCAGAGGTGAAGGTCAAGTATTAGGGATTTTATAGTAAATTCCAAAAATAAATACACACTTTCGGTTTCCCCCGGTAGGTGCGGTTTCCTAACCGCACCGATGTTGAGTGTGTAAGTAATTACGAGATCTACTATAAAATATTCGAGCGACTTGCAAGCCTATATTGATAAAGTACTGTAAAAGTAGTGTAGCAAGTTGGTGCTGTATTCACGCATCCAACGAAGAATACGCTAAAGGAGGTAAAAATGAATTTCAGCTCTGTTTTCTCTGGAAGATTTGGGCTTTTGAGTGCCGTGTTTACATGTCTCTTTGCGGTTAGCATTCTGATCAATTCCACTGCTTCAGCCGAGATTGACCCTGATACGATTGTCGGGATGTGGCTTTTTGATGAAGGCAAGGGGAATGTCGCAACCGATGAGACCGGAAATGGACTGGATGGTGAGTTTGAAGGTAAACCGAAATGGGTTAAGGGTCAGTTCGGGCAGGCACTTGAATTTGATGGGAAATCTGCTTACGTTCAGATCCCGGGGCATGATAATCCAACCAAAGCAATTACAGTCTCGGCGTGGGCGAAGAGCGCGGGCGACACTTGGAATCAGCACGGTTGGATGGTTGAAAAGCGGAACGCCTATATTATCCATCCGAACGCAGGGACGAAGAATGTTGCTTGGCCCATTTGCAATGGCGGCTGCTGGAATAAACCCGGCGGTTGGAATGACGGTAATGTTGGCACTGATGATATTACGAAGTGGCACATGTACACAACCACTTTTGATAGTAAGACCGGTAAGTGGGCTATCTATATTGATGCTGAAGAAGCGAGCACAATGGATATCGCCAAGAATCCTATTGATGCCGACAGCGGTCCCGTTAATATCGGATTTGATGACTGTTGCGGTGGCAATCGCTTTGGTGCAGCAACTATTGACGAGGTTGTAATCTTCGATGTTGCTTTGGAGCAAGCGGACATTGAATTGATGTTGGACGGTATGCATTCAGCCTTAGGGATTGATCCTGCTGACAAGATGACAATCACTTGGGCTGAGGTGAAGGTCAAGTATTAGAAATCTTTAAATATTCGCGTGTCGCTTGCAACTCTATTGACAAGTAGCACTGTGTACCGACTTTCAAAATTAGCTAAAGGGCGGGACACCATACCCGCCCATACACGCTCGCCATGGAATGCCGTTAAACCCGTGTTCTACAGCATATATCCGATAGTAGAAGCAAAGGGTTGGTGCCCAAGCACACAGCGATATAAAAAACAGAAAACGGAGGAACAAATGACGTTTAGTTATGACGAAGCAGATGACTTTGACGAAACCGATGATTTTGATGAAGCAGATGATTTTAACGAAACCGATGATTTTGATGAAGAACCAGAGGAGGCATTTCTGGAGGAAGACGATGACGATGATCCCAATACCGCGCTCTCTCAGGCTTTTCGTCAAGCAACGGCAGGCGCAGTGATGGACGATGACGAGGATGATGAAGACGATACGGATGAAGATGATACCGAGGCGGATGATACCGAAGAAGATGATGACGCGGATGCGGATGCTAAGGCTAATGCTGATGAACAACCACTTGTACAGCCAGTAGACGCACTACCTGACGAAGACGAGGATGATTTAGAAGTAGAGCTGCCTCCACTTGAACTGGTTCCGACAGAACCGGCAGTTGAACTTTTCCGACCCAAGGAACAGGGGAACTCTGCCTATAGAGACGCAAGGACAGCCTACCATGAAGAGAAAGATTATCAACGGGCAATCGAAAAATTTAACGAGGCTATTGAATACGAAGAAAGCACCGAGGATAGTCTTACAGATGACAACGAAATCGTCGCAAAATCGAAATACTGGCAAGCAGAAGCGTACATCAAGTTACAGGACATGCCCCAAGCTATTGGGACGTTTCAGGATCTGGTCAAAACCTGCCAAGGACATTATCTCTCATTAGCTGCGCAGCGAAGAGCGGATCAATTGAACGCGAAAAACTCTTAAACATCGGGTACTTAGACACACTGATGCGATTCTATATTGCTAAAGGAAAACTTATATTTAGAAAGGGATTGGCGAATTTGTGGAAACCTTGAAAAACATTCTCAAACAAAAAGCAACGAACTTACGTATTCATTCCATAATCTCCACTTCGGAGGCAGGGTCTGGACATCCAACCACATGTCTTTCGGCTGCGGATATCGTCTCTGCTCTCTTTTTCCACGCGATGCGTTATGACGGTAACGACGCGCAGAACCCTAACAACGATAGGTTCATCTTATCCAAAGGACATGCCGCACCGCTACTCTATGCTGCGTATGCCGAGGTGGGGATCATTCCGACCGAGAAACTCCGGACGCTACGACAAATCGACAGCATCTTGGAGGGGCACCCTACGCCTCGATTTGAATGGACAGAAGTAGCAACCGGATCCCTTGGGCAAGGTTTATCGCTCGGACTCGGGATGGCGCTCAACGGCAAATACTTAGACAAATCTGATTACCGCGTCTACGTTCTTCTCGGCGATGGTGAGACTGCTGAAGGTGCGGTCTGGGAAGCCGCCGCTTTGGCATCGCACTACCAACTTAATAACCTGATTGGAATTGTGGATGTCAACGCACTTGGGCAGAGTCAACGCACTATGTACGCCTTTGATGTTGACACCTATTGTCGACGTTTTGAGGCATTCGGATGGCAAACCATCGGGATTGATGGTCATGATTTTGATGAAATCTTACCTGCTCTCGCGCAAGCCAAAGCTTCGACCGATAAACCGACGATGATAGTCGCTAAGACGTTTAAAGGGAAGGGTGTTTCATTCCTTGAAGACGCGGACAACTGGCACGGGAAGGCTGTTGCCAAAGGTGAGGAACTTGATAAAGCGTTAGCCGAACTCGGGCCCTTAAATGTAGATGTTCCTATTCAGATTGAATCCCCTGATGCTGTCAATACGGAGGATTATCTTGATACCGATACCAAATGTGATCCGCCCGACTATCCGTCTGGTGAAGATGTCGCAACACGGAGTGGATATGGCGTAGGGCTCGCTAAACTCGGCGGTGTGAACCCGAATGTTGTCGCCTTAGACGGTGATACAAAAAACTCTACCTATGCTGAACAGTTTATGGAACTTCATCCGAACCGCTACTTTGAGATGTTCATCGCAGAGCAAAACTTGGTAGGCGCAGGCATCGGTTTAGCCAAGCGCGGGAAGATCCCTTTTGTTTCCACCTTTGCTGCTTTTTTATCCCGTGCCTACGATCAGATTCGGATGTCTGCGATTTCGCAAGCAAATATTAAATATGCCGGTTCACATTGTGGTGTTTCTATCGGAGAAGACGGTCCCTCACAAATGGGATTAGAAGACATAGCGATGTTCCGGGCAATTCCAGAGGCAGTTGTCCTCTATCCAAGCGATGCTGTCAGTGCTGAACGGCTTGTCGCCGAGGCTGCTTCCCATCAAGGGATCGTTTACCTTCGCACCTCGCGTCCAAAAACGCCTATTCTCTATGATGCCGATGAAAGTTTCTCCATCGGTGGGTCTAAGATCGTTCAACAAAGCAATGAAGATAAAGTAACTGTTGTTGCCGCAGGTGTTACCATTCATGAGGCGTTGAAGGCATACGAGACACTTCAAGCGGAAGGTATCGCTATTCGTGTTATCGACCTCTATTCCATCAAACCCGTTGACGCGGAAGCACTAAAAACGGCGGCAACCGAGACAAATAACACTTTAATCACTGTTGAGGACCATTACCCTGAAGGCGGTTTAGGGGATGCCGTACTTGATGCTGTCGCAACTGAAGATATTTACGTCCACAAACTTGCCGTCACAGGAGTGCCGCGTTCTGGAAAACCCGAAGAACTCTTGGAATATCACGGTATTAGTGCGGATGCTATTGTCCAGAAGGTGAAAGATATTATCGCGCGATAACAGCGGTCTCTAAAACTGATTGTGGGTTTCACTGGAGTTACGCCTATCGAAAAAAAGGATCAATCGCGCAAACTTGATGTGAACATGCAAAAGGCTATTGTCTGGGGTACTGTCTTGGGTGTAATCATCCTCGTTGGAATTGGAATGATCTATGCCTTACGCGCGCAGCGCACAATCCCAAAAACCTATCCAGCGGATAAGGGACCTAACTTTATTGATGTTACGGACTATCCTGTAAAGATGCAGGAGGTTTACGAACTCTTTACCAACAAATGTAGTCGATGCCATACGGTTGCACGCCCTATTAACTCTACTTTCGCGCCAGAAGAGTGGCGAAAGTATGTCTATAAAATGATGCGGAAGCCGGGGTCAGGGCTTACGCCGAAAACTGCTGAGAAGATAATTGAATTCCTTATTTACGATGCGCAGCATAGGAAGAAAAAAACGAGATGATTATTACTCACAAACTTCGCTTTATCAGTTCTATAATAAGACGCTTGATATTGGTTATATTATTCTTTATGATGGGTGCGCAAATCGGATTCACTGGAGAGGATGGTATGAAAAAGGGCGATTTTCAAGTTTCAGTAGACGCACAACGTATCGAATTTACCAAGCTCCCTATTTTCAAAGATGGAGCATGGCTGGTGCCTTTGGAACCGTTCGCCGAACAACTCGGATTGAAGATAGAATACCCGAAAGGGGCGAAGATGGTGGTACTTTGCGGCGGTGTGGCATCAGAACTGTGTGTACCGCTCCAGTTCCAGAATAGCGAAGAGGGGGTTGTGGATATTGATGGTGTAACTTATGTGCAACCGGCGCACCTCGCCAAAACTTTCGGCTTTGAAATTTACAAAGCATCAGCCAATACGCTGGAGGTTATCCAACCGACACGCCTCGCTTCCGAATTCACACTCCCTGATTTAGAGGGTAACCCAAGACATTTAAAGGAGTTCCGCGGGAAAAAGACATTTCTCTATGTTTGGGGTTCATGGTGAGGCTGCCGTGAACAACTGCCGGGCTGGCAGAAATTTTACGCTAAACACAGAGAAAAGTTGAACTTGGTCTCAATCGCACTTGACGCGCAGGGCGCACCTGTCGTACGTCCTTGGCATGATGCTGCGAAGGCCGATTTTGTTACACTCGTTGATTCACAGAATATATTCGGCACCGGTTATAATCTCAAAGCGATTCCTTATGGTGTCATGATTGACGAGGCTGGACGGTTGGTGAAAGCACCTTTTAACGTTAATGTTAAAAATCAACAGCACCTTACCATACTCGAAAAGTGGCTGTCGGATCCTGACTACAATGCGATACTGCTTCGCGAGATAAAACCATCAAGCAAGACAGTTGTAAAAACGAATGCTGAAGCAGCTGCGCGTTTTCAACTCGGTCTTGTCTTGCTGGAAAGTGGTAAAAAGGAGGAAGCGATAGCGGAATGGCGAAAGGCACTCGCGTTAGACCCGCAAAATTGGATTATCCATAAGCAAATTTGGGCAGTCGAGCATCCAGACAAATTCTATAACGGGGCTGTTGATTACGGTTGGCAGAAGACGCAGTTAGAGACAGAAAAAAGCCAATGATAGGCACCTACTCTACTTGATTGGACACAGATCCTCTTTCAACCGAACTCTATTCGGTACACTTTGTCCTAAAGAATAACTGGTACGCAACGCCGATTGGAATGTTTGCTATATATGTTTATAGTGTTAGATGGCACGCGGGTAGATACTCCAACGCTTTGGTGGCTTAAAAATAACTATTATGAGAGAGAGTTGGCAAAATCTCATTGATCTCATTGTGAACCCGAAAGCCACGTTCACGCGACTGAAATCTAAACCACAGTGGGGCATCGCATTCTTTGTTTTCTGCTTTCTTGTCGTAGTATTGGCATGGGTAGTTTTCCCGTTTACACAGAGGTTCCTTAATCCACAGTATGTTGGTAGTTTAGCCCGTATTGAGTTATTTGGATCTACCAAAACGGCATCTATGGTGTTTGTTGCGGTGAGTGGGATTGTTCTTGGCGTTCTCTGTGCTGTTGGATTCAGTATTGTACTCACTGTGGTATCGCGAGTTTTCAAGGTAAATGAGGGACTCAAATTTAAACACATCTTCGCGGCTTGGTGGCATACGATCTTGATTAATCCGCTGGTATTTTTTATCAATATCGCATTCCTTCCAGTCTTTAGACGCCTTGAGGATATTGAGACGGTTGTTGATATAAGAATTATTCCCGGAATCCACATGTTAGTGCCATTTGTCGAAAACCTCTATCTTCTGATGTTTTTGAGTTTTGTGGACATCTTGGGTATATGGAATGTCTTTGTTCTAACTGTAGCGGTTTCTACACTCGCGGAAGTCAGTAAAACCAAGGCGTGTCTTACGGCTGTAATCATTTGGTTCTTAAGAGTCGGCATTGATGTTATATTCCAAGTTTCATCTGCCTCTTAGGAGCACATAGACAAAAGAGAATCGGTAGTAGAATCTGATGGATCATGGATAATGTTGGTGGAGGAAAATGATGAATACAAGAGAAGGTTATGCAGAATTACAAACGAGAATTTTGGATGCACGGCGCGTGTGGAAACGTAGTATTTTCTGGGCAGGCTTCGCTATCGTCCTGACAGGCATAATTGCTGTATTCGTGGGTGAAGCTATCGTTGATTGGCTAATGCCCCTGCCAAGTTTTGTGCGAATCGCTTTACTAACAGGCGGTGTCGGTGTGACAGCTTATTTGCTTTATAAGTATCTCGTTCAACCCCTCCGAGCAGCACTTACCCTCCGTGATGTCGCACTCAATGTTGAGCAAAACCACCCTGACCTTGAAGATAGATTGGTAAGTGCGATTGAATTCGGCAATCGCGAGTCAACGGATCCGATTGAAGCACACATGCTCCAACGACTGCTTGAAGATACCACGCAGCGGGTGGAAAGTATTGATTTCAAAGCAACCGTCGATCATAGCCGTACCCGTAAACATGCTGGCATTGCTGCTTTAGTTGTTGTTGGCTGCTGTGTACTTGCCCTTCTGTTTCCGACAGAACTCCATACCAGCCTCCTCCGCGTGCTGGTCCCTTGGGAGAAAACCGAACCGGTTTTGACAACGAAGGTAACTGTTGAACCAGGAAATGTACGCATCCTTCGCGGCAAAAGCCTACCTATTCACGTCACTGTCACCGGAAAATCTACTGATAAGGTTGTTTTGACCTACGAAAATATTGAGCAGCAAGAAACCGATCCCTCCGAAACGCAAACAACCCAACAACAGGTTAATATGTTGCAAAACCCAGACGATAAACGTGGGTTCGCTTATGAAATTTTTAACATTGACGCAGATATTGAATACTATGTCATAGCGAACGAGACGACTTCCGAACGCTATACTGTTGAAGTATTTGAGATGCCGAAGGTAACCGAAATTTCTGTCGCTTACACTTATCCAGAATACACAGGTCTTAAACCCGTCGTGCAAACAGGTACAGGTGATATTCAAGCAGTCGTCGGGACACAGGCAGAAATAAGACTCACGACCAATAAAGCCATCCAAACCGCAACATTCACCCTGAGGAGAGATGTTAAGCAGAAAGAATCGGACGAGACTCAGGAGCCTGCTTCAACCCAGATGGTTATCTCCGATGGAAATATCCTTACAACAACCGTAGATGTTATTGCAGATGGGACGTATACTGTCGAACTTCTCGGTATTGACGGCTTCAATAACGAGATACCCATTGAATACACTATAAAAGCTATTCCAGACGCAATACCGGAAATTGTGATCAAGGAACCTGGACGCGATATCAAAACGACAAAGTTAGGTGAGGTGGAAATCATTGCTGAGGCAACGGACGACTACGGGGTTGCAGAACTAAAACTTATGTATCGCATCGGGTCTGACGAACTACAGGAGTTAACTTTGGAAACCTCCACGCCTGATGCTGTTATAGAATCAGGTGCTGTTGATACGGTTCAACGCCGCGTCGCGGAGGGGAGTTATACATTCTATCTTGAGGAATTTGATGTTGAACCTGGGGATATTATCTCCTACTACGCACACGCTGTCGATAATAACACGCACACGGGGCCCGGTGAAGCCAGTAGCGATATTTATTTCATTGAAATCCGGCCCTTTAATGAAAATTTCCAAGAGAGCGAGGCAGAACAGGGACCCCCGATGCCCAATCCGCTTTTAGAAATACTCGCCTCTCAGAAGCAGATTATTCGAGAAACAGCAAAACACATTAGCGCGAAACCGGCATCAATTACGGATGAATATCGGAATGCTGTTAAGAAAACCGGAGAAAAGCAATCTCAATTGCGCGATAAGACGCAAAGACTCGCAGATGAGTTTAGCATGGCGATGCAAGGCGAATCGGCGGTCACGCCCGAGATTCTGATGAACTTGGAAGATGCAATAGAAAAAATGCGTGAAGCAGCCGATAGCCTGAACGCTGTGCAACCCGCTGAAGCTATACCTTTGGAACAAGAGGCATTGGAGCTTCTCATAAAAGTGAGTCTCGAACTTCCGAAGATACTGAGGCAGATGCGGAACAGTAACCCTCAACTTGCTGAGAATCTTGAACTCGAAATGGAGGAGCTGCAAAGCGAACTTGAGAATCAGCAGAATGAACTTGATCAGGAAATGCAGGAGCAGACGCAAGAGATGTTAGATCAAGCGCGTCAGATGTTGGCGGAGCAACAGCAGCTAAGCCAACAGAGCCAGCAGTTAGGACGTGAAAGCGAACCGTCTCCGAGCGAGATGCAAGAGAACAGTCAACAACAAGGGCAGCTGTCACAACAGGCACAGCAAATGGCAGAGCAACTCGGCACGATGCAGCAGGATGCTCAAGGCTCCCAACAAGGACAACGTTTGGATCAAGCCGGTCAGGCCATGCAACAGGCTGGCGAACAGATGCAGCAAGCCGCGCAAGGCATGCAACAACAGGAACCGCAACTCAGTGCCGCCAAAGGGCAAAAAGCAGAGGAAAGGCTTGAGCAAGCCATTGAACAGTTGGAGAAGGTCGCATCGGAATTTAGCGATGCTGCGCTCGCCAATGCTGAAAAACAGGTGCAGGAGATGATAGAAGAACAATCCGGAGTCCAACAGGAGACACAAGAACTTAGAAACCGTTCGCAGCAGTCGGAGATGCGTCCCGAAGATTTCCGAAAAGCAACTGAGCTTGCTAACGAGCAGCGCGAACTCCAGCGGGATCTCGGAGCACTTGAAAATACACTCGAAAATCTGCCGGAACAGCTCGCCGAAGAGAATCCAGAGGCAGCCCAAAATGTGAGAGATGCGACAAGGCGGCTTACTGAAGAACAGACTGCTGGGGATATGTCAACCGCGCAGCGCGCCCTGCAATGGCGTAGCTTCCGCGCCGCTGAATTAAATCAGCAAGAAGTTGTAGAGACTCTAAGGCAAGTACAGGCAGATCTACAACAGGCACAAGCCAACATGGCGAATACCGAAGAAGAACAGCTCGAAACCGCACTCCAACAACTCCAACGCGCACGCCAACAGATGCAAGACATCCAACGCGAACTTCAAGCGATGGAGGGGCAAGAACAGACGGAAGAACAACAACAGCGTCAGCAACAACTCGCTGAACAGCAACAGCAAATCCAAGAACAGATGCAACAGGCACAACAAGCCATGCAAAACCGACAGGATGGGCAACAACCGGGACAACAACCCGGACAGAATGATCAGGAAGGACAACAACCCGGACAGGATGGGCAAGCCGAAGGCGATAACCAAGAAGCGCGCACCGGTGGTCGCGAATCCGGACGAGAAATTAACGAACTCTGGCTCGGCCTCCTTGATACCATGGACTATCAACCTGGAAATCGCTCAAACCCGTTTCCGAATTATGAATTCGTTATTCGGGACCTGACGAAGTTGGAAGCCGCAATTGAAGAACGACTCAACACGCTTCAGGAGAAAAAGCAACTCACACAGGTTGCCAAAGAGGATGTTCCGCCTGAGTATCGACGGCTTGTTGATAACTACTACGAGTCTTTATCGCAGTGATAGTTGTCAGTACGGATTTTTTCTTCCGAAAAAATCCTTTCGGTTATCAGTTGTGGGTTAAGAGGTGTGCCTTTAACAAAACCTTTTTGTAATTGATAACTGACGACTGATAACTCTTAACTCTGACAACTGAAAGGGTTTTCGTAGAAAACCCGTACTGAGGGCTGATAACTACTAAAAATATGGAACTTTCTACTAAAAATATCGTCAAGCCCGGTGACCTCGTCAGCTTGAACGATTATTCGCCCGAATATACGGGAGCTTATGAAAAAAAAGGTCAAACGAAGCGCAGACTGAAGAAACTACATAAAAAGCTGCTGGAACTTCAGGGCTTGCTTTACGCGGAAAGCAAACACTCACTTCTCATCATCCTGCAAGGTATGGATACGTGTGGTAAGGATGGCACTATCCGACGTGTGATGGGGGGTATCAACGTCCAAGGATGTGATGTTGTCAGTTTCAAGGTTCCGACTGCGGATGAACTCTCCCGTGATTTTCTATGGCGCGCACACAAAGCCGTTCCATCAAAAGGAAAGATCGGTATCTTTAACCGTTCGCATTATGAGGATGTCCTCGTTGTTCGGGTACATAACTTGGTGCCAGAACAGGTCTGGTCGCAACGTTATCAGCAGATCAACGATTTTGAAAAGATGCTCGTTGAAAATGGAACGATCGTCATGAAGTTTTACCTTCACATCTCAAAAGATGAACAGAAAGAGCGTCTGGAATCTCGAATTAACGATCCGACAAAGCATTGGAAAGTCGAGGCATCCGATATTCGTGAACGCGGCTATTGGGCGGATTATATGCACGCCTATGAAGTCATGCTCCAAAAATGTAGCACGGATTGGGCGCCTTGGCATATAATTCCCGCGAATAAAAAATGGTATCGGAACCTCGTTATCACAGAATGTATCGTGGAGCGGCTCAAAAAACTGGATATGAAGTATCCCAAACCTGCTATTGATGTTACCCAACTCACGATTGAGGATTGAGCATGTCGGCATTATCGAAAGAAGGACTTGTGCACCGTTACCTATTTATAGTAGATTTTGGAATTACTTATACACTTGTTCCTTACCAGAGCAGCGTTTGTAGTAGGGCAATTCATTGCCCGTCTCTTCAAAACGTGTGCAAATAATTACGGGCTCTACTATAATAATTGCCTATAGGTCAAATGTGCACAAAATTAATCGAAAACCGATTTTGGACAACGGACAAAATCGAGCGAAAACCTAATAGATAAAAATATGCTTTCAAAACAGCAGTTAGCACAATTTGAAGAGGAAGGTTATCTACTCCTTTCCGGTTTGATTCCACAAAAGACTGTCACAAAAGCCGAGGCAGCGATGTGGCAAATGATGGGGATGGAGGCAGAGAATCCTGACTCATGGGGACATTTTAAACGTCCAGGGCTTGCTGGATTTTACATGGAACAGCTGTCGAATGGCACCCGCATTGAGCTTTTCGGTGTTACCAATCCAGATGTGTTGGCGTGTTGTACCCCTGATTACCTCACTGTCCTCAAGCAACTCGCGTCCCGATTCCCAGAAATTCCGCATTGTGAAGACCCACGTCCGGATGGCATCTGGGCACTCAACCAATTCCCCGTTGCAGCCGAGTGGAAAAAGCCATCCCCACACTTAGATGGCGACTTCCGGGATTTCCGGTTGGACCCTGGGACATTCCGAGCAACCAGCTTAACCTACCTTACCGATGCCAATTCACACGGTGGAACGACTGTGATCTGGCCCGAAGGGCCTCGACGGATTCGTAAATTCCGCAAAAAGAATCCTGAATTCTCCAACCATGTCCGCGATGTACGTGCCCTCTTTCCAGAGATGAATTTAGGCGAACCCATGGAAGTCGTCGCTAAACAGGGAGATGTGCTGTTTTTTCATCACCTTCTGCCCCATTCTGGAACAATGAATGTCGGTCCTTCGCCGCGTTTCGCGATTCGGTATATGTGCTTATGCCTCGCATGCCGCAAGTGGGAGAAAAAGGGAGAATGGAACATCTGGATGCCGTAAAAAAGACTGAATGGAGGCGTGAAAGATAATGAATCAAGATAAACATGTTGGCGTTAACTGGTATTTTCTGTTAGTTGTTTTTATCGTTTTGAACCTCGCTATCGTAGAAACCGCTATTTCCCAAGAAGTCTTCGTACAGACGGGATTTGAGGAATTCGCTACCGGTAACCCACCCAAAGATTGGGAGGTAATTGGCGGGGACTTTGAAGTTTCTGGCGACACTGTCAAAACCGATAAAAAAGCACTTGCTATCTTAGGCGGCGGAGACGGAGACGGACTCGGTGTTCCCATAGAAACTGATAATCCGATTATTTCGGTCGAATTCTATGTTTATATTGAGGGTGGTGGTAGGTCTTTCAATCTTAAAGTCGCCACTGCTGATGGTATCGGCGAAAACAATGGCTGCACCTACATCAACTGGGATGCAGGTATTGTCCGACTTTACGACGGGGGTGCCTGGCAACTCATTGGCGATTTTGAGACCGATACATGGAAGTACGTCTACATCGTCGCGGATGTCGGCAAAAGTGAATTTAACTTCTCTTCCGGGGACAGCAGAGACGATGCCTTAGGTGCCAAGCCCGAAAAAGATCTCCCATTTCGGAACGCTGCGCTCGGTCCCACCGCCAAATGGTTCGCTTTCTATACATGGGGAATAACTGTCCCCGGCTATGTAGACGATCTGCTTGTCTATGAAGGCGAGGACGCGCTTGATCTTGCTGTTGATCCAAGCGGCAAACTCACCACCTTCTGGGGACGTATCAAGACACCATAAGTGTCAATTTTAGAAAAAATAACCTCTTCACTACCAGACCCGGTAGGTTCGGTTTCCTAACCGAACCGGATTTTACGCGGAAACCTTGAAGACTTCAAAACTTTCTTCAGTCCCGTAGGGTTTATTTGCTTGGGTATTTCTTCACAATGTTTATAGCAGCGTTGGCAACTAAGAATCTTAGTCCCGTAGGGACGGCATGTTTATATCTACAGTTCCTAAAACGCTATCAAAAACCGCTAAATTGACACCTATGGGGCAGCATTTGTAGGGACTCACTTATTTTTTGAAGTGTGGAGATATTTAAACTATGAAATTGATGCGAGATGTGAGAGAGCGAATTCACACTGCTGGGACAGGGTTACGAGATCTGTTAAGGACCGTTCGGGAGTTAACAGATGGTATCCGATCGATAGACAGAGAGCGGATACCGGATCCTAAAAAAGCTATTCAGGCGTTAAAAAGATCCGCGAGTATTGTACGTAAGGCGGGATTAGATGAGTTGAAAAAGTTGAGAGAGGCTATTCAGGATCTACAAGACGCTGTTGACGCTATGAAAACTAAAGTAGAAATACGGATGCCAGATATGCCTTTGGCTGAGTGGTGGTGGAATTTGAAAAATGTCTTTGATAAATTGAAGAAAGCGGCTCCTTCCATAAGCGATATACGACTACCAAATCCAGATAACCTACCGTTAGACAAGATAGCGGAATTCATTGCCGGATTTGGAGTTCCTGGCCTTGTGTTGGTTATGTTAATAGCAACTTCATCTTGGAGCGGTGCGGCAGCGATAACATCATCCCTTGCTGCCTTGGGACCCTTTGGGATGCTTGGTGGAATCGCTGCGATGGGAGTTTTATCATTCATTTCAAGAGCACTCACGAAATTTGGCTTTGAGAAAGTATTTTCAGCGTTGCTTACCAAGTTAAGAGAGGATGGCAGAACTTCTGAAGATATCCGAGAAGAAATTAATGCATATCCGATTTCCGATGAACTAAAACGAAAACTTGAGGAATTTATTGAAGAATTCTACGAAGGATAAAATCATGAGCAGTGAAAAAGTATGCCTGACACCAGCACAACGACTCCATTTCGACATCTACGGTTTTGTATTATTAGAGAACGTCCTGAACGAAGATGAGATTCAGCGAATGAAAGACGCGCTCTATAGGATCAACGCCGACGAGAATCTGGATGCCACACGCGTCTATGCCCGAGGGCGCAGCGAACACCATGTGCTTTTCGGGAATCTCGTTGAATATGACCCAGCGTTATTGGAATATGCCGCACATCCAAAACTTGTGCCACTCGTTGAAGAGGTGGTGGGAGGTTCAGTACGCCTTGAGGAAACCGAAGCAATCATTAATAGTCGTAATCCAGAGACAGAATTAAATGAACTCCATAAACGCCGCTATAACCCGACGGGGTTTCATCGCGGGACGCAACACGGATGGGGCACCTATATAGAACAGAACAAGTTCCACTGTATCTTTGTAAAGACACTTGCCTATCTCACTGATGTTGGTCCTGACGATGGCGGAACATGTGTTATACCGGGTAGCCACCGATTAACGTGGAACCATAACGAGATGATTGAAGCGGCACTCTCCGATGATAAGCTCATCTACCAAGTCGAAGCGTCAGCGGGTTCCGTGCTGCTTTTCGCTGAAGCGTTGATTCACAGCACCACCGCAATTCGTAGCGACAAGGAGCGCGTCATCCTTATCTCCGGCTACACACCGCCGATGGTACGCGAATGGCCCGGAAACGAAGTCAGTCCCGAATTTATTGAGACCTTACCAGAAGACATCCGTCCGCTCATCTCAGGAAGCGACAGTTGGCATTGGAGACGGCGATATTGATTTACCGTTTATCGACGCTTGAGTTTTCCCCATGTAATAGCAAGTTTGCCGCTCGGTTCTACGGGAAGGGTTCCGGGACCGCCGTCTGGAATATTGCTCCCTGTGATTTTAACGTCATCAAACCGAGCCTGCGCACCTGAGACTATGAGCCCAGCTTTTCCGCTTTTTATCGGGTTTTTGTCAGTAACAGTGAACACCTCGTCATCAATTTGAAATTTAAGGTTCCCTCTGCTGTCAATAGATGCGGTAAGGGCATACCATCTATTGAGTTTCGCTGCGAAATCGAATTCGCCGAGTGTTGATGCTCTGCCTGTATACTTTGTAATATAGACGGTCTTCGACAGGTAAAAAATCTCACATATGTAGAAGGAAGATGCCTCCCATCTCTGATGCAGGATCAGTCCGAACGAAGCTGGTTTATCCTTGGCTTTAACTAACTTGGCTCTACATGAAAGCGAGTAAGCCCTCCAATTAAGTTCACCTGTTGACCATACGGTGGGCAAGTCATGATGAGGTTCAAATGTTTCAGCCACTGCCTCACCTCTATCAATCCACCATTTTGCCTCTTCTTCGTCAAGAGTATTAAAGAGTTCCCATTCTTGCGTATTGTCATCTTCAAAAGCGTCTGTCCATGTACCAGCAAAGCTCTGTTGATTAAAGACCATAGCACACAGGACAACATAGAAGGGGCATAAAAAACCTCTGAATTTCTTAAATCTCATTGCTTTCTCCTTTGCAATTCTTACGAATCATGTTGATATAGCGGCACTTCGTTTATGCCCCAGCAGTCCGCGGCATCCACAACGGCTCTTTCCCCATCTCCGCAAACAACAACTTCATAACCAAATCTGCCTTCAACGCCGCATGCTCAGCGGAATTCCAGAGATTATTAATCTCTCCAGGATCCGCTTTCAGATCAAACAACTCCCCGTAGTCGCGGTTGTAATAGACGGTCAGTTTATAACGATCATCAACGTAAGTTTTCACATGCACAGTTGTCGGCTCATGGCGGTTTTCGACAATAATATGGTCGCGTGCCTGTTCCGCTTGTCCCGACCAGACCGGCATCTGATCTACACCCGTCATCGGACGTGGGATGTCGATACCGGTGGCACTCAAGAACGTGGGGGCTAAATCCACCAAGGTCTGTAATGCCTCCGACTGCGCCCCAGCAGGTACAACTCCCGGATACCGCACGATGAACGGCACGCGAATCACATCCTCGTAGTGGAATGCCCCTTTTGCGATAAGCCCATGCTGTCCAAAAAAATGCCCGTGGTCGGACGTGAATACAACCAGCGTGTTATCTGATAGTTCCAGTTCATCGAGTTTTGCCAAGATTTTCCCGATGTATTTGTCCATCAGCGTCACCATACCGTAATAGACAGCGATGTCTTTGGCAAGTTCATCTCGATCCCGTAAATGCGACCTAAAACCGTGTACCCCTTTACCACTTTCGCGCCACGCGGAAAAATCAGGCTTTTCCTGCTGCGTTAATTGGAAATGCAGTGGATTATTATCATGCTCTCCCTCCGTCACAGAAGGCACAGTTAATTCTGCTGGGTCATACATCGTATCCCACGGTTCTGGGACGAGATATTTCGGGTGTGGATCGAAGAAACTCGCCCAGAGAAAAAAGTTCTCATCCTTCTGTTGGTATGCCTCCATGAGGGCATTGGTGCGTTCAGCAATCCATGTGTCGTAATGGTATTCCTCTGGAATGGGCCACTTTCGATATTGCCCACGGGCGTTCCCTGTCGGTGGTGCGAAATAGTCGCGCCAATTGGTGCAACCCTTTTCCTCCATCCAGATAGCATAGTGTTGTCCAACGTGTGCTTCATCGGCGTGATTGCGTGCCAGTTCAACGTGTTCAAATCCATAAAACGGTTCATTGAAACTCCGCCAGAAATCCAAATCTTGGAGGATCGGATAGGATTCCAGAGACGAAAATTCCTCTGTTCCGTGGAGCGGTTGAAAGTGTGCTTTTCCGACGAGAGCAGTCCGATAGCCAGCATCCGTGAAATCTTCACCGACAGTATGTTCATCTTCGGAAAGTTTTGTGCCAAGGGACCAAGCACCGTGCTGACTCGGATACTTCCCAGTGATAATAGATGCCCGTGTCGGTGTGCAGGTAGGATTCGGGCAATAGGCTCTATTGAAAAGCGTCCCCTGCTGTGCCAATGCGTCTAAGTGCGGTGTCTGAATTTCTGAGTTGAGACACCCCAAGGTATTCCAATGCTGTTGGTCGCTGGTGATAAGTAGAATATTAGGTCTGGTTTCAGGCATGCTGTTTCCTTTGTGTTTTAAGATGTATCCAAGGGGTAATTCATCAACTATTTACCTGCTGATTCGTCAAAATCAGAATCAAATCGGATTGGGATTTCGCCTGCTTTAATGGATTGAAGCAATGCCTCAGCATCTTCTATCGATACCTGATGTGATCTGTTAAGGGCTGCTAAAACTTGTAGGTTGGCCCGTTGGTTCAGATTTTGGTGAATCTGGTGGGGTTTCAAGATTTGCTGTTGAAAGTTGTGATTTTCAAATGAGGTATTCCAAATACCGCTTTAATTCTTCAATTTCAGAGACAGATAATTTCTCAGCAGTATCAAGTCCCCATTTTTTTTTTGCAACTGACACGGTTTTCCTCCGTCTTCGCGATGCCCCGGAGCTTACTAAAAAATTGGTCGCACGGCGATCTGCACGAACTTGCTATACATTTTATCAGAGTTTGCTATCCGTGTCAATGTTTTCGTTTTTAAGGGAACTTGCCACATACTGATATTGCTGGAGATAACTGTATTCTGATGAAAAAAGTCACGGTTGTTTTCTCTTGACAATGTGTAACAGTGGTGGTATCTTAGAGGAAATCGACAATCTTCCTTAGTATAGGAACCCTATGTTCTCAAAACAACGACCCAATCTCCTCATCATCATGTCCGATGAGCACGCACCCATGTACAGCGGTCCGTGCAGACACCCGCTTGTCCAAACCCCGCACATGGACAGACTCGCTGAAGACGGTGCCACTTTCGCAAATGCTTACTGCAATTCACCGCTCTGTATGCCGTCTCGGATGTCGTTTATGACAGGTCGGTATATCCACAAAATCGGGGCGTGGGACAACGCTGCACCCCTACGTCCAGATGCTGTTACATGGGCGCACCTTCTACGCGCCGTAGGCTATGATGTTGTGCTTTCTGGAAAGCAACACTTCGGTGGCATGGATCAGCTCCACGGATTTCGCGCCCAACTCGCTCGCGACCTACACGCAGAACGACAGCACGGACTTACAGACTGGGATAACGGCACACCGCCCGCACAGCGTCCATGGCAAGGGTTAGCACAGGCACGTCCAGGAACAACTGAAGAAATCGAAGTCGATGACCTCGCGGAGGCAGAGGCACTGACGTATCTCCGAGACCCAGCACGCCACCAACAGCCGTGGGCACTCAATGTTTCGTTTATCGCACCCCATTTTCCGCTCGTTGTGCCACAGCAATTTTGGGATCTCTATCCACTTGACGAGATTGATCTCCCCAACATTCCACACGGACACCTCGAAAACCAGCATCCGGTCTACCAGCGAATGCGGCGCATGTTCGGATGTGTTGACTTCCCAGAGGAACTTGTCCGTCGCGGAAGGGCTGGCTATTATGGATTGATTACCTATCTTGACGAAAAGATTGGCAACTTGCTTAGGGCACTTGAGGAGACCGGACAGTCGGAGAATACTATCGTCATCTATACCAGCGACCACGGTGAAATGAACGGCGAACACGGGATGTGGCGGAAATCGAATTTCTATGAAGCATCCGCGCGCGTCCCGCTACAGATTATGTTTTCTGACGAGATGGCTGCCGGTAGACAGATTGATGAAGTCGTTTCGCTTGTGGATTTAACGGCAACGCTTGTTGATCTTGCAGGCGCGCAGCCTGTGCATCAACTTGACGGGGATAGTCTGTTGCCTTTGATGCAGCGCGCCAGAAGGGACTGGAAAGATTTCGCGTTCTCCGAATACCTCGCACACGGTGTTGAACGACCGATGGCAATGCTGCGAAAGGGGCAGTATAAATTCAACTATAGCCTCGGCGACCCACCAGAACTTTACGACATCGTTAACGATCCGGATGAATTCCAAAATCTCGCCAATGACGAAGCATATCAAACGATTTGCCAAGAACTTGAGGGACAACTACTGGCTGAATGGGATCCTGTTGAAATCGAAAAGCAGGTTCGGGCAAGTCAGAAAGCCCGCATTCTGATAGATCAAGTCACTGAAGGACAATGGAGGAAACTTCCTAATAAGTAACAGAGGACGAATGGAAGGATTATATTGGAAGGCTGGAAGAATGGATCGGAGTAAACGATGCACTTCCAGCCTTCCTTTTTTTATTTTAAGTGTGAAATTACTTCATAATGACCATCTTACGTGTTGCTGATGATTTAGGAGTACTTAACTGGTAGAAATAGACACCTGAAGCAAGCCTTTCCCCCAAATCATTCCGTCCATCCCAATAAGCAGCACGTGACTTCCCGATGTAATAGCCAGCCTGTTGGAAACCGAGGTCCAGATTTCGGACGAGTTGTCCCGCTGATGAATAGATGCGAATTGCGACTTCAGCGTCGTTTGCCAACTGATACGGCAACCACGTTTCTGGGTTGAACGGGTTCGGGTAATTGGCAAGCAGCACCGTCCGTTTCGGGATGAGGTCAGCAGGTGTGAGTCGGAATTCAGTGAAGGCGCGGTGAACGTCTGCGACACTAATTTCATGTTGGAGTGTGCGAATCAGATCACCGGCTGTGTCACACACTTCAATCGTCAGCGTATCACCAACAGAGACAACGGCTTGCTGATTCATGTCTGCCCAAACAGCGTGGAAACCGTTAGCGGCATCCGCTTCGGCAACTCTTGTGTGCCTGTTATAGACAGTGAGCATTACGCCACTGATGCCTTCAATCTGTGCACGTAAGACAAATGCCCACGTATTCCGGACAGATGCCAGTGTCGGTGCCGCTGCGGTTGTTGATGTTGTGTTTTTCCACGCACTTCCGGTGAAACTGATAACCTTCGGTGCAGTGACGTTGACAATATAGCCTTTCCCGCCATCAATCGGGAATCCGTTGCCGGTGGAATTTGCTGTCCATCCGGTGAAGCTTTGCGCAGCGGTATCGTATTCAATAACAGTCGTCGCACCGGTTTTTTTCATGAAAGAACGCGCTGTGTAGGGCTCCTTTGACATCAGCGGTAGACTAATCATATTCAACCCCGCGCTGAGTGCTATATCATAAACATTCTCGCTTGGCGCGGGCATCATCAGGCTGTCGGCACGGAATGCGAGGTTCTGAATGCGTTCGTCGCTTTCGGGTCCGACATCCGCCAGGTCAAACGGTGTTTCAGCGAAGTTCGCCGCGAGATATTCTGCAAGCGCGTCTTGCTCTGTCCCCGGATCCGTGAAGGTCGCCTGTCCGCCAGACTGCTCCTCTGTCATCGCTTCAGTAAGGTCAACACGATCCGTATTCGGGAAATTAGCATACGGATAGTCGTCTCCACCATCAACAAGAAAAGTGATCGTGACCATTCGGAACGTGCGATCCGCATCGCCCACGATTTCACCGTTCTGGGCAATTGTGTCCATCGGATTTCCATCTGCGTCGGTAATGGCAAGCGACTGAACCCTTGAACCCTCCGGTAGTGAAGTATCAAAACTGAACGCCATCCCTGCGATTTGCGGGAAACGTCCGGGGGTTGAGCCTTCACCAGAGGCAGCGACTGTGTGTTCGATGACTTCAAGCAGTTCCGCTGCGCTTAGGGTCAAAAGTGTCAAGCCGTTGTTGAACCGAAGTGTATTTTCGATGTCGATCTGTGAAATCTGACCTTCGGTTTTACCAACCAAGGCATTCGCAGGCGGTGGGAGCAATTCTCCATAGGCAGTCACGCCGATTGATGCACGAATACCTCCCCCATTTTTCAAAGACACAACAACGCTCGGGTCAACCCGTTTCCCCGCGGCAAGGTTCGCATCGGCGATTAGGTTGCCGATGTTGGTTGCCTCCGTGCGCACAGAACCGCGGTTTCCGTTCAGATAGACACTCGTTTGTCCGAAAATATTGCCATCCTTTGCAGTCACAACATCCCGTACCGCTTCCGTAATTTCGATCACGCGTGCTGCTGGTTCCGCATTGCCCGTGTCTACGACACCTTGTTCGTCGGTAACAAAGGCACCGCTAACTGTAGCGTCAATCGATTCGGCGACTAAGACACCTGACGCATCAAAATCGACGACCAACCTTCCGACGTATCGGTAATTCCCATCTGTACCGACGATCGCAATCGGTTCGCCTGATGCGGATTGCGTCAAGATCGGGTAGGGACGGTCTGCAGTATCGCCCGGGTGGAGGCGATCTGTTTCATCAGCGAGAAGCGTGTTTGAACCGCCAGCAATGATAATGTCAACATCTTTCACGTGGGCCGCAATTGCTTCATCAAGGCTAATCTGTTGGAGGTGTCCGGTAAGAATAATCTTATTAATGCCGGCTGCTGTCAGTGCGTCAACGGATTCTTGAACGATGGCTGCCAATGCTGCCATATCATTGGGATCTGCCGGGGCAATTCCGACGTTCCCCGGGACAGAAAGACTGCCGAGCTGTGGTGTCGTCATACCGACAACCCCGACTTTCTCGCCGGAGGGCGTGGTGATAACGACACTCTTGGTGATACTATTCGGAATTGTGCTCGCTTCCTGCCCCGGTTCAACAACAAGCGAGGCGAGGTTACTATCAAGGCTAAAATCTAAGTTCGCGCTCAAGAATGGGAAGGCTGTGCCGACGTAGTCTCTATCTGCTGCAATCAAACTCACAAGTGTACCCGTCCCTGCATCAAATTCGTGATTTCCAAGCGCGCCTGCCATGAAGCCCATCGCGTTGAGCATCAGAATATCGGCACGTCCTGAACCTTCTCTTCCTAATACTTCACGCAGGCTCCCGTTATTGGCAGCTGCGAAAAACGGACCGGGAATATAACTATCGCCGGCACCGATGATCACTGTGTCTTCAACCTCGGCTTTCAGTGCGTTCAGCACCGATGAGAAGCGAGGCGCGTTTTCGAGTGCCTCAATACCGCCCTCCATGTCTGCTGCATGGAGCAGTTGAAGTGTCGTTTTAGACGAGGCGGGCTCTTCGTTTTGGGAAAAGGCAGGCGTGAGAAGACCTAACAGTAAAATCGAGAAAACTATTTTTGTAATCTGGGCTTTCAGCCCTATAACATTTGGAACGAGAGGTTCCTTATTCTGCATCAGAAAATACTCCTTAATAGTGAATGTGAGTTCCATAAAAAATGGACGGTTTTCGGTAAAATGATAATGAGATACGGGTTTCTCGTAATGCTCTTGTCCCATCTTTGTTTAGTAAGCATAAGTCTAACAGAAATCGGGAAAATTGTCAATAAAAATCGGTCTAAATTTATTGCTTTTCCCTAAAAAATACCGTATGATATCAGTCATATTTGACTGCTAGCAGTCCCTGCTCATCCATCGCTTAGTACTGCTGTCCCCATGGGCAGTAATAATAGTTATGTTGATGATTAGCAAAGTGATTACTGTGGTGTGTATGTCCTGAGCTAAAAGAGCTGTAAGTGTGTCCACTTTTGAATTGTCGGTGGACTCGTTCGTAATAGGGCGATTCATCGCCCGTCGTAAGGTCAAATGAATCAGCTGATCCGAAACAACCCTAATTTTAGATTGGACGGACTACTGGCGAGGTGATGGGGATCCGCATTAACTGTCGCCAAATTCAGTATTCGACTTTCTTTGTGGCAATGGGTAATTTCACAACCTCGTTTTTGGCTTGAAGGATCTGCTGCGGTATGCTATGCTTTAGACATCACAAATCGAGAGGAATATTTTGATGTCTCGTTCAAGCAAAAAGCGACCGAACCTCGTCTATGTCTTCGCCGATCAGCTCCGTTACCAGTCATGTGGCTACGCTGGCGATGCCCGCGCACGGACACCTAATATTAATCGGCTCGCGACAGAGGGTGCGAATTTCTATAACGCTGTCTCTGGCAGCCCGATGTGTGCGCCGTATCGCGCCTCACTCTTCACCGGTAAATACCCCAGTAGCACCGGCATGGCGATTAATGAACTCCGTATGAACCCAAATCACGACTGCTTCGGGCATGTTTTGCATCGCAACGGCTACCAGACAAGTTACATCGGGAAATGGCATCTGTGGGCAAATCAATTGGGAAGGCACAACGATCCGAGGAATTCCTACATTCCACCCGGACGGCATCGCCTCGGTTTTGATGGCGAGTGGTCGGCATACAATTTTCATCATCTCTATTTTGATGCGTATTATCACGAGGACTCACCTGAAAAAATTGTTCTTCCCGGATATGAACCGGACGGACAAACAGACATGGCAATTGATTACCTGCAACGGGCATCAAGAGTAGACGACCCTTTCGCGCTTTTCCTCTCAATCGGGACACCGCACGATCCATGGACACAAGACAACGTTCCAGCCGCTGATTATGAGATATTCCGAGACATCGACTTCCTACTGCCCCCCAACTATCGCGATGAGAATGACCCTTACGGCGATACATGGGCAATTATGTCGCCGAAACAAAGGACCCAAATCCCTGAATGGATGCGTGTTTATTACGCAATGACAACCAATCTGGATCGGAATATCGGGCGATTGCTACAAGCTATTGATAACCTTGGGTTGCGCGAGGATACAATCTTTGTCTTTACATCTGATCACGGTGAAATGTTTGGCGCGCAGGGTCGCCGCGCGAAGAACATCTTTTATGAGGAGGCAGTCCGCGTTCCCTTTCTTGTCCGGTGGCAAGGACAAATTCCTGCAGGACACATCTCGAATGCATGCCTGAACACACCCGACATCATGCCGACACTGCTATCCATGCTGAATCTACCAATCCCAAACGATGTTGAAGGCACTGATTTAAGCGAAGCCGCGTTCAACCAACCCACCGATGAACCCGATGCAGCATTCATGCAAGGCATGGGATGTACCGCAAAATGGGAAGACGGTTACGAGTGGCGCGCCCTCCGCACAAAGCGACACACCTACGCCGTCCACCGTCCGGATCGCAGTGAGAAACTTTTCGATAATATCGCCGATCCCTTCCAAACCCGTAATCTAATTGATGACCCTGAATCAACCGAACTCCGCGAACAATTCCGAGCAATGTTGCGGCACCGCATGGATGCGCTTAACGATACCTTTGAGGCATGTACGTGGTATCGCGATAATTGGACAGAAGATCGAGTTATCCTCCGTACAGCAACGTTGAAAAATAGTGTTGATCAATAACCGTTTAACAGGGAAAGAGGTGGAACCATGGATAAAAGATACCGTATTCAGAACGCTGAAACGATACCAAGTCCGTCGCTTGTTGTCTATCTTGCGCAGGTTCAGCAGAACATTGAACATGCGATTGCTACTGTTAATGGGGATGTCTCAAAGCTCAGACCGCATGCGAAGACGCACAAAACCGCAGAGATTATCGCGATGGAACGGGATGCTGGTATCCTTAAACACAAATGCGCCACGTTACGAGAAGCAGAGATGTTAGCGCAGAACGGCATAGAGGATATTCTAATTGCCTATCAGATGGTGGGACCGAATGTCAACCGTTTTGTATCGCTACAGCGGCAATATCCCGACGCAGATTTCAAAGTCGTCGTCGATCATACAGAAGCAGTGTCGGCACTCTCTGCAGAAGTGGCGAAGTTCGGCTTAACGGTCAGAGTCATGTTAGACTTGGACGTAGGGATGAACCGCACAGGGATTCCCGTCGGCGATGCTGCTGTAGATGTCTACGCACAGATTCAAGCGGCAGAAGGATTACAACCGTGGGGATTACACGTCTATGATGGACATATCCACGATGAAGATGTTACCGAGCGGAAAGCCTCCTGCAACAAGAGCCTCGCACAGGTAGCAGAGATGCAAGATAGACTTGTTGCCAAAGGACTTGACGTGCCATTGGTTGTAATGGGCGGTACACCAACATTCCCAATCTATGCGGAGACACCGGGTGTGGAGACATCGCCGGGAACGTTTGTTTTCCACGATTACGGTTACACAACCCGCTATCCCGACCTCGGTTTTACGCCAGCAGCTTTACTCCTAAGCCGTATCATTAGTATTCCTACACCGCATCGGATTACTCTTGATTTAGGACATAAAGCCATCGCCGCGGATCCTGAGGGTGTGCGTGGTGTCGTTTTGAGTGTTGAGAGTGCTGAAGTGAGCATGCAACACGAGGAGCATTGGGCAATTAACATCCCTGACAGCACACCGATGCACATCGGGCAAGAAATTTACGTCTGCCCGACGCATATCTGTCCGTGTGTTGCGTTGCATCCGTTTTACTACGTCATAGATGCCGATGGATATTGTCGCGGAACATGGGAAGTCACGGCACGCAATCGAACTGCTGCGTGAACTTGAGAAACATGATGCTCAGGGCCACGGAAAGAACGGGGCTGGGACATTTGCTGCCCAACTGATGAGCGACCACACAACCGCCATGCTGAATTCTCCGAAAATCATGCCTAAGAAGAAAGGACGAAACCGTTGATACTGCCGTATCCCGCTGTAACGGAGAAGCGGCGTTTTAATGCTCCACGCGATTAAAACCGGAAACCAGAACACAATCAGCGTCCACGAAGCCGATAATGCATACCCAAGTGGGTGCAGGGGCCACCACCAGTATAGCATTCTCAGGACAACCAAGATAGTTGTCACGAATATGCCTATCCCGAAAAAAAGCCCACCTGTTGTGCGGAGGTCTGCGCCTAACCCCTCCATCGCTGCGACGTTGTCCTGAAATGCCCAAAGCGGATTCCCGCGATAGGTGTAGCTATACATGTAGTTGGCACCGTGCGTATACGGCAACCATAGATGAATCGCTGCTGCACATAAAAATGCCAATGTACTGCCTAACACGAATACGCCAACCAATGAGCGGTAAGACATTCCCACCCGATCCCGGATTTTTAAACCATCAAGGAAACCTGTAAGGATTAACCCACGCTGATCGCGCGTGAAAATTGCGTCAAGGAACGATAACACGGTGAGACTTTGCGCACCCAATGACGCTTTGCTCGCAACAAGTTGATACAAATCTAACGGTCGAAACGATGTTTCTGTCATCAACAGACCGCCTTCCGCCGTACTGCGTGCCATCACAACCGCAACAATGCAGATATAAACCAATATCTCGAACGCCGCAAACCCTAAATTCAGTCCTGCTGCGTAACACCACCCTATCGCGAGAGTTATACTGATAATGAGTCCCCAAACCGCCGTACGATACGGCAAAAGTTCCTCTCGGTCATCCGCTTGCGTCGCAGTAAACGCCCGACGAAACACCTGTCGGAAATGCGGAAATCCCATATAGATAAACGAAATTACCAGGACAACATAGGCACCCGCAACTTGGTAGCCGATATAGAGTCGAGTTGGGTAGAGCGGCATCGTGCTTACCCGTAAACCGAACATTGCCGCAACAACGTCTTGAAGCCGCGTGAGTAAAAAAAAGAACCATAAGCTAAAAAGTAATTGCGTTGGCAGTAAGTAGAAGAACCCTATCGCCGCAAAAGAGAGAAAAATCGGCGTGTAAACCATCGCGTTGAACGGTCGTTCTGTAAAGTATTGATTGAGTACGTACCTCAGCGAGATATTTGGAATTTGGGGCCAGATTTCATGGAGTCCGTTTAACGTAAAGATGAAGGCAGGCAGGGCAAACCCGATCCACATAAGCCTATTCCGAAAAAAGCCGCGTCCCTCGTGGACGAACTCAAGCGGGAGTGAGACTAACGGAAACGACAGCTTTTCGTTTTCAACCCACTGTTTACGCAAAATTGCTGCTAAGCAGAGAAACGCAGTGAACACTAAAAAGACCAGCACACCCCAAACGCACAACGGCTCTAACCACGCTCGCCACGGAATAGCATCACCTGTTTGTGTGCCTTCATAGAAACTGACGGCAATGGGTGCCTGACCTTTTTGTTCCGGTGAAAATGGGATCAACCAAGGTTTGATGTGTGGAAAGAAAAGGGTATCCCAGCTGTTGGTCTCGTTCGTAAAATAATTGACAGCGATGAGCGCAGGAATGAGTTTTTCCATGACCCCGCGCGACGAAATCATTGACGCAACGAGCATCATGCAATAGATACACATTAATTCGCGCGGGGACAACGCAAACTGGTCGTTTAGTTTGGCAAGCAACCGATTCCCTAATACCAGGAAAAAGAACAGCCCAATCACTGCTGGTGGCAACTGTAAAAACCCGATTTGGATATAGGTAATTACTAATTCCGCATAAGAGACGATGCAACATATCAGGATAACAAAACAGATACCGAATAGGAGGGAACGTACAGATAGGCGATTTTCGTTTGAGGAGGGCAATAGGGCACCATCCTGTATGAAATTTGGTAGAGTTTACCACGACCTCGAAAAATTGTCAAAAGCAGCGAGACAGGTGCATCATGAGACGCTGCAATATTCATATACAAAAAAAGTACCAAAAGGTCGTTTATTACTTTTTGTAACCAATTTCCAGATACATACGTTATACAAAGTATGAATAACTCTGCTTATCTATGGACTGAAGCAATGCCGAACGAATCGCTCCAATCCTTTGCTGAGATTAACCCACTTGTTGGATTGCCTCCGAGGACGCTGCGTTTGTACAATGCTTTGGAGGTCTTTAAAAAAAGATATCGTTCTTCCGACAACCCCGAGTGGTTTCGCATGCCACACCGTGACCCGCTTCTTCAAAAGATCGGATTTTCTAAGGCGGATATTGAAAACGGTCTTCAAGAATTGGTTCAGGCGAATCTGTTGCAAATCCACGAGGGACAAGATACAAAATGGTATTGTCTGAAATAGCATGCAAACGCGCGAATGTATTGTAGAAGTTCCGCACCTGATTTTAGCCTCTGCATCGCCTCGACGCTCAGCGTTGCTATCACAGATCGGGTTAACATTTGAAATACATCCGAGTGATATTGTCGAACCACCGCACAACGTCCACGTAAACAAGTCTGCGAGTGAAGTCACACAAGAACTTGCCTCCTTAAAGGCTGCTTCTGTCACACAATATTACAACCACGGTCTGATTATCGGAGCCGATACGTTGGTATCTTTAGATGGGGAGCTTCTCGGTAAACCCACTGACGATGCGGACGCATGGGTGATGTTGTCGCGCCTTAACGGCACCTGCCATGAAGTTGTGACAGGCGTGGCGTTAGTTGATGCAGCGACAGGTGAGGATAGGGTCTGGGCAGAAACAACCCAAGTCTATTTCCGGCAGCTGCATGCTGCTGAGATTACCGCCTATATTGAAAGCGGGGAAGCATCAGACAAAGCAGGTGCTTATGGAATTCAAGGACGCGGTGCCGCTTTCGTTCGCCGCATTGAAGGGTGCTATTTTAATGTCGTTGGACTTCCATTAGCAAGCCTCGTTGAACATCTCTCGGATTTTCAATCCTAAGGAAGATTAAGAATATCCAAAACCCGTAGTCCGTAATGAAATGGAGGACGGATTTAAGAAATGCATGTTAATTGTTGATTGCCTGCTGTTTAACCGCAAGGTAAATTAAAAAAATGTTGGCATCTAAGAATTATACACCTACCAACGGATACACTGAAATCGTGAAGCCCGGCGAGATGGGCCTCACAAAACTCCATTTCGGAATTCTTAATCTCACGCCCAAAGCAACCTTTTTTGACCATTCTGATGATACTGAAGTCGCCCTGATTGCATTGGGTGGAGACTGTACTTTATTGGTGGGACATAACGGCAACAAAGCGAACGGAGTTTTGGGGGAGCGTTCGGATGTATTCCAAGGAGAGGCATGTATCGCATATATCCCACATCACACAACTTATGAGGTCCTCGCAAATGAAACGGGAGTCGAAATTGCCGTATGCAAAGTACCATCTCACGCCGAATCCGCAGCGGTTATCTTGGAAGCGGGTGAGACCCTAAATCAAGATGAAACGCATCTTAGAATTCACGAGAATGCCTTTTCAGATGATTCAGATATAACAACCACCAGCGGCGCGCATACGATGTCTACTGGAGAGGAAGCGATCTACCTCCATCGGTTCCGAAATGCCGATGGCGTTGCTGTTTTCAATGTCACGCGCACCACGGGAACAGCACGCGCGAAATTGTATCACAACGATGTGTTCGCTGTTCCAGAGCAGGATAGTATTGAGTTGCTAATGTCTGAAGGTGTTGGCTACCAGTTATGGATACAGCCACATTTGTGAAAAACCGATTATCTTCTTGTAGGAACGAGTGTTTTGCTTGGGGTATTTGCTTGGTGTCTTTGATAGGGTGTTTCTGCGTATTTCTGCGGATTTTTTGCCGCTCGCGACTTCTATACCCTTCAAGTTTGACATGACAAAGCCCTACTCGCCTTCAATGAGTTCGCCGCCCTTTTTGAGGAAAGCGACAGCACTCCGGGAAATTTGAACCTTTACCTCTTGGCTATTCAATTCTCCAATGACAATGAGAATCGTGTTTTTATCATTACTGAGCCCAAGGATTTTGCCGTGAAGTCCGCCGTTGGTTACGATTTCATCGCCTTTAGACAGATTCTCCAGCATGTTCTGGTGTTTTTTGCGTTTCGCTTGTTCAGGTCGGAATAGCAAAAAATAAAAAATCGCGCCCATTGCCACAAATAAAAAAAGTGGACTTGCTATTGCTTCCATTCCCATGGAATATCTCCTTCTGCAAGTCAAAACTTGCGTTAAAAGGTTAAAGAATCAGCATGGCATCGCCATAACTGTAAAAACGGTAGTTATGTTGGAGTGCTTCTTGATACGCTTTCTGAATCAAATCTCCTCCAGCGAAAGCACTCACAAGCATCAGTAAGGTTGATTTAGGTAGATGGAAGTTCGTAACCAATGCATCTACCACATTAAATTGGTGTCCGGGATAGATAAAAAGTTCGCTATAGCCGCTATAAGGACAGACAGTGCCCGTCGCACCCGCGGTTTCGAGCGAGCGCACCACAGTCGTCCCGATCGCAACAATTTTCGTACCCGCATCCCGTGCCGTGCGAATCCGCCTCGCTTCTGTGTCATCGAGATGGATGTATTCGGCGTGCATCTTGTGCGTCTGAATATTTTCAACTTTCACCGGTTGGAACGTCCCGGGCCCGACGTGTAGTGTTAGCGTTGCTATTTCTATCCCCCTATTTTTCAAGGCTTCCAGCAAGTCTTGTGTAAAATGCAACCCAGCTGTCGGGGCAGCAATCGCACCTTCACTCGCCGCGTAGACTGACTGATAACGCACCTTATCTTCAGCATTCGGTGGACGGCGAATATAAGGCGGTAGAGGCATCATGCCAACCTCAGCAAGGATAACTGAAAACGCGTTATTGTGGTCATAGCCAAAGCGGACGATACAGTGTCCATCATCCGGTTTCGCGAGCACCTCGGCTATCAGTTGGTTCCCGTTACCAAATGTCGCTTGTGTGCCGATTCGGAGGTTCCGCCGCGGTTTCGCGAGCACTTCCCAAGTATCCGGTTCTTTTTCTCGGATGAGGAGCAGCTCTATCTTGCCGCCAGTCCCAATTTTATTACCGATTAACCGTGCCGGAATTACCTTCGTGTCATTCAGAACTAACAGGGTATTGCTCGGTAAGTAGTCCCCGATCTGCGAAAACTGGGTATGATGAAAAGCACAGGTGTCGCTGTCAACTACCAAAAGTCGGGACGCATCGCGCTGTTGAAGAGGGCTTTGCGCGATCCGATCAGGCGGGAGGTGGTAATCGAAATCTGTGAGTTTCATAATTTTCGGTGAAGTGGAGACCTCGCCAGAATTTACAGCGTATTAAACAACGATGCTTGTGAGCTTACAGGATAGTTAAAGTACGCATAAGCCGCATCAGTTGCGACGCGCCCACCCGGTGTCGGCGTCAAAAATCCCTCTTTAATATAGTAAGGTTCGTAAACCTCTGAAATAGTGCGTTCATCCTCACTGAGGGCGACAGCGAGTGCCTTAAGCCCAGCACGTCCACTGAAGTTCTCAATAAGCGTCTGAAAGTAGGCGTAATCCTGTGCGTTTAAGCCGCGTTCATCAATGCCAAAAAATTCGAGTGCCTCCTCCGCAACCGCAAGCGTAAGTATACCATCGCTTTCGACTTGAGCATAATCTCTGACGTTGGCGAGTAATTTATTCGCAATGCGCATTGTGCCGCGCGAACGGCGCGCTAATGCATATTCTGCGTCTTCGTCGATATTAATCTTGAGTTTGGCACTGTTGATACGGATTGCCTGTTGGATGTCTTCTGCTTCGTAATAATCCAGGTGGATACGGATGCCGAACCGATCCCGAAAAGGACCCGCAAGCAAGCCTTCACGCGTTGTAGCACCAACCAGCGTGAAGGGGTCAAGCGGCACTTGCATAATATCGGACCCGGGCCCTTGACCGATAGTTAAATCGAGTTGATAATCTTCCATCGCCGGATAGAGTGATTCTTGTACATACCCTTTCACCCGGTGGATTTCGTCAATAAAGAGAATATCACCTTGGTCGAGATTCGTTAGCGTTGAGGCTAAGTCTAATTTTTCCATAACAGGTCCGATCGCCTGTTTAAAATTACTCTGAATTTCATTGGCGATGATCCTCGCAAGCGTCGTCTTTCCTAATCCTGGTGGGCTCACAAGTAGCACATGTTCAAGCGCATCCCCACGCTCTTTCGCAGCTTCAATATGGATGTAGAGCTGTCTTTTCGCTTTATCTTGCCCAATAAATTCCTTCAGCGTTTTCGGACGAAGGCTATATCCAAAGTCATCATCTTCAGTCGCCAAGTCTTGTATCCGAACCGAATCTGGCTTGTCGTGGGTATCCATTTTGTTTTATCCTTGAATGGTTTTCAGTTTTCAGTTTTCAGTTAAGAGATTTCCTGTCTGCAGACATTTCTTGGTAACCGTTGGTCCCCCAATTAGGTTCAGACTGATAACTGAAAGGTTTTTCATGCCTCGCAGTGAGAGAAAACCGAACCGATAACTGATGACTCTGAAAATAAAAACTAATTTCGGATGTAACGCAGTGCCTGTTTGATTAAGTTCTCGCGTTGCGCCGAGTCGCCGAGGACTTTTTGTGCTTTTTCGACGGCTTGTTCTGCTTCAAGTTCCGATGCACCGAGATTGACAAGCATTTCGATCACCTCTGCGTTTGGAGCCATGGATTTTGAAGCGTCAGCGTCGCCTTCAAATTTCATTTTAGCGATATTCTTTTTCAGCTTGGTAACGATAACTTGCGCAATTTCTTTGGTTAAGCGTGGCACCCGCATCAGTGTGGTAAGTTCTCCACGGTTGACAGCGCGTTGGAATTGTAAAGGAGATAACCGCGCAACGATGTTTTGCGCGAGTGCCGGTCCTACACCGGACACAGTCAGTGCCAATTCAAAAACTTTGAGAGCATCCCTTGAAATGAACCCGTAGAGCGTAATCTTGTTTTCACGGGTTTGGTAGTAATATGTATAAAAAGTAACGGTATCACCTATCGGGGGTAAGCCTGTTATGACTCTCGGCGGTACGTCAAGGGCATACCCGACACCATTGACATCTACGATAACTTGCTTTGTCTCTTTATGAACGATAATGCCTTTGATATAAGCGATCATCTCACCATTCCTTTGGACACGAATACGCGATTGCTACTGCGTCAATTTTTTACGGAGTTCAAGGACTTTATAAGAACGGGCATGGCAAAGTGTGAGTGCCAGTGCATCTGCAGCGTGATCGGGACGAGGCGGTTCTTTGAGTTTAAGTAGTGCTTGCACCATCTTTTGCAGCTGAGATTTCGTGGCTTTCCCATAACCGACAATTGATTGTTTAACCTGAGTAGGTGTGTACAGCGTAACCGGACAATCCGCATTTGCCGCCGCAAGTTTCACAATGCCCTTGACTTCGCCAACAGCGAACGCACTGCTTACATTTTTATTAAAAAAAATATCCTCAAGTACGACACTCTCAATGTCGTGTTCCACAATCAAGCCGGTTACGGCATCGTAAATGTGTTTCAGTCGCATTTCCGATGCTGTTTTCGGACTGGTTCTGATATTGCCGAAGGCCCGCGGGATGTGACGATTGGCTTCAGATTCAATCACACCGTATCCAGTATTCGCAATGCCGGGGTCAATGCCAAGAATTATTTTTTTTATGTTCCTTGCGGTTGAATGAGTTGGGTTTTGCATTTGATGTCCGTTCCCATAGAACCGTCCTCCATTACATTACGGACTAAGTTTTTGGCGCTGTGAAGAATTTTTAATGATGCTATTACCAAACACTTTGAGAGTTATAAGCAGAACTCGCGCCTACGACTGATCGTTAAATAGTCGCGAATTATCAGTGGTGGTTAAGCCGCAGCTTCTAAAAGGTTGTCCGGGATATCGAAATTGGCATAAACCTTTTGAACATCATCGAGTTCGTCGAGGGCATCCATGAGGCGTAACATCCGTTCCGCTTCTTTCCCCTCGAGTTTCACTGTGTTTTGTGGAATCATACTGATTTCAGCGAGTTGAACTGCGGCAGATGTTTCTTGAATCGCTGTTAAAACGCTATCGAACATCTCAAACGGCGTAACGATTTCCATACCTGTTTCGGAAGCGGTTACATCTTCAGCACCGGCTTCAACCGCGGCCATGAATAGTTCTTCTTCATCAATACCGTCGGGTGTGACGACGATCAATCCACATTTATTGAATCCCCAAGCAACACACCCGCGCTCCCCGATTCTACCTTCGTGTTTGCTAAAGGCGTGTCGGATCGCTGCGACAGCTCGATTGCGGTTGTCGGTCAAGACTTCTATCATCACTGCGACCCCACCAGGTCCGTAACCTTCGTAGAGGATTTCTTCGTAGGTTTCACCCTCAAGTTCACCAGTGCCACGAAGAATCGCTTTTTCTATGTTGTCGTTGGGGACATTGCTTGATTTTGCGGTCGCAATGGCAGTTCTAAGGCGTGGATTCGTATCTATATCACCACCACCGATACGCGCAGCCGCTGTAATTTCTTTGATCAACTTTGAGAAAAGTTTGCCGCGTCTGGAGTCGTTCGCCGCTTTTTTATGTTTGATTGTTGACCATTTAGAGTGGCCTGACATAACTTGTTCCTTTCTGAATGATTAATTGATATAATTGAACTGGACAAACATCAGCATCTATGCTACACTTGTTACATCCCTCGTTTAAGGAGTTTAATGGGTTGCTATGTTACCTTTTGTCCTAAAAATCGCGGATCAGCCTATAGAACGTCTGCAGCGTATCAGTGCTGAAAATCAGGCTATTGACGTTAATGTACAAGTTGAACTTTACGCCCGGGAGATTAACCGGGCTGACGCGCCGCGTACACCAGAATCTCGGCGATTAAGTCAGTTGATTTTGGACGAAGCTACCGAAAACGCTTACGCAACTTTTATTGCGTTTCTCCAAAATAGCGCGGAACCGGAAGATTTTCTGCCATTTGAACGCCTCGCGCAACATCCCTGCCGACAGTATGCCTTAATCCTTTCTGCCTCGCGTTCTCATGAGCTCTTTGAAATCTGCCAGATACAGCCTGGGGCAAACGCCTCTACTTTCCACTATGGTGGATACGAAATAACAATCAAACCGCGCAGATACATTTTGGATACTGCAGCGTATTTGGTCGCACCTGATAAATATACACTGTTTATACGACAGGTCCGAGAAGAAAACACCATTCGCGTCTACCGTAGCGATTTTATTAACCTCACCCAGAATTCACCACCGCCCCTTAAACTGGATACCCGCGATATAATTGAGAATCTGCAACTCCAACTTGCCAGCGAAAGGGAACAACCTTTACCGATAGAGCAGTTGCTCATGTTTCCGCCGAGCACTGAAGATACAAACTCGCCTCGCATTAATAAGTGTCCTGAGTGTGGTGGCAGTGTACGCCGACTCGGTAGAGAAGCCGATTTCTGTTTAGAGTGTGATTGGGATAACCTACCCCCTCTAAGACAGACACGATGACTTACGGTTAAAGCATGAACTGTGCTTCGGGTTTATGAGGCGTACGGTAAGCGATCCACCAATCCTATCTGTCCTAACTCACATCCGAATATCCTGCTTCACGTTTGACTTCCAAGTCGCGCCATATACAGAACAATTGCTGTATTACTAACAGCAAGTACCGCGCCGACAACGGTTTGAAGAAGCGTGTGACGTTTTCGGTAAACCCGCGCCCATGAAATCAACGGAACCAACAAAAATAGCCAACCAAATTGCGGGTTAACAAGCATGACGAGAACGGTAACACATCCGGTAGCAACGCTACTGTGAAAACTAATTTTCCAAATCGGGGTAATTGCCGAAAAAATAAGACTATTCGTGATATAGGCGATGCCTGCCCAAACAATCTCACGTGCAGCACCTAACCGGTGGAGTAGAACCGTACCTATAATCATACTCACAAGCGTGCAGCATAAAGGTAAAAGCCGTTCCTCTCTGTTCTGCAGATGTAAGTCGCTCACTTTGGAAAACCGGACCATGAGTGCTATGGATAGGACGGGCAGCACGGTAACAAATAGCACGACAATCACTAACCAGCGGAGGGCATTTTGTGGGTCCGCATGTTTTTGGACAACACTGGCAGCCGTGGCGATCGGCACCAAAAATGGACTAAACAAGACAGATGTTCCCCACGCAATGCCTGCCGGAATTGTTGATAAATTGCTACGCACCATCTATTAATTTGACGTTTCCAAAGTTTTGAAGAAATTAACTAAGTCTAGCCCGTGTGTACTGGCGTTGACCGCTTTATCAATTTCCACAATCTTCCCCGCTTTATCAATAATAATTGCCATGCGCTGGATTTTGCCATCTGGCGCGTCCGTCGCGCCATACAGAAGCGCGAGGTTGCGGTCAGTATCTACCAAAAGCGGGAAGTTCAACTCGTTTTCTTCCGAAAATTTCTCATGCGAATCCGCGTCATTGTGGGTAATCCCGAAGATCTGGGCATCATGTTTCGCAAAACGACTCGACTCATCACGGAGCGAGCAAACTTGCGTCGTTCAGCCGCGTCCAAAGTCGCGCGGGTAAAACGATAGGACGACATTCTTTTTTTCAATTAACTCGCTGAGTTGATGCGTTTTGCCCGTGCTATCCGTCGCAATGAAGTCTGGTGCCGGTTGCCCAACTTCTATCTTCGGGAGGACTTCCTTAAGCAGTGCTGCAACATCTTCACCGTGCGTTTTGACATTAACTTCTGTGTCAATGGCGCGGATGTACCCCGCTTTATCAATGATGAAAGTCGTCCGTTTTGAAGCGTTGAATCTTTCAATGATACCACTATACTGATGACTCACCTTAAATTCAGTGTCGGCTAAGAGGGAAAACCCGAATGCCTGTTCTGCTTTAAACCGCTTATGCGAATCGACAGTGTCAACACTGACACCGAAAAGGACACTCTCAGTCGCTTCTATCTCGCTCAAATTATCCCGGAGCGAGCAAAGTTCTGCTGTTCAGCCGCCGGTAAAATCTTTTGGATAAAATGCGAGGACGATATTCTTTTTCCCTAAGTAGTCGCTGAGACTCCGCTCAACACCCTCTTCATCTTTCAATGTGAAGTCGGGGGCGACCATTCCTACTTTTAGTGTGTCTGGAGTTGTCACTGCCTTCTCCCCTGAAGCTGCTATAATCAAAATGACTGTCGTGAGGATAACAGCCAACACGCTTACATTAAGCCGCGTTTGAAACATCGCGTTATGCCTCCGTTAATATGTTAGTTAATGAAATTATACGCTATTTTCTTACACGTGTCAAGTGAATTGGTGTTCCGTCGAGCACGGTTTTGTCTTCTCATTACCTTGGTTCAAAGGTTACAGGGCGTATCGATATTAACTCGAGATAACGCCGTTTTCTTCAAGCCAGACCTTCAAAGGAACATCTGCATCCTTCGGTGAAAAATGTCCATTTGCGTTCGTTCCACCGCCGAGCAGCTGCTGTCGAATCGGATCGTTCCGATCAAACATCTCCTGCGGGATCGTCATGTTGTCCTTGCTCCGTAACCAGCGGTAACCATATCCGTAAAAGAGCCCCTTACGCGTGATGTCGGAATCATTTTCACTGCGGGCGTGCCATATCCGGCGGTCGAAGAAAACCGCATCCCCCGGCTTGCAACAAACAGGCGTTGCACCTTCTGGCAATGATCCATCTTCTGGACGTTCAAGCTTATCCCACAGATGGCTTCCGGGAACCACATAAAAATTCCCGCGCCCTGTTTCGGAGCAATCGGATAGCCAGTAAACAACTTTGATGGAGAGACGCGGGCGTGGTGAACTTTCGATCTCAATGTTAACGCGTCCACTGTCTTGATGCCAACCGAGTGCAGTGGATGTGCCGCGAACCGCCTCCGGACGTGGCGGCGTAATGATGAAATGGCTGTGGTAAGAGTAGATATTCCAGCCCAAGATGCCCCAAACCTTCGGGAACGTTTTATACCAATCCAAGATATTCACAAAAATCTGATCTCTGCCGAGGAAGTTCGGGTAGAAAAAATTGCTGTGCGCAGTCATCTGATTTTTGGTATGCGGGTCATAGCCAGCATCAAGATGATTCTGATAGATATTATCCACCCGGGCTTCAAGGCGTTCAACAAAGTCCAACGGGAGCGCGTTTTCAACGGTGAAATACCCGTCCTCATTTAAACAATTGCGTTGTTCGTCAGTAATCTGATGTTGCAGATGTCTTTCGTCAAGCATAGATTCAATCTCCAATGCGTCGTCATGTTGCATCCAGCAGGCGCAAATTAATCGGGTAAAGGTCCTTCTATCTGATCCACGAGATGAATGGAGTGAATGACATCACGGAGGTCTGTAAGCGGAACTGTCCGATTGCGGACGCTGTCAGCGAAGTGTCGATGCATCGTTAGCACGCCTTCATAACTCGGTGAGTCGCGCTGATCAACACCATCAACTTCCCAACCGCCCATTACATTTCTCTGGTTATCTTCATGAATTTCGATCTCTTCGGGAATTTTCATATAACAACCGATGCCGACACCGTGCAATTCCGAGCGCAGCACGCGTCCGCCCGACGCACGACTTCCAAAAAGCACACCTGTGACATTGTTATCAAAACGGACGAAGGCGGTGTAAAAGTTGCGTTGTTCCGCCCCAAATGTGTCACGATGCGCGGTGACTTCCACCGGTTCACCGCCTGCCATATACCGGAGTAGATCGACCACGTGACAGACATCGTTCCAAAGGGTCGTCGTGAATTCTCGGTTCCCTCCCAACATCTGTTTGTTAAAAGTGGTGACGGCTAATGTAACCGGTCCTTTTTCTGCTACTCGCCGCATGGCTTCGCGTGTGACAGCAGCGTATCTACGCTGAAACCCTACCATGCAGTAAACATCGTTCGCAACCGCTGCATCAAGTAATTGTTGTGTTTCATCACTGTTCGCACCGGGGGGTTTCTCGATAAATAGGTGCTTGCCGGCGTTCAGACAATCCAAGGCGGGTTGCAAAATCCACTTCTCGTTCATGACACAATAGACGACATCCAAGTCTAAGGTATCTAACATTTTTCGGTGGTCTGTGAAGGTATGTGGGAACTCGTATTTCTGTGCAACTTGGTCGAGTTTTGCCTCGTCTAATTCACACGCACCGAGCATCTCAACATCATCTTCGAGGCGGTTAACGCTTGGGTAATGGGCACCTTGGCTGCGTCCACCTGCACCGATAAATCCTGCTTTAAGCATTGGGGACTCTCTCCTTCATCTCAGTGTTCGCTAAATTTGGTCAGTCAAAGTATCCATACTTTAGCATACGGCTGAATCGATTTCAAGAGAATTTTTTCGGACAAGCAATGTTAAGAAATATATTACTTCCATCCTTCCATCCTTCCAACTCGAAGATCAGAAACATAGATTTAATATTCAAACTTGCTGAAAAATTTGATTCTTTCTATCTTTTTGTGGTATTCTTAAGACTACATTGATTTTCAGATAATCGAAACGTTCTCTGTTCATAGAGCAGCTCGAAACTGAAGCGATTGATAAGGAGAAACTCATGCCAGTTTTTGATGCAGAAGCCTTAGAATTTTGGGAAGAAAACGGTTATGTTGTCGTGCCGGAAGCGGTGCCACTTGAGAATTGCAGAGCCGCGGAACAGGCAGTCTGGGATTTTCTTGAAATGGATGGTGACAATCCAGACAGCTGGTATCCCGATCCGCCGCGCGGGAGCATCATGGTGGAAATTTACCAGCACCAGGCATTGTGGGATAATCGCCAATACCCGCGCGTCCATCAGGCGTTCTCAGAGATTTGGAACAACGATAAACTCTGGGTCAGTTTTGATCGGGCAAGTATGAATCCGCCTGAACGTCCGGATTGGAAATTCACCGGGCCTTACCTGCATTGGGATATGTCGTTAGACAATATGCCAGTGCGTTTAAAAGTACAAGGTGTGCTATATCTGGCGGATACGCCGAGCAATCAAGGCGCGTTTACCTGTATTCCTGGTTTCCATCGGAAGTTGGAATCGTGGTTGAACGACCTGCCTGACGATGCGAACCCACGGGAAGTGGTGCGAGAATACCAAGCGGAAGCGGTGCCGGTCGCAGGACAAGCGGGCGATCTGGTTATCTGGCATAGCGCATTGCCGCACGGCAGCAGTCCGAACTCCGCTGAACGTCCGCGGATGGCACAGTACATCACAATGTCACCAGCACCGGATGACGGCAAAACGACAAGCGATGGCCGTGTTAAAGGATGGCGCGAACGGCTAACAGGCCTCGGAAAAGAGCAACAAGAGAAGGAGCATCACCAAGGTAAGACGGCTGAGTTGACACCTTTAGGCAAGAAACTCCTCGGACTTGAACCGTGGGTTGCTTGATGTCTTTTTGTTGTTCAGGATAGACGCGTATTAGGAATACTAAAGCCCAGATGGAAGGATGGTAGTCAGTTCCCAGGGTCCATGCTTCGCAGTGAGAACAGGGGCCAGTCTAAAGAGAGGTATGATATATAGAGGGTTCCTCTTCTCTGGTAACTGGTAACTGGTAAAATGAGGTGGGTGCCTGTGACGCTCACTGATGTGCAGCTCGTGCATGATGGAGAACCTCTCATGACAGATTTATTGGCAGCACGCGCACAGATGGCGATGTCACTCGCATTTCACATCATTTTCGCGGCAGTCGGGATCGCGATGCCGTTATTGATGGTGATTGCCGAAGGATTGTGGCTCAAAACACGGGAGGAGGTCTACCTGACGCTGGCGAAGCAGTGGGCAAAGGGCACGGCTATCATGTTCGCTGTCGGAGCGGTCTCAGGCACTGTTCTGTCTTTTGAACTCGGCTTATTGTGGCCCAATTTCATGGCTTACGCCGGTCCGATTATCGGCATGCCGTTCTCGCTTGAAGGGTTCGCGTTCTTCTTGGAGGCAATCTTTTTAGGACTTTACCTCTACGGTTGGGACCGCATCCCGAAATATGCGCATTGGTTTTCGGGGATGATGGTGCTGCTCGGCGGCACATTTTCCGGCATCTTCGTTGTTACCGCCAACGCATGGATGAACACACCGACCGGGTTCTCAATTGTCGATGGCAAAGTGACAAACGTTGATCCGATTGCAGCAATGTTGAACCCTTCCTCATTCAGCCAGGCACTTCACATGACGATCGCCGCTTTTCTGGCAGTCGGATTTGCAGTCGCTGGCATCCACGCCTATTTTCTCAGGCGCGACCCCGATAACCTGTTCCATCGTCGGGCGTTTGCGATTGCTTTGAGCGTTGGAGCTGTATTCGCCCTCCTCCAACCGATTTCGGGGGACATCAGTGCCAAGCGCGTCGCAAAATACCAACCTATTAAACTCGCAGCGATGGAAGCACAGTGGGAGACAGAGCGCGGCGCACCATTGCGCATCGGTGGCATTCCCGATGAAGATGCCGAAGAAACCCGATATGCACTCGAGATTCCAAAGGCACTCAGCTTCCTCGCACATTCTGATTTCAACGCAGAGATCATGGGACTCAAGGCAGTGCCGCGCGAAGATCGTCCACCGGTGACAATCGTGCATTTCGCATTTCAGATTATGGTCGCGTGTGGGATAGTCTTGATTACTGTCGGTATCATTGGGGGTTGGCTCGCGTGGAAACACAAAAGTCTACCGACCCAACGTTGGTATCTTCGGTGCGTTACGCTTTGTACACCGCTCGGATTTATTGCGATTGAAGCCGGTTGGACAGTCACGGAAGTCGGGCGGCAACCGTGGGTTATCTACAATATCATGCGCACAGCAGATGCCGTGACCCCAATGCCGAACCTCGTTATTCCTTTTATCAGCTTTACGGTGCTTTACATTTTTCTCTCAATTATTGTTGTTATCCTATTACGCCGTCATATCTTTTTGAGTCCGCATTAATTGTTAAATAACATCCTTGCAACTTGTAGAGCGTTAGTTATCGGTTATCGGTAGGACGTGTGGTGGTTGCAAGGGTGCTTATCTGCCACAAACCTGTTACTGACAGCCGATAGCCGACAGCCAATACTATGTTAACCCTTGAACTCTGCGTTGCAGGCGTGATGCTTATCTCACTGATTATTTATATGTTGACAGGTGGGGCAGATTTTGGGGGCGGTATCTGGGATCTGTTCGCGACCGGTCCGCGTGCAAAATCACAACGCACACTTATCACGCAAGCCATCGCACCCATCTGGGAAGCGAACCATGTCTGGCTGATTGTGATTATCGTGTTGCTTTTTGTGGCGTTCCCTGTCGGATTCGCAGTGATCAGCACGGCCTTACACATTCCACTGACGTTGATGCTCATCGGGATCGTGCTGCGCGGTTCGGCGTTTGTATTTCGTACCTACGATGTCCAATCCGATGCGACACACCGCCGTTGGAGCCGCGTATTTGCTATTGGGAGTATCATCACACCTGTGATGTTAGGAATTACGCTCGGCGCGGTAGCATCTGGTACAATTCGCGTTGATGTGGAGAGTGGACAGGTAACCACCGACTTCTTCTCAGCGTGGCTTGCCCCGTTTCCATTCGCAATCGGGTTCTTCACCTTGACGCTCTGTGCGTTGCTTGCGGCAGTGTATCTCACACTGGAGACGGATGACCCCGCATTACAAAAGGATTTTCGACGACGCGCACTCATCGCTGCAGTAAGTGTCGGTGCTATGGCAGGACTAAGTTTTATCCTATCTGCCAACGGTGCACCGACAATCCGACATGGACTCGCAAGTGCCTCTTGGTCGATCCCATTTCAAATCCTAACAGGAGCAGTGGCATTGTGGGCGATCTGGACGCTTTGGAACCGTCAATTCCACCTCGCGCGTATCCTCGTCCCGATACAGGTTACGTTGATCGTCTTCGGTTGGGGATTAGCACAGTATCCATATCTTGTCACCCCAGACTTAACCTTTTCAAATACGGCTGCACCAGATGCCGTACTGCGTCCAATGCTGATAGTATTGGGTGTGGGTGGTGTGCTGTTAGTGCCTGCGTTCTGGTATCTTTACGCTGTGTTTAAGGGCGCAGCGCGGAAAACAAAGCAAACTGAAGAGGAGATTGGTCCTTAACGTGAAGGGGATGAAAACGCCATTCCGATTCCACTCGGCAGATATAGCGACTGCCTCAAACAAGACAGATGGAATTCGCTACCAAATGGCGTGATGAAAACGCCATTCCGATTCCACTCGGTAGATATAGCGACTGCCTCAAGCGAGACAGGTGGAATTCGCTACCAAATGGCGCTCCTGAAAATGCCATTCCGATTCCACTCGGCAGATATAGCGACTGCCTCAAACAAGACAGATGAAATTCGCTACCAAATGGCATTGTAGGTATTATACAATTTTTTCTGTTTTTTGTCAAATTTATTTTTTTCTCAAGTCCAAAACGACTAATTCCGAAAAAAATCCTCCAAAGAAGATAGATTGAAAGAATTAGTAGAAAAAGGCATTTCAAATAGTATACTCACTTGTGATAACAGTATACCCTATTCTGTGCCGCATCCTGCCAAATCACCATCAAAGTCTGACTACTGATGGTCAGGGGCATTTAGTTTTAAACATTTACTTTGCCTATATGAATATAATTCCCTTGTAGGAGCGAGCTGTGCTCGCGATCCCTCCGCGAAAATGCCTGAAAAAACCGAAAACTGAATGGCTCTGGCTGATGGTTGCTAACCGTTCCCCAAGAAGTTTAATTGAATAAATTAGAGAAAAATCGGTTTAATAATAAAAGATTGAGTGAGAATCAGCTTCCAACGGAACGGCGAAAAGCACTTCATCTTGAATACTCGGTATATACTTATGACAACACTTTGGCTTGTTATTCAACGAGAATTCGTTTCAAATGTATTGACTTCCCAATTCATAATCGGTTTTCTCATCTGTCTCATGTCAACCGCTGCCGCAGTTTTTGTGCAGGTTGAAGATTACGAGAAACGCTTAGCAGCCTACCACATCGCCGTTCAGGAACATCAAAAAACAGCCCAGACATGGGACCTCTACAGCCAAATTAATCCCAAGGCACACAGAAAACCTAATCCGCTCAGTATCTTCAACGTCGGCATGGAAAAATCCGGTGCCGATATGGTGAGTATTCAACTCGCAACACCTATCTGGGAGAAAGATGCACAGAAACAGGGATCCGATAACCCGTTTCTCTCTATTCTTCTTGCAATTGATGCTATCTTTGTCTTCAAAATCATCTTCAGTGCCTTGGCGATCCTTTTCGCTTACAATACGATTTCAGGGGAACACGAGGATGGCACCCTAAAATTAGTGTTATCCAATCCGATTCCCAGAGATACACTCGTGGTCGGAAAATACATCGGCGGCATGTTATCTCTGTTCCCAATGGTGGTTATCAGCTTTATCATCGGAATCCTTATCGCTTACACTTCTCCTGCGACCGATTTCAATAGTGCTGATCTGTTCCGGCTCGTTGCCGTGCTCATCCTTTCCCTATTGTACATGTCAACATGTTACCTTTTAGGGATGCTTCTATCCGTATGGACAAAGGAAGCAACCACCACGCTCATCCTTTCAATGTTCATTTGGGGAATCCTAACAATCCTACATTCCAATATAGCAACCTTCGCAGTCATGAAATTCCCGCCCTATCAACCACAAGCTGAAAAGGAGATTCTGCAGCATATTCAGCAAAGATGGGAAGATTTCAGGGAAGAACGGGATGCTTACATTCTCAAGAAGTGGGGATACGAACATCCAGCGAGCGCGGTTTCTCCGATAAGCGAGGGGAATTTTTTAGTAGCGATGTACACGAGTTTACCAGAGGAAATCGGGTATAGTGAGTTCTATTATATCCAACAGATCCACATCGTGGATGTCTCCAAATTTCAGGAAGTATTGGGCTACCAAGAACCCCTACGTATCGACTACGCAAATCAAGCAGAGGCACTCCTCAGACAGAGAGAACAGGTTGAAGAAAGGAATAAACAGTTCGCCAAAGATATTTCCCGATTTTCTTTCGCAGATGCATACCGATTTGCTGTTGGCGCGATAACCGATACAGATAGGGAAAGTTACCAAGACTTTATTAGACGGTCAAGGAGTTATAAACGTCAAGTTGTCGACTATCTCACTGGTAAAAACGCTTTTTCCGCGAGAGCGTGGTTTTCCAGCGATCAAGGCGCAGCGGCGTTTAAAGATCTTCCTGTTTTTCAGAACCCACACGCTTCTCTATTTCAGAGTTTTTCCCGCGCATCAAGCGATATCCTGATCCTGTTGGCGTGGAATATCGTCCTGTTTATAGGCGTGTATGTATCATTCCTTCGATATGATATGAGTTGAAAAGGAGGGTTATCAGTTGTCGGTCATCGGTCATCGGTTAAAGGGAAATCTGAGCAATCAAACGTTTCTTTAACTGACAACCGACAACTGACAACCGACAACCATTAAAGATGATTTGGCAAATTGTAAAAAAGGAAATATACCACAATCTCACAACGTTGCGGTTCGTCTTGATGATAATTCTTTTGCCCATTTTGATGATCGCCAATGCCCTCATATATGGCTTCGGGAATAATGGGTATACAGCGGAAATACGAGATTATAACCGTAAAGTAGACCAAGAACGCTCTCATATTGAAAAATATGCTGCCCAAGGTTTAGGGGAGTTGGCGATGGTCGGTCCAGCAGAGATACCCAAGCGTCCGCCCCAGTTGAAATTCTGTGCCGATGGCGCTGAGGCCTTCATACCCCATTCTATCACGATCGCATATCGCATAAATTGGGAACGGCCTGAATACGAGGACTTGGTTGAAAGTTATAGTTGGCGGGAGTTGTGGTCCTTAGAATATCTACCTTCAAATCATGGCGGGGACGCAACTACGCTCATCAAAATTGACTGGGTATTCATCGGTGTCTTCATAAGTTTTTTTGTTATTTTATTTACTTTTGATGCCATCGCCGGGGAACGCGTTCGCGGAACACTCAGTCTTATGATGTCTAACCCAATCCCTCGCGGACAGGTATTATTCGCGAAATACTTAGGAGCATTTTTCACGCTCATCATCCCACTCCTGATTGGGGTCCTCATGAACCTTCTCATCATCTACCTGTCACGGAACATTCCCTTTGATTCAGGCAGTTGGCTTCGGATTTTAGGAATGGTCGGACTCTTCGCGTTGCATATTTCTATCTTCATTTTTTTGGGACTGTTTGTCTCAAGTCGCGTCTCAAATGCCATCACCAGTTTAGTGTGGTTATTGCTAACTTGGGTCTGTTTAGCATTTATCTTCCCGAGTTTACTTGGACTATTCGTCGGAACCCTTGATCTAATCCCATCAATAGAAAGAATATCCGCCGAAAAACGCTTGCAATTAGCGAACATAGATGATGAATTTCGCCCAGCAGAATTGGTGGAAGCAGCAAAACTCAGTGAAGCCCCTTCCGTTGACAACCCATCAGCAACGCGCCTATGGGCGACCTACTTCAGGGAAAGGTCTGAAGTGCAAACCCGCATAGCAGATGCGCGTGTAGATCAGCAATTAAGACAGGTGCAACTCACCCGCGAACTCACCCAAATCTCTCCCACGGCCTGTTTCCAGTACGCCATGGAAGGACTCGCAAATACTGGGATCGCCAGTTATATGAATTTCGTTAAACAGGCGCGCCGTTACAGAAACACATTTATAGATTTTATTAAATCGGAGGATAGAGGTGATCCAGAAAGCCTCCATATCTATCCTGTAAGGGAGGGGTTATCTCAAAAACTGGTAAATCCGGACGCTGTGCCGAGGTTTAAAGAACACATCTCTCATCAGAGCATCATTTTTCCGCTCGGACTGCTGATCCTTTTCAATGTCCTGTTCTTTATCGCCGCACAATTATCGTTCCTCAAATGTGACTTAAGATAAGTGATAACCGTTTATCAGGTGGGTCGCTCATCGGTTCTCTTCTTCTGAGTAAGAGCTTGCAAGTAGTTGTCACATACTGTTCTATGCGATTGCTCTGGCACCAATAAATTCCAATTCCCACTTTCCTTTTCTTCTGATCCAAATGTATGAAGCCCAAGACGCGCTAAGCGCGCCTTCGGAGTATCCGCCAGAAACTTTAACACAATTTCCAAACAAACCAATCCATTGATAACTATCAATTCGGAATAGAAGACCATTTTTCATTTTCTTAAACCTTTTTCCCAAATCCTTCCCTCTGTCATAGGTACCCACTACCTACGAGGTAGGGGCTTGTGCTTCATAGCAGTCAGCGGTTTTCTCAGAGAGTCCACCGTCTTACGTCTGCTCCACTTTAGGCAGCCAAGCCTGCCCGTTTGATATTGATAGCAGCGTTTACGTCTCTATCGTGGTGAGAACCACATTCGGGACATGTCCACTGTCTATCAGAAAGAGAGAGTGCTTTGTTATGGTAGCCACAATCACTGCACGGTTTTGTTGTCGCAGTCCACTGACTGATTTTCTGAAACTTTTTGCCGTGCTTTGCACACTTCTGCTCCAGTATCTGAAGGAACTGATAGAAGGCATGGTCAGAGACTTTGCGGCCCCAAAGCCGTTTCATACCCTCAAGGTTCAGCGTTTCAAAACAGAGTGTATCAAATTCCGTGCAAAGTTCGGTAGATAGTTTCCACTGCCAATCTGCTCTTTGTCGGGCAACTTTTCTGTGTTGTCTTGCCAAAGCACGACACGCACGGTACCAGTTACCAGAACCTTTGACTTTACGACTCAGGGCTTTGCTCAGGGATCGCAACTTTTTCAGTGATTGTTTGAAAAACTGCGGAGATTCTATCTTGTTGCCTTCGTCGCTTGTGAGGAATGTTTTGTTTCCGTAATCAAACCCTGCGCTCTTACCCGTCTTGGGTTTCGGTTCTGAATCCTCAACATTCTCGCATGAAAAGCATATCCAATAATCACCGCACCTGTCTCGTTTGATCGTGATCGTCTTGATGACACCTTTAATTTCACGGTGTTTGTGAAAGGAAAAATAGGTATCTATACAGTTGATTTTGATACGATTATCTTCAAGAGTATAGCCGGCTTGTGTGAACGTCAGAGAACTATATTTCTGACGCGGTTTGATCTTCGGTCTACCCACTTTACGGGTCGTCAAACCTGCTTTGCGGTCTTTGATATTATCAAAAAAAGCGTCTTGTGATTTGCCATATCGGAGCACAACGTCTTGCACAACTTGACTCGGTAAATCTGCCCAATGCGGTTTCGTTGTTTTTTTCAGTTTCCTAATATGTTTGTTCAGACGCGAGGCGGATAAGTTCTTACCATAAATGCGGTAATAACGACGAGACAACAACATGATATGCACGTGGATCTGCCACATATCGTCAATCATATTGCCAATGTTTATCGTGTTAGATTGGTTCTGAAGTTTGAACTTATAGGATTTTCTCATAGGGTATCAGGTATCAGGCTTTTATCCCTTACACAGTCGGAAGCGGACACGTAACCTTGCAGCTACGCTGTGTATGTCCGCCAACCTGATACTATAATTATACGATATTTTCTGATGATTGTCAAGTTTATTTTTTTGACACAAACCCAATACCCGTCTACATCCCGCAAGCTAAAGCATGGGGATTTGACAGGGGAGTGTTAAGTCAAAAAAATTAGTGGTAAATTCGGGCTGTTACCTTCAGTTTTTATAAGGGTGATATCTGGCTACCATCCTTTTTTGCCAGATGACGTACCGCTTGCAGGCGGAAGGCTTGATGGCACTATCATTCTCTGGGCTATAAAACCTAATCTACAAAATGAAAATCCGTGATGCTATCGCTGCAGGTATTGCACATCTTCATCAAAATCGATTGCGTGCTGGGTTGTCCATTCTCGGTATCCTTATCGGGATTGCCAGTGTGTTGTGCATGATGGCTATTGGCGATGGTGCAAAACTTCTCATTGCCAAAGATCTCGAAAAACTCGGCGGGACAAACCAAGTACAATTGTGGGCACGGAGTACCATTTGGAAACGTGGACGACCCGTGCGGACGACCGAACGGTATACCCTTAAGGACGCGCATGCCATTGAAGCGGAATGCCCCAACGTCCTATTTGTTTTACCGAAAAATGAAAGATTCCGTCCCCACCTTGTTAGCAGCCGATACGGCAGCTACCCCAGTCCGCATCTCGAAGGTGTCACCGCAAACTATGCCCTCGGTATGCACTGGGAAATTCAAGAAGGCAGATTCCTCTCCGAGAACGATATTGAAAACGCAACGCAGGTCTGTGTCTTGGGTGCCAATATTGCCAGCGAGTTGTTCAGAGAAGTCTCCGCTATTGGTCAAGAAGTGAAGGTACGGTTTTCTTGGCAGAATCCCTCGGTAAGACTGCGTGTTGTCGGTGTGATGAAAGCAAAGGGTAGTAGCCTCAGTTCTTGGCGTTCTTTAGATGATACGGTTTGTGTCCCGTTAACAACACGCCAACAGCGACTTGTGGGCAATCCCTACGTTGATAGATTGGTTCTCTTTTTTGAAAAAGATGCGGATGTTTACAGTATCATTGATTCAGCTAAACATGTCTTGCGCAAAAGGCACCGCGGGAAAGATGACTTTATCGGTTATTGGGTACCGAAGGGTAATATTCAGCGACTTGCGCACACGCAAAAAATGATAAAAATCGCCTTGGGGAGCATCGCAAGTTTTTCGTTGTTTGTGGGTGGTATCGGTATTATGAATATGTGCCTTGTTTCCGTCGGCGAGAAAATACGGGAGATAGGTTTACGAAAATCGGTCGGTGCAAAACGAATTCACATTTTCTATCAATTTTTGACGGAATCGATATGTCTCTGTTTCTGTGGTAGCATATTTGGTATCGCAGGAGGGTGGTTAGCAGCGCACGGCATGGCGAGACTCGCGGTACGCATCGTGCCAATTGTACCGGAGTGGCCTGTTGTCCTCTCTGGACAATGGGTTCTGATCTCTGTTATCTTTTCTATTTTTATGGGTGTTGGTTTCGGTGTTTATCCTGCGATGCGAGCGGCGCGACTTTCACCTATTGATGCTCTCCGAATCGAGAATTAAGACAGTTCCAGTTTTTACAGGTATTCAGTTCTCAGTTTTAAAAGAGGTCGTGATTTAGGAATTACGCCTACTTTTCCAAATTGTGTGTTTTTCTCAAAGATTATGTTTTAGAATTTTGTTTGACAAACAATTTTTTAGTGTGTATAATTTCCTTATATTAACACAAGTTGCCACTTGTTTATAGACATAGCACCCCTACGGGGTGCGGTCGCTTGAATATACCGTTTTCTATAGACATACCACCCCTACGGGATGAAGAAAGTGTCCGAAAAACTGTGTTACAGTGCACAAAATTCGTTGGTAGCAACTTGGGTTATATTACCCTTTCAAGAGAGATAATAAGAATAATGACTTGACGACTTTATCTGAACCTCTCAGTTAAAAACGTATGGAATAGTGTGCGAAACGCTCTGGTACTTGCTGTGAGCGTTAAAGCATCGCTATCTCTGTTTCTGTTCTTGAAAGTTAACAATTGGTTTTCCCTTCCTCAACATGTTAACTTAAAGTTAGTCTTATCCCACTGCACTTTCACTGTTTCCGGTGCTCTACCGGGCAATTTCCATAAATTTGCTCCTCTTAATATCTACCAACGAGGCCCCTTAGTACCACGCATTATGTGGTTACTTCAAGGGGCGTTGTTTTGTCAGGGACGGTTCATATCTATCCCTACACGAAAGGAGACGTATGCGCAATACAATCGTTTACAAACATTGGCTACCTGGCGATGATGACGCTGTCTTGGCACTTCGACCTGTCAACGAGGATTGGTTTCGACATAAATTCGACGATGAAAACCTTGAGCCTGAAGGGATTCGTTTGGCATTTCTCAATGAAAGAGTTATTGGACATGTAATGGGTGAACGCACTACACTCTGTATTAAAGGAAAAGTCCAGGAATTCGGAGAGGTTATGGATGTATTTGTCGCTCCGGACATGCGCCGACAAGGCATTGCAACCCGCCTGATGCAAGAAATGCACACATACTTTGAGAGGAAAGGTTATCGCGGTAGCATCCTCGACACGGATACGGAGGCGGCTCGTCGATTGTATCGGAAAGTCGGATATCAGGAGATGACCAGAACCTTACGAACACAACTCTTGCCGAGGTCAAATGTCTCTCAACTCAAGTGGACAAACACGCGTCTTGAAGATTTAGAGGTCTTACATCAATTGGATGAAAGATGGTCGAAACAGAATTTCCGAATTTTGTGGGAACCGGGGTATATGATAGTAAATCAGTCCAATTTGAACAAGTACCGTGTGTTGCGTCGCGGGGAAAACGTTGTCGGATACGCGGAGTGGTCTGAGCCATCGGAAGGTCATCCAGGTGGATTGATTTGGGACCCAATTGTGCCGGATGTAGATCCAACGGAAGTTATCAAATCGATTCAGGTGGTGATTCCTATCGCGCTGGAGTGGGTAACTTGTACTGGAAGCAGATATGAGAACCCGCTTCGGAACCTCGGATGCTTGTTTGAAGATACCTTGGACGTTAAAATGGTCATATTTTTTGGGCAGCAAATTGATTTGACTCGGCAATTCCAAACTTTTTCGTAGCAAGCAGAATTTGATATTCAAGGGTGCAATGAAACATCTGATTTATAGCGAGTAGGCAGTGCTATCTCTTTTCTCTTGATTTCCGCCTGAATTCTTGATAAACTTAAAGAAATTTAGGGTATCCCGTTATTCGCCTTGAAGACGGGTGGAAGTTCAAACCCGTATGAAGATTAAGAATTGAATCGGGTAATTTCTTTTAGAAGTCCGATGCGGTTCCAAACCGCACCTACCGGGTTTGGAGGAACATAGAATTACCCAAATATTTTATTAAACTTCATTAGGAGCTGGGTTACCCAACCCTACAAAAATCAGAGTCGGTCAATCTATTGAGACAAAAATTAAAAGATAACATCTTTCTTGTAGTTTCGGTGCTGTTGTGCCTCTTTATCTTGGCAGAGGTCAACTATCCGCAGCTTGCACCGCAAACAGAGTTAGCACTCTTCGCGATGCTCGGATTAATAGTGGTATTTTTGAGATACCCTATTCATTCACGTTTCGCGGATAACCGTGTTTTTCAAACGCTTGATGTCGCGCTTATAAGCAGTGTAATTGCCTGTTTCGGCTATGTTGTAACGCAAACAGAACCCATTTTTCAAGGCTTTTGGTTAGACGGTCAGTCTCTCGGAGACCGCGCCGGAGCAGAGCCGCTGCTGGATTACATCGTCGGTGGGATCGGACTCATCTTAGTATTGGAGGCGACACGCCGTTCTATTGGCGTGACACTTCCACTGCTTTCTCTTGCATTTCTTCTCTATGCCGGCTTTGGACAGTTTATGCCGGACGGGTTGTTTCCACATCGTGGGTATTCCGTTCAACGCATTGTCAGTCAGACGTTTCTACACAGTCAAGGCACATTTGGCATCGCGCTTCGGGTCATGTTCACGTATGTGTTCCTGTTTGTACTATTCGGGACATTGCTCGAACGGACGGGCGCAACCAGTTACGTCTTGGATTTAGCGAGGCGCGTGTTCGGCGCGAGTGCGGGAGCACCAGCGAAAGTCGCTGTGTTGAGCAGCGGCATGATGGGATCATTGTCAGGTTCCGCTGTTGCGAACACTGCGACAACCGGCACCTTTACGATCCCCTTGATGCAACGTTCTGGGTTTCAACCTGCGATCGCAGGTGGGATTGAAGCTGCAGCGAGTTCTGGCGGCGCATTGGTACCACCCATCATGGGCGCAGGCGCGTATATGATGCTCGAAATCGTGGAGCCTGCCGTTACATATCTGGAGATCATCAGGGCAGCACTACTCCCAGCGATCCTTTACTATACAGGGATGCTGTGTATGGTGCATTTCGCAGCTAAAAGTAGTAGGCACACGCCGGGTACCCTTCAAAACTCTGAAGAAGCGGTTCACGACAATCAGAAAGAAAAGCGTGGGAAACTTTTTTCGCTGCAAGGACTTATCTTTCTCGCTGCGTTTGTTACGCTCATCGGCGTTTTACTAATGGGTGCAACAGCGTTCCGCGCCGTGAGTTGGAGTCTATTAATAGTCATCGCGATAAGTCTGTTGGGCTACCTAATACGCCGAATACGTGGACAGCATTCTACCACTGAAACCGGTGTCGGTGCTTCGGATTTGAGGCAAGGGGTCAACTTTTTAATATCGCCTTGTGAACGGGCAGCACAGAGCGGCGTTTCATTAATTGCAGCTGCAGCGTGCGTCGGTATCATTCTGGGAGTCGTGACATTGACGGGAATCGGTAGTAAGTTGCCATCGGCACTTTTACCGCTTGCATCCACCAACCTCGTGTTAGCACTCTTCTTTCTGATGATTTCGACGATTATTCTCGGGATGGGGCTACCTTCATCGGTCTGTTATCTATTGATGGCGATCTTGGTGGGGCCCGTGCTTCTGGATTTGGGAGTTGTTCCGCTCGCTGCACATTTTTTCATCTTCTATTTCGGGATGATGTCGATGGTAACCCCGCCTGTTGCTTTAGCGGCGTATGCTGCATCTGCTATCGCAGGCTCCGGGATAATGGTGACAGGGTTCGCTGCGTTTAGATTCGCGCTTGTCGGTTTTGCACTGCCTTACGCGTTTGTGTTGCGACCCGCATTGCTCTGGCTGAATAGCGATGGCGGCACACCAGAATTATGGACAGTTTTCGGGAATTTCTCGCTCACGTTGGTCGGGACGGTTCTCTTTGCTGCTGCGATCGCCGGTTATATCTTTAACAGATTATCTCTATGGACACGCGGCGTTCTGTTTGCTGCTGCACTCATTCTCTTTTTTCTCCCGACCGTCGTTCAGTTTGTCTGGATTCATGGAATAGTAATGGTCGCCAGTATTGCCATTTTCTACTATAATTGGCGAGAAAAGGAGACACACTATGAAAAACCCAGTTAAATGGATGTTGTACTGCCTACTCGTGTTATTGTTCCTACTCCATAATGATTTCTGGTTCTGGAAAACGCCGCAGCTTGTTTTCGGATTGCCGATAGGGTTGCTCTATCATATCGGTTACTGTCTTGTGGCAACGTTGCTAATGGCAGCCTTCGTCAAAGCGCGAGGGGATTGGGGAGAAAAATGAGTCTTGCTGTTATTTTTTTATACTTGGCTGTCGTGCTGGTTCTCGGGGTTTTGAGCCACAAACTTTTCCGACACACTGGAGAGGACTACTTCGTCGCGAGCCGGACAATTAATTGGTTCATCTTGTTGATGACGCTTTTCGGCACGAATATGACAGCGTTCTCAATCCTCGGCGCATCCGGCGAAGCCTATCACAGAGGTATCGGTGTTTTTGCGCTGATGGCTTCCTCTTCTGCGATAGTCGTGCCGTGTGTGTTCCTCTTTATCGGGACTCGCCTATGGCGACTCGGAAAGCGGTTTGGCTATGTAACACAGGCGCAGTACTTTCGGGACCGATGGGAATCCAGCGGCTTGGGACTCCTGCTCTTCATTTTATTTGTCTTGCTCCTCATACCGTATCTGCTAATCGGGGTAATGGGCGGTGGAGGGACGTTGGCGACCCTCACTGATAGCAAAATTCCACAATGGGCAGGGGGTTTACTTATCTGTGCTGTTGTCCTCTGTTACGTTACCTACAGCGGTATGCGCGGCACTGCTTGGGTGAACACATTCCAGACGCTCGTTTTCATGACACTCGGAGGGATTACCTTCTTTGTGATCACAAATCGGATGGGCGGGTTGTCAAATGCTATCTCCAAGGTTGATCCGAATTTATTGATGCAAACAGAACATATTAAGCCGTTAGAACTATTAACCTATCTCTGTATTCCTCTCTGTGTCGGTATGTTCCCACATATCTTCTCACATTTCCTAACCGCAAAAGATGTCGGTACGTTCCGTTATGCAATTATCCTGTATCCATTATGTATCGCAATTGTCTGGATTCCGAGTGTACTGCTCGGAATATTGGGAAATGTAGATGTCCCGGATTTAAAGGGACCGCAAGCAAACAATGTGCTGATTCAGATGATTCATATACACGCACCCGGGGTGTTAGCCGGGTTTCTGGGAGCAGGTGTCTTCGCAGCAATTATGTCATCGCTCGACTCACAATCACTCGCTATTGGTAGCATGTTCACGCACGATATTATCGGGCATTATCGTCAAGAAACGTTTTCCGAAAAACAGCGGGTATGGGTAGGACGGCTATTTGTCAGTGGTGTGCTTTGTATTACCTATCTCATCTCTCTCATCGCGACACCGAGCATTTTTAGGCTCGCGATCTGGTCGTTCACAGGGTTCTCTGGGCTTTTTCCGATTGTGGTAGCGGCACTGTTCTGGCAGCGTAGTACAAAAAGCGGAGTATTCGCCGCAATTATAAGCGTTATTCTATTATGGCTCTATTTCTTTCTCCGCAACTGGCAGACACCCGGATATACTGTAGGCGGAACTGGGATTATGCCTGTTACGATCCTGATCGCTGTTTCGTCTGTTACTTTGATAATCGTTTCTCTACTCACGAAACCGCCGAGTTCACAGACCCTTGAGAAGTTTTTTGATTGACGAGTTTCGTGGAAAACGTGCAGTAGCGAGGCAGGGACCTCGCTTCGACAGTATTATGAAGGAGCAGTAGATAAATTATGATACGCAAAAAAATGGTTTTATTTTTATTATTCGTGGTATGTATTTTTGCATGTGAAAACGCTGAAGATCCACTTGAACCGGAACCGGAACCTGAAAAACCGGTCGTGCTCCAATACGGGACAGTCTCTGGTACCGTCACCGATGCCGGGACGGGAAACCCTATTCCGGGGGCTGTTGTAAAACTGTTAGAAGCATCAGTTGAAACTGGCGCGGAGGGTGTTTATGCTTTTCAAGGTGTTGTTTACGGCGATGCGCACACACTAATTGTCGAAGATGTAGATTACAAACCCTATAGCCAACCCTTTGTGCTTAATCAAGAACGCTTGGTTATGGACGTTGCATTGACACCACTAAAGGATCCAGTAGTGGAGACACGAGAATTCTTTGACAATTTTTCTGACCTCCTCGAATCCTTGGATATGGAGAACATTGAAGCGATCCAAGCACTCTTTTCGGAGACCTACGTCGCTGCAGACGATGCCGCGACACTCTTCGGTGTCGCATCAGGTATTATTCCCGAAAATTATGAGGATGTCGTTCCGGCGATAACGCAACTCTTTGAGGAGTATGTCTTCCTTGAATTCCTGTTCAAGGATATAGAAATAGATGTGACGCATGCACGGAAAATGGCAGTAACGCTTCGACTTGATATTAACGCTGAGAAGGGTGAACAACGGGATCCGAGGGAACTCAAAGCACATTGTAAATTTGAGTTCCGCCGTGAAGGTGCAGATTGGAAGATCGTCTATTGGCAGCTGATTGAGTTAGACATCCGGTTGTAAACGCAAAATTATACGTCTCAAACGCCCGCCTTCGTTGATGCGGCTTGAGATAAAAAATTCGCAAGTGCTGCAAATTCGGTGATATCCAATGTTTCGGCGCGCCGTTGTGGGGCTATACCGAGTTCCTTAAATGCGGTTGTCAATACTTCGTCTGAAGCAAATCTACCTCTGGCTAAAGCATTTTTTAACATCTTCCGTCGCGTCCGAAATGCGGTACGTACTACTTTAAAGAAAAATTCCTCATTTTCTACCACAACCTTTGGCGTTTCGAGCATTTCCAGTTTTAGGAGCGCGGAATCTACCTTCGGGGCAGGATAAAAATTCTCTGGCGGCAGCGTGGCAATCAGTGTGGCCTCGGCGTAATAGCCGACACCGATTGTCAAAGCACCGTAATCCTTCCCGCCGGGGCCCGCAATAATTCTTTCCGCTACTTCTTTTTGCATCATTAATATACAACTATGAATTTGTTTATGATGTGCAAGGAGTTTCCACAAGATGGGAGTTGTAATACTATAAGGTAGGTTCGCTATAACTTTAAATGTAGTAGGCACAGTCCCTGTGCCGTCCGACAACAGTGAATTAAGTTCCAATTTAAGAACATCGGCATTAAGAAGTTGGACACATGAATTTGTCGAAAATTCGGCCACTAAGGTATTGTATAAGAGTTCGTCTACTTCAATAGCAATAACGCGTTTGGCATGCTGCGCTAACACATCGGTAAGACACCCTAACCCGGCACCAATTTCTATGACCGTGTCGTCCGCTGTCGGCGCGCCAGCTTCAAGAATGATTTTGAGTGCTTCTGGATTAACGAGGAAATTTTGACCTAACTGCTTTTTAGGACGGGTATGATTTAGCGCGAAAAAGGCACGGATCTGTTGGTGATTCATCTTGTAGGAAGGAAACCTTGTAAGCCCGATTTCCTGAATAGTCTATTTCGTGCCGCTTCGTATAGAAACGACCTTTGTCAGAATGGCATCTGCCACATCTCGTTTTGAGGAACGGGGTAGTTGTTCGCAGGTACCATCCCGGTCCAGCAGGGTAACGATATTCGTATCCGATTGGAAGCCCGCGCCTTCTTCAAGAATGTCATTTGCTACAATCAGATCGCAGTTCTTGCGTACCAACTTCTCTTGAGCGTTTTCAAGAAGATCGTTCGTCTCCGCGGCAAAACAGACGAGGGTTTGATCCGTTTTCTGTTCGCCAAGTGCCTGCGCGATGTCTGGGTTTCTTTCAAGCGGAAGCGTCAATGTATCAGCACTCTTTTTGATTTTATGCGGTGTATATTCACTCGGACGATAGTCAGCAGGCGCGCCTGCCATGATAATAATGTTCGTCTCATTGAACGCCTGCAGAACCGCATCGTGCATCTCAACGGTTGTTTCAACGTGCTGGATCTCAATCCCGATAGGTGGCGGCACAGTAGCCGTACCGCTAATCAACTGCACTTCAGCACCACGCTGTGCCGCTGCCTCAGCAATGGCGTATCCCATCTTACCGCTGGAACGATTGGTAATGAATCTGACTGGATCAATATATTCGCGGGTTGCCCCTGCCGTGACGAGGATACGTGTGCCTTGCAAATCTTGTGTTTCCAAACTTGCAGTTGAAACCAGAATATTGCTTGCTCTTTCAAGGATCATCTCTACTTTATTCAAACGTCCTACGCCTTCATAACCACAGGCGAGATCGCCGCTTGCCGGTTCAATAAAATGAACACCGTGTGTTTTTAGGGTGGAAAGGTTGCGTTGGACGAAAGGGTTTTGATACATGTGACCGTTCATCGCGGGGGCGAGGAGTATCGGACAGTGGACAGAAACAGCAACTGTAGAGAGCGCATCGTCAGCGATACCATTTGCGAGTTTACCGATGATGTTCGCCGTTGCCGGGACAATTGCGAGCAGATCAGCACGGTCAGCGAGATCGATGTGCGGCGGTTTCCAATCTGTACCCGCGTCAAATAGGTTCAGCAGGACAGGGTTCCGTGAGATAACTTGGAATTGCAAAGGCTGGACAAGTCGTGTGGCGTTTTCCGTCATCACCACATGAACAGATGCACCACTCTTCACGAGTTGACTCGCTAAGTCAAGTGATTTGTGAATCGCTATCCCACCTGTAACACCTAAGATAATCGTCCGCTCTCTGAATTCCATATTTTTTATGAGTGTTAAGATTTAGCCATTTGTGCGCGGAGTTCTTCCAATTCTGCTTCAGCCTGCTGTCTGCGTAGTACTTCTTCTTCTGCGCGTGCTTCTGCTGTTTCTGCGCGTGCTTCTGCTGCCTCTTTCAGGTGCTGTTCCTCCAGAGATGTTGTAATCGGCGTGCCATCTGGCAGATACGGACGCAACAGTCTAACGTGCGTCCGATGTTGTTCCTCGCAGCGAAAGTAGAGATTTAACGCTTCGCTGAACAGACCGCCTTCCGCATCCGGTTCCATCTCAACAATACCACCTGACGGATCCTGCCCCCACCCGCGAAACTCTGCAGGTTTCTTCAACTCCGGTTGATGTATAAAGTACTCTTGGACACCTATATCATTGAGATACACGCCGACTTTTTCATTCCGATCTTGACGTGCCGTCGCGTCAGACAGGAACTCAAAGACAGCAACCGGGGCGGTGCCTTCTGCCCACGTATAGAAGCTACGCCGTAGCGGATACTTCGCAACGCCGAAAACGACGTAAATATCTGGCGCGACACATTTTGTGATGTCGCCTTCGCTATAGTAGATAAAACTGTCAATCCCAATATAAACAAGTTCGTTGATTGCGAAGTATCGCTTGAACTGTTCGTAAATTGCTGCAATCTGTTCGCCGTGAAAACCGGTTGCGGACATAGGTTCGTCATCTTCACACGGATAACCTTCAATATAGACAGTCGTTTTGCCGTTCGCTTTTGGAAAGACTGGCATATATTTTCTCTGTTTGAATCCAAAGTCGTTTACGGTATCCATGGTGCTCTCCATTTGATTATGGGAGGATGTTGGTCAAATAAAAATAGCACACAACTTCTACATGAGCCAAGTACAACAACTAATTTACCTTGTCAACACCGAGCAGGGGATTAATTGTCTCTATTAATTTACTATCAATACGGGAACGTTCTGCGGCAATGATGGCCTGAATCTGCTGAACTGCGTCTTGGATCGCGTTTTGTGGATTACTAACCCAATAATCGTAGTGTTCAATCTCAAGGACTTCGGATTTCGCGATAGCGAGGCGCTTTTTGAGTTCCATTTCCGATTCTGTTTTTCTACAACGAAGGCGTTTCTCCAGGATGGCGAACGATGGGGGTATGATGAAGATAAGGACACTTCTCGTCGGGGACAGATCTTGCGCTCGGATTTGCAAGGCACCTTTTACCTCAATTTCTAAAATAGTATCTTTTTTCACTTCACCTGCAGTGGCTATTTCAGATTTGAGCGTTCCGTAACAGTTGTCTCCGTATTCTGCCCATTCAAGGAAATCGTCTTGTTGAATATGCGTCTCAAATTCCGATTTTGACAGGAAGTGATAGTCAACGCCATCTACTTCACGCGGACGAGGCTTCCTCGTTGTCGCTGAGACGGATAGCCGCAGCGTTTCATCCGATTTGCAGAGCGCATCAATGACGGTGCTTTTTCCTGAACCAGACGGTCCGGAAATGACGATGACAAGATCCGGTCTATAGAGATGTATGTTCGCCATTGGAAGCGCCGCTCCCATAACGCTAATCTGCTGCTTCCGCTTCTGCTGCTTCAGCAAGTTCTACCAGCACAGGCGACTCAATGCGAATAGCGTCCTTGATGCAGACTTCTTCGCATAACTTGCAACCGACACATTCCTTCGGTTTAACAAGTTCACAAATACCGAAGAAACTTTCGGCATGTTCGCCAGTGTCTGGATCCTTGAGTTCAAGGCAGTCCCAAGGACAGATATGGACGCAGAAATCACAGCCAGAGCAGAGTTCTTCGTAGATAACGGCGATAGGACGATGTGTGGGGCGGCGAATGAACTTACACACCTCGCCAAACTGATCACGGATCGCTTCGACGGGACAGACCATCCCGCACGCACTACAATCAATACATACGTCTGGATCAATGATGTGCAGCATGTTCCTATCCCCTGTGATCGCATCAACGGGACAATTCGTCAAACACGCCATACACCCAATACATTCGTCGGTGATATAGTATGCCATAGGTCCTTTTCCTGTTTTTGAGTCGGACAGAACTTTTCTATTTCCTTAACACATATATTTTACCACAGTCATGATATATTGTCAAATCAATTTTATTTCAAGCCAGAACCATTCAGTTCTCGGTTTTTTAATCCAATTTTAGATCCCCAGGCCGGTAGGTTCGGTTTCCTAGAAGAAACACCCCAGCAAAAACACCGAACCGGATCTTACGCGGAAACCTTGAAGACTTCAAAAAACCTCTGCAGTCCCGTAGGGTTTATTTGCTTGGGTGTTTCTTCAGCATGTTTATAGAAATATATCTCCTCCGTCTCCTAAGCCCCGTAGGGGGGTTTTTGATAGGTGTCTTTGCTTGGGTGTTTCTGCGTATTTCTTCAGCATGTTTATATCCACACTTGCTAAAATACCGTGAAAATCGCTAAATTGACACCTATGGTACACCGCAAAACCGCACCTACCGGGCCTGGTGGTGAAGATTCGATCGGAAAATGGAGAATTGAATGGTTCTATTACACATCCGCTATTCGGTTGACATTTCAGAGATTCTCGCTTATAATAACAACATAGAAATATTAAAGGGTTACTTTCAAACTCGTATATAAAAAGGACATAGAATCTAATGGATTTAGGATTAAAGGATAAAGTCGTCGTTGTAACAGGAGCGAGCCGCGGTATCGGACGCGCCATCGCGCACGGATTTGCTGAAGAAGGCGCGCAACTGAGCATCTGTGGTAGAACCGAAGGGACACTCCAAAGCGTAACAGACGAACTCGCTACAAAGGGCGCGCCAGTTTTCGCCAAGCTCACAGATGTTACGGATACAGAGCAGGTTGAAGCGTTTATGGCAGAAACAGTCGAAACCTACGGCAGAATCGATGTCGTTGTGAACAATGTCGGCGGCAGCCGATGGACCCCTCTCGAGGAGATTTCGGATACCGAGTGGCACGAAATCCTTGATCTGAATCTGGTTTCCGCTGCACGCGTTAACAAACTCGCCATCCCTGAAATGAAAAAACAAGGTGGTGGTGTGATCTTGATGATAACGTCTATCTATGGTCGGGAAGGCGGTGGACACATTACGTATAACGCCGCGAAAGCCGCCGAGATTAGTATGACAAAATCTTTGGCAAAGGAACTCGCACCGGACAATATCCGCGTGAATAGTGTCGCTCCGGGTTCAATCCTTTTCCCCGGTGGCGGTTGGGCGCGGCGCATAGCGGCAGATCCGGAGGCGATGGAGGCCTTTGTAAAAAGCGATATGCCCCTCGGTAGATTCGGAAAACCTGAAGAAATCGCGAACGTCGTCGTTTTCCTCGCATCGGAACGTGCAAGCCTTGTAACGGGTGCCTGTGTGAATGTTGATGGATGTCAATCACACTCAAATATTTGAGGCGATTGGGCAGATGATGTGTGAAAACACCCCAAAATAGCAGGATTCAAAACAGGCATCGATCCAATACATAACCTCATCGCAATAGGAGTTATCATGAGACACTTTTTCAAATGCCTCTGTTTCTGTCTGACTTCTCTCCTGCCACTCACAACAGTACAGGCAGAACTTACCGGAGAAATCATCTTTAGACCCCCAATTAATGCCTTCAACGAACTCTGGGTCACCAACGTGGAGAAAGCGCGCGATGATCGCCCATTTTTTAACCTGAGATATTCGCCAGAAGGCCTCGCCGTACAGCCAAATGGGAATCTCGTTGTTACGACCGCTTGGCACCATCAACTAATGTTCGGTAACGACATCTATCTTTTTGATAAAAAGGCTGATTTTCCAAAAGTACGAGACCTTACACGTCAGCAATTTAGTCTTATTTGGGGTCTTGACATCTCACAAAACGGTGATATCGTCTTCACGCATGAGCGGACAGGACCGGCACCAGCGACTGGGATATATCTCATTCCAAAACATGAATTAAAGAAATCGCGCCCGAAAGTCCAACTGCTAAAAGAAGGTGAGGCGTATACTGTAGAATGGTCATCAAGTGGAAGACATATCGTGTATGGCACCTCCGACGGCATTTGTATCTTCAATATCTTAACCCAAGAAGTTTTACAGATAACCCAAGATGGTTTTAACCCCGCCTTCTCACCAGATGGGAGATACCTCGCTTTTGCGGATAGGGCTTTTGCACACGGGCGTTGGGCAACTACGTATACAATTAGCATTGTCTCACTTACCGGACGATCAAACTTGAAGTCTATAGAAACTCGAGAAGCCGAGCCTGGCTTTTTGGGGCTCAAATGGTCCCCTGATGGACAGTACGTTGTTTACACAATAGAAGTAGATGAGGTATATCGCAACTTCGCAGCACCTATCAACGGAGGCCCTCATGAAGAATTTCTCGATAAGCATGGGGAAGGCGTGTGGTTATTCGATTGGACCCATACTGATGTTCCGTATGCCGTTGAACCCATGAATAAACTTACCACCCTCTGGGGGAAACTCAAACAGCAGGACTTAAAGTAAAAAACTATCCAGACACCTCACGACTCACGAGGAAGGGGCACGCCACCCTTCCATTCCTTCTCAATCCGCTCAGCAGATGAAAATTGAAAATCGCTTAAAATTTTTCCCTTGTTTATAAATGCCGAAGCATGTTAAAATGGTATAGATGAAATAATTGAGGAGAATAAATATGGATACAAAATTGTGGGTACCAGAATACGACACACCAGAATTATGGCACACAGAGATCTCGCGACGCAGTTTTGTCAAGACGGGTATCAGCAGTTTTCTGGGACTTATTGCGATGCAGCACTTCGGCTCCGGCAGCCTCGCGCAGCTTGAGGATATCGTGCCGCGCGCGAAGCATTGTATCGTTCTTTTTATGAGTGGCGGTGCCAGTCAGTTAGATACATTTGATCCCAAACCCGGCACCAAAAACGGAGGTCCCTTCGCAGCGATTCCGACAAGTGCGAAGGATATACAGGTTTCCGAACATCTGCCGAACGTTGCGGAACAAGCACACCATCTTTCTATTATCCGTTCAATGGTTTCGCGTGAAGGGAACCATGAACGCGCCCGTTATCTGCTACATACCGGGTATGCGCCTGGCGGTGCAGTGCGGCATCCTACCTTCGGATCAATCACCTCTTACTATCTTGAAGATGAACTTTTGGACCTACCGAGTTGTGTTAACATCAATTCGCCGATGTACTCGGGCGGTTTCCTCGGTGCAGCGCACGATCCGTTTGTCATCAAAAATCCGATGGAACCTGTGGAAGACATCTCCTATCCGGCACAGATGGACACACACCGTTTTAAAGAACGGCTTAAGATGCTCAGGACAATTGAAAAAGATTTTATCGCGAAACGGACCGGACGCAGCACGGAAGCACACGAAGCCATTTATAAAAAAGCAGACGAGCTCATCAACTCCCCCAAAATAGACGCTTTTCAGCTCGACGAAGAGCCAATCGCCGTCCGCGAAGCGTACGGTATGAACAGATTCGGTCAAGGGTGTCTCATGGCACGACGACTCGTGGAGGCTGGCATCAAATTTGTAGAAGTCTCACTCGATGGATGGGATACACACCAAAATAACTTTGAGCGGACAAAAGAACTTCTTGATATGGTGGACCCAGCGTTCGCGATGCTCCTGAAAGACTTATCCGAGCGGGATCTCCTCGAAGATACGCTTGTGCTCTGGCTCGGTGAATTCGGACGTACACCGAGAATCAATGAAAACGATGGACGGGATCATCATACCAACGGTTGGTCGGCTGTCGTCGCAGGCGGTGGCACCCGCGGTGGGCAAATCGTCGGTAATACGAATGAAGATGGTAGCGAAGTTGTCAGTGGGGCTGTCGGTGTACCAGACTTGTTCGCATCCCTCTGCTTCGCACTCGGAATTGATGGTAATGAAGAGAACTACTCCCGCTCCGGGCGACCGATTCGAGTCGTCAACGATGGATCGATAGTAGAGGAATTGTTTAAAATCTAATAGTTGTCAGTTATCAGTACGGTTTTCTCCGAAAACCTTTCAGTTGTCAGTGTGGTCTTCTCCGGAAAACCTTTCAGTTGTCAGAAAGAGACTTCAGGATTATCTAAAACCTCTTGTAACTGACAACTGACAACTGGTAACTAATAAAAAATGAGAGTTATCGCTGGCGCATTCAGAGGCAGACGCTTGGTCGCACCGAAGGGAAATCGTGTCGTCCGTCCTACTGCGGATCGCGTTAAAGAATCTGTCTTCAGTATTCTGCGCGAACAAATTATTGATGCAAACTTCCTCGACCTTTGTGCCGGTACAGGGAATATAGGAATCGAAGCGTTGAGCCGTGGCGCGAAGCATGTCACCTTTTTGGAGCGCGACCCACGGTGTATCCAGATTATAGAACAAAACCTTCGGGCATGTGGACTTACGACTGAACCTCGCGCAGCCCGCAAGCCGACTGATACAATATCTCTGCTTCGTCGCGATGCTGTGAAAGGGATTACATATCTCCAGAAACAGGCTGCTGTGTTTGAAATTATCTATTTCGACCCACCCTACGGTACAGGTTTAGAGGATAGCTCAGAAATATACACTGTCTGTTTAGCATTGCTGGCTGAGAGCTCGCTGCTCTGCTCTAACGGCATACTACTTGTTGAACATGCAAAGCAGTATGTTATACCTGACACAGTTGGGAGTTTGACTCGGACTCGGCAGGCGAATTATGGGGATACGGTAGTATCATTTTATTCTCTCTTCTAACCGAACCGCAAGGAAACTTTTTAAATATGTAGGGTTCTGCTCCGATTTTTCCGATGTCAAAATCGGGTTTCCGATGAAAAATAGTAAACAACCGTAGCCTGTAATGAAATGGAAGGCGGATATACGGAGAGAGACATCAAGCCACCAATGGACCTCACCGAACCGCAAGGAAATTTAAAAAATAATGAAGATTTTGAACCTCCAATCCGGAACACCCTTTCAGATGGGCAAAGGCAAAAATTGGCGTGTCGTACATCCGGATATGGGATCAACGCAGTTGACGCTAAACCACGGACTCCACGCTCCCGGTCAAGAATTTACACAGCACTATCATGACGCATCCGAAGACGCTATCGTCGTCTTAGAAGGCGGTGGTGCTATCCGACAAGGGAGTGTCTATACACCGATTACTGCAGGCGATGTTATTTTTGTACCCGCAGGCGAGGTCCACGGAACGGTCAATACGACACCGAACAAGGCACGTTTGATTAGTTTCCAAGCACCCCCAGACATGGCACTCTACCGGGGCGAACGCGATACACCAGACGAAGCCCCAACGCCGCAAAATGGGCATCGGAGCAGCGTTCAGGTACTCAATATGGCACGGTGTGGACCTGTGTTCGGAAAAGCTGCCGATTGGCGAAGCGTCGTCTCACCGCAAAAAGGCTCTGTACATCTCTCCTTAGATTACATCTGTCTTGACAAGGGACAACACTTTACGCACGAACCGATACACAGCGAATCAATCTATGTGCTAAAGGATGGATGTGCTGAAGTGAAGGATGACAATGGGGAGGCGCACACACTTCAACGACATGATGTCCTCTGCCTCTCCCCTGGAGACTCCTTTTCACTTTCACATGCTGGGAATGAGCAGACCGCCGTCATATCTTGTCGGGCAGTTGCCGCCGCTATATAAATCATGATGTCCTCCGAATTTTAAGGGTTGCCCGCGAAAGTTTCCAAACTCAGTCTATACACTCGCGCCAAGATCAAAAAGGAAAACAATGGATGAGATCAGATGATGTAACAGTCTCACGGCAGGGCGACCTCGTCGTGGTAAACCACAATAAATTTTTTGAGATTAAATTCAACCTTTCAAAAGGAACATGGGATTATGTTGATGAAAGCGGCGACACAATTATCCGAAACGGGTGTACACAGGTAACCTTTGACGATGGAAGTGTCATCAAAACCGAAGACACTGGCACCCGTGAATTTATTACCGAACTTCCTAAAACCGATGTTTTCGGTGATTATCATCAGCTCCGTTTCTCACATGAGGCAACGGGTAAAGGCATTCGGATAAATACATACCTCAATTGTTATAGCGCGCATCCCGCCATACACCTCAAAGTTGGCATTGAAAACCTAAAACCTGAACCGTTGCAACTCGACAGCGTAACGGTGCTCGGTGTTTCGGCAAACCGAGGTGCCGCTTTGCTCGGGACAACACCATCGGAGTGCCACCTCTTTATCAATATGCCGCCTATCTCCCCCGGTGTCAGTAAAAGACTCTATGACGGGTTCCTTCTCAGCGAGACCGATGCTATGCATCCCAGCCATGATGGTGTCCTTCACGATACACAGAGTGGCAAAGCACTCGTCTTCGGTTTCCTAACTACTGAGAAGTGGTGGCCCCGAATTCAAGTCGGTTGTCAAGGGAATGGGGGACAACGTTCACAATCCAATGCTAAAAAGGCATCGGTATCCGGCGTTAACCCGTGGGCACTTTATCATCAGTGTAGGCAGCACTGCGACGCTGGTGAGGAAATCCTCTCCGAAACCGTCTATATAAACTTTACGGGCGGGGCTAAGGCTGCCTATGAGCACTATACGGCACTCAGGGCAAAAAAAAGTGGACTCACGGATGTTCAATCTACGATGGTTCGTGAGGATTCATTTGCTGCCTGGTCCTTTTCCAACACGTCAGAACCACTTGAGCCTGATGCTATATTAACCCAAGCGGAGGCACTCGTCGAGCACCCCCTATTTCAACCCAACGCCCCGGGGGGTATCTGTTATATTCAACTTGACACAGCGTCAGGATTACAAAGTCCAGAAACTCTCAATCAGGTTCACGCAAAAGGTTTTAAGACAGGAATCCGGGTTAACCCGTTCGCTCTAACACTTGATTCAGAACTTGTACAGAACCATCCAGACTATTGCATACAGGAACAGGCTGAAACTCGCGGCGGAAAGAGACAGCCACGTAAACGCACTGCACATAACAGGTCCAAACCCGCAACAATCCATCTGCCAGACACTGGCAAAGAGGTCGCACTCTTAGATGTTTCCCATCCGGAAGTACAGGCACGGGTTCGTGAACAGATTAAACACATCGTGAGCGATTGTGGGTATTCGCTCATTGATGTGGACTTCACCGCGTATACAATAGGACTTACTAACGCTTCACACAACCTGCAATGGCATGATGACAGTCTAACAGCTGTACAGCTCTATCGTTTTGCCGCGGAGCTGCTAAGAGATATAATTAATGAAGTGCGTTTGGAAAACGTGCCAACGAAACAAAACGTTATGTTGGCAGGATACAATGCTATTTCAGACTTGTGTGTCGGTAGTATTGCCGTCAACGCACCGCTCCTTAACGCACCATTCACTGGTGGCACCTCCAACCGAGCAAGCGATCAGTGGCATCATCAGCGCGGTACAAAGCATCGTTTGAGCAGATATGCAGCGTATCTACGAGAGCATAATGTCCTCTGGAACCATCTCTTTGGCGAACTTGCTGTCGATGAACCACGACCCATCAACGAGGCAATCGTGGAGATGACAGCCGCTGCACTCAGTGGAGGGACTGTGCTTTGTGCTGACTCGATCGCAACACTTACACCATTGCGGGCGGCATACTTAGCAAAAATCTTCCCACTTATCAATAAAGCCGCCACTCCCGTAGACATTTACGACGAACCTTTCCCTAAAATTTGGAGCCTCCCTATTTCAACACCTCGTGAAACATGGTATCTCGCCGCAGTCTTCAATTGGAATGATCGTGAAGACGACGTTTATTTTCAACTGGATACGCTTGGGGTGCCGGAATCTAATGGGTTCCTTGTCCACGACTTCTGGATGCGTCAATACCTCGGCAAGGTTTCACAAAGTGTAAACTTATTGAATATTCCGCCCCGTTCCGCGAAGCTGCTTTGCTTCCGTGAGGAGCAAGAGGTTCCGCAATTGCTCGCAACCGATATCCACTATACACAGGGCAGTGCCGAGATACTATCTGCCGGTTGGGACCGGCACAGCCAGAGTTATCTACTCGTTTGTAAACCGCTTAGACAAGCTGAGGGCACCTGCTTTATCCATGTGCCAGAGGATTATCTACCCATAAGTGTAGCGACTTACGGCAGCGATTATGAATATAATTGGGACAAACCGATTTATCAACTGACATTTACCGAGACGCAACCCGATCAATTGGTACATGCCAGTATTCACTTCGCAAAAACTTCCGGAGGCACCGTGTAACTTTAGGAAAGTCGGGGTCAGAACATGAGCACTGTTCATACACAAATGCACACTCTCAAAGCGCGCGCCAGCGTTTGTACGGATTGTGACTTAGCGAAAACCCGTGCGAACGTCGTTTTCGGCAGTGGGGATGCCGCTGCGAAATTGGTACTTGTTGCAGAGGGACCCTCCGCTGCAGATAATCACACAACATTGCCGTTTTCAGGACCTACTGGGGATTTGCTTGATGAAGTGCTGACAATAAACGACTTAACGCGCAGGGACATCTGGCTCACCAACATTATTAAGTGCCGAGCAGCAGGGCTTAAAGGGGGTGTATTGAAAAACCGCCCACCGAAAGCATCAGAGATTAAAGCCTGCTCCAAATGGCTTGATGGAGAGCTCACCCTCATACAACCTTCGGTGATTCTCTGCATGGGTGCACCCGCAGCGAAAGTGCTGATTCACAGAGGTTTCCGCATCACGGAAGAACGCGGCATCTGGTTTACAGATACCCAGTACGCACCCTTTGCTATGGCAACGTTTAACCCGGCTTATATCCTACGACAAGAAGGTGAGGATTTCACCGCAATGCGTCAAATCCTCGTTGATGATATTGCCGAGGCAGCACAAAAACTACAAGACGCATCCGAAACACCGAGACTCACCCTTTTTTGAATGTTTTTAGGTGAAGAATTTTCACATTGAGAGAGTGAAATCATTTTCTTAAAGTTTTTCAAATTCTATGGGGAAATTGAAAATAGTTGACAAATCTTGGAGATTTGAGATAATAGTCAATGTTTTATACCATAGTCCAGAGCTATTCAGTTCTCGGTTTTTTCGTCCAATTTTAGACTCCCAGACCCGGTAGGTGCGGTTTCCTAACCGCACCATAGGTGTCAATTTTAGAAAAAATAACTGCTTGGGTATCCAGGCCCGGTAGGTTCGGTTTCCTAACCGAACCGGATACTACGCGGAAATCTTGAAGACTTCAAAAACCTCTTGAATCCCGTAGGGTTTATTTGCTTGGGTATTTCTTTAAGCATCTCTGTAGAAAAACGGGACCTCACACATCTAAGCCCCGTAGGGGGTTTTTGATAGGTGTCTTTGCTTGGGTATTTCTGCGGATTTCTGCAGCATTTGAAGAGATGATGCTACAAAAACATCGTGAAAATCACTAAATTGACACCTATGGTGCGGTTTCCTAACCGCACCGGATCCTGAAAAAGGACAAGAAACTCTATAATTTCTTAAAATTGTAATGACCCTGTACCATAGTTTGATTCTGATGACAGACTGGCAGTAGCCGCTTCAAATACACCAAACCAAGATTGATAAAGAAGATAACGCCGATGACTATACATAAATATGGATTTGGAATGTCAGATTTGTCGGTAACTATGAGAAGACGTTTTGATAATGCCGTAGATGTTGTATCTCTTTTTTTAAGTGATGGAATTCCTCCAGACCAGGTAGATTTGGATGCTATTTCAGAACTGAAAGGTATGTTTAATCGGTCATTAAGGAAAGACCAATGGAATTGGTTTACTGTCTATGATAGACTTGGCCATCCGCCTAGAAGTGAAATGAATTCCATTGTTTCCCTATTAGTTAAGCTCCGGGAAAGTCTAAAGGGACGTGATTTTGAACAAGCACTTTTGATACGTGGGACTTTGATTAGCGGGACCCTTCCGACCTACCTTAGTCATTGGAAAAATCATAGAAAAATTCGTGTCTCTCAGGGGAAACATGGTTGGTTGTATATTTTGTCAAGGAAAGATGAACCTGATGTTCTAAAGATCGGAATGACTACTCGTTCTGTAGAAGACAGAGTTAAGGAGATAAACTCAGCAACAGGTGTGTTAATACCGTATTCTGCAAAAGCAGTTTTTGAAGTGGAAGATGCCAAAGAGGCAGAAAATCTCGTTTTCAAACTACTGAGTGATTATCGAATACGAATGGATAGAGAATTTTTTCAGATTCCATTTTCAAAAGCCGTTAAAATGATCGAAAGAGAAATTTCGCCGCTTTTAATCCGGACACAAGGAGAGGTAAAATGGTTCGACACAATCAAAGGGTACGGCTTCATAACGTGTGAGGAACATGATCCGGATATATTTGTGCATGAGTCACAAATTTTGAATGAAAAAGTCAATTTGCTTCAACAAGGTCAAAAAGTGAAATTTGACATCCATCATACGGATAGAGGTTTATCTGCTATTAAGGTAGTTCTTGTCAAAAACCAAGATTAAAGGTGGACTTATGCTGTTGAACCACACGGAGTCAACAACTGGCTCTGATTTCTGATAGCTAAAGCCAGAAAGGAAAGTCCTTGTCAATATACGCAAGGAATAAGGGAATCCGATAAGAAATTGTGATATGGAGATCAAGTAATGGGTCATGAACGAATGTCTGTTCTTCCCCAAACGAAAAAGTGGCGAGATATTTTTGAACAGATTGCTGGAAGGCATGTATCTGATACTGAAATCGAGGATATTACGCAAAAGACAATTCAGAATGTTAGATCACGATTTCGTCATATTGAGCGAGATAGTGGTGTTTTGGGTACGTTTCAATTCCTAGTCAATCTTGCTGTTGCTTCGCGTGAAGAAAACCCACAAGTTTGGTTGTTGGATATTGGGATTGAACTTCCTAATAATCCAACACCACTTTCTTTTGCGAAAGCTGTCAATGCTTATGTTGCATCTCAAAAAGATTCTTTTGAATATAGTGGAATTGCCCAAAAGGCTGCTAGTGAAGCAATTTCTATTTGGTATGATCAAAATCACGTGAATTCACTTAGTCTTTTGGATTCATTGAAAGATCCTTTTGAAGTATGGCGTAAAGCAGGGAATGGTGCGGGATTCTGTGAATTATCGCGTCTGTTTTTCGGAAAATTTACACAGGGGTATTTAGAGTATTTTTTGGAAAGAGAAATTTCTGCAGCTTTAGGTAGTATTGATGAACGAATTAAATTTGGGCAGTATCTTGAAAAACACATTGATGCTATTTCTTCAAATGCCTTTGAAACAGCGAAGATTACACAGTCTTTCGCAGCAGGTTGGTTTAATCAACATACGAAAAAAGGTATTCCTAGCAAAAAAGAGGTTCAAGGATTTTTATGGCACGCTTTTGGAAAGATGCGTGAGGAATTACAACGGGAGAGCAGTAAGAAGTGAGAGATGTCCCTCCACGAATTGTACTATGTAATGGTGCAGATCCACCTCAGCAATGGGCTCAAGATGATAATTTAGTCCTTGAATATCGAGAATTTTCCAACAAGATCCCAAATGTAAAACTTGGCCTGCCTAGTTTTATACACTATGTATCTCATTTTCCTGATCGTATCCTTGATTTGTTAGAGATTGCTGCCTATGTTTTTTGTGCCGATAGGTTAACCTCTCGTGGAAATAAAGCCAGTGTAGAGTCCCATAGTTGGGCAAGGTCATTTTACTTTGTCATTAAAGTTCGAGATTTTGCTTTCTGGGATAGGGCTGATGTCAAGGAAAGACTCAAAGAAACACTCGTCTTTATGTCCGGCGATCAGACGTATCATTTCTCTTTTCAATCCGGGCACTCAACTGACCCGACAAACTTGTTTGATCAGGAAACGTTTCAAATTGAACCCCAGCAAAATACAAAAGTGATTCTTTTTTCAGGAGGACTTGATTCCTTGGCTGGGATTGTTGACTGTCTTGAAAATTCTTCTGATCAACTCTGCCTCATTAGTCACCGTTCTGGTCAGCCAGAGACTGCAAGAACACAGGACCAGTTAGTTAGAGCACTTCATCAACGTTATCCGAATCGGATCAGACATTACAAATTTTATTGTAGTTTACGCCAAATTCGAGCGAGGGAGGAAACGCAACGAACTCGTTCTTTTTTGTATACTGCTATCGCTTACGCTTTGTCACATGCTCTTTCCCAGAGGGAGATTTTTGTTTATGAAAATGGAATCACTTCGATTAACTTTCCAAAGAGACAAGATCTGATGAATGCAAGAGCTAGCCGGACGACACATCCAAAAACGATAATGTGTCTTGAGAATTTCTTTGCAACAATCTATGAACCGAAAGTTAAAATCGCCACCCCTTTCTTATGGAAAACCAAAACAGAAATCTACCAGATTCTATCTGAAGCTGGACGAGAGGATTTGATCACAAGCACAGTGTCTTGCAGTCAAACACTTCAACATACAGGCCAAGCAACTCATTGTGGTGGTTGTTCGCAATGTATAGATCGAAGATTTGCCGCTTATGGCTCGGAATTAGATGATGTAGATGACAGTGGTATTTACACGTTTGATTTTATTAAGGAAGGTGTTGGGAAGGATGAAGTCAGAACTACGCTGATTGATTATGTTCGCCAAGCAAAGCACTTTACTGCGCTAAATTATGATAATTTTTATTATAAGATGCTCAATGAGTTAATTGATCTCATTGATTATATACCTGGGACGAGTGAAAAAGAGAAGGTGGAGAAAGTTTGGAAAGTCTGTCATCGACATGGTGAACAAGTGGAGGCCGCCATCCGCAGAATGCAAGCAATACATGATGATCCTTTTCTTCCATTACCAGAGGGTTCGTTTCTCCAAATGATTGCAGAGAGGGAGTATTTATCCAATTTAATTCAAGAACAACAGGATCAAACAATCGGTTCAGGATCGCAACCGGGTGGGGTTGAGCTTTTTTATTCTTATTCCCACAGAGATGAGGAGTTACGAGAACAACTTGAGAACCACCTCTCCATTTTGAGAAGACAGGGAGTTATTACAGATTGGCATGATCGGAAAATAAGTGCTGGTAGAGAATGGGAAGGAGAGATTCATGAACACTTGAATACTGCTCACATAATACTTCTGCTTGTTAGTGCTGATTTCCTTGCATCCGATTATTGTTATGATATTGAAATGAAGCGTGCTATGGAACGACACAGTGTCGGAGAGGCCCGGGTAATTCCTATAATACTGCGTCCTGTTGATTGGGAAGAGGCACCCTTTGGTAAACTTCAGGCATTACCGAGAGGTGTGAAGGCTGTGACGCTATGGGAAAATCAGGATGAGGCATTTACAAATATTGCAAGAGGTATCAAGAAAACTGTTGAAGATCTCAATCGGGGAAGATAATATTCCTAACAGTGAACAGAGTTAAAGCTCGTTCAGATACCACTACCATACTTAGGGTTTTAATGTATTGTTGTTACCAAAACATTATCAACTGTTTTCATTTTCAACAAATAGTACTGGTAGTAGAGAGGACAAACGCGATTTATATTCGATTCTAAAACTATCTGAATTAAAAAGGAGCCTAATGTTATTTCAACAGATTTGTAGAACGTACAGGCAAAACATCCAACAGACCCGAGAACAGGGCGATGCTACCGCTGAACTCTCCTTACACGGACATCTCAAAGACTTTTTGGAACAGACCGCTGAACTTTTAGAATATACTATCAGGATTACCCACGAGCCGCGACAGTTAGAAATCGGCAGACCGGATTTTGTTGTCAGAGAAGGTCTATTCCCTCTCGGTTATATTGAGGCGGAGGCTTATGGCAGGAACCTTGATGCACTCACTGGGCACGCCAAGGTGCAGAATGAACGTTTTATTGAGAACCTTGATAACTTTATCCTCACCAATTTCGTGGAGTTTCGGTTATATACGAATGGGACATCGCGCGCGATAGCACTAATTGACAACGGAATTGAAAATCTGGAAAGCCTGTTAGATGGATTTTTCAGTGCGGGCTCCATGCAAATCACCACTCCGGAGGCACTCGCGAAGCATCTTGCACGCCGAACCCGTGAACTCCAAACACAAATCGAAACGAGGCTCACCGATGAAAACAGCGACACCTACGCGATGTTCTCGGCCTTTAAGGAACTTCTCCTCTCTACATTGACTCCTGGCAAGTTTGCGGATATGTACGCACAGACACTAGCGTATGGACTCTTCGCTGCACGCTGCGCGTTACCTAACGCGACAAACTTCTCACGAGAAACTGCCGCCAGCGCGCTCCCGCAGTCAAATCCATTTTTGCGACAACTTTTCCACCAAATAGATTCGCCAAATCTTAATGCAAACATTACTTATATTTTGGAGGACATTGCAAACCTTCTTCAAAATGTCCCTACAGAGATGCTTCGCACGGCGTTTATTGCGAGAACTCATCTTGAAGATCCAGTGATCCATTTCTATGAGACATTTCTTGCTGAATATGACCCGCAGCTGCGCGTGGAACGCGGGGTCTATTATACACCGCCACAGGTTATCTCCTACATTGTTCGATCTGTTGATGTTTTGCTCAAGACAGCACTTAACAGATCTGATGGGCTTTCCGATGACAACACGCTCATTCTTGATCCCGCGACGGGCACCGGAGGTTTTCTTTTTGCAGTACTTGACCACATCCGTGAATACGTCACAACGACCTACGGTACAGGCGACTGGAACCGGTATATCAATGCACAATTGGTCAAACGACTTTTCGGATTTGAGTTGTTGGTTGCACCCTATACGATTGCACATCTGAAGTTGAGTCTGTTTCTACAAGCGCAAGGATGGCAGGCAACCGAACGTCTCCGCGTCTATCTTACTAATACGTTAGAGGAACCTATAGAGCGCGAGCAACGTTTACCTTTTGCAGGATTTATCTCTGATGAGGCAAATGCAGCGGTTTCAGTAAAGCGGGACGAACCACTCCTCGTCATTCTTGGTAATCCACCCTATCCCCTAGCCTCGGCAAATCCGAGTAGCGATAATGATGACCAACCAACTTTTATTGGACAGCTCATTGAGGATTACAAACCAGTAGATGGACAACTGTTGGGGATCTGGGACCAGAAAAAATCACTGCAATCCGATTATGTTAAGTTTATCCGGTGGGCACAGTGGCGAATTGATAAAAATGGCGAAGGTGTTGTTGGTTACATTGTGAATAATAGCTTCCTTGACGGTTTAACTTTTCGTAGGATGCGGCAGAGTTTATTAGACAGTTTTGACTCCATATACCTACTTAATTTGCACGGCAGTATAATAGTAGAGGAAGCTATTCCAGATGGAAAAGAGGATCAGAACGTATTTGACATAGAAGTGGGGGTTGCGATTCTATTATGCGTCAAAGAAAGCAGCACTCCGGGCAAAGCAACATGCTACTACGCGGATATGTGGGGAAATCGAGAGGAAAAATATAGAACACTTTTGGAAACTGATGTCCAAAAAACTGATTGGTGTGAATTGCATCCCGCATCTCCGCTCTACCTTTTTGTCCCTCAAGATTCTGTCCCAAACCGCGAGGCAATATACAAACATGGATGGCAGCTAAATGAGATTTTCCAGTCCGGTTCAAGCGGAATTGTCACCGGACGTAACGAAGTAACTATTCATCGCACAGAGAATACGTTACGCGAGACTGTACAAAACTTTGTGTCACTCTCCGAAAACGAGGTGCAGAAAAAATATGATTTGGACAACCGATATTGGAAAGTCCATCTGGCACAACAAGATCTCCGCGACCACTCCAATGCAAAACAGTATATTGTACCTATTCGACACCGTCCTTTTGATGTTCGTAAAACCTACTATACTGGACGATCCTGCGGATTTCACACGAGTCCACGCAATGATATTATGCCTCATTTGCTAAACGAAAATATTGCTCTTTGTGTCTGTCGTATAGTCAAAGGAGGCAAGCAGTGGCAACATATTTTAATAACCGACGAAATTACAGAGAATTGTTATCTCTCAAGTGGATCAAGTGAGTCTGTACACGTATTCCCGCTCTATATTTATGAGGATCCCAATAGGGCAGAATTGACAACAGAACGCCAACATAATTTCAACCCTGATTTCCTTAAAGTGCTCTCAGAAAAATTCGATTTGCCGCAAACTGCATTATCAAAACCCCCTCAAGGCGTTTCATCAGAGGAAATTATCGCCTATATCTACGCCCATCTTTATAGCCCTATCTATCGTGAAAGTTACTATGAGTTTTTGAAATATGGATTTCCATATATCCCTTTGCCGCAAGATATTGAATACTTCCGAAAACTTGCAGCGTTGGGGCAGAATTTGATTGATTGGCATCTTTTGAAAGATGTACAGATTTCACCGCTACATCGGTTTGAAGGTGAAGGCAATGCCGTTGTCTCAAAAGTTCGCTATGCGGGTGGACACGTTTGGATTAATGACGATCAACATTTCACGGATGTACCTGCTGAGGTGTGGGAATATAAGATTGGGGCGTATCAGGTGTGTAAGAAGTGGTTGCAGGATAGAAAAAACACGGCGTTAACCCATGCGGAGGTGCGGCAGTATTCTGGAATTTTGGTTGCAGTAGGAGAAACGCTGCGGATTATGGCAGAGATTGATGAAGTGCTTGATTTTCAATAGCCATCGGGACGTATTTAGTACCAGTCGTGCGACAGGTGTATAGAAACGAAAATCCTCCGCGGCGACAGCCACAGGAAAGGTGGCATATTCTTACAGTCGATTGGCAGTAACCTTTACAACTGTCGCGGCATTTCGCTATATTCCGCTAGACAGAAAGGCGGTGAAAAATCCGTAATTTTAGCCGTTGACAGCCGCGTAGGTGTTTTGCTTGGGTGTCTCCCCCAAGTTGAACGGAACTGAGAAAATAGATGTGCTGCACCAAATACACGTAAATTTAACATATTGGCATCCGAAATCAAGAACGCAGTGAAACCCAACTTCAGACCATCAGCAAAAATGTTGGGTTTCACTTGGTTTTTGTCTGACCTAACATCTATGGAAAACTCATTCTCCTGCCGATCTATCAGGGTTTGGGGGTATCCGTTCAACCCAACCTACGCGACTGGTCAGAATATAGTTAGTGAGGAATCGTATGTGAAATTGCTTAAGTCTATAGTTTCGTGTTCATACCTTTGTTTATCAATTACTCTAAATACCTGTCTTGCGAAATTTTCGTTATTGCCAAAGTACTCTATACGGTAATTAGGACATAGGGTAATACCCGGGGTTTTAATGTAAATAATATAATCGCCATCATGGGTTTTTGTGAGGCGCATACTCTTGAAACCATAGGGCATCTCAATATGTTGACCGTCTGGAAGGATTATATTTAAAGATGTTTGGTGATCCCAGATAATCCAGCGGTCAAAGAAGGAGTTAAGGTTACGTTCATAAATATCTCTTTTCTTTTCATAACTTTCACGTTCTTCAGGAGATAGGTTTCCATTGTCAATGTAGTTGTCAAAACGTAATAGTTCGAGTGCTTGTTTTTGTTTATATGCGGTTAAGGCTTCATCTCCCAATCTCAAGTAAGCCAGTGCTATCTCTCCACCAGTATTATGTAAACCTAAGGACCTTAATGAGTCTTCGTGATTAAAGAACAATTTGAACCGGTGCATCTTGTTGAGGATATCTATAGTTTTCAGAACTGTGTCGTCGTAGAAATCGAATAGGGTTCGACAATCTCCAAGGAAAATATTGCTGTTAAAATCAATGTCGTCGTGTAATATACTTTTGTTTGTTAATATTTTCAGCCTTCCAATTAGTTTTGCGATCCCGTATTTCTTACGTTCAAACTTATGTGTTTTGGGGTAAGAAGTTTTGAGAAAGTCATTTCTGTATCGTTCAACAGTGTTCTCTTTATCTTTGGGGGCTGGATTAAAAAGCCTCCGTAATCTGGCAAAACAATTTTCCAATAGGCTAGATATTAACTCATTACTAAAGTATATTCCAGAAAAGTCTAATATTTCTTGTATCCGATTTTCTAACCGAACCCACCCCCGCCTAGCAAATGTTTCATCACGCATTAATTCTCTTAAAATACCCAATTTGATACCTAACGATATGACATCCGTGCATATTCTATAGTATCTACCAGTAAATTCATTACGTTCTGATGTAGATAATTTTGTCTTTCCTATATTGTATCTTATATAGGGCTTTAGGAATAGATCATCTTCTTGCTGTTGGCAATTAATGAAGTAAATATCTTCATTATTGCTATATCGAGAAGATTCGGCACAGCAAATAGTCCAAATGTACATATTATCTACTGTGATCCTCACTAATCCTGTAGCAGGATCACTAAAATTCTGATTTTTTATGAATGGTATCCAGAGGTTTCCTGGACATTGGCATGCTAAGTAATTAACAGGATAGTGTGAGACAAAGTGTTTTTTGTTTATGAAATAGTCTCTTTTGTAGATGATTGGCTTTCTGCACTCATAGCAAAATAGCTGCTGCCTATTATTTGGATTTAACTCTGCATTGCATTCTCGACAGTACCCCATTTCAGGTTCTACAACCGTTGAACACGTGATGCATTGATAATAGAGCTGCGTTTCAAAATATTCAATATAGTTGAAGGAGGGGCGTTTTTTAGCTTCGACAGTGCTTAATTTCATAATTGTGACCTCGTGCTTCTATACAGCTATCTTTCCTACCCGACTAAAGAATTGTGTATGGGTATATCTTCCAAAAGTGCGACAGTATCAAGTAGTTTCATCATATATGAAGTTTAACGCAGATCAGGACTATTCAGTTTTCGGTTCCAATCTTGATTTTGGTTAACAGATGTTAAATTTTGGACGCAATATCGCGAGCACAGCTCGCTCCTACAGAAGAAGTATATTCAGAGAAATAAAGTGAATATTTAAAACTAAATGCCCCTGAACACAGATAGACCGAGATTGGCAAGATTGTAGGATTTATGGGATTGTTGGGGGTATGAATGTTCTTAAAGCAGACAAGCGTCCATCCGTTTTGAGAACCTTTATCTGGTCGAAAGCAAGTTTTCTTCCAGAATACCCCCTAATCCTGAAAATCCTTGAACCCTGTAAATCCTGATTCTGACAATTAACACCGCACATTACCAAATTAAGTCTGTAATCTCTATCCAAGCACATTTACCAAAGATTACCGTCTGCTGTGCGGCCCTATCTGCCTTGCTTAATTGTACCCCAAATAGTTGCGACTTTACCTACGGGATCAACTGATAGTGCCGCTTCTAAACCGTTATCCATAAGCGTCTGGATATCATCTTCCTCAAGTGCGACATCGAAGAGTATCATTTCATCGAACATGCCTTCCCACTCTCTACCACCGCCGCTCCATGAACCGATGCGTCCAGGTCCAAATGCGCCCGGTAAGGGACCCCATTTACCCTCAGCATCCAGTTCACCGTCGAAGTAGACGCGGACAAATTCTTCGTTGCTACTATAAGCGACCGCGAGATGAAACCATTTATTCAAGATACCCTTATCCGCTGTAAAATCCGAATCGGGCCAACCCGGATGACGAACAGGGTTGTTGGAGTGAATAGCCATCTCCATCTTATTATCGGGTCGGAATTGATAATGGACATACCCCGCTGCCCAACCGTCGCGGTTAAAAAAACATCTCCACGCGCCAACTCTCCCTGTTGAATTGAACCATTTAATGAGCGTAAAGTCTTCAAGCGGTCCGATCTCTGGGACAGTGACCCAAGCGTCCTTTCCATTGAGTTCAATAGCGTTGCCGAATTTACCTTTCACCCATTTCGCACCGCCGACAAGCTTACCGTCGTTATCGTTGCCAGATGAATCTGCGGCAACTTTTCCATTCGTTTCATCAAACAACCACGCACCAACAATAGATTCCGGATCGATTTCAGCGTTACTGAGTTGCACAAACACACAAACTACAATGATTAAACTGATTGTAAAGCGAGTCATTTTAATTCTCCTCTGTTTATCAGTTGTTAATTTTCTGAAGACTCAAGATATTCCTGCAGTAGATTGTAGCACAGATTGACAGAAAATTGAACAAAATTGTGCTGATTTCATCTGATTTGTTGTGTTTGCTGCGTAATATAACCCCATTGAGATGCGAATCAAAAAATACGAAGCATTTCCCTAAAATTTTTCAAAATTCTGTGAAAAAATTGAAAAAATTGGTTGACAAATCTTTAAGGACGTGTTATAATATTTAACGCTCACGGTGCAAGATCGCATTGGCTGAATTTTGTGCCTTGTATAGTCAAACCAATCTCGGATTGGCGAGTGTGTTTTACCAGCGCAGGGATAACTTTCAAATCAGAAGATTTTGATAGTATTTGTTTGAAATTAGAAATTAGGCTGTTTTGTAGAACTGACGCGTGAGCGTTCATCTACTAAATCGGGGGTGGAAGTGGTATCTCGACGTAAATTTTTCAAATTCCTCGGTTGGGGAAATTTCACTGCAGCACTGGGGCTGACTTTGGGACCAGGACTGGTTCGGTATCTGTATCCGCGTGTGCTGTTTGAACCGTCCTCTATTTTTAAAGCAGGATTCCCGGCAGAGTATCCGCCGGGCAGCGTTAGCGAAAAGTACAAAAAGGAACCCTACGGTGTTTGGATCGTCCGGAAACAGGATGGCGAATTCTATGCACTCTTAACCATTTGCACACATCTCGGATGCACACCGCGCTGGCTCGGTTCTGAAAACAAATTCAAATGCCCCTGCCACGGCAGCGGCTTTGACCGGGAAGGTATTAACTACGAAGGCCCCGCACCACGACCCCTTGAACGCGTTAAAATTACATTGGCAGAAGATGGTCAGATCGAAATTGATAAGTCCGTGAAGTTTTTAGGTGAGAAGGGGCAGTGGACCGACCCAGGCTCCTTTTTGAAGGTCTAAAGAAAGGAGAGCATTTGTGCTTGGCTTCGGTCAGGTAGAAAAGGCGTTTCGGCGTTATAGGGCGTATTTTGAATAGGCTTTGTTGCAACGTACGCGTCGGAACTTGCTATAAAAAGTATGAACGAAGAACGTAAAGGGCTCAAAGAAAAGATTACCAACTCCGACATTTGGCGCTCTATATTCCGCCACGGATATGAAGACACAGGGCGTCGGTACACCTTACAAATCCTCCAAAACGTCTGGTTGCATCTCCATCCTCCTCGGGTTTCTCGCCATGCACTCAACTTCCGTTTTACATGGTGCATGGGCGGCATCACCTTCCTTATGTTCCTTGTGACAGCCGTCACAGGCGTGCTCCTGATGTTCTATTATCGTCCGACCGCTGAATACGCCTTCCACGATGTACAATACCTCGAATTTGACATTCCCTTCGGGATGCTCCTACGGAACATGCACCGCTGGGCAGCACACGGGATGGTTATTTCCGTAATGTTACACATGTTCAGAGTCTTTTTGACCGGTTCCTACAAGAAGCCACGCGAATTCAATTGGGCCGTCGGGGTCATCTTACTACTCGTAACATTTTTCCTGAGTTTCACTGGCTATCTGTTACCTTGGGATCAATTGGCTTTTTGGGCTGTGACCGTCGGAACAAACATGGCACGCGCAACACCGGTATTAGGGCATGAAGGGCCATTCGCACCGCAAGACATCACACAATCCAACGATGTCCGATTCGCACTTCTCGCAGGGACGATTGTAGGCCCCTCAACGCTTTTGAGGTTCTATATTCTACATTGTGTCGCTGTGCCACTTTTGGCAAGTGTCTTGATGGCTTTGCATTTCTGGCGTGTCCGTAAAGATGGAGGCATCTCCGGCCCGCTATAGCGGTCAAGGTTGGGATTTCCTGCTACAAGTTTTAACCAAGGTTGTATCCCAAGCATCGAGGATCTTATTTCTAAAAGCATCCTAACCGAACCGCAAGGGACATTAAAAGAAGGAGCAGAATTGTATGGAGCATTTTATAGCACTGGTGACGAAGCCGGATAACGTCCCTATTGTTGCTATTCTCTTTCTGATACCGTATTTCATCTGGCTTTCGTACCGGCAGGCACGCCAGACGGATAAAACAGGTGTGCCATCGGATGCCGCACTCAACGATAAAGTCTATGTGTGGCCCTACCTGTGTCGGAACGAGTTTATCTGCGCTATTATTGTGATGCTTGTGTTAGGCGTCTGGTCGATTATGATTGATGCCCCACTTGAAGAACCGAGCGATCCGACAAAAACTCCCAATCCCTCTAAAGCACCTTGGTATTTTCTCGCACTCCAAGAGATGCTCGTTTACTTTGATCCTTGGATTGCAGGTGTGGTGCTGCCCGGTCTCATTATTGCAGGCTTGATCGCTATTCCCTACATCGACACAAACCCAAAAGGTAAAGGCTATTATACCATCAAAGAACGTCCGTTCGCACTCGCTGTATTCAGCTTCGGATTTATCATTTTGTGGATCGTCTTGATGGTCGTCGGCACATTCCTCAGAGGCCCCGGATGGAACTTCTTCGCGCCCTGGGAAGCATGGGACCCACACCTCGTTGTACCGCTGACGAACGTGAATCTGTCCTATCTTTTCGGCATTCGTAATGAGGTTACCGCAAACTTTTTCGGCTTCGCTGTCGTCGCGGGTTATTTCTCGCTCGGGCCGATTGTCTATTTCTGGAAACGGAATAGTAACCGTTTCTTACAAGAACTGGGGTTGGTTCGATATATCATCGTCTCGTTTCTGTTCTTAACTATGCTCGCACTGCCAATCAAAATGATCTTGCGAATATTTTTCAATGTAAAATACATCTGGGTATCCCCGTGGTTCAACATCTAAGAATAGCTAACGGAAAGAAACCTCAGAGTCTAAGCCCACTTGAACGAACCGCAAGGAAAATTAGAAAAAGGGAGTAAAGTTCGTGAGGAACAAAAAAGAAATTCCCGCTGAAAATAAATCGTATTCTGCTTTGTTCTTTATCTTGTCCGGACTGTTAGGACTCGTAACCTTGTGGGGGTTCTGGAGTGAGATGATCACCCGCCGTCCATGGAAGCAGATCCAGCAGCAGTTTTATCAATATGAATATGAGAAAACACGCGCGGAATTGGAGAATGCAAAGCTCGCTTTGCCTGAACTTTCTACACCTCAAGAACCCGACGCAAAAGAGTTAGGGAGGTTGACTAAAGAGGTAACGAACGCTCAGGTTACGCTTGACGAAGCGCTGCAGGAACGCAAATTCCGGCAGAGCGAATCGGATGCCATCAATTATAAATATCAGCACAGCCTCCACGAAGCAAAGGGTAAATATAATGCAACTGTTGACAAGTGGAAAAAGAAATTAGATGAACTTGAATCCCGAATTGAAAGTGAACTCACTGAGGCTGTCTTGGCAGCAGAGGCGGTCTTCGCGGATGCCAACAAAACTTTGGCGCGATTCTATCAAACCAATGGTGATCCACAGCAGGCGCTCAGCACCTACCTCATCGCTCAGAAATATAATGCGACAGATCCAGAGATAGCGGAAGGCATCGCTGCCGCGCAAGCATCCCTTCAGGCACTACAAGCCGACAAGGAGAAGTATGACGAAGTCGCACGTCTACAAGAAAAACTGCATTCCGTTGGCGGTATCAAACGAACCTTCCTCGGTAGCCTATTAGAGAACCCTTTCCGTGAAACCCGAACGATCACGCAATATTATCTTGAAGACTTCGATTACACCGCAGATAGATGTGCTACATGCCACTTTTCTGCTGATAGAAGCGGCTATGAACAATCCGCACAGGAGATATTTGAGGTAGAAGGTGATGGCGCAAATCCCGTCGTACAACGCCTCAAACATGCAAGTATTAAGGAGGGTAGTGAGAGTATCATAATTGATGGATTTGATGCGGAAGCAGACGAATATACACTGGAAGAGAACGGGACGCTTACCTTCAGTGATGTGGATGTCTTCGGTGAAGTTGAAATTTCTTATGAAACCGGCTACCGGTCCGTCCTTCAGACCCATCCGCACCGCGATGTCCTCCTTGAAAAGCATCCTATTGATAGATTTGGCTGTACACCGTGCCACGGTGGACAAGGGCAAGCACTGACAGCGAAAGCTGCCCACGCCCTAACGCATGCTGAATACTGGCTCAGTCCTGTACTCGGATTGGATGAACACACCGGCAGAACGTCCGAAAAGACGAAGGGGTATATGGAATCTAACTGCCGCCGTTGCCACGATGGGGTCATGAAATTAGATTACGGCGTAGATCCTGAAACAGATGAACCTGTGGATTATGCACCAAATTTGACGAAGGGGTTGGCTCTCTTTGAAGACCTCGGTTGCCACGGTTGCCACGCTGTAGAGGGATACAGTGCAATCGAAAACATTAACAAGGTCGGTCCATCGCTCGCAAAAGTCGGTAGTAAGGTCAAAGATACAGATTGGCTCGAAAGTTGGATTAAGAAACCCGAGGCACATCTGCCAAATGCAACAATGCCGAACTTCTTCCCCGCCGAAGGTATGAGCCAAGTCGTCTACCTCAAGAACGGCGGAACGCGCACCGGTGCTGTCACGAAAACCGACAACGGTATCATTGTTAAAGCGGATGATGGTACGGAGTATCCCTATTCCAACGATTATGTCCTCCGTATCGTCGATGAAGTGAAATCTATTGCAGCATATCTCGCAACGATGCATGATGCAAACCTTGATGAAGCCTCTGTAAACTATTCCAAATCTGAGAGCGTTATTAAAGCAGGCGAGGAGACCGTTAAAACCGTCGGATGCCTCACATGTCACGCCGTTGACGGCTTAGGCAGCGATTTCGCACCAGCACTCGATAGCGTCGGCGCGAAGGTCACTCCCAGTTATCTCCGGCAGTGGATTCGCGATCCAAAGGCTTATGATCCCGATACGAGTATGCCGAGCTTGCGGCTAAGCACTCGCGAAGTTGACAACGTCGTCGCTTATTTGATGAGTTTACAGAAGGCGACACCTAATGCAACGACTGAGTCTATCGGTGAAGTAGACGTGAAAGAGGGTGAGGCACTTGTTAGAACTTACGGATGTTTCGGTTGCCATGAAATTCCCGGCTTTGAGAATGAATCAAAAGTCGGGGCGGACCTTGGCGAATTCGGCGCGAAATTCGCTGATGAACTTGACTTTGGCGATACAGTAGACGTTGAACATAGTTGGACCGGGTGGACAATCGGTAAGGTTACCAACCCGCGGCGTTACCAAACCCGGCGCATTATCTCGCGGATGCCCGTCTTCCAAATTAACGAAGAAGATGCAAGGGCACTCGCCGTGCTTTTGAAGAGCTTCCAACCCGAGAAGTACCCGCTCAGTTATATCCATAACCGATCCGAGAAATTGAACCGTATTGATGCCGGTAGACGACTGGTGAAGAGATACAACTGTGCCGGATGCCACGAGATTGAAGGCGCAGGCGGCGATTATCGCGACGTTATCATCGCACATGAGGGGCTGGGTGAGATGGTTGCCAAGCAGTTTGCCCCGCCACCGTTGAAGGCTGAAGGCGCGAGAGTCTATCCAGACTGGTTGTTTACCTTCCTCAAGGAGCCGTCTGATGTCCGCTACGGACTCAAAGTACGGATGCCGACATTTGGGCTATCTGATGATGAAGCAACCACGCTTGTTGAATACTTCTCTGCACTTGACGACGAACCCTACCCTTACGAGACGCTTGAAGTGCCAATCCCAACGCGTGCTGAATTGCGCGTCGGTAAACAGATTTTTGACGAGCTCCAGTGTATCTCCTGCCACCCTTCACAAGGCGAAGTTATTCCTGAAGGAAGTGACAAGGCGGGACGGCCCGACCTTTCATTGGCAAAAGAACGTCTCAAGCCGGATTGGCTCATTGATTGGATGAAAGACCCGCAGTCGTTCCAACCCGGAACGGCGATGCCACAAGCCTGGCCACTCGTCGGCGGACAACATATGGCAGTTGATGGTTACGCTGGCAATGATGCTGAAAAACAGATTCAACTCGTCCGAGATTATATGATCTCGTTGGGACGTTAATAGTTATCAGTGGTCAGTGCGGTTTTCTCCGAAAACCTTTCAGTTCTCAGAAAGACTTTAGGACTATCAAAACCTCTTGTAACTGACAACTGATAACTGATAACTAAAAACCATTATGAGACACCTTGCGATCGTCATCGTCATGATTATTGTGTGGCTCAACGGGTTAATTTGGTTGGGTAACCAGGTCGATCCGAGTACGAAGTATCAGTCGGAGGTAGAATACAAATACGCACGATACTGTGCAGGGTGTCACGGGAACAACGGAGAGGGGAGTGGACGTATCGGTCGTTTCAAAAAGTTAGACCCAGCAGACCTAACGGACAACAGTCTCTGGGAGATGCACGACGATGAACAATTGCTGAATAGCATTAACGCTGGAAAGGACGATATGCCGGCGTTTTACTACTATCTCAGCGATGAAGAACAACGTGAAATTCTCACCTATATTAAGGAGACATTTCGTCCGTAGCGTAACAGTAATCTTCAGAAAAGATTCATTCAGACTTTAGGTCTTTTTATTTGTGTTCTTAATCCCTGTAGTGTTAATATATTACAGGCTAAATTTAATATAAAAGGAGAAATAATCATGAAAACCCTAATGACCTTGCTTGTTTTTGGAATGCTGGCGAGCGTTGCATTGGCAGGCAATATCACTGGCACCGTAACGTATGAGGGCGACGCACCCGCGCGTCCAGCACTAGCAGCTAACAAAGATGATCATTGCATTGCAGCTGTAAAAGGCACAAAATCCGAAGCGCTCGTTGTCTCAAAAGGCAAAGGCATTAAAAACGTTGTTATTCATGCTCGCGTCCGCGGCGCAAAAGTGACCTTGCCAAAAGAAAACCCTAAGATGGACCAAGTGGGTTGCGCTTACTACCCGCACGTGCTTGTTGTACCTGTCGGTGCTACAGTGGATCTTGTCTCCAGTGATCCGGTGGCGCACAACGTCCACTCACATGCCCAGAAGAATGAGGCAGTGAATACGCTGATTCCGAAGCCCGGGGTAGTTATCCCGCATAAAATTGAAAAGGCCGAAGAAATTAAGTTCACATGTGATATCCACGCGTGGATGACCGGTTACATCGTCGCTGTTCCCAGCAACTTTTATACTGTCACCGGTTACAAGAACGCTGAAAACGAAATGATCAGTTCAGACGCGTATGAAAAGTCAGCGGACACCGGAAAATATACGCTTAAAGATGTTCCTGCTGGTACAGTACGTGTTGTCGCATGGCATGAAGAGCTCGGTTCAGCAAACAAAAGGGTTGAAGTGCCCGCAAGTGGTGATATTACCGTAAATTTCACGAGTACTGATTTTAAGAAAAAAGCGAAATAATAGCAGTCAGCAATCGGTGGTCAGCAAGAAACCTTCCTTGCTGACGGAAACCGAAAGTTGACGGCTGGTAGTCTGTTTGATTTGATAGGTTCAGAAAACCGAAAGGGAGTCCGCTGACAGCGAAAACCATGAAAATATCTAAGAAGAGGCTCTATCTCATACTGGGTTGTGTACTCGTCTTTTATGCCGTGTTAGCTATCGCACCAGCGTTCGCACAGGACATGACTGAGGCTGAATATCGTCCTTTCCCAGTGATCGGCAGCCGAACCGCAGCATGGATCGCTGCGCAGCTCCACCTATTGTTCGGATCCTTTATTCTCGGGGTCCCGATGTTCGCCGTTATCATTGAATTCATCGGTTGGAAGACCAAGGATGAACGATACGACCGGATGGCACAAGAGTTTATTAAGCTCTGTATGGGCGCGTTTTCGACAACAGCCTTACTCGGTGGTGTTCTCGTCTTCATTCTTATCTGGTGCTATCCGAAAGTGATGAGCAAGCTCAGCGGGATATTTGGACCGACGATGATTTTTTACGTCATCCTATTTTTCGGCGAAACCTTTACGCTCTACCTCTATTCCTACGGATGGGATAAGATGCAGGGACGGCATAAAGGGTGGCATCTCTTCCTCGGTGTTTTATTAAATGTGTGGGGCACGGCGATTATGTTTGTCTCTAACTCGTGGCTTACTTATCAGACGAGCCCGGCAACACAACACGGTGTGGTCTCTGAAGGCAGGCGGAAGTCTTGGATTCAAGAAAAATTGGCTGCCGATCCAGCACTAACACCTGAAACCGCTATGGAAGGCGTTACAAGCCATACAATGGTCCCACTCCACAATGAAGCAACTGGCGAATTCATGGGAACCGTTTGGGACGCTGTCAACAACTTTACGTGGATGCCGGTTAACATTCATCGTCTGATCGGGAATATTGCTTTCGGGGGTTCCATTGTCGCAGCTTATGCCGCATTTCGATTTCTTGTCGCCAAGACGAAGGAGGACAAAGCACACTACGATTGGATGGGGTATACCGGAAACTTCATCGCACTCTGTGGACTCATTCCCTTACCGTTTGCAGGGTATTGGCTTGGCCGCGAAATCTACATGTTCAATAACACGATGGGCATCAACATGATGGGCAGCCTCTTCTCTTGGCTATTTATCATTCAGGCGGTGATGATCGGTGTCCTATTCATCGGCGCGAATTACTACCTCTGGTCAGGTATGGGACGGATTGACGGCGCAGAAATCTACGCCCGGTACCGTCCATGGATGATCATCGCTATCATTGTCTCTGTCGCCATCTGGATGACACCGCGGACACTCTCTAAAATCTCAACTGCCAGTGAACTGAGTGCTATGGGCGGCGCGAACCACCCGCATCTCGGATTTTTTGGGTTGATGACTGCCAAGAATACCGCAGTGAATATCGTTATCCTCACTACCTTCTTGAGTTTTCTGTTCTATCGACGTTCCGGGAAAACACCAACGGCAAGTTGGCGAAAAGTTGGGAATATCACTATCTCTGCTATCTGCTTTTTCGGAGTTGTCGCAATTGTGGTTATCGGTATCGTTGGATTTTCCGTTCGGACAGAATTTCGTGTCGACGTGCTAACCCCGTGGCAGGTAGTCATCGCCCTGGTCGTCATGTTCGCCGTGACGGTCCTTGATGTTTTCATGTACAGGCGAGCGCAGACATCGGGGACTATCAAGTGGGGTGAGATGACAGACCGGTCACAATATGTGTTAATTCTCTTGGCAATTACATTTACATCCTTGATGGGCTTGATGGGCTACGCTCGCTCCGGACTTCGAGAACAGTGGCATGTCTTCGGGGTCATGCCGGATACATCCCCTGACGCGTTTACACCGCCTCTCAGCGAAGCAGTAAACATGGTAGCAATCATTATGGTAGTCTTCTTCGCACTCGTCGGGTTTATCTTCTGGCTCGGTTTGTGGGGTGAAAAGAAGAAGCAAGCATCAGCAGCTGTCGCCGACGCAGCCGTCACTGCTGAAGGTGATGATTAGATGAGAAGGATTGGTATACTTCTTTTGGTAATAGGATTGACTTTCGGTTTTCCTTTTATAGCGACTGCTGATGCCTCTCAAGCAGAATTGGAGGTGCTAAAGCGAATTGCAAATGCCGCTAAACATGATGCCAATACTGATGCTGACGAGGACGCATGTTTATGGTTTTGTAGCGGTTTTTCTCTCGCACTTGGTGGCGGATGCCTTTTAGGTGCGCTCAGTTTGATACCGTCTTATTCGTATCGACCTTCTCCGCCGCTCAGTCGACTTGTGGGGAAATCGCCTGAATATATTTCGGTTTATATAGATACCTATAAGGAACGAAGGAGATCAACTGCAGCAAGTGCCACAATGGTCGGTTGTACTTTGGGCGCAGCCACGGCGGGTTGTCTGGCTCTTGTTGGTGTCTCTCCATGGTCAACCGCACTTCAGGAATCGACTGACAAGTCCGGACACGGTCTGAATGTCCTTCTTACTGGAATCAGTCGCGTGGCAGTCATAAGAGACTGGTGAACTGTAATGAAGCAAGATGTCAGTAACCCCGATGTAATTAATCACAAACCCGCTCGTAATGAAATGGAGAGCGGATTTAAGAATGGCACCTCAAAAATCCAAACCCAGGTCATTTGACCGCAAGGAATAGTTAGAAAGCGGTAGAACAAAGTGCGTAACTCGTAATGGAATGGAGAGCGGATTTAAGAATGGCACCTCAAAAATCCAAACCCAGGTCACTGAACCGCAAGGAAAAGTAAAATAATGTCGAGAAATACGCTTATAAAAATCGCAAGTCTAATTTTAATGGTGGTGAGTTTCATCGCCTATATTGCTGGCGCATCTGCGTTCCCGATCGCCTCAGAGAATCTACTCCCTTGGTCGGTCTGGTTTCTGATCGCGGTAATTGTGAACATCGTCTTATGGACCAGTGTCATGCGATTGTTGACGTTCTCACTTGCCGTGATATGGTTTTACGCCTTTGTCGCAGGGCTTGTCCCCGAAAGTTCCACTGCGGTAAATTTAACTGAACTGGATTGGAGCGATCCAGATGCTGTCGCTGAGCAGGGTGCCCTGGTGTTTAATGGAAAAGGGCAATGCAGCGCATGTCATACTGTGGATACCTCCGCGCCGCCAGGAAGGTGTCCCGACTTGACAGACATCGGCGTTAATGCTGCAACCCGTGTACCCGGTATGGATGCCAAAGCGTATTTGATTGAATCCATGTATCAACCGGCGAACTTTCTTGTTCCCGGCTACGGCAAAATTATGCCAGAGGTATGGAAAGCACCTATCAATCTCTCAAAATTGGAGATTGAAGCAGTTATCGCTTACCTCCAGAGCCAAGGCGGCGAAATTGACCCAACACCGTTTGATGAACCCATAGATAGAGCGGACGTAGGGGCCACTGCTGAAGCACTCCCGCCATTGCTGACTGGGGACCCGGAACTCGGTAAAAAGGTCTTTGTAGATGCCGCGTGTATCTCCTGCCACGCTGTAACAGGGATAGAGAGTCCAGCAGCGGGTGAAACAACAAGTGAAGACTTTGAAGTCGTCACCGCACCCGATCTCTCTGAAATTGCTGCCTTTAACGACATGCGGTATCTTGAGGAGTCAATCCTTGTGCCCGGTGCCCAAATTGTCAGTGGCTACGGCGCAGTTACTGTTCGTGCCAAAGGAACGACTTTCCAAGGGACGCTCGTCTCACAGGACGAAGAAAAAATCGTCGTCCGAACCAAAACAGCAGATGGCGTGGAAGAAGAGCACACTATCTTATTCAGCGAATTTGATGATGAGCCAATTGAAGAACTCACGGATCTGGAAGCGAAGGGCTATTTTACATTGACTCTAACGCCTGCGGATGCGGATGCACCCGTAAGTGGTCAATTGATTTCCGAAACTGATGAAACCGTAACGCTTAAGGTTGGTGAGGAAAATCGAACGTTTTCTAAAACAGATGTCAAAAGCCTGATGACCGTTGTCACTTTTGATGACGATGAAATTGTTGGTGAATATGTTTCAGGAACGATAGAGGACGAGATCGTCTTAATCGTTGATGGAAGTGAAGAGATATATGATGGTCTTGATCTTAATGAAACTACCGTTACCCGTGCGTCTGGCAAGAGGTTGCTTGTTACATCGCCGATGCCTGAAAACTTCCCGATACTCTTATCGGTCGCAGATTTGACCAATCTACTCTCTTTCTTAAGCACGCTCACTGGCGCAACCGCAGAAGCAGTAGAAGCAGTAACTGAAGAAACAGGTGAGACTCCCACGGAATAACAGATAAAGGATAGTTGTTAAAAAACAGAAAACTTAGCCAGTAATGTAATGAAAGGGTGTTTTTGCTTGGGTATTTCTGCGTATTGCTTGGGTGTTTCTTCAGATATACGTCACGGAACGTCAAACCCTGAACTCACCTGACCGAACCGCAAGGAAAATTAAAAGAATGAAAAAGTTGTCGCTTTTCACAATATGTCTCATAATTCTGGTGGGTTCTTGGGTCTTCCTGCGATTCGTCATTGGCGGTATCATTTCAGTACCGATACCCGGTAGCGTGATTGCGATGTATATGGGGCTGATAGTCATCGCAATCTTGGTACATATCTCCGTTGAGGACTCGCTATTTCGAGAGTTTCGCCGCCCTATCCTTGAAACGTTGGTGGATGACAAACGCCGTCTCCACCGCCGCGTTCTTGTGGTGTTAATCCCGCTCCTGCTACTCGGTTATACCTACTCGATTATCGCACAGCGAGCGAATCCGCCTGGAAGTCCGCGTGACGCACACCCATCGCCGCCGCTTGAATTAACCTACAAAGATGAGGTCATCGGCACGATGCAAGATGTCGTTAACCCCTTCCGGCATTACGAAAAAGATGATCCTGAAGCGTTCAAAGCACATGTTGAAAACGGTAGACGGGTCTATCATCAGAATTGCTTTTACTGCCACGGAGACCACTTAGATGGGCAGGGGCATTTCGCACCGTATCTCCAGCCGCTACCCGCTAATTTCCAAGACCCGGGAATTATTCCTAACTTCCAGGAATCTTTCTTTTTCTGGCGGATTGCCAAAGGCGGACCGGGGTTACCCGCAGCTGGCACACCCTGGGATTCAGCAATGCCTATTTGGGAGGACCACTTGACAAAAGACGAAATTTGGGACGTTATCCTATTTTTATCTGATTACACCGGTTATCAGCCACGAACCTTTGGGGAGGCACACTAAAATGAGAATCAGAACAACTGCTCTCCTACTCACCTTTCTTGGAATACTTGTTGTGTTTAACTTTGCGCATACGCAAAATGCACCGGAGGCTTCCGAAAAAGGCAAAGAGGTTTATGAAGATAGCTGCGCACACTGCCACGGTGTTGAAGGTAGAGGCGACGGATCCGCGGCTGAGAACCTCCTCCCAAAACCGAGAGATTTCACACGCGGGTTGTATAAAATCCGGTCTACCGAAGCTGGGCAACTCCCAACGGATCAAGATCTGTTTGACATCATCACTGATGGGATGCCCGGATCGTCTATGCCACCGTGGGATACTGCCTTAAGTGCGAATGATCGCTGGGAAGTCGTCGCCTACATCAAAACCTTCTACGACGGCTTTAAGGAAAGTGAAAATCCACCAAAACAGATTACCTTGGCGGGAAAAATCCCTTACGCTGAACAGAGCGTCGAAACTGGAAAGGATCTTTATGTTGAACTCGGTTGTGTTGAATGCCACGGGAACGTCGGACGCGGCGATGGAACCTCCGCACCGACACTTGAGGATAGTTGGGGATTCCAGACGTGGCCCGCAAATCTGACGCAGGGTTGGAATTACCGAGGCGGCGCAGACACTGAAGACATCTTCAAACGATTTATCGGCGGGATCGCCGGTTCACCAATGCCTGCGTTTGAAGGCGATAGTTTCCTGAATTTTGGGTTAACGACTGAAGAATCCAAACGCCTCATTGAATTGGAAAATAAAGACGAGATGACAGAGGCGGAGGAAGAGGAATCTGGAAAATTTTACGAAAAAATGGATGCTGCTGTTGACATCGCACTCACCATCAAGGAAGGTGGTGAGGTCAGTGCAGCTGACATACAGACCTATAATGACGCAATGAAAGTCGTCTATGAAAAGAGTTGGCATCTGGCGAACTACGTAAAATCGCTTATGCCGGCAAAGCGTCCTGAACCCGCTATTGGCAATAACGTACTACGTTCGCAATACGTTCAAGACGCGCTACCCCCTATTGATGATGCTGCTTGGGAAACGTTTGAAGCCAAATATTTCCCGCTCGTTGGACAGGTGGTCATTGAACCGCGGCAGTTTAACCCAACAATCGATGGCGTACACGTCAGGTCGTTTTACAACGACACAGAGGTCGCTTTCCTCTTTATCTGGGATGACCGGACACAGACAACCGGCGATGAAACGGATGAAACAACAGGGAAACCGCTTGAGGATGCATTGGCAGTTCAGTTTCCTGTGAAAGTGCCCCAAGGACCGACCGCACCGAAACCCTATTTCTTGTGGGGCGGGAGGCTACCGGTCTATCTATGGCACTGGAAAGCCTCAGCACCTGAACAGGTGACCGAGTTCACCGCCAAAGGTATTAACAACGCTGAAGTTCAGGAAGCACAAGGCGAATTAAAGGCACAAGGCATCTACACAGATGGGCAATACAAATTATGGGTGAAACGCGCCTTAAAGACCGACGACAAAAAGGACTTGCAACTTGAACCCGGTGTTTTCGTGCCGATCGCTTTCTCGGCATGGGATGGCGCGAACGGTGATGTTGACACAAAACGGGTCATAACAAGTTGGTATACTTTTGTTCTTGAACCTGTACCGTCTTCAAAGCGGTTCATTTATCCGCCCTTAATCGCACTGCTCTCTGTTGGCTTTCTCTTCGGTTTACGCGCGTTCGTACAACGGAAAAATTCGGAAAATGCCTAAAAACATGTAAATCCCAATGGCTGTCGGCTGTCAGCAGTCAGCAGTCAGTAAACAACTTGTAGCGGTTATGCTAACTGTTACTGTCACAACAAATCTCTTAACTGAAAGCCGAAGGCTGATGGCTGACGGCTATTAAAGGAGAAAAAAATGAAATCCTATTTGTTGGCAAGTCTCACGGTACTTCTCGCGTGCTGCTTTGTCGGTAGCGTCTTCGCGGCTGACTCCGATGCAGGCGAAGTCGAAACGTTGATATTTCCTGAAAAAAAGTATAAACCCATGGCTGTGAACAATGGCGGCACGATTAGCGGTGTAGTGAAGTTTGAAGGGGACGTGCCTGAGATGAAGAAACTTGAAATCACCAAAGATCAGAAGGTTTGTGGGGCTGAGGAGAAGTTTGATGAGTCACTGGTCGTCGGTGAAGGCAACGCTTTAAAAAATACAATCGTCTACCTAATCGATGTTTCAGAGGGCAAAGATTTTGACAAAAAGACCAAGTTAGAAATCGACCAAAAGGGCTGCAGGTTTGAACCTCACGTCCAGATTATTCCGCTTGATACTCGGCTAACGATGCTCAATAGTGATAGAGTTAATCACAACGTTCATATCTTCAGTGTCATCAACACCCCGGTTAACAAACAGCAGACAAAAAACCGGAAGAAAATGCCGCTCGCGGCTGTCAAAAAGGCGGAAGGCCCTGTGCCCATGAAATGCGATATTCACGGGTGGATGTCCGCATGGGTCGCTTATGTACCACACCCCTATTTTGCTGTAACCAACGAAAAGGGTGAATTCACGCTTGAAGATGTTCCCGCGGGCGAATATAAGCTCGGCTATTGGCATGAAGCTTGTGGTACGAACAACGAGGCTCCTGCCGCTGTTACCGTAGAGGCCGGCGGCACTGTCACGCAAGATTTCACGCTGAAACTGAAGTAGCCATCAGCAATCGGCGATCAGCGGTCAGCAAGAGGTTTTCATGGTGGTAGAAACGGATGTTTTACATTCCATAAATACTGAAAGCCGAAAGCCGAAGGTTTCCGAAAGTCGAATTGAGGTAGAGAATCTCTCCTATGCTTATCAGCAACGGCAGGCACTTGACAATATAAGTTTTGATGTCTCATGTGGCGAGATTTTTGGGCTCCTCGGACCAAACGGAAGTGGGAAAACGACCCTTTTTAAAATCCTGTCTACACTGATGCCAGCAACCACTGGCACTGTTCGTATCCTCGGACATGATTTAGCTACCGAGGTGAAAGCGATTAGGAACCTTTTAGGGGTCGTTTTTCAACACCCAGGGTTAGATACCAAACTTACCGTCGTTGAAAATTTAAAACACCACGGACATCTATATAGACTCACTGGTAAGACCCTACGTTACCGAACTGCGGAACTTCTTGAACGTTTTGGCGTTTCCGATAGGGCAAAAGAGCGAGTTGAAATCCTATCCGGTGGTTTGCAAAGACGGGTTGAAATCGCGAAAGCCTTGCTCCATTCCCCTCGCGTTCTACTCCTTGATGAACCGACCAGTGGGTTGGATGTGACCGCACGGCGACAACTTAACGATTACCTCAGGACAACTGCACAGGCAGAGAATATCCTCGTTTTGCTGACAACACATCTCTTGGATGATGCCGAGGCATGCAATCGGATCGGCATTTTGGATGTAGGTCAATTGGTTGCTCTCGGTCAACCTGATGAACTCAAAAACCAAGTGGGTGGTGATGTTATCCTCATAGAGGGTGTAGACAATGAAACCCTTGGGACCACTATTGCCGAAAGGTTCGGTGTTTCAACCGTATTCGCTGATAACCGACTGCGCGTTGAGTGTAAACATGGACATGAATTTGTTCGGGATGTGGTCGCTGCTTTTCCTGATGAAATTCAATCCGTTCGACTTGGCAAACCGACACTGGAGGATGTTTTCGTAAAGTTGACAGGAAATCCGTTCGTCCAATAGTTGTCAGCTGTCGGCTAAGAGGCTTTGATGCGACAATTTACCCCTCTCTGAAGGACTCCAAGTTGGGGCAAAATGTTACGAACCACTCTTTAACTGATGGCTGATAACCGACAGCCGACAACTATTAAAGGAAGTATTTCGTGCAGGGCATTCTGCTGCCTATTACGACGATTTGGTGGCGCGAAATCATCAGATTTTATCGCCAACGGAGTCGACTCTTCAGTGCTATTGCGCAACCATTGGTTTTTTGGATTCTCATCGGAAGTGGTTTAAGTGCCTCTTTTCAACCTTCTGGGGCAGTGGACGGACCCAGTTATATTGAATACTTTTATCCGGGTATCGTCGTTTTAGTATTGCTTTTTACGTCCATTTTCGCTACAATTTCTGTTGTGAATGATCGGCGCGAAGGTTTCTTACAAGGGGTACTCGTCGCACCTGTGCCAAGGTGGCAGATTGTCTTCGCACAGGCGTTAGGCGGAACAACGTTAGCACTCTTGCAAGGTTTGTTGCTACTACTATTTACACCGATGATAGGCATTCGGTTTGGCGTAACCTCTTTCTTGCTCTCGCTCGGTGTGATGGCACTTTTAGCGTTTGGTCTGACAAATCTCGGATTACTGATCGCGTGGCGGATGGATTCAACACAAGGGTTTCATGCAATTATGAATCTCTTACTCATTCCGATTTGGCTTCTCTCTGGCGCGTTTTTCCCGAGTACTGGCGTACCCGGTTGGTTAGCATGGACAATGAAATTCAATCCGTTAACGTATGGGCTTGCGGCTTTTCGACATAGCCTTTACCTTGACACCACCGCAAAGGCTTTCGGAGAGGGAACGCCTTGGACACTCTCTCTACTGATTACTGGTCTGTTTTGTATTTTGACGTACGTGGGCGCAACGCTTACAGCGTCTGCACAAAGGAATTAAATAGGTATCGGTTATCGGTTTACAGGGATCAGTTTGTAACGATCTCCCCCAGCGGGGCACACGCCAAGAAGTCGTGAATTGTTACATCAAAACCTCTTAACCGACAACCGACAACTGACAACCGATAACCCTTAAAAGGAGGACTGGATGCTTCACTGGCTACCAGACAACGTATCAACGTTCGGGCAAGGCGTTGATAACCTCTTTCACGCTATCTATTGGCTTACGCTCGTTGTGTTTATCCTTGTAATCGGCACCCTTATTGTTTTCCTAATTAAATATCGACATCAGGAAGGCAAGAAGGCACACTACATTGAGGGGAGCACAACGCTGGAAATCATCTGGACAGCGGTAACAACGGTGATTGTCTTTGTACTCGCAATGCTCAGTTACCCGCAGTGGAATAAGATTAAGTCCCCAACACAATTTCCTGAAAACCCAGATGTTGTCGTCCAGGTCAGCGGAAAACAGTTTAACTGGGATATGACGTATCCCGGGCCCGATAACGAATTCGGGACTGACGATGACCTCGAATTGGAAAACGAATTGCATGTACCAGTCAACGCGGTCGTGCATATCCGATTAACCTCTGAGGATGTCATCCACAGCTTTTTTGTGCCGCAATTACGTCTCAAACAGGATGCATTGCCTAACCGATTTATCAACGTCTGGTTTGAGGCCGAAAAGGCAGGACGTTATGAGATTCCATGCGCAGAACTCTGTGGATTCGGACATTCAGAGATGCGCGGCTATCTCAACGTCCATGCACAAACCGACTACGATGCTTGGGTACAAGAAAGATGGCCTCAGTAGGCTGAAGGAGGATAATAACGATGCACGATAACGGACATACGGAACATCATCACGAAGAAAGTTTTATTAGCAAATACATCTTTTCGCTCGACCACAAGACAATCGGTAAGCAGTTCCTTATCTATGGACTGATTATGTTCTTCCTCGGTGGCGGGCTCGCGCTCCTTTTTAGATGGAAACTCGCCTATCCGGAAAAGCCGCTACCAATCATCGGCGTATCGCAACAGTACATGGACGATGGTGAAGTCGTCACCGGTGCCGACAGAATGTGGGAACGCATCTATGAATCTGAAAAAGAGGAATGGATTGAGGTAAATATGCCAGCTGGAGTCATGACGGATGCATTTTACAACATGCTGTTCACGATGCATGCCACTATCATGGTCTTTTTCGTCGTTGTTCCAATTTTGGTCGGTGCTTTTGGAAACTTCTTGATCCCGTTAATGATCGGAACACGGGACATGGCGTTTCCTGTTCTCAACATGCTCTCCTTTTGGCTCGCAGTTCTCGCAGCCGTTTTAATGACAGTCGGGTTCTTTGTGCCTGGCGGACACGCTGCAGCCGGATGGACAGGCTACGCCCCCCTCTCTGCTGATCCACAGTGGACAGGTGTCGGATGGGGACAAAATCTCTGGGCGATCAGTCTCCTCATTCAAGGCTTTTCCTCTCTGGTCGGCTCTATTAACTACATCACAACGGTTATCAATATGCGCGCACCCGGGATGACCTTCTTCCGAATGCCGTTAGTCATCTGGTCGCTTTTCATCGTCGCGATTCTTTTGCTACTTGCATTTCCGGTACTGTCTTCTGCTCTCGCGCTTCTCATCTTTGATAGGCTCGCTGGAACAACGTTCTTCACTGCAACCGCGGAAGGCGGTGGGGACCCGCTGCTCTGGCAACATCTCTTCTGGTTCTTCGGGCACCCTGAAGTCTATATCCTCATCTTGCCCGGAATGGGGATCGCTTCCGAACTGATTCCCGTCTTTTCACGGAAACCGATCTTCGGATACCGTTCCATGGTCTACGCAATGATTGCCATCGCGTTTTTGGGATGGATTGTCTGGGGACATCATATGTTCCAAAGTGGTATGCGCGACGATTTGGGGTCTATATTCATGACAACAACCATACTCATTGCGGTGCCTTCAGCCATTAAAACATTTAACTGGCTTGGAACAATGTTCCGCGGGTCAATCCGATTTACAACCCCGATGCTCCACGGTATTGCTTTCGTTTCGATGTTCGTGATCGGTGGACTCAGCGGTATCTACATGGCAAACACACCCGTTGATATCTACATCCACGATACCTACTTCATTGTAGCGCATATTCACTATGTTGTGTTCGGTGGAAGCCTGTTCGCTATTTTCGGGGGCATCATCTTCTGGTTCCCAAAAATGTATGGACGCTATATGAACGATGTACTCTCTAAAATTCACTTTTGGTTGACGTTCATCGCCTTCAATTGCACATTCTTCCCAATGCATATCCTCGGGGTCGGTGGGCATCGGCGGCGTATATCTAACCCGATGGCAGAAGCCGTGGAGATAATCACACAAGAACAAAGCTTTGAGGATATGAACATCTTTATCACAATGAGTGCGTTCACACTCGGTTTCGCACAACTGATACTCGTCTTTAACTTCTTCTGGAGCATGTACAAAGGGAAAGTCGCTGAACAGAATCCGTGGCAGGTCAATACGCTCGAGTGGGAAGCTCCTACACCCGTACCACACGGCAACTTCGGTCAAATCCCTACTGTCTACCGCGGTCCCTATGAATATAGTGTACCCGGTGAAGAATCTGATTGGATCCCGCAGGCACAACCTGAACACGCACCCGCAACAAGTGGAGACTAAGCAGTTGTAGGCACGGTTTTATGAAGTTTCAGTATTTAAATCGGTAATTCTAATTCTTCCCAGGCCCGGTAGGTGCGGTTTGCAACCGCACCGGACTTCGCTAAGAAATTGCCGAATTAATTTTTTAATCTTCATTCAACCATGCCTCTGTAAAATTCTGAAAACGCAGCATGGAAAATCACGCTAATTACAGTCCATGGCTACACAGAATCGCACGCCTCACTGCAGGCGCGACCTTCTTGTTAATTGTCATCGGGGGGATTGTTACAAGTACAGATTCCGGCTTGGCTGTCCCTGATTGGCCAACAACCTTCGGGTACAATATGTTCCTCTATCCATTATCGGAGATGGTGGGGGGGATCTTGTATGAACATAGTCATCGACTCATGGGCTCACTCGTCGGACTCTTGACAATCGCGCTCTTTGTCTTGATATTAGCAAAGGATTCCCGAAAATGGCTAAAATGGCTCGGACTCGCTGCACTTATCGCTGTTGTTGTACAGGGCGTTCTTGGTGGGCTTCGGGTTACGCAGATTAACCGCAACTTCGCGATCGTACATGCATGTCTCGCTCAAGCGTTTTTTGCTTTACTCTGTGGGATCGCTTGGTTCACCTCGCGGGACTGGTGGCACGATAAAACTGAAACTCCGATTCGTAGGGGGTTTTTGCTTGGGAGTTTCTTCAAGGTCTCCTCGCCCATACTGCGCCGGTTAAGTCTGATTACGACATGCCTCATTTATATGCAGCTCATTTTTGGTGCTATTTTACGGCATACCGGGAGCAGGCTTGATGCACATCTTATCTTCGCTTTTCTCGTCGCGCTGCATATCTTTTTGTTGGCGAGACGTATTTTGGCGATGAACGGTGACACTGAGAGAATTGGACAATCAATGCCACTACTACTGCTCGGTCTGCTCGCTGTCCAGTTGATGCTCGGCACAGGGGCATTTTTCGCAAAGCTTACCGCATTCGGCGAAACCTTTGCAACCGCGCTCACGGTAACAATTACCACTGCACACGTTGCTGTTGGTGCACTCATGTTGGTGGGCAGTTTTGTGCTTACCTTAAAGATTTACCGATTCACTGATGCATCGGTAACTGTTGAAACGCACGCAAGCGATGCGTTAGCTACCGAATGAGATAGACATAATGCGTTCTACAATAATAACTTTACCAGACAACACGAATACAGCAAATCCGCCGTCGAAGCATACGGTTTTCGTGCGACGCGCCGCTGACTATATTGAGTTTATCAAACCGCGATTGGTGGTGATGATACTCATTACAACCGCTGCGGGTTTCTATCTCGGCGTGCAGCAGACTGTAAACTGGATGCTCTGCTTGCATACGCTTATCGGGGCTGGATTGACAGCAGCGGGTGTGTTAGGACTTAACCAATACCTTGAACGCGATGTAGATGCACAGATGAAACGGACGCAGGAAAGACCGCTGCCAGATGGTCGGATGAAACCGTTGGAGGCACTACTTGTCGGTGCTGCCCTCGCAGGTGGTGGAATGCTTTATCTGACGTTCATCGTCAATACACTCAGCGGATTCGTCATTTCCTTAATAGTTGTGAGTTATCTATTCCTCTATACGCCACTCAAGCGGAAAACCTCGCTGTGCACGCTTATCGGCGCGGTGCCAGGCGCACTGCCACCAGTCGTTGGATGGGTCGCGGCGAGAGGGACACTAACAGGTGAGGCATGGGTGCTATTCGCGATACTCTTTTTGTGGCAACTCCCGCATTCTCTCGCAATCGCCTACATCTATCGTGAAGACTACGCAAAAGCGGGATTCCGTCTATTACCGGTCATTCATCCGGATGGATCAAGCACGTGCCGCCAAATTGTGATTAATTGCGTCGCACTCCTCGGGATCGGTTTATTGCCTGCTTTGTACAACGTTGCAGGGAGTATCTACTTTTTCACAGCACTGTTGGCAGGTGGGACATTTCTGGCGTTCGGCATCTATCTACAACGCACCCGCTCAGTGAAAGCGGCACGCTATCTGTTATATGCATCGTTGCTTTATCTGCCAGTGGTATTTATCACAATGGCATTGGATAAAATTTAGGTTAACGAGGAAGCAAATGACGTTATCTCAGAAGCCATTGGAGTACTCATGAACGCACCAGAGCATCGCAAGCGAAATCGCCGCCTCGGACTTATCTTGGCACTGTTGTTTTTCGGATTATTTACTATTGTGACAGCAGCGATAATTACAGGCAGCAAAGCACCGCAATCTGTTGAAGGTGTTGTGAGTAGTCTGGTTGTCCCGGTTCTGGGCATTATCGGGTTGCTATTGATTATCGCAGCGATAGGTGAAATTGTTCAAAATCGCCGCCTTACCGTTATTCTATCTCTGCTTGTGACGGCTCTGTTTGTCATAGGAGCAATCGCAGGCGGTGTCACTGCCACGATTTTAGGTGTTGCCGTTCGCATTATCGTCTTGCTATTGGTTATTGCAGCGGTAGTTGAGATTGTTCTGCGGATTCTAAAAAACAGGGTGCGCGAATGATGACACATAATAACTCTGAAGTCCAGGAACGCCAACCGCTAAGCAACGCACGATTAGGGATATTGGTCCTACTCGGCGCAGAGACGATGCTGTTTTCTGGACTTATCGGGACATTTCTCGTATTTCGGGTCGGGAACGTTACCTGGCCCCCGCCATCGCATATCGGGATTGAGCTACCACGTGTCGTAACTGGCATTAATACCGCACTGCTTCTGCTCAGCGGTTATACAATGTTTCAAGCGTGGCGCGCAATTCAAAAAGACGGAGTAAAGCAGCTCCGTAATTGGCTTTTAATCACAGGCGTGCTTGGGCTCCTCTTCCTCGGTGTACAGGGAAGCGAATGGGTACAACTCATTCGCAAGGGGCTCACGCTTCAGTCGGGTGTGTATGGCGGCATCTTTTATGTGCTCATCGGCTGCCATGCTGTTCATGTGCTGAGTGCTGTTATCTGGTTGTTTATTGTTTTCGGAATGGCGATGGCAGGACGGTTCTCTGCAAACCGTTACACAGGCGTTGATACCTGTATGATCTATTGGATTTTTGTTGTCGCACTCTGGCCAATTCTCTACGTTTTGGTATATCTCTCGTAGATATCATGAAAGGATTGTTAGGATGTATAGATTTTTTTTCTGGGTTTTCCTCTTGATATGCGTTATGCTCATCGTACCGACATATCTTGAGGCGTGTCCCGCTTGTAAAACACTTGATGACCCGATCGCTAAAGGTTTTAATTTCAGTATCCTTTTCTTGATGGCAATGCCATTTACAGTCTTCGGAGTCATCGGCAGCACAGTTTATTTACAATACCGACGGGCAAACAGAAAATCGACCGATCAGGAATCATCTACGAAAAATAGTTCTTAGTTATCAGTAACCACTTAAAGCGGAATTCCGGTAATTCCAAACGCTTCTTTAACTGATAACCGAGAACTGATAACTGATAACTAATATAAGGAGTTTAAATATAGTGGAACACGCTACCACTTTAGACCACACTGAAGACGTATACGAGCCTTCGCTTACGCCGGATAGCCTCGGCAAGCTCGGTATGTGGATTTTTCTCGTTGGGGATACCATGTCATTTGGGGCGTTACTGGCGGCTTATGCGGCTATCCGAGCAGGCGCAGGCATAGTCGGTTGGGTACCACCGGACGAAATCCTCGGTATTAACCTAACCGCGTTTATGACATTTCTGTTGATATGCAGTAGTGTCACAATGGTAAAAGCACTGGAGTCTATTCAGGACGGTAAGGTCGGACGGATGTGCGACTTTCTGGGATTAACGATTTTAGGCGGCGTCATCTTCCTCGGATTGCAGGCTTATGAATGGTATCATCTGATTCACCATGGGTTGACGCTTACGGGTATTCCCGAGCACGGGTTATCAGGTGCAGCAATTAGCGGCTCAACACTTTTTGGTCCCACTTTCTACGCTATCACCGGTTTCCATGGATTACATGTAACTGGTGGGGTCATTTATCTCATTGTTATATTGAGAAATGGATGGTCTGGTAGGTATACCGCCGAATTTAACCATGAGGTAGAAATCGTTGGACTCTATTGGCACTTCGTCGATCTTATCTGGATTATGGTTTTTACCTTCATCTATCTACTATAGGAGAAATGAAAATGGCAGAGAACGGACATAAAGAGCATCCAAAATACTTTAGGATTTTCTGGTGGCTGCTTGCGCTAACTATTATTGAGGTCGCCGTGGCGATACCGGAATACGCAATCGTGCTAAAAGCTATCCTGCTCATCGGATTAGCTTGTTCTAAAGCTGCTTTAGTCGCGATCTATTTCATGCATCTGAAATTTGAAAGAAGGACGTTGACAATTATCGTGCTAACACCTTTTATTATCTGCGTTTTTCTCGTGATTATGCTGATGCCTGACCTCACATTAGATACGCGACTCGATGGCATAGAGAAACCGGCGGCGGAAGTTGTGGATACGTCGTCTCACTAACTACCCACTGGATTTGGAATATGGAAGCACAAGCCGATAATGCCGCTAAAACGAGGCCCAAATTTGACAAAAGCACCCTGATCTGGGTAGGACTCGGGGTCATCATTATCACTATCGCTGGGATTAACTTGTGGTCGGCGTTTGATACGAAGTTAGAGGAATCGCCCAATCTTCCCAAGCTCGTTGAAGCCCGCGTACCTGATTTTAATTTAACGGATCAGCAAGGACAGTCGTTAAGCCTATCCGACATGGCAGGCAAAATTTGGATCGCAGATTTCATCTTCACCAATTGCCCAACGATCTGCCCAGCGATGACACAAGAGATGGCGCGCCTACAATCCGAATTTATTGCAGACCTTGTCTATTTCGTCTCGTTCTCCGTAGATCCAGAGCGGGATACACCAAAGGTCCTCTTCCGCTACGCATCGGCTTATGGAGCAGACAGTAGACGTTGGCACTTTCTCACTGGCGACAAAGCGCAGATCTACCAATTAGCCAAAGAAGGATTTAGTTTAGCCGCGGGCCACAAAGGAAGCGAAATACTCCATAGTCCGCGGTTTGTTCTCGTCAAAGCGGATGGGAACATTCACGACTTCTACGATAGTCGAAGCAAACCCGCGATGCTGCGTTTACGGCGAGATATCAAAGCACTCCTAAAAAAATGAGAGACTTTGATCTGAATCTCTTAATCTCCCTCGCGGCTTTTGTGATTCACTTCACCTTCGGATTTTTTCGTGGACAGTTCAAGCGATTCAGCCGTCCGTGGAGCAGATGCCTCTATATTCCGATCACAATTAACATCGTTGCTCGGCACTTTATCCTTCATTGGAAGTGGCAAACTGCGATAGTTTACTTATGGCCAGCAACGATAATCGCACATATACTTGGTGGTTTTCTGGGGGCGCGTTACAGAAACCGTAGCCCGTAACGTAGTGGAGGGCGGCTCTTGAGGAAGGCGCGTGAAATACGAAACCTACGCTGTTCTACCGCAAGGAAAATTAAAAATCCTAACCTGAAAGACCGAAACCGTAGCCCGTAACGTAGTGGAGGGCGGCTCTTGAGGAAGGCGCGTGAAATACGAAACCTACGTTGTTCTACCGCAAGGAAAGTTAAAAAACCGCAAGGAAAATTAAAAAAATGATTAAAAAGATTTACGTGCCCGTTGATAATTCCGACTACTCGGATGCAAGTATCGCTTTGGCGGTTGAATTCGCGAAGAAATTCGGCTCACATCTCGTCGGCTCGCACGTTTACGCCGCAAAGATGCACGATGTCCGCTTCAAGCAGATGGAATACACGCTCCCGGAGGAGTATCAAGACGAGGTGGAACTTGAAAAACAACGCCGAATCCACGATACGCTCATTACAATGGGACTGCAACTGATCTCCGATTCCTATCTTGAGGTGATGAAACAGAAGTGCACCGAATTTGACATCCCGTTTGAACCCAAAATGCCGGAAGGTAAACACTACATAAAACTCGTTGAAGACATTCAAGAAAGCGATTACGATCTCGTCATTATGGGCGCACTCGGGATGGGAGCAGTCAAAGATAGCCTTATCGGCGGTGTCACTGAACGCGTCGTCCGTCGTATTAATACCGATACGCTCGTTGTCCGGGACCTTGAACCCATTGAAGCACATGAAGGAAATATCCTCGTCGGAATTGATGGTAGCCCTGAATCTTTCTCAGGTTTGAAAACCGCAATACAACTCGGACAAAAGTTCAACAGACAGGTTGAAGCCGTTGGCGTCTATGACCCTTATTTACACTACATCGTCTTCAATTCGGTCGTGAATGTGCTAACCGAGCGCGCCGCAAGAACTTTCAGGTTTAAAGAGCAAGAACAACTCCACGAAGAGGTCATTGATACCGGACTCGCTAAAATTTATCAGTCACATTTGGAAGTCGCACGCGCCATCGCAAAAGATGAACACGACTATGCCCTAAAAATCACCCTACTTGATGGAAAAGCCTACGAAAAAATTCTACAATATGCCCGAAAAACCAACCCGTGGCTCCTCGTCTTAGGCAGAATCGGTGTCCACAGTGAACAAGATATGGACATCGGAAGCACTGCTGAGAATCTCTTACGTCTCGCGCCTTGCAATGTCCTTTTATCCAGTCAACGTTATTTCCCACAAATAGATGTGAAGGCGGAAGAAACGCTCGTCTGGACGCAGGAGGCGTTAGATAGAATGGAGAAAGCCCCACCCTTGGTGCGCGGCATCGCCAAAACAGCCGTCCATCGGTTTGCTATAGAACGTGGGCACTCTGTTATTACCGAGAGTGTCATTGACATGGCGATGGAAGCGATTATGCCGCAACGCGCCTCTGAAAAACTCACCCGTGTCGCAAAAGAGATCGCCGAACAGAAAGTCTTGGAATCAGATGCAGTCCAAACATTTATCTGCGGCGAATGTGGCTACGCCGCACACAACCAGCAACCTGTCCAGTGTCCTGTCTGTAGTTCACCGCCGGAACGTTTTCAGATGGTCGATAAGGATTCTCTGGAGAATATCGCCGTAGACGAAGGCGGTGCTGCTGAAGAAGAAACGTTTGATGGCATCCGACTCCAATGGTCGGAACAGGCGAAAAAGGCACTGCGCGGGGTGCCGCGCGGCTATATGCGTCGAAACGTCAAAGCACGCATCGAAAAATCCGCACGCGCCCAAAAAATTGGCACTATCACCAATGCCTTCGCAACAGAGATTATCAACGACAGCATGGGGGAAGCAGCTGCAGTGCGTGAGGATGCCCCTGAGCTTAGAACCTTGCAAACACAGACTTCCGACTCTCAGAGTCCTGAAGCCGTTCAAGGTTTTGAAAGTCCAGTGAAATGGACGGAAGAGGCAATCGAACGCTTGAATTTAGTACCTGCTGGATTTATGCGGAATATTACGCAGACCCGAATTGAACAGCGGGCGCAAGAGAGCAACATTGAACAAGTTACGCTTGATTTCGCAGCACGCGTCATTGAAGATGGCAGAAGCCTTGCCAATGAAGTACTCGGACAGTATTATCAACAACCGGATCAGGAATAGACAGCATGTTTCAGCGTATCAGAGATACTCTCAAGAGAGAAGAACGACTTATCGCTAAGGCGAAAGATGAGGTCTACAAAGAGATCGAAGATTGGGATCAACGTAGAAAGCAAGCCAAGGCGCGAGGCGAACCATTCACGGAGCCGCCTCCGGCACCGCGAAGAAAGCCATCCCAAGAAAGATACGGCAAAGAATGGCGTAGGCGATGCGGAGGACTTAAGAAATGAAAATAGCAAAGAAAGACGCAATGCCTTTATCTGAATTTCTGTTTTCCTTTAAAGGTCGAATTAACCGTTTACAATATTTGTGCTATCTCCTGATGTGCTTGCTTGTCTTTGTTCTTCTTTTTCTCATCGAGGAGGTTGCTCTTCATGTTGGTTTGCCTGTAGATATTTGGATAGTTCTGGTTCTTTCCTTTCTCCTTGTCTGGTTTTGTATCAGTTGCATTGTTTCGACAAAACGCTTACAAGATATTAATATATCAGGTTGGTGTTTATTGTTGGGCATGATTCCCATTATTGGGTGGATAGTCCTTTTGGTGATTCTTTGTTGTCTGCCCGGCACGCCAGGCAGTAATAATTATGGTGAGCATTACTATTAAGTTTTCGCGTGCGATAGATGTGAGAATAAGTTTTGATTTTCAGTTTTGCGGTTGCGATTTTCGCTACTATCACTGGGTGTGTACGATTTAGAGCAGCGGGGCGTTGCTGATATTGATATCCCGGTCCTTATTCTCGGTATTGACGTATAGGTACGACTATTTTTTAGGATGGTAAATAATGAGCGATATTCCAACGGTCACATTTCAAATCCTCGGTCCAAATGAGGGCGTTGCAGAGGGTTCACACAAAGGTTTATGGTTTAAGGTGCATTCAGATCCCCCACCGGCGAGTAATCTTCTCGTCAGCGTGAAGGTTTGCGCATCTAATGGCGAGGTTCAGCAGTCCGGTACTGTCATGATCCTGAAACATGAAAGCCATTCCGCAGATTTTTTTTACAAGACAGTGGAAGGTAAACTTGATGTCCAGCTGGAGATCGAACCTTTTGATGCTCTCGCCAAATTAGAGTTCCCTGTTTTCACAAACGAAGGGTATGTTATAGAAGCAGGGTGTGAATTTCTGGAGTATAATATTGGCGATCTGTCGAAAATAGTACCTTATCAATGGAAGGGACCCGATCGAGGTTTATGGACAGACGAGAAACGTTGAAGCTTACTATAGGCACGGAATCGTAGCAAGGTTCCCTGAAAACGGAGGTGGATTATGCAAAAACAGACTTTGAGATACACGATAACGTTCTTACTTGTGGCGTTTATCCTAACAACTAACAGTTTCGCTGACAATTGGCAACAGTGGCGCGGGACACACAACGATGGGATTAGCAATGAAACCAAGGCACCCATTCAGTGGAGTCAAACCGAAAATATCAAATGGCGTTTACCGCTCCCCGGTGAAGCCGCCTCTACCCCTATTATTTGGGAAGACAAAATTTTCCTGACTTCGGCTGAAGGCGATGCCCTTGTTTTGATGTGTATCAGTACTGAGGGTGAAGAGCTCTGGAAGCAGACTTTAGGACATGGCAACCGAGATGTCCGCGGCGGCGAAGGTAATTCCGCCGCACCCTCTCCTGTAACAGATGGCGAACATGTCTGGGCGTTCCTCGGAACCGGCGACCTCGCCTGCTACGATTTTGAGGGAAATCAGGTCTGGCACACCAATCTCGCTGACCGTTATGGTAGCTTCAATCTCTACTTTGTCATGTCCACTACCCCGCTCCTTGACAAAGACCGACTCTACTTCCAACTCATCCACAGCAACGCATGGGTTGTCTTAGCACTCGACAAGATGACTGGCACAGAGATCTGGAAGCATAATCGGGACAGTGATGCGACCGATGAATGTGAACAGGCTTATACCTCTCCAATTCTCTATCGCGATGCAGAACGTGAATACCTTGTTGTCCACGGGGCGGACTATGTCACAGCCCACAACCTCGAAGATGGCAGCGAAATCTGGCGATGTGGCGGCTTTAACCCAGAGGCGGGTTATAACCCCTCCCTCCGATTCGTCGCTTCTCCTGTTGCAACAGAGGGACTCATCGTTGTTCCCTCCGCGAAAAACGGACCCGTTGTCGGCATTGATCCAGCTGCGCAGGGGGACATCACTGATAGCAAATGGCAACTTTGGAAACTTCCACAAGGCACACCTGATGTTCCCTCTCCAGTTATTCATAACGGCTTGGTTTACCTCTGTCGAGAGAGAGGTGATCTGATATGTCTTGACGCCGAAACCGGGGAGCAACTCTATCGCAAGCGAACGCATCGACACCGGCATCGTGCCTCACCTGTCTATGCGAATGGACACATCTATCTAACATCTCGGGACGGTATTGTCAATGTTGTAAAAACAGGACGCGAGTTTGAAATCGTCGCCAGCAATTCGCTGGGGGAAGTCATCGCTGCGTCTCCCGCTATCGCAAACGGAACGCTTTATCTCCGTAGTTATCAGGCACTCTATGCCATCGGTGGAGAAGAATGAAAACGTACAACGATTTGCCGAGCGATGCCGGTTCCAACATTATCGGGCAAGTCACAGCACAAGTGAACCGGATCCAACAACGGCTCACCTCAGTAAAACACACTGTGGCTATTATGAGTGGGAAGGGCGGTGTCGGCAAAAGCGCGCTCACTGCGAACCTTGCCACTGCACTCACGCTGAAGGGGAACACTGTCGGAGTCGTTGACGCTGATATTAATGGACCGACGCTCGCAAAAATGATGGGTGTCCGTGATGCTACACTGGAATACACGCCTACAGGGGTCAAACCTGCGATTACCGCACTCGGCACCAAACTGATCTCTATGGATCTACTCTTAGCTGAAGATGACGCGCCGGTGATCTGGAATGCACACTCACAAAAAGATGCATTCACATGGCGCAGCACGATGGAGGTCGGCGCACTCCGAGAGTTTATCGCCGATACCGAATGGGGCAACTTGGATTACCTCTTGTTAGATCTGCCACCCGGAACCGATCGGCTTCCAAATGTAGCAGAGCTTATCCCAAATCTTGGGGGTGTCGTCGTTGTAACAATCCCTTCTGAAGTCTCGCAATTGATCGTCAAAAAATCAATGACCATGGCGAGAGATGTCTTGAAGGTTCCGATCATCGGTGTCGTCGAGAATATGGCTTACCATGTATGTCAACATTGTGGTGAAGAGGAACCGCTCTTTTCCGCAAACGAAACCCCTGATAAGGCATTCCAGCAGACCCTGCTCGGCAGCATCCCCTTTGATCCGAGACTTGCACGTTGCAATGACAATGGAACCCTTTATATTGACGAATGCCCAGATACTCCCGCAAGTCAGGCACTCGGGCAAGTAGCTAAAAAAATCCAAAACTTTTTTAGTATGTAGCACAATTTGGGTTGAAGGAGCGCATAGCCTGAAACGAAATGGAAGGGTGTTTTTGCTTGGGTATTTCTGCGTATTGCTTGGGTGTTTCTTCAGTTCTACGGAAGGGCACTTCAAGTTCCAAACCCGTCCTGACCGAACCGCAAGGAAAGTTAGAGATATGAAATTTTTATGTACAGACTGCGACACAGCGATGAAGTTTAAAGACGTAACCCGCCCTGAACAAGGCTCCGTGACAGCACTTTTTGAATGTCCTGACTGCTTTACCGAGATCGCCATGTACCTCAACCCGTCGGAGACCCAGATGCTGAAATCCTTGGACCTTAAACTCGGTGGCACTAACGAAGCAGCACAACCGATGCAGCTCGTGCGCTCACAGTTAGAGACAGCAAAGGGCGAATCCATACCTGATATGTTTTCGTCAGAAACCAGTTCAGGCGAGACTACTGAAGGCGGCAAATGTCCCTTTACTGGCGTTATCTCGGATGCCTTTCAGGAAGAACCAGAACCTGCCGAATCGGAGGGTCCCATCTGGACAACGGAGGCACTCGAACGCTTAGAGCGGATCCCTGCTTTCGTCCGTCCCATGGCGAAGATGGGGATTGAAAGTTTCGCCAAAGACAATGGACATGACGAAATTACAGGCGAAGTCATGGATGCCGCCCGCGGCAACTTCCCCGCACAGTTCTAAGAGATTATAGTGAAACCTAAAAATAAAGAGACACTTTCCTCCCCCGGTAGGGTTTTTGCTGGGGTGTTTCTTCGCGGTTTCCTAACCGAACCGGGGTGGCGTGTCCTTATTAATTCTAAACTTTACTATAAAACCCTTCGGAAATCTGTAAAACTCACTTACGGTGATGTCAAGTCTATTCACTGACGACTAACTCGCCAAATCGCAACAACCTGATCTCTCTGAGAATTTCCAATTGTATCTGTGCATATTGCCCTTTTATTTCCGATGTAAGGATTCGAGTTTGTTTAACACTGGCATATAGACTCTCAAGTTCGCGTTGTAAATCATCTTTGGATTGAAACTCAAAAGTGGATTGCGTCTGTACAAGGTCTTGTGCTGAGCCACTGCGGCAACCTTGTATACCCAATACAAGTAGACCTAAAACACAGATACATATCAGAACAAAACCCAATCTATGTTGATAGAATCCATAATCCTTCACGATTTGTCCTCCTTTGAAATCACTTGAAAATGTGTTTGACCAAACACAACTTATTCAATTTCGATTTTCCTTCTCGCCTCATTTTCTAACATCTGGATCTAATGCCCTTACCTTTTCAATAGGTAATAACTTGCCGTAATTATAGCACATCAGAAGTGAAAAACCAACTTCGTGAAACCTAACATCGGTACTCATCGTTTATTTATAGCGTTTGGGTTTCATTCTAATTTAGGCACCTTAGAGATATCATATAAACCCTGAGGATAGCCGACGCTACTGAGATCGGCTAATTCGCGCTGCGATGCCAATAAAGGAGCAACATCATGAAAAAAATAAAAATAAAAATTAGCAACATAACCTTTTTAACCAGCAGCCTGCTCATTATACTTACCAGCATAGCAGGCTGCACCGACATCCCTTATTCAGGACCCGTAGTAACCTCCGGCGACCTGGACCAGTATCTTAACACAATAGAACAAGATACCGTCTGCTTGGAAGATGGATTCGACGCAATCTGTGTAAAACTTTTGTTGGATAAAACAGAAATCGACCCGACGAGTATAGACTATACACCGACTGTCCACGTTCATCCAACAAACATCGCCTATGTCTTTAATTATCAAGGGCGAACCATACTGGAAGCAAAACGACTCATGGATACCAGCCAGATTGTACAGGAATTGGTAGAGGCAGGCAAAGCCGAACTGCCATCAAATGTCGATCTGAACGGTGGTGATACCAACTATATACCCGAAGGTTGGAGCATTGAGGTATATTATCCAAGCAAATTCCGTGAAGCGAACCGCGGTAACACACCCGAAACCAGCGGACTCGGCATCAGAATCGCCGAAGGAAAGACAATCCCAACCAATAGGCAACGCGATCTGGAGATCACCGAATTCACCCAAATTAACAAAAACGACGGTAGACGCGGCGTTCGATTTTCCGTCAAAACGCAAACTCCAGAAATAACAATTCAGGTAGACGGAGTCGTACCTGCCAATATAGCAACCTTCCATGTCAACGGAGACAGCGTAGAAGCTGACAATACCCAAAATATCCTCCGCTTACAACCGATACAGTAAAGGATTTTGCTTGGGGTATTTGCTTGGCGGGCTTTGATAAGGGTGTTTTTGCTTTTGAAGTTAACAGCATCCAGTGTAGCAGTCGCCAGTACCCAGTGACCAGTAACCAGCTAAAAAAGTTTTTGATAGTTCGAGACTCTCTTTCTGGTAACTGGCAACTGGTAACTGGAAACTTCTAAAACTGGCAACTGACAACTATTCTGCGGATTTCTTCAAGGTTTTCTCGCTCGACCTTCGCAGATACCTTCAAATTCAAACTTTATGCAGCAATAGTATAAACTTCGATGGAACAGGAGTAGCATCGTGAGAAAAACATCACAAATGAATTCCCGGAACCCGAAAAAATTTAAACCTACACCCGCGAAATTCATCACCGGAACCCTCGTGATCCTTTTTGCTATCACTGGATGCTCCGATATGCCTTATACAGGTTCAACGTTGACTGTTCATGAAGTGGATCGCTATCTTGTCTCAACCGATGGAAATGCTGTCTGCTTTCAGGATGATCTTGATTCAACCTGCCTAAAACTTACACTCGCAACAGGCGCAGATACCACCAACGGACCGGCTATCTACCTCTATCCGGAGCGGCAGCTGTATATCTTCTATCATGAAGGGAAACCTGTTGTACGCGCAGAAAGAGTCCCGATCCCACAGACACCGACGGATACGACAGGAGACCCATCAACGCCTAACGGACAGGGTGGAAATAACAATAATGACGGCAATGCGGGTAATAACGGCAACAACGGCAATAATAACGGTGGAAACAACGGTAATAACGGCAACGGTGGGAACAACGGCAATAATAATGGTGGAAACAACGGTAATAACGGCAACGGTGGGAACAACGGCAATAATAACGGTGGGAACAACGGTAATAACGGCAACGGTGGGAACAACGGCAACAATAACGGCGGTTCACCCAATGGCGATAATCCAGATAATACCAATGGTGATAACAACGGCGATAACAGCAATAATCCAGATGATACTAATGATGGACACGGATGGATTATCTGGGTATACTACCCAGAGGGAACAATAGCCCAAAATCCACCGACACTTAGCGAGAGCGGCGTAACAGTTACGATAAATGGAAGACAGATAACAGATGATGATATAACCGGTTTTGCACAATTCATTGGTCCCGATAACGAAGTGGGTGTTCAGTTCTTCTATCCAACGCAATCCGCAGAGCTTTTAGATTTAAAAGTGCGAATGGAAGGAGTAGTCGCTGCTGAGGATCCAGTAAAATTCAACATAAACTACTTGTGGAACTCGCAATAATGTCATTATCTACCAATTGAATCTCTATGTCGCCCACTGCCTATTATTCGTCCAATTGATGCACAACAGCAAGCGGCGTTGCTGCCAGTAAGCCTGCATCAATCGGAATAACGACTCCAGAAATCCATTTCGATTCGTCGCTGGCAAGAAAAACTGTCGCCCACGCCACGTCCCATGCGGTTCCCTCTGTGCCGAGCGGGCCAATGAGGCGACGGCGTTCCCGTTCCGCTTCACTCAGATACGGTGCAGGGAACGAGGCATAAAGATGCCCGGGCGCGATACAATTCACTCGAATGTTATCGCGCCCGTGATGAACCGCCATCACCTTCGTCGTCGAAATCATCCCACCTTTCGCTGCGGCATAAGGCACATTCCGAACCCAACCAGCGCGCAACGCATCAATCGACGAGACATTAATAATAGAACCACCCCCCGCCTCAGCCATCTGAGGCACAGCATGCTTACACGCCATAATCATGCTCTTGAGGTTGACATCCATCACTCTGTCCCATTTCGCCTCGTCTACCTCCGTGACCATCCCAGAGCCACCGAGTCCGACATTATTAAAAAGGACATTCACTTTACCAAAGCGTTCAACAGCAGCGTTCACCATGCCAGCACAGGCTTCTTCTGTAGACAAATCGCCGATGAACACCGAGGCTTCACCGCCTTCTGCCTCAATCTCGGCAAGCGTGGCGTTGGCGTTCTCAGGTGAGATGTCCGCCAAAAGTACTTTCGCACCTTCTCTCGCGAAAAGCATGGATGTCGCATAGCCGGTCCCATCAACTTCACCTTTTTTACCGGCACCCGTGACAATCGCAACCTTCCCTTTCAATCGCTCCATAGTTTCAACCAATTACGGGGATGGAAGATTTTCCAGTCTTCCAACCTTCCAATCCCATAGAAAACGAATATCCAATCGTAGAAGTTATATCTACACACCAATCCCGAGTTTATCATTAATCTCTTTCTGATAGCCTTCGAGTTCGCAGTTTTCAATCTCGGCGATTGTCACGGGACGACCAAACCAGCCGGATTCATAAGCCGCCATACAGATCGCTTCAGACCGCATTCCTTCAACAGCGTCCACCTCCGGTTTGCCGCCGCTCCGAATCGCATCGGCGAAGTATTTCAGCTCAATGGCAACCGTATTACCGATTCCCGCAGGGAAGAAATATTCACGTTCATCATCACTGAGGCTCTCCGTGAATTCTTTCTGTAAATCGTCATTAGAAATAGATTCACCGCCGCGTGGTACCAAACCTCTACCCCAATCAAGAGCGCCTTCACTGCCGTAGATCACTTTCTGTCCAAAACCGTGTGCAGGCGCAGAGCCTACCCAGGTCCACTGTGCGGTAACGCCTTGTTCAAACTTGATTGTCGCAATCATCGCATCTTCGACATCAACTGAATAACCGCCTTCACGCTCAGCAGCGTTATCGTAACGGTAAGGTTCATACGCCTTGTTGATCGCGTAAACCTCCTCGGCTTCCAAACCGAGAATGTAGCGCATTAGATCCGTGAAATGTACGCCACCATCTAATGCCCAACCGCCGCCGGCATCCATCTTGAAGTTGCGCCAACCCCATTTGCCTAATGCCTCGCCGACCTCAATCCAAAAGAACATACGCGGTTCACCGACACGTCCTTGCGCAATTACCCAACTACGCGTACGTTCCATACGGCTCAACCGATAGTTTTCTGCCACAGAAATAATCTTATCGTTTTTGTCTGCTGCTTCCATCATCAGTTTGCATGCACGCATCGTAATACCAAACGGCTTTTCTATGATGACGTGTTTACCCGCTTCCAAGGCAGGGACAGCAAGCACATGGTGTGCACTATGAAGTGCACATATATCAACGCACTCTAAATCCGGATGCTTATCAAGCATCTCCTCAAGTTCCGTATAAACAGCAGGCTTTGTACCGCCTTGGAACTCGTGTGCCTCATTCGCTCGATTCTCTGCCCTGCCTTTATCTATATCACACGCAGCGACAATGTCAAAGTCTCGGACATCTTTCGACCATAACTCACGGTATCCACCCATGTGGGCACCGGACATACCGCCGCATCCGACTAAGCCCATCTTAATTCGTTCTGCCATGTAAAAGCCTCCTTATGTGTCTGTCCAAATCACGATTCGCGCATCAACGCGTCTAACAGGACTTGCGAAATTATATGCCATACGAAATCCCGTGTCAACATTTTTCTCGCTTAGGTGGGGTCATTTATGGTGAAACGTAAAGAGAGACAGACAGCTACCGATAGGCGCACTTTGTAACTACACCACCCTGCTGCTAACCTCAAATCCCTTGACTTAAAAATTCTCTTTCTGATAAAATACCTGAGTAAAAGGGGGAATGATTATGCACATCACTGATGCGAAATTCTTCTATAGTCTCATCGGGATCTCGGTTATACTCGCGGTTTCACTCCTGTTCGGCGGTGGATTTGCCGATGCAGCGGTTGATAAAAATACAGTCGCTGTCTGGCTTTTTGAGGAAGGTGCTGGAAAGATCGTGAAAGACGCTTCGGGAAATGGACACGATGGCAAATTCGCTGGAAGCCCCAAGTGGGTAAAAGCGAAGTTCGGGACAGGATTGGAGTTCCCCGGTGATGCTGGCGGCTACATCGTCGTCGATTCTACCAAAAAACTGGAATTGGAAACACTCAGTATTGAAGCATGGGTTAAGGTAAAGGAGAGCACAGGTAAATGGCAGGGCATGGTCTGCAAACAGCAGGCAGGATGTACCAATCGAAACTACGGCATCTGGGTTCATGTAGATCAGAGCGTTTTGCACGCACAGATCGGGGCAAACGGTGGATGCGCCTTCAATATAAATGGCAAAACCGACATCACCGACAACAAGTGGCACCATCTTGCCTTTACCTATGATGGCAAGATGGGACGCGTTTACGTTGATGGTGAATTAGAGACCGAGGCACCCAATGCGGAGACGTTTCAAAGTGGCGATCCAATTACAATCGGGGTACCCAACCTTGATAACGCAAACGGATTAAAAGGTATCATTGAAGAGATACGCATCTCCAATGTTGAACGAACCGAAGCGGAAATTCAAGAAGCGATGGATGTCGGCTTAGCACAAATCCTCAACGTTGAACCCGGCGGCAAACTCGCAACCCGTTGGGGATACCTTAAGGTCGTACAATAATTTATAGTTACTGGTTTTCAGTACGGATTTTTTCCATGAGGTTTAAAAAAATAAATCGGTAATTCTACATTCCCCAGGCCCGGGAGGTGCGGTTTCCTAACCCCACCGGGCTTCGCCAAGAAATTACCGAATTAAAAAATTAATCTTCATCCAAAAAATCCTTTCGGTTTTCGGTTAAGAGGGTTCTTGTGTAGGTTATAGATTGTATCACTGCCAGAAAGGACTCTTAACCGTTAACCAACAACCGACAACTGATAACCATTAAAGGAGAGGGCATTGAAAATATTAACGTGTGCGTCATTACTGCTGTTTTTCGTCACGACACTTGCATCCGGACAAGGACTTCCCATGGTTGTGCCAGAGGAGGTAGGCGTTTCCACCGAACGCCTTGAACGCATCCGTCCTGTGATGCAAGGCTATGTTGATCACGGACGTATAGCAGGGTTCCTAACGGTCGTGGCGAGACGCGGCAAAATCGTTCATTTTGAAACCATCGGCATGCGGGATGTTGAAAACAAAAAGCCCATGGAAGCAGACACACTGTTTCGTATCCACTCCATGTCCAAACCGATTACCAGTGTCGCAGTCATGATGCTCTATGAGGAGGGACATTTTCAGCTCGATACACCCGTGTCCGAGTTTATCCCTGAATTTAAAAACATGAAGGTCTACAACGCCGACCAGACGGAAATCTTGGACGCAAAGAAAGAGGTAACGATCAAACACCTTCTCACGCATACCGCAGGGTTAACTTATGGCTGGGGCAGCGAACCGGTCGATAAACGCTATCGGGAGGCGAAAATTTTTAAACGCGGCGCAACGTTGGCGGATATGGCAAAAAAACTTACTGCTATTCCGCTCGTTCACGAACCGGGTGAAAGGTGGACCTATGGGTTATCTACCGATGTACTCGGCTACCTCGTAGAGGTGGTTTCCGAGATGCCGTTTGAAGAATTCCTCCAAACCCGTCTCTTTAAACCGCTCGGTATGGTGGATACCGCATTTTCAGTGCCTTTAGAGAAGTTGGACAGGTTCGCCGCACTGTATCAACTTCACAAAGAAGGGCGGATGAAGGGTGATAAAGAGAAAGAAAAAAAGACGGCCGGTGCTAAAGAAAAGCGGGTCGAAGGTGATAAAGACCGAAAAATGAGGTTGGAACGTGTTGAGAAAGATCCACCCCTCAAGAACGGTGAAGTCCGTTTCTTTCCAGGAGGTGGTGGTAAACTCGTCTCAACGGCGCCAGACTACATGCGGTTTTGTCAGATGTTGCTCAATGGTGGCGAACTCAACGGTGTCCGCATATTAAAGAAAAAAACGGTTGAACTGATGCGCTCCCCACATCACGATACCTGGTTCGGACTCGGTTTCGCTATTGTTACCGATAAGAAGGTGTCAACCGACGATAAAGAACCAAAAGGCACGCCGGAATCAACAGGAAGCTACAGTTGGGGCGGTGCCGCCGGGACCATCTTCTGGATTGATCCCGAAAAGGAATTGATCGGTCTGCTCATGACGCAGATCAGTGATGTCTCCTCTTCCCACGATCAATTTAAGAAACTAACCTATCAGGCACTATCCGAATAACGATAAGGAGCATAGATTGAAAAAATTTACGTCTGTATACTTACTACTTTTTTGCGTCACGATACTCGCGTGCGGAACAGTTAACTTTGCCCCTAAACAAGATATTCAGACAACAACTCTGAAAAATGTTAACGCCTCTTTGACACACGGACTCCCTACGACAATACCAGAGCAGGTCGGTGTTTCTACCAAACGCCTGAAACGCATCCGCTCTTTCCTGCAAGGTTACGTCAACTCAGGAGAGGTCTCCGGATTCCTAACAGTCGTGGCGCGACGCGGGAAGATTGTCCATTTTGAAACCATCGGCATGCGAGATGTCGAGAACAACAAACCCATTGAATCCGATACGATCTTTCGTATCTACTCCATGTCAAAACCGATTACCAGTGTCGCTGTGATGATGCTTTATGAGGAGGGACACTTTCAACTCGGCACGCCAGTCTCCAGATTTATCCCTGAATTTAAAAATATGAAGGTCTACAACGCGGATCAGACGGAAATCTTGGATGCCAAAAAGGAGATAACGATCAAACACCTCCTCATGCATACCGCGGGATTAACTTACGGCTGGGGCAATAAACCTGTTGATGAACGCTATAAAGAGGCGAAAATTTTTGAACGCGGCACGACGTTGGCGGACATGGTGAAGAAACTCGGCGATATACCGCTCGTTCACGAACCCGGTGAAAGGTGGACCTATGGGGTTTCCGTTGATGTGCTCGGTTATCTCGTGGAGGTCGTCTCTGGTATGCCGTTTGAAGAATTCCTCCAAACCCGTCTCTTTAAACCGCTTGGTATGGTGGATACTGCATTTTCAGTACCGCCGGAGAAGGTGAACAGGTTCGCAACACTATATCGGCATAACAGAAGAGAGGGGATGATGAAACGCGTAGGAGAAGATGCACCACTCGCTAACGATGAGGTCAGTTTTTTCCCATCGGGTGGTGGCGGACTCGTCTCAACCGCTGCAGATTACATGCGCTTTTCTCAGATGTTGCTCAACGGCGGTGAACTTGACGGTGTCCGTATATTGGGCAAGAAAACCGTGGAACTGATGCGCTACCCACATCACGATGATTGGTTTGGACTCGGTTTTAGGGTCGTTACGCATAAAAACCCGCCGAATATCTTGAATTCTGTTGGGAATTTCAGTTGGGGCGGTGCCGCCGCTACCACCTTCTGGATTGATCCGCAAGAGGAATTGATCGGCTTGCTCATGACGCAACTCCTCAATAACCCTCACCCTTTCCAACAACAATTTAGAGTCCTAACCTATCAGGCACTCACTGAATAATGGTTATCAGTTTTCGGCTTTCGGTTAAGACATTGGGGCGGGGACTTTTCCTGTTATTGCCACGAGAAACCTCTTTAACTGATAACTGACAACCGATAACTGATAACTTCTTAGGAGATTTTGATGACAGTATATGGAGGATTACCGCGGGCTGTGCCTGAAGATGTCGGTATGTCAACCTCGCGGTTGGAACGCATTGCTCCAGTCATGCAACGCTGGATTGACGATGGAAAAATTCCATGCGCATTAACGATGATCGCCCGTGAAGGTAGACTCGTCCATTTTGAAAAATTCGGCACACAGGATGTTGCTACTGCGAAACCCATAGAATTTGATACTATCTTCCGCATCTACTCGATGACGAAACCGATTACCAGCGTTGCTGTGATGATGCTCTACGAAGAAGGGCATTTTCAACTCGGCACACCTGTCTCCGAGTTTATTCCCGCTTTCAAGGACATGCAGGTCTACACGGAGGATGGCAGCACTACTGTTGATACTGAACGAGAGATGACGATAAAACATCTGCTCACACATACTTCTGGACTTATCTACGGTGGAGACTGGGATCACCCGATTAATGAGCGATATAGAGCAGCGGATTTCTACGGCGGCGACCTCGCACACATGGCGCAAGAACTCGGAAATATCCCGCTCCTTCACCATCCGGGTGATGCGTGGAACTACGGTATGTCCACCGATGTACTCGGCTACCTCGTAGAAGTCGTTTCTGGTATGCCGTTTGACGAATTTTTGAAGACCCGAATCTTAAATCCATTAGGTATGCATGATACCACTTTCTCAGTGCCGGACGAAAAGGCTGACCGATATGCAACGTTATATGAACCTACGGAAGACGGTGGTATTCAAGTAATTGAGAATGCCCCTGTTTCGAGCGGACCTTTGAGTTTCTTCCACTCTGGTGGCGCAGGTTTACAATCGACCGCCGCGGATTATCTCCGCTTCTGCCAGATGCTGCTCAACGATGGCGAACTTGATGGCGTACGCCTGCTCGGAAGTAAAACCGTCGAACTCATTCAGATGAATCATATCTCTGACGATTGGCAACCCCTTGAAAGAACAGGATGCGGTTTCGGACTTGGGTTCGCTGTCGTTACAAATGTCGCTGACACCCACGCGCCCGGTTCCGAAGGGACTTACAGTTGGGGTGGGTTGGCAAGTACGACGTTTTGGATTGATCCAGTGGAGGACCTAATCGGCATTCTGATGACGCAGTTGATTGGCGATTCGCCATTCCACGCCCAATTCCGGGTGCTAACCTATCAGGCAATTACGGATTAAATCCGCAAAGTAGTAGGCACACGCCGTGTGCTGAAACCAAAATTCCAGGAGAAAAAATATGCGCATTGTAGTTGTAACCGGCGAACACGGATTTCAGGAAAAACAGTTTGACGCAGTTTTTGAAAGTATGGAAGGTATCCAATTTGTCCGAGAAGATCTGGATATTTTTGTAGATGACCCTAACCAGAAACACTACGACACTGTCGTCTTTTACAACTTTCACCGTCCCTATCCAACAGAGGCACAAGCACAGGCTATTCTCGGTTTAACAGAACGTGGACAGGGTATATTAATTCTACATCATGCCATCTTGGCGTTTCCAGAATGGGAGGCCTATTCTGAAATGTGCGGGGTGGACGATCGCGGCGAATTCGGATACTATCCACGGCAAACGCTCCAAGTGCAAATCGCTGATGCCAACCATCCAATTACCTCTGGACTTACCGAATGGGAGATGGGTGACGAAACCTATACCATGAAATCTGCAGGTGATGATAGCTCAATTCTGCTAACAGTCGATCATCCGAACAGTATGGATGTCCTCGGTTGGGCGCGTGAATATGGAAAATCCCGTATCTTCTGCTTCCAGAGTGGGCACGACGATGTAACTTTTTCTAATCCAAACTTCCGAGAAGTCATGCAACGTGGTATTCATTGGTGCGCTAAAACATAATAGAGGGTAGACAATGGAAATCCACTTTTTTTTTTCTGTATCAATCTATAAGCACTTGGGGGCAAAGGCTCTGCATAGGAATCGGTTGTGTCCTTTTGCTATTTTCAACGATACTTGCAAAGGCAGACGGAGGAAAAACAATGGCGAATACAACATATTCGGTAGCAGCAAAAACGGTTGACGGTTTTCAAGTTTATTACGTCCAGCAAGATGGAAAAGCAGTCGCTGAGATCGTGCCTGCACTCGGCAATAACTGCTACGCATTTAGAGTAGCAGACGGGGACACTTGGTTGAACTTGATAGACGCACCGCCGGACCTTGCTACACTGGAAGAACGCCCGACCGCTTACGGCAATCCCATTCTGTTTCCGTTCCCCAACCGAATTCGAAACGGCACGTGGCAATTTGAAGAAAAAACCTATCAATTTGACAAACCACCCGAATCCCCGACCACTATCCACGGGTTACTGTTGAATCAGCCGTATCAGGTTGAAAGCCATACCGCTGATGAAAACGGAGCGACACTGGTGTGCTCGCTTAATTCTCAAGATTTTCCCGAAATCGCCCGCCAATATCCGTTCCCTTTTAAAATTGAAATTACCTATACCCTCAAAGATGCCGTGTTAACGATGGAGGTTTCCATCAAAAATACGGGCAACCGAAATATGCCGATGGGCTTCGGTATCCACCCATATTTCAGCGTAGACCTCGGCACTGAAGCGGATGCACCCCAAGCAGTGATTACCGTCCCTGCCGCCAAGTATTGGGAACTTGATGCAGTCCTTGTACCAACGGGAAAGCAGCGTGATGTTAGCGGTACGCTGGATCTGCGGAGTGGACAACCGTTCGCAAAACTGAAACTCGATCATGTCTTTACAGATGTTCAATTAGTTGATGGCGTAAGTCGATGCCGCATTGAGAATAAGGATACCGGATACGGTATGGTGATGGAATCGGATGCACAGTTCAGGGAACTGGTTGTCTATACACCCCCGGATAGAGATGCCATCTGTTTTGAACCTTACACCTGTCCAACTGATGCTATTAACCTTGAGGCGCGCGGGATACCTGCAGGCGTGATTGTACTCGCACCCAATGAAACATTTTCCGGGTCCGTTCGCTTTATGCTACAGTAGGAGGCACGCGCCGTGTGCCGTCCACCTGAAAGTGCTCAACCTTATGGGGAACAACGCTTGATTCGTGCCTTATGCCTTTTTCCACTTTTCTTTCTAATTGCGCATCCGTGTGTAGCAATCCGTGAAGGCGCAGCGACTGCGGACATCTTTATTAAACGCTATGAGCGGTCTGGCGACTTCGGGGAACTCGCCCTCTGGCACGAAGCCGCAGCGGAATGTCTTATGCGTATCTCCATTCCGATGAACAAAATTGCCCATGACTACTACAGCCAGCGCGGATACAAAAAATGGGCGGCGCGAGCGAAGAAAGAAACGCGTGAGATTCAGGAGCAATATAAACACCACCGCAAGCGTGCCAAAATTGCTTGGCAGAAATTGGGAACTCCCAAACCAGCTCTGGATGCCGAGCGTGAGAATATAACAAAATTTATCGCAACATGGCTCCCGCGCTACCCTGATCGGTTCTACGAATTTGGCATCTATCCGACATTTTTCAGGAAACAGAGGGAATTAGCAGAACGAAAAGGCGATTATGTGAGGGTACTCCAACTTGAAGCCGATGCAGCAGAAATGTGTGCAGCGCAATACGAGAAGATTCTGATCGCCTATGGACTTAAGGGTTATCAAAAACACCGAGACGCATACCGTCAACACGCATTACTGCTCCAGGACCTCGCACAGCAGAACCCGAAAAGATTACCCAAAGAGGTAAGCGAAGCTAAACAGATAGCGCGTTCGCTCGAAACTCAAGCAGTTTCCACGCCGCGAAGAGCAGACGTAATACTCCACATCGCAAAGTCAGATGTACGAGTCAAAACCGCTTTAGAAGGTCAGATCGGCGTTCACGCATACCCATCTTTTCAGGGATTCGCGTGGATCGTCAGATTCTCTAATCACAGGCGAGGGAACCTCGTGACTGCAATTATTGATGAAAAAACTGTCGAGGTGTTAGATATATTTTACGGTATATTCTGACCAGCGCGGATTAGACCGCACACTATCTGCGATTTTGGTTTCCTAATTTTCGTCTACTGAAACTCATTTTTTCTTGACAACAACTTCCAACTATGAAATAATAGGCAATGCTTAAGTCTTTCAGACCAGAAGGTTGTATTGTAATGCTTCGCTCCAAAGCGATTTTTGGAGTATTGAAACGGATTTATACAAAAACTCGTTTTTACTGACGATGACAAATCTGGTCAACGGTGGTGGCATTTTCTTGATTGATACTACCTAAGTTTTCATTTTTTAATGGATTGACAAAATATGTGGACGCTCCGTGGTAGGCGCGCTTCGGATGCGCGCCGGTTAACAGTGTTTTGTTAATTATAAAATCTATAGGACTTACGCATTCCGTCTTAAAGTCCCCTGATAAGGGGGATTTAGGGGGTTTAAAGGGTGAAAATTACCGCTTTTTGCGTCTAAATACCTGATATTCGCTCAATTTGCGTAAGTCCTGATCTACTATAGAATAAAGGGGATTCAACATGATTTTAAGAAAAATTGCAACATTCGCGTTTATATTCGCAATTGTTGGTTTAGTTATAGGACTTTCCGGTTGCGAGAGGATACCTCCACCTCCAGTGATGGATGATACTGAAATGCCACCGACGATGGCTGAAGGAATTACCATCGGTGTCGCTTTAGCTCTGACGGGGGAATATGCCGAACCGTATGGAATTCCAATGCAAGAAGGTCTTGAGTTAGCAAGAGAAGAGCTTAATATGCTTGATGATGTGAACATTACGTTTATCACTGAGGATGCTAAGAGCACCGCAGAGGGCGCGAAAGAAGCCGTCCAGGCATTGGTGAATGCGGAGGTACCTGCTATCGTCGGGATTGGTATCTCAACGCATCTTAAAGAAGCTTTTCCAGTTGCACAAGCCGCTGGGGTGGTCGCTTTTAGTCCGATCTCCTCCGCTGCCGGTTTAAGTGGAGAAATTGGAGATTTTGTCTTCCGCGCCGGTCTCGCCGTAAATATACTGAATCCACTCGGTTTGGAAATAACACAGGAGGAACTCGACTATACAAAAGTGGCAACGATATATGATGCCGCGGATACCTACTCCACAAGTAGCAACGCGGAAATAGTGAAGGCACTTGAGGCGAGCAGTGTCAAAGTCCTGACCCAAGAAACCTTCCAAACCGACGATACCGATTTTAAAACGCAATTAACCAATATTATGGACATGGAACCTGACGCAGTCTTTGTCGCTGCGCTCTCAGTAGAGATGGTACAGATTATCGCTCAGGCAAAAGAAGTCGGTATCTCCGTTCCACTTATTGTGCCTGATTTGACTATAAAAGAGGTTCAAGCAGCAGGCGATGCTGCCGAGGGTGTAATAACTATTTCTGGATGGTCTGCTGGGTCTGACGCACCGGGAAGCCAAGAGTTCGTCCAAAAATATCGGGACAAATACGAAGGTTCTGAACCTTTACCGTGGGCGGCGCAGGCGTATGCGACCCTCCATATTCTCGCTAACGCGATTATGAAGGCACCATCGACAGACGCAGCCGATATCCGAGATGCCTTGGCGATGACAATGGATCTCGACACCATTTTAGGTAAATTCTCTTTCGACCCCAACGGAGAGGCCATGTATGATCGGGTTAGAGAACGGGTTGTACATATCGTGAAAGATGGACAACTCCAGCCCTTTGGAGAAAAAGAATAATCTGACCCTTAGATAGACATAACAGGAGCCTTGTCATCAACCACTCGCTGATGGCAAGGCTCTTGCTTTTATTCACCATCATCTCTGTGAAACTATAGTAAAACCTGAAAATAAATAGACACATTCGTAGCATAAACTTTTAGTTTGGGTTTCCAGTCTGAATGCCTGTTATAGGGATTCAGACTGTTTGAGAGTGCCCAATTAATTCTAAACTTTACTATAAAAGGCATATAGGACGCTTTCTTGTAGAAGCACTCTCCGAATCGAGACTTCTGAAGGGTGCCGACCTAATGCCACTTTTGCTACTTTTTTCTTCAATGATATGCTAAAATAATTCAACTTGCTAACGCCAATGTATACGTTGTTTTCATGTTTGTTACAAACCCCAATTTTGGTCTGGGGAGTTGACGAAAAGAATACATCATCCTGCAAATCCTGATCCGGTCAACCGTCGGTATTTGGCACGCGCGTCTCGCTTGGATATTACAAACTCGCTTTCTGATAGCCGACTACTGACGGTTTCCGACAGCCAATAGCCATTATGAAATGCTCTAACATTTTGCCAATAGGCATCTTACTTCTAATTGTAATCTGCTCTGAATTCTCGTTGATTAAAGCAGAGGATCCACCTTTGGTGGATATCCGTTCGCATATCACCCCCGGTGAACTGCTAATCCGTTTGACACCAGAGGCAGCAGCGGACGTTGAACGGTTACATGCAAACGCACCTATCTCCCTCCTGCACACAAAACACAATGTAGAATCGCTGCACCCGCTATTTCCATATCTCGCGCACCCATCGCTCAATCCGAATTTAAAGCGTATCTACCTTTTACGATTTGCTCCTGACGCATCACTTGAAGCACTCAAAGCTGCATACCAACAGAACCCGCTCATTGAGGCAGTCGAATATAACTATCTACGTCCGACGCTCGCGGACCCGATCATCCCGAATGATCCGAAATACCCTGAACAGTGGAGTCTGCCACTGATGAAATTACCGCAAGCCTGGGCAGTCGAAAAAGGGAACCGGAGGGTCGTGATCGCTATCATCGATTCTGGTATTGATTATAGACATGAGGATTTGGCACCTAAAGCGTGGATAAATCCCCGCGAGATCCCAGAAAATGGACTCGATGACGATGGCAACGGTTACACTGACGATGTCTATGGGTGGGATTTTACCGATGCCCCCAATCTACAGGCAGAAGGCGATTATCTCGAAGGCGATAACGAACCTATTGATGAAAGCGGACACGGCACACATGTTGCTGGTATTGCGGGAGCCATGCCGGATAATGGGATTGGAATCGCCGGGGTCGCGTGGCAATGTCCACTCATGGCGATACGTGCAGGACTCTCGCTGGGTGGGAGTTCGCGCATGCAAGACGATGATTCCGCATCGGCGATTGTCTACGCAGCCGACAACGGCGCAAGCGTCATTAACATGAGTTGGGGGAGCGAGCGCCGTTCTTTTGTTATCCAGGATGCAATTGATTACGCTTATGCGCACGGTGCTGTTTTGGTTGCCGCTGCTGGCAATTCTCAAAAACCTGCTGCTATCTTTCCGGCCGCCTACAGGAAAGTCATCGCTGTCGCATCTACCGAGCAGCATCAGCAGCGGTTTTATCAATCCAATTTCGGTGCCTCCATTGATATCGGTGCCCCCGGCAACGTAATTCTCAGCACGCAGATTGATAACCGATATCGGCTTCTCACCGGCACATCTATGGCATCCCCGCACGTCGCAGGTGTCGCAGCGTTGCTACGCGCAAAACGACCTACACTCACACATGAAGAAATTCGGCACATACTTATTAACACCGCCGACCCAGTCCATCAAGAAGATAGTGATGAATTAGACGAGAAATTTGTCGGGGCAGGCACTGTCAACGCTGAACGCGCACTCTTCGCAAGCGGCGCATTACAGGCACGCATCCTTGCCCCTGAAACCAATAGCGGCGGCGCAGATGCAATTACCTTCGTCGGCAACACAGGCGGTTATAAGTTTCAATCGTGGCAGCTGAGTTATGGTGAATCTACAGTTCCCGCTGAATTCACGCCTTTCACCCAACCAGCAACCACACAAAAAATCGGCGAAACGTTGGCTGTTTGGGATACCACAACCGTTCCAGAGGGGATCTACACTGTCCGTCTAACAGCAACCGCCACAGACGGACACCAAACACACGATCAGGTCGTCTTGAGCGTTGACCGGACACCACCTCAAGTTATCTCCCTTACTGCAACAGAAACGCTTTACGGCGACCGGAGTCTTACCCTTTTCACTTGGGCAACCGATGATGTCACCCGTAATATCCTCTATTACCGACGTAAGGGGAGCCTCGCACCCTTCGCACCTATTACCACCACAGATCTCGGCGTAGAGCATTCCCTCTCCTTGGGTTTCGACACTGGGGCTTATCAATTTTTTCTTGAGTCAGAGAATACAACGCAGCTCAAGACAAGGGAAGACAACGGCGGAGCGTTTTATACGATTGATGTCGTCGGCGGACATACGTCCCCAAACGGGTTCACTGAAAAATTACTTGATATTCCACCCCTTCATATCGCAAGTGTAACGACTGACTTTGACAGGGATGGTCAACCTGAAATCGTCGGAAGCCCGTTCTCATCGGATGCTGTTGATACTGAGCTGCAGGCTGCTATCTTTGCAATCTATGAACGCCTGCCAAATGGTCGATATGAATTGGCGCATGCCGTTGAGAGCGTCGAAAATCTCTCTAATCTCAAAGAGTTTGTTACATGGGCAGTAGATGACACAGATAGCGACGGTTTGCTCGAAATACTTGCAACGGATGATGCGCGCACTTTTCTCATTGAAAGTAGCACTAATCGAGGGTATCCCCACCAAATTATCTGGGAAACACCGTTTCTCTCTGGCGGGACGATCGCTGACCTTGATCGCGATGGACGCAAAGAGATTGTCGGCGCAGATAACAACAACGACCGGCTCCTTATTTTTGAGTACGACAACGCAACAAATACCCTTATTCAGAAAAACATATTGTTGAATGAAACCCCCGGTTCCAACGTATTCGCACAACGTTTTGCTATTGACGATTTTGATGGTGATGGACGCACAGAATTGATAGCAGGCGATAGTGAGGGTGAACTTTTCATTTATGAGGCGATTTCCACCAATAATACTTTCCGTCTTGAGTGGCAAACGCAACTGCCACTGAAAAATATTACCCAACTCGCTTCAGGTGATCTTACAGGGGATGGCAGCCCGGAGTTTGTCGTCGGGGGCTTGCTCTCACTACCCGATAACCCGTCAGGCCCCCTGCTCTGGAAGTTTTTTGTCTTTACGCATACACCCTTCGGCTACACAATGCTATCAGAAGATGGACGTGACGCAACCCTCGCAATCGCACCGCACCGACGCAATGCCAACAGTCTCGCCATCGCAGATTTAGACCGTGATGGCTCCAATAACCTAATCATTGCGACCTATCCAAACCTCTATGTAACAGAGTGGGATGGCACCGCTTTGAAGGCATTGTGGCACAGGAAGATAGAGAAAACACCGATGCTCTTCACTGCTGAACTCAATCAAAATGGATTTGACGAATTTTATGTTAACCTTGAAGACGGAATTTACCGTTTTGAGTCTGTTTTCGCAACAGATCCGGATGGCATTAATAGGTTCACACCTTGGAATGTTGAGGCGAAACCCTTGACAGAGAAAGCAGTACAGGTTACATGGAACGCTCAGCAAGAAAACGAAACGATTGGAGAACAGCCGAAGTTGACACGATCTTTTACTGTCTATCGGGCACAAGGTGAAAAGGAAGAGGCACCGGCAGATGATATGTTTGAGAAAATTAGGGAAAACCTAACCGTTACAAGGTTCTTGGATAGGCGTGTGACCAAAAATAATACCTATTGGTATACTATCACTGTAAAGGATACCAGCGGGACCGAAACCCCACGCACTGAACCTGTTGCCGCCACGCCAAGGGAGCCACCCCAATTAATTCGTGCTGCCTATCATCAACCGGGAGGAGAGTCGCACACAACACAACTTGGGTTTCGGGCTGATACATCTAACGAAGTTGCCAAACGAGGGAACTTCTGGGTCATTGTTACATTTGACAGACGAATGAACCTCGGCATTGCTGACGAAAGTCGATATGTGTTGCGGAAGGTGAAGCGGATTGATGGTGTAAATCCAGTATCTGCTATCCGCGACCGGATGGGGACACGGGCACTTTTAGCATTCGAGGCAGAGAGCCTTCTTGAACATTTTGGGCAGTCCCTTACCGCTACAGAAGACCAGTATGAAATTTCCGTTTCCAACGTGGCGGATATTGATGAAAACGCTATTCGTGGTGCTACGCGATTCCTTGAAATACCGAGCGGTATTCGCGAAACAGCCGTATCCGATTTGACACAGGTACGCGTTTATCCGAATCCAGTGCGACCCAACGTCGCTGATAAAGGCGTGATTACTTTTGACAGGATACCTGTTGGCACACGCATCCAGCTCTTTACTGCAAAAGGCGAATTGCTCGAAACGTTAGACGTAACCGAGCAGGATCACAACGAAAAGAAGTGGTGGCTGACAAGTAATAACACCGCAGATGTGTCCACCGGTATCTATATCTACACCCTTGAATTTGATACGCAAAAAAAGATAGGCAAAATCGCAGTGATTAAGTAGTTGTCAGTACGATTTTTCTGCGGAAAATCTTTCGGTTATCAGTTATCAGTTACAAGAGTCCTCTTAATTGAGTACTGACAACTATTCGCGTGAAAAAAATGTTAACCGCTTTACTAAAAAATGTCAGAATGAATAGTAGACCTGCACCGACAACCAACAACTGATAACCGACAACCATTCCAATGAACGACTTTATTATTCTCGCAAATCCAATTTCCGGTAAAGGTAAGGCAAAAAGCGTTGCTGAACAAGCACACACTGCCCTTACCGAATCCGGACAACAGGGGCAGCTCATGTTGACTTCGGCATCCGGCGATGCAAAACGTTTCGCACAAGAAGTCGTTGCTGATGGCACGCGACACGTAATTGCTTGCGGCGGTGATGGCACACTCCACGAAGTCGTCAACGGCATCGCTATGGTTCCAGATGTAACCTTGGGAGTTCTCCCGTGCGGTCGCGGCAACGACTTTGCCGCAGCGGTTGGGATCCCACTGAAACCTGAAGCGGCGATCGCAACCCTCTTATCTGGCACCCCTATCCGTGTAGATTTGGGACGTTGCTATCAGAATAGCGATCAGCCATCAGCCGCCAACGAGAATAGCCGTCAGGGAACAGATGAGGCTGTTGAACCAGAGCCATCTTTAACTGATAACCAACAACCAACAACTGACAACTACTTTACCACCATTGCGACTTGCGGCTACGATACAGAAGTCAGCCGCCGCGCCTCGAAAGGCACACCCCTATTTGCAGGCACTGCCTCCTACGCCTATGCAGCCGTGGAAACACTTTTCTACTACGAACCACCCTTCGTTCGTCTTGAAGGCGACTTTGGTACCCACGAAGGACCACTCCTCCTCGCTGCAACCGGCATCACAAGTCGCTACGGCGGCGGGTTTCAGATTGTCCCAGACGCACGCATCGACGATGGACTTTTTGACGTCTGCATCATCCGTCCTGTCTCCTCGCTAACGGTGCTCCGACTCTTGGTGACGCTTTTCTGGGGCGGCCATGTCGGACACCCTGCTGTATCCATGCACCAAACCCGTACTTTAAAAATTGAGACAGACACACCCATGCTGTTATATGCCGATGGCGAACCGATGTGCGAAACCCCCGCCACAATTGAGATCATCAAGGGCGGATTAACTGTGATGGCACCGCAATAGAAAAAAGCATTTTTGCACATCAAAGTGACCGTTTTGCCTACCTTAAACGCCTGATATAATAACCCATTCATATTCAGAAAACCCTAAGCACAAATCACCGAATGCTCCTATTGGAATAAAGCCTAAACTTTTAACGGTATGCACCCTTTCGTCAAAAAATTGTGTTTTTTAATTATAACGTGAGCTCAGTTTAAGAATTTTGGATCAGAAAACAGACTGCAAGTCCCCCTGATAAGGGGGATTTAGGGGGTTCTCTTTACTGCCAAACCATTATTTACACGATATTCTCACTTATAGCGGACTTAAATGTTTATACCGAGCTCACGTTAATTATAAGAAGGGAGTTCTGATTTTTTACAAGTTTCAGAGAAAAATAAACTCACAGAATATTAGCACCTCATTTCAGCAGAATACGACGCTGCCTTTTGAAGAGGTTGCTTGAATGATATAACATCGTCCAAACTTTCGTAAAATTTAGCATTTTTTCCTGATTTTTGGATAATTTATGACATTTTTTTCATTTTATGCACGAAAAGTGGTAAAAAAAAGGCTCTATATAAGATAGCGTTAGACGCATGTTTATACGATTTGTGATGAATATATCTTTCACCTGTAGCATAGACTGTTAGTCTGTGCATACCGATTTCGGCACGGATGCCCCTTTTCTCTCCAAAACTGTGTCTTTAATTATCAACGTTTCCGAACCTAAAACCCCCAGGCTTTAGCGGGGGGATACAGGTTCGCCCGCGTGAATTAGACCAAACCTTTGTCCTATGAAAAGATTTGATTTTTGTCTAAAAATGTGGTATGATTAAGACT